>NZ_JCAFSM010000006.1:0-279884 GCF_059369255.1 Stenotrophomonas sp. YJH_SMC_110 | reverse complement strand
TGTGGAACCACCCGATCCCATCCCGAACTCGGAAGTGAAACGCAGCTGCGCCGATGGTAGTGTGGCTCAAGCCATGCGAGAGTAGGTCATCGCCAGGGTTTATACCCAAAACCCCGCTGCTCACGCAGCGGGGTTTTTCTTATTAAGTGAAGGCACTGCATTTTGCGGGTCCCTTCCGCCCCAAGGGCAAGATCGCGAAGCTGGCGCTGCAAGCGCTGCTGCAACCGTCTCCCTGGTGAAATTAGCGCTGTGGAACCACCCGATCCCATCCCGAACTCGGAAGTGAAACGCAGCTGCGCCGATGGTAGTGTGGCTCAAGCCATGCGAGAGTAGGTCATCGCCAGGGTTTACACCCAAAACCCCGCTGCTCATGCAGCGGGGTTTTTCTTTGTGCGCAGGAAACCCCGGTAGTGCCGGCCGCTGGCCGGCAATCCGATGGCGTTGCATTGCCCGGTAGATCCACGCCATGCGTAAGTGCTCCGCGAGGAGCATGGCGCCAACCAGGGTTGGCCGCTACCAATCGATTGCCGGCCAGCGGCCGGCACTACCGGCAGATCCACACCAACCGTGGATGAGCCGCCGACGGTACGCAAAAGAAAAGCGGCGCCCCGTGGGGCGCCGCTCTGCTCTCAACAGTGCTCAGTCGAGCATGGCCCGACTTTACTTGGCCGGGACCTTGTCCTTCATCATCGCGTCGCGGGCTGCCTTGAACGGATTGCCTGCATACCAGTTCGGCCAACGATCGCCACCGGCCAGTTCCTTGCCCACGCCGTACATCAGCTGCAGGTCTTCGACGGTGCCGTCCAGCTTCCAGGAGGCGGCGTCGAACTCGTCCTTCGGGCCGTGGTAACGGTTGGCGCCGTAGTCCGCCGCCGCCTTGCGGCCCGCTTCCACGCCACCCTCGCGCAGGTCTTCGCCGCCATCGGCGTACAGGGCCGGCACACCCGCCTTTGCGAAGTTGAAGTGATCGGAGCGGAAGTAGAAGCCGCTCTGTACCGAGGTCTCACCGTGCAGGGTGCGGTCCTGGGCGGCGGCCAGCGGCTTGAGGATGTCCTCCAGCTCCGAGCTGCCGAAGCCGGTGACGGTCACGTCCTTGGCACGGCCGGCCACCGACATCGCATCGATGTTGATCACACCGGCGATCTTGTCCAGCGGGAAGGTCGGGTGGGCGACGTAGTATTTGGAACCCAGCAGGCCGGACTCTTCCAGGGTCACCGCCAGGAACACCACCGAACGCTCCGGCTTCGGCTCCTGGTGGGCCATGGCTTCGGCCACTTCGAGAATGCCAGCCACGCCGGTGGCGTTGTCGACCGCGCCGTTGTAGATGTTGTCGCCGGTCTCACCCTCATGCTTGCCCAGGTGGTCCCAGTGCGCCATGTACAGGACGGCCTCGTCAGCGCGCTTGCTGCCCGGCAGCACGCCGACCACGTTGCGCGACTGCTTCTGTGCGATCTGGCTCTTCAGGTCGACCGCAGCGGTGGCCTTCAGCGGCACTGGCTTGAAACCGCGCTTGCTGGCGTCCTTGTAGGCCTGGGCGAGGTCCAGGCCGGCACCGGCGAACAGCGCCTTGGCCGCGTCGGCGCTCAGCCAGCCCTGTACCGGGATGCGCGCTTCCGGGTCATCCTTGGCGGGCAGGTCGTACTGCGGGCCAGCCCAGGAATTCTTCACCACGTCCCAGCCGTAGGACGCGCCGGCGGTGTCGTGCACGATCAGCGCGGCGGCGGCGCCCTTGCGGGCGGCCTCCTCGAACTTGTAGGTCCAGCGGCCGTAGTAGGTCATGCGCTTGCCGTCGAACAGCTTCGCGTCGTCGACGTGGAAGCCCGGGTCGTTGACGAACATCACGACCGTCTTGCCCTTCCAGTCCTGACCGGCGTAGTCATTCCACTTCTGCTCCGGCGCATCGACGCCATAGCCGACGAACACCAGGTCGCTGGCATCGACCTTCACCTCGGCCTGGCCGGTACGGGTGCCGACCACCATGTCGGTGCCGAACTTCAGTTCGGTGGTCTTGCCGCCCTGGGTGATCTTCAGCACGGTCGATTCATCGGCCGTGGTCTCGGTCATCGGCACATCCTGGAACCAGCTGTCGCCGTTGCCGGGCTGCAGGCCGATGCGCTGCATCTGGTCGCGGATGTAGTTGACCGTCAGTTCTTCGCCCTTGCTGCCCGGGGCGCGGCCTTCGAACTCATCCGAAGCCAGGGTCTTGACCATCTCGGCGAAGTCGCCGGCGTTGATCTCCGGTGAGAACTGATGGGCGGCCGGCTTCGCGGCAGCGGTATCGGTGGGCGGCGTGGCAGCCGGCGTGGATTCGCCTTTGCAGGCACTGAGCGCGGCCGCGGCGGCCAGGCACAGGAGGAGTTTGCGGGGCATCGTCGATTCCTGGAGAACAAAGGGCGGTCGCATCTCATGCGCGACCGGTAAACGCGAGTATCACCGAAGCGGCGGGTGCGACGGGTTCAGTCGGCCGGCGCGGTTTCGGTATCGAACGGGATCGGCTCGGCCCCGGTGACCGGGCCGATGCGTGCGGTACGATGCACGTACAGCACCACCTCGCGCTCGAACTGCAGCGGCCCACTGACGACCGCGTTGGGGCCGATGATCACGCGCGGCTTGCGGCTGGCGGTGAGCGAGACACTGAAGTTCGGCTTGCGCACATGCACGCCGCCGTTGACCTGCGAACCGATGCCGACGGTGATGTCACCGTTGACGGTCTCGACGTCTTTGCCGACGCGGCTCTCGACCAGACCGATGCCGCCGTTCACGGTCTCTACGCCGCCTTCGATCTGGCTGCCGCGATCAGTGAAGATGCTGCCGTTGACGGTGCTGACGCCACCGCTGGCGATCACTTCGCGACCCAGGCGGACACCGCCGTTGACCGTTTCGATCTTGCCGGTGCGTGCGCGGTCGGCAACCTTCACCCCGCCGTTGACGGTGTCGATGCTTCCGGTCTCGACGCCTTCGCCGACGCGGATGCCGCCGTTGACGGTGTCCAGCTTGCCGTAGCGTTGGCCGGGGTCGGCGCTGATGCTGCCGTTGACCTTGCTGATGTTCTCCTGGGCGCAGACCGGCCCGGTGACCAGCAGTACGCCCAACAGCAGCGGAATGGATAGAGTTTTCATGGAGACCTCGATGGATGTGCGGCTGGCAGGCCGCGTGCGGAGATGTCACCATTCCCCGGTACCCCCCGCAACTGCCTGAAGTCACTGGAAAGCCCTTGCGCGACAACGCCTTCCCATCACGCCGACATCACATCGCCGCCCTACGCGGCGGGCGCTGGCTGCTGCTGGGGCTGGCTGTGGCGCTGGCTCTGCCCCTGCCGGGTGCTGCGCAGACCACCCGCGAGACCGAGCGCAAGCTGCAGAAGCTGCGTACCGAGCTGAAGGGCGTGGCGCAGGAGCGACGGCAGATCGAAGGGCAGCGTGGCCAAGCATCGCAACAGCTGCGCGAGGCCGACGAGAAGGTGGCACGCACCGGCCGCGCGCTTGCGCAGACCGAAGCGGCGCTGCGCGAGCAGGCCCAGGCCCTGGCCCAGGCCGAGCAGCGCCGCAGCAGCCTGCAAACCAACCTGGCCCAGCAGCACCGCGAACTGGCCGGCCTGCTGCGCGCGGCGTATCAGCTTGGCAATCACGCACCGCTGAAGCTGCTGCTGTCGCAGGACACGGTGGCCGATGCCAATCGCGCCCTGGCCTACCATCGTTACCTGCAGCGCGAACGAGCGCAGCGCATCACCACGCTCACCGCCGACCTGAAGGAACTGGAAGCGCTGCAGGCGCAGATCGCCGAGCGCAAGCAGAAGCTGCAGGGGGCGCAGCAGGACCAGAAGCAGCAGGCAGCGGCGCTGGCGGCCGACCGCCGTGACCGCGCGCAGACCGTGGCCTCGCTCGACGAACGCTTCAAGGACCGGCGCGAGAAGGAACAGGCACTGGGCCAGGATGCCAAGGCGCTGGAAACGCTGCTGGCCAATCTGCGTGCCGCTGCCGCCCGGGCCGAAGCCGAGCGTCGCGCGGCGGCACGTCGAGCTGCTGCCGAAAAGGCCGCTGCCGAGCGGGCCGCACGCCAGGCGGCCGCACAGGGCCGGCCACCGCCGCCGGCAACCAAGGTTCCACCTGCGGTGGCGTCGGCACCGGCACCGAAGGTCGGCGGCCTGGGTTGGCCGTTGTCCGGCAACCTGCTGGCCCGCTATGGCGGCAAGCTGCCCGATGGCCGTACCAGCAGCGGCGTGCTGATCGGCGCGCCGGCCGGCAGCACCGTCACGGCCGTGGCCGACGGCACCGTGGTGTTCTCCGACTGGATGACCGGCTACGGCATGATCCTGATCGTCGACCACGGCAATGGCTACATGAGCCTGTATGCCCACAACGACACCCTGCTGAAGGATGCTGGCGCACGGGTCAGCCGCGGTGATGCGGTGGCCAAGGTCGGCAATTCCGGTGGCCAGGGCGTCACCGCGCTGTACTTTGAGCTGCGCCGCGGCGGGCAGCCGGTCAACCCGGACAGCTGGCTGCAGCGGCGCTGAATCCAGGCCTGCCGGATGCGGGTTGGATTCAACGGGAATTTAGCTGTGCTTCGCGCATAATCGGTGCATGTGCCTTGGGCACGATGTCAACGTCGACAGGAGTGATCCATGCGCGCAGCCCGTACCGCCACCCTCTTGCTGGCCCTGTTGCCAGCGCTGTCCTGGGCGCAGCAGACCGCGCCCGCCCCGAGCCAGGAAACCAGCGGGCAGGCAGCGAACAGCGAGGAGGCGGTGACCTCGAAGGTGCCGCTGGAGGACATCCGCCGTTTCGTGGCCGTGTACAACGCGGTGCGCGCCGCCTATGTCGATCCGGTCGATGACAAGAAGCTGATGCAGTCGGCCGTGCGTGGCCTGCTGCTCGACCTCGATCCGCACAGCACCTACTTCAACAAGGAAGACGCGCAGGCCTTCGACGAGCAGGCCAATGGTGCCTACGAGGGCATCGGCGTGGAGCTGCAGCAGCAGCCGGACAACGCCAGCATGAAGGTGATCGCGCCGATCGACGACACCCCGGCGGCCAAGGCCGGCATCCTCGCTGGTGACCTGATCATCGCCATCGACGGCAAGCCGATCAGTGCGATCGATGCCAGCGAGCCGCTGCGCGGCCCGGCCGGCAGCAAGGTGGTGCTGACCATCGTGCGCGAAGGCAAGCCCAAGCCGTTCGACGTGAGCCTCACCCGCCAGACCATCCGCGTGACCAGCGTGCGCAGCCGCCTGCTGGAACCCGGCTATGGCTACATCCGCCTGAGCACCTTCCAGGCCGATACCGGTTCGGACTTCCAGAAGCACGTGCAGCAGCTGCAGAAGCAGTCCGGTGGCCAGCTCAAGGGCCTGGTGCTGGACCTGCGCAGCAACCCGGGTGGCCTGCTGACCGCTGCCGTGCAGGTGGCCGATGATCTGCTCGACAAGGGCAACATCGTCAGCACCCGTGGCCGCATCAGCATCAGCGATGCACGATTCGACGCGACCCCGGGCGACCTGCTGAAGGGCGCACCGGTGGTCGTGCTGGCCGATGCCGGTTCGGCCAGTGCATCGGAAGTCCTGGCCGGCGCGCTGCGCGACAACAAGCGGGCGCGCGTGGTCGGCAGCCGTACCTTCGGCAAGGGCTCGGTGCAGACCGTGCTGCCGCTGGACAACGGTGATTCGGTGAAGCTGACCACCGCGCGCTATTACACGCCCAGCGGCAAGTCGATCCAGGCCACCGGCATCGTGCCGGACGTCGAACTGAAGCCCGCCGCCACGCCGGCCGAGGATGCACTGCCAGCCAGCCTGAGCGACTACAGCGAAGCGACCCTGCCGGGCCATCTGCGCGGCGATGACGAAGGCACGGAGGGCTACCACGCCGGTGCGGTGCTGCCGGGCGATGGCCCGATCAACGATGCGCTGGCCGAGCTGAAGAACCCGGGTTCGGTGGCCGCACGATTGAAGGCCGAGGCCGCCAAGGCGGATGCGGCCAAGGCCGCGAAGGCCGCTGCGGCGAAGCCGGAAGCAAAGCCGGAAGCAAAGCCGGAAGCAAAGCCGGAAGCAAAGCCGGAAGCAAAGCCCGAACCCGTCCCGGCCAGGCCTTGACTCTGTAGAGTCGAGCGATGCTCGACTGATCTACGAACGAGCGGGTGAGCGTGGAGCCGGCCAGCGGCCGGCACTACCAGGGGTCAGAATCCGTGCCGCTTGCGCAGGCGGCGCGCGATCGCGGCGCGCACGTACACGCCATACACCACGCCAAACACGAAGCCGCCGATGTGCGCCCACCAGGCCACCATGCCGAAGCTGGGGCCGATATGGGCGAACACCACCTGCAGCGCGGCCCAGACGCCGATCAGCAGGTAGGCCGGGGCGCGCACGAACTCCAGGAACAGGCCCAGCGGGATCACCACGCCCAGCCGGGCACCGGGGAACAGGGCCAGATAGGCGCCGATCAGCGCCGACACCGCGCCGCTGGCGCCGATGATGATCTGGTCCGGGCTGCCCATGGTGTAGATCGCCACCAGGTTGGACACCGCGCCGCCCACGAGGAACAGCAGCAGCAACCGCCAGGGTCCCAGCACCCGCTCGGCCGGCAGGCCGAAGATCAGCAGGAACACCAGGTTGCCCAGCAGGTGCGACCAGTCGGCGTGCAGGAACAGCGCAGTGAACAGGCGCAGCACGCTGCCGTCCTGCAGGGTCGCCCACCAGTCCAGCGGACGGGTCAGGCCGGTGGACAGGGCGCCCCAGTCCAGCCAGAGACTGCCGCGGGCATCGTCCGGGCGCGAGATCGACCACAGGAATGCCAGCCACAATGACGCGAACAGCACGGGCGTGGCCCAACGCAGGGCCGCCTTCTTGCGCGACGGGAGGGAGACGAACATGCCAATAGCCTAGCGTGCGGCCACGTTCGGTGGGGACGGTCCTGTTCAGCTTTTGAGACGAAAAAACCGCCTGCGCTGTTATTGTTTCATTAACAGCTCTGGGTAATACTCGCATACGGCGTCGTATGTCGGGAGGGGAATCCGGCGCGCTCCGATGGGTCCCAGGACCCGGCGGGCGCAGGCGCACTCAGAGCACCATCACCGCTTACCGGAGAGAGAACTACGATGCAAACCGCTTCCACCATTGCCCGACTGACCCTGCTGGCCGTCGGCGTTGCCGGTGCGCTGGCCGCCGCCGATGCCAATGCTGCCGCCTTCCAGCTGAAGGAAAACAGCGCCAAGGGCCTGGGCCGCGCGTTCGCCGGCTCCACCTCGACCGAAGGTGACGCCTCGGTCATCGCTACCAACCCGGCGTCCATGCGCCTGCTCGACGGCACCCTGGTCCAGGGCGACGTCAGCGCCATCAGCTTCGGCGCCAAGTTCCGCGGCCAGGGCAAGTACGCCAACGGCGCGCCGATTTCCGGTGGCAACGGCGGCGACGCCGGCATGATCGCCCCGGTTCCGGCCGCGTACTTCCACGTGCCGTTCGGCGAGAACGACAACATGCACTTCGGTGCTTCGCTGACCGTGCCGTTCGGCTTCAAGACCGAATACGACCGCGACTGGGTCGGCCGCTACAACGGCGTCAAGACCGAGCTGCAGGCCATCGACCTGGGCGTGGCGTTCTCCTATGACGTCAACCCGTACCTGTCGTTCGGTGCGTCGGTGTTCGCCGAGCGCCTGAACGTCGACCTGACCAGTGCTGTCGACACCGGCACCGCGATCAACGCCACTGCCCAGCGCACCGCTGCGGCGCGTGTGTTGGCTGCCGGCGGCACCGCAGCCCAGGCTGCGGCGGCCTCGCAGGCCGCTGCACGCCAGGCCGCCCAGCTCGGCTTCTCGCCGGGCACCGCCGATGGCTACCTGCGCATCAAGGGCGATGAAGTGTCGGTCGGCTACACCCTGGGCATGACGGTCACCCCGGTGGAAGGCACCAACATCGCGTTCAGCTACCGCTCGAAGGTCGAGCACAAGATCACCGACGGCAAGGCCGATTTCACCATCCCGCAGAATGCGGCGGCCTTCCTGGCCACTGCTGCCCCGGGTACCTTCATCGACAGCAACGGTCGCGCGACCATCACCCTGCCGGCCAGCGCCACCGTGGGCTTCACCCACCGTGTGAACGACCAGTGGCAGATCATGGCTGAAGTCACGCGCACCGCGTGGAGCAAGTTCGACCAGGTCGTCGTCGATTACGACTCCAACCAGCCGGACAGCGTGCTGCCGTTCCACTACCGTGACACCACCTTCGCGTCGATCGGTACCGATTTCCGCGTGAACGACAAGCTGACCCTGCGCGGCGGCCTGGCCTATGACCAGACCCCGACCACCGATGCCCACCGCGACGTGCGCGTGCCGGACACCACCCGCAAGTGGCTGTCGCTGGGCATGACCTACGCCGCTTCGGACAAGATGGAATACAGCGTGGGCTACACCCACCTGTTCACCAAGGATCCGAACATCACCTCGACCTCGGCCACCGGCAACACCGTGACCGGCAAGTACAAGGTCAGCGGCGACGTGCTGGCGGCGTCGATGCAGTACAAGTTCTGATTCGGGCGATTGCCTGGAGCAGTACGAAGGAGGCCCCGCGCAAGCGGGGCCTTTCTTTTTGTGGGGACGGGCCGGGGCGTCCACGCAGCGCACGGATCCACGACAATAGCGACATGAACCTGTCCGATCCGAACTTCCAGCTGGAGCTGGCTGCCAACATCGCCGTCGCCGGCTCGATCCTGCTGGCCGGCCGCAACAACGTGCACACCTGGTGGCTGGGCATCGTCGGCTGCGCCTTGTTTGCTGCCGTGTTCGAACGATCGCATCTGTATGCGGACATGGTGCTGCAGTTCTTCTTCATCGCCATCAGCGTGCTGGGCTGGTGGCAGTGGCTGCGTGGTGACCATGGCGCGCCGTTGCCGATCACTTCATTGCGGCCGCGCGCCTGGGCCTGGCTGGCGCCGCTGGCGGTAGTGGCCACGTTCGGCTACGGCTGGATGCTGACCCGCCTGACCAATGCCTATGCGCCGTACATCGATTCGGCGGTGCTGGTGTTGAGTGTGATCGCGCAGATCCTGATGATGCGACGCAAGCTGGAATCGTGGTGGGTATGGCTGCTGGTGAACACCGTTGCGGTGCCGCTCTACTACAGCCGTGGCCTGCACCTGACCTCGATCCTGTATGTGGGCTTCTGGATCAACGCGCTGGTCGCCTTGCGCCATTGGCGGCACCTGATGCGGGACGAGGCCAGGGCGGCCGATGCCGCTGCCTGAGCGCGTTGCACGCGGCCTGGTGGTGGGCAAGTTCTGCCCGCTGCATCGCGGCCATGAACGACTGATCGACTTCGCCGCCACGCGCTGCCAGCAGCTGCTGGTGATCGGCTGGTCGCAGCCGGGCTTTGCCGGCTACAGCGCTGCGCGCCGCGAGCGCTGGCTGCGTGCGCGTTTCCCGCAGGCCACGGTAGCGGTGCTTGACGACGCGCGACTGGCCGCATTGTGCACGCAGCATGGCTTGCCGGTGCGAGCGCTGCCGCAGGACAGTGATGACGAACAGGTGCAACGTGACTTTACCGCCTGGCTGTGCCTGAACCTGTTCGGTGGGCCGGTGCAGGCGGTGTACACCGGTGAGGACTACGGTGACGGCTTCGCGCAGGCGCTGGCCACGCACTTCGGTGCGCCGGTACGCCATGAGCGGCTCGAACGCGCATTGGACGTCGGGCAGGCCTGCGGCACCGAGCTGCGCAGCGATCCGCATGCGCATCGCCATGGGCTCGCACCGCAGGTGTATGCCGACCATGTACAGCGCGTGGCCTTCATCGGTGGCGAGTCCAGCGGCAAGACCACGCTGGCCCGCGTGCTGGCCGAGCGTCTGCAGACTGTCTGGGTGCCGGAGTATGGCCGCACGGTGTGGGAGCAGCGAGGCGGAGAGCTGACGCCGGGCGATCTGCTGCGCATCGCAATGACACAGCCACAGCACGAAGACGAAGCTGTGCGGCGTGCGCATCGCTGGCTGTTCTGCGATACCACGCCGCTGGTGACGCTGGGCTACAGCGGCTGGATGTTTGGCACGGCGCCGCAGCCGCTGCGGCAAGCGGCACGACGACGCTACGACCTGCTGTTCCTGTGCGCGCCGGATATTCCGTTTGACCAGGATGGCACGCGCGTGGGCGAAGCTTTCCGGGCGCAGCAGCATGCGTGGTACCTGGAGCAGCTGCAGGCAGAGGGTGTCGCGCATGTGCTGCTGGAAGGCGATCTGGAGACGCGCATCGCACGCGTGCAGGGCGAGCTGGCGAAGCGGGCGGACAATCGGTTCAGTGTCGCCTTGCCTCTGTAGAGCCGAGCCCACGCTCGGCTGCGCCCGAAAAGCCGAGCATGGGCTCGGCTCTACAGCCAGGAAAGCCGAGCGTGGGCCCGCCTCTACAGGAAGCAAAGCACAAAAAACCCCGCGCTCGCGGGGTTTTTTGTTTACTGCATCAAGCAGGCGATCAGTCGCCCAGGGTCAGCAGCGAGGCGTTGCCGCCGGCGGCGGTGGTGTTCACCGTCACCGTCTTTTCGGTAGCGAAGCGCAGCAGGTAGTGCGGGCCGCCGGCCTTCGGGCCGGTGCCGGACAGGCCCTGGCCGCCGAACGGCTGCACGCCGACCACCGCGCCGATCTGGTTGCGGTTGACGTAGACGTTGCCGACGTGGACGCCGTTGCTGATGCGATCAACGGTCTCGTCGATGCGCGAATGCACGCCCAGGGTCAGGCCGTAGCCGGTGGCATTGATCTGGTCGATCACCGCGTCGAGCTGGTCGCCCTTCCAGCGGATCACGTGCAGGACCGGCCCGAAGATTTCCTTGTGCAGCTGGCCCAGGTCCTTCAGTTCATACGCGCGCGGTGCGAAGAAGGTGCCATTGGCCGCTTCGGCGGACAGCTCGGCGGCCGCGATGAGGCGCGCTTCGCGGTCCATGCGCTCGGCGTGGTCCTGCAGGATCTTCAGCGCGTCGGCGTCGATCACCGGGCCGACGTCGGTGGACAGCAGGCCCGGGTTGCCGACCTTCAGTTCCTTCATCGCGCCGGCCAGCATGGTCATCACCTTGTCGGCGATGTCGTCCTGCACGAACAGCACGCGCGCGGCCGAGCAACGCTGGCCGGCGGAGGTGAAGGCCGAACCGATCGCGTCCTTGACCAGCTGTTCCGGCAGCGCCGAGGAGTCGGCGATGAAGGCATTCTGGCCGCCGGTCTCGGCGATCAGCACACCGATGGCGGCGTCACGCGCGGCCATGGCGCGGTTGATCGCACGTGCGGTGTCGGTGGAGCCGGTGAAGGCCACGCCGGCCACGCGCGGGTCGGCGGTCAGTGCGGCACCGACGGTGGCGCCGTCGCCCGGCAGGTACTGCACCACCTCGGCCGGCACGCCAGCTTCGTGCAGCAGCTTCACCGCGTAGTAGCCGATCAGGTTGGTCTGTTCGGCCGGCTTGGCGATGACGCTGTTGCCGGCGGCCAGTGCAGCGGCGACCTGGCCCAGGAAGATCGCCAGCGGGAAGTTCCACGGGCTGATGCAGACGAACACGCCGCGGCCGTGCAGCTGCAGCTCGTTGGACTCACCGGTCGGGCTGGGCAGCTTCTCGGCGTGGCTGAACTGCTCGCGCGCCTGCTTGGCGTAGTAGCGCAGGAAGTCCACGGCTTCGCGCACTTCGGCGATGCTGTCGGGCAGGCTCTTGCCGGCTTCCTTCACGCACAGCGCCATGAACTCCGGCATGCGCGCTTCCAGCTGGTCGGCGGCGTGCTCGAGGATGGCGGCGCGGCTGGCGGCCGGGGTGCGGTTCCAGGCCGGCTGCGCGGCTACGGCATTCGCCAGCGCCTTCTGCACGGTGGCGGCATCGGCGGCCAGCCACTGGCCGACCACTTCGCGGGTGTCGGCCGGGTTGGTCACCGGCAGCGAGGCGCCGGCCGGGTTCGCACCCGGCACCAGCGGGGCGGCCTGCCACGGCTTCACGGCCGCGTTGAGCTGCTCGGCGAGGGCGCGCAGTTCGTTGTCGTTGGCGAGGTTGGCGCCCATGGAGTTCTTCCTGTCGTGGTTCTGGCTGCGCAGCAGGTCTACCGGCAGCGGGATCTTGGGATGCGGAATCGAAGCGAACGAGGCGACCATCTCGACCGGATCGCGGATCAGGTCGGCGATCGGCACGCGCTCATCGGTGATGCGGTTGACGAAGCTGGAGTTGGCGCCGTTTTCCAGCAGGCGGCGCACCAGGTACGGCAGCAGGTCTTCATGCGAACCGACCGGGGCGTACACGCGGCAGGGCAGGCCCAGGCGATCGGCCGGCACCACTTCGGCGTACAGGTCATCGCCCATGCCGTGCAGCTTCTGGTGCTCGTACACGCCACCGTTGGCGATGCTGCGCACCGCAGCGATGGTGTGCGCGTTGTGCGTGGCGAACATCGGGTAGATCGCGTCGACATGGGTGAACAGGCGCTTGGCGCATGCCAGGTAGGACACGTCGGTGTTCTGCTTGCGGGTGAACACCGGGTAGCCCGGATAGCCTTCGATCTGCGCGCGCTTGATCTCGGCATCCCAATAGGCGCCCTTGACCAGGCGCACCTGCAGGCGGCGACCGGCGCGGCGCGCCATGTCGGCCAGGTGGTCGATCGTGTACGGCGTGCGCTTCTGGTAGGCCTGCACGACCACGCCGAAGCCGTCCCAGCCGGCCAGCGAGGCGTCGGAGAACACCTGCTCGATGATGTCCAGCGACAGTTCCAGGCGGTCGGACTCTTCGGCGTCGACGGTGCAGCCGATGCCGTAGCTCTTGGCCAGCTGCGCCAGCTCCAGCACGCCCGGCACCAGGTCCTTCAGCACGCGCTCGCGCTTGGCGTGCTCGTAGCGCGGGTACAGCGCCGACAGCTTGATCGAGATGCCCGGTGCGTTATTGACGTCGCCATCCGGGCGGCCGCCGCGGGCCTTGTGATCACCGCCAATGGCGTGGATCGCGCGACGGTAGTCTTCCAGGTAGCGCAGCGCGTCCTTCATGGTCAGCGCGCCTTCGCCCAGCATGTCGAAGGAGTAGCGGTAGTTCGCGTTGTCGCCCTTGTGCGAGCGCGACAGCGCCTCGCTGATGGTGCGGCCCATGACGAACTGGTGGCCCATGATCTTCATCGCGTGGCGCACGGCCAGGCGCACCACCGGCTCACCGACGCGGCCGACCAGGCGCTTGAACGCGCTGGGCGCATCGGCGCGGGTGGCGTCGTTCATCTGTACCAGCTTGCCGGTCAGCATCAGGCCCCAGGTGGAGGCGTTGACCAGCACCGAGTCGCTGCCGCCCAGGTGCTTTTCCCAGTCGGCATCGGCCAGCTTGTCGCGGATCAGCTTGTCGGCGGTGTCCTGGTCCGGAATGCGCAGCAGCGCTTCGGCCACGCACATCAGCAGCACGCCTTCTTCGCTGCCCAGGTCGTACTGGCGCATGAAGGCTTCGATCGCGCCCTGGTCCTTGGCACGCACGCGCACGCGGCCGACCAGGTCGGCGGCCAGCGCCTGCACCCTGGCCTGCTCGTCGGCCGGCAGCCGGGCCTGCGCCAGCAGCTCGCGGACGTGGCTGGCCTCGTCCTTCAACCAGGCATCGGTGATGGCCTGGCGGAACGGGTTGGGGGGCGCCGGCAGTTCCGGCGACAGCAGCACGCCGGGACGCTGGGCGTCGCTGGCGGCAGGGGAGGAGGAAGGTGCGTTCATGCCGGTCCGGCCAATGGAAAACTTGGCGATTTTAATCATTTTTGCGGGTTGCGGAAGTGCCCCACAGCCACCTTCGTGAAGGGCTGATAGCCCCTAACGGTGGTGTATTCAGCGTGTTCAGCAAGCCCGGCAATATTTGTGCTGAATTCGGCATTCGCGCCGCCGACCCCATGCTGTGTTGCAGCATGGGAAAAAGTGTGAATGCACCCTTGCTACCGGCGAGAGCGCGGGGCTACCATCGAGACGTTTCCCGCGGCAGGAACGCGGTTGCGACATGATCGAGGTGCTTCCAGCTCCGGATGGGTCAGGTACGCAGCTGCGGCTGCGTCCCCCACGGGCGCTCGATGCCCGGCAGTTCGTCCTGTTGTTCACCGTGTTGTCGGGTGCGATGTGGCTGGTGTCCGCCCTCGGGTGGTTGGCCGGCAATGCATTCGCCCCCCTGTTCGCGCTGCTGTACAGCCTGGTGCTGGCGGCGGCACTGCGTGCCTTGTGGCGCAGCGGTGAACGGCAGGAGGAGATCCGGGTAGTGCCGGCGTACGTGGAGGTCATCCCCGCACCCGGTGGATCGCCGGTGTTCCGGGCCCACCCCCACTGGGTGCGCCTGCTCACCGGCGATGAGAGGGTCCGGCTGGCATCCAGCGGCCGGCAGGTGGAGGTGGGGAGTTTCCTCGCGCCGGCCGAACGTCAGACGCTCGCAGAGACACTTGAAAGCTTGCTCGCCGCCAGCGATGGCGGCAACCGACGACGCTAAGGGTCTAGGCAATGAAGCAAAGCAGCAGGTGGGGCACGAAGTGCGTTGCAGCGGTCACCGCCATGGTGGCCGGGGGACTGATGCCGGCGTTGGCCTGGGCCCAGGCGGCCGATCCCAAGCCGTGGCAGCTGAACATGGGCAAGGGGGTGACCCAGACCTCGCGCCTGGCCTGGGAATCGAACAATCTCTCGTTGATCATCTGCACGGTGATCGGCGTCATCGTGTTCGGCGCGATGGCCTACGCCATCTTCAAGTTCCGCAAATCCAAGGGGGCAGTCGCCGCCACCTTCAGCCACAACACCAAGGCCGAGATCATCTGGACGGTGATCCCGGTGATCATCCTGATCGTGATGGCGTGGCCGGCCACGGCCAACCTGATCAAGATGTACGACACCCGCGATGCCGAGATGACGGTCAAGGTCACCGGCTACCAGTGGATGTGGAAGTACGAATACCTCGGCGAGAACGTCACCTTCACCAGCCGCCTGGACCGCGAGTCCGACCGCGTGCGGCAAAGTGGCATCGTGCCGACCCGTGAAAGCCATCCGCACTACCTGCTGGATGTCGACAACCGGCTGGTGCTGCCGGTCGACACCAAGGTGCGCTTCGTCATCACCTCCGACGACGTGATCCACGCCTGGTGGGTGCCGGCGCTGGGCTGGAAGCAGGATGCCATTCCCGGCTTCATCAACGAAGCCTGGACCAGCATCGAGCAGCCTGGCGTGTACCGCGGCCAGTGCGCCGAGCTGTGCGGAAAGGACCACGGCTTCATGCCGATCGTGGTCGAGGCGGTGTCCAAGGAGGAATTCAAACAGTGGCTGGCGCAGCGCAAGCCGGCGCCGGCTGCCGCGCCGGCCACGCCTGCGGCACCTGCCGAACCGGCTGCACCGGCGGGCGAGGCGCCGGCTGCGCCTGCTGCTGCAGAAGCGGCCAGCGCACCTGCCACTGCAGCCAGCGGCGCGTGATGTAAAGCCCGCGGCCGCCCGCGGCCGTGGTGACAACCGATTCTGAGAGGTGTTTTGCAATGGCGCACTCGGCAGTTGGGCACGACGATCACCATCACCAGCAGAGTTTCTTCGAGCGTTGGTTCTTCTCGACCAACCACAAGGACATCGGCACGCTGTACCTGGGTTTCAGCTTCATCATGTTCATCATCGGCGCGGCGATGAGCGTGGTGATCCGCGCCGAGCTGGCACAGCCCGGCCTGCAGTTCGTCAGGCCCGAGTTCTTCAACCAGATGACCACCGTGCATGCGCTGGTGATGATCTTCGGTGGCGTGATGCCGGCCTTCGTCGGCCTCGCCAACTGGATGATCCCGCTGCAGATCGGCGCGCCGGACATGGCGCTGCCGCGCATGAACAACTGGTCGTTCTGGTTGCTGCCGGTGGCCTTCAGCCTGCTGCTGCTGACCCTGTTCCTGCCCGGTGGTGCGCCGGCTGGTGGCTGGACGCTGTATCCGCCGCTGTCGCTGCAGGGCGGCTACAACGTGGCCTTCAGCGTGTTCGCTATCCACGTGGCCGGCATCAGTTCGATCATGGGTGCGATCAATATCATCGCCACCGTGCTGAACATGCGTGCGCCGGGCATCGACCTGCTGAAAATGCCGATCTTCTGCTGGGCCTGGCTGATCACCGCGTTCCTGCTGATCGCGGTGATGCCGGTGCTGGCCGGTGCGGTGACCATGCTGCTGACCGACAAGTTCTTCGGCACCAGCTTCTTCAACGCCGCCGGTGGCGGTGACCCGGTGATGTACCAGCACATCTTCTGGTTCTTCGGGCACCCCGAGGTCTACATCATGATCCTGCCCGCCTTCGGCGTGGTCAGCGAGATCATCCCGACCTTCAGCCGCAAGCCGCTGTTCGGCTACCAGGCGATGGTGTACGCCACCGCGGCGATCGCGTTCCTGTCGTTCATCGTCTGGGCCCACCACATGTTCACCGTGGGCATGCCGCTGGGCGGCGAGATCTATTTCATGTTCGCCACCATGCTGATCTCGATCCCGACCGGCGTGAAGGTGTTCAACTGGGTCAGCACCATGTGGCGTGGCTCGCTGACGTTCGAGGCACCGATGCTGTGGTCGGTGGCCTTCGTCATCCTGTTCACCATCGGTGGCTTCTCCGGCCTGATGCTGGCCATCGTGGCCGCCGACTTCCAGTACCACGACACCTACTTCGTGGTCGCGCACTTCCACTACGTGCTGGTGACCGGTGCGGTGTTCGCGCTGATCGCCGCGGTGTACTACTGGTGGCCGAAGTGGACCGGGCGCATGTACAGCGAGAAGTGGGCCAAGGTGCACTTCTGGTGGTCGATCGTGTTCGTCAACCTGCTGTTCTTCCCGCAGCACTTCCTCGGCCTGGCCGGCATGCCGCGCCGCATTCCCGATTACAGCGTGGCGTTTGCCGACTGGAACCTGATCAGCTCGATCGGTGCGTTCGGCATGTTCGTCACCCCGTTCATGATGGCCGCGATCCTGCTGTCCTCGCTGCGCAACGGCGAGAAGGCCGAAGCGCGTTCCTGGGAGGGTGCACGCGGCCTGGAATGGACGCTGCCGTCGCCGGCACCGGCGCACACCTTCACCACCCCGCCGACCATCCGCCCGGGGGATCTGGCGCATGACGACATCACGCATTGAGGTGGGGCATGCATAACGAGAGCCCGCTGCAGACCTGTAGAGCCGAGCCATGCTCGGCGGATGAGAAGCAGCCGACCAGCGGTCGGCTCTACCAGGGCGGAAGCATCGAGCAGCAGCGCCAGCGTGCGAAGCGCACGGCGGTGTGGGTCGGCGCCATCGCTGTGCTGGTCTACGTCGGCTTCATCCTCAGCGGGGTGATCGGCCGATGAGCGAGGCACCGGCCAGCACACCGTCACGCAGTGCCGGGCTGCCGCGCCTGATCGGCGTGGCGGTGGCGGTGTTCCTGCTGACGTTCTCGCTGGTGCCGCTGTACCGCATTGCCTGCGAGAAGGTGTTCGGCGTGCGCCTGGAACGCGGTCCCGGTGGCGAAGCCAGCGCAGGTGCCGCGGCCGGCAAGCGCACCGTGCGGGTGGAGTTCGATGGCGGCGTCAATTCGCGACTGCCGTGGTCGTTCCATCCTGAGCAGCTGACCATGGACGTGGTGCCCGGCGAGCTCAACGAGGCGCTGTACTTCGCCCGCAACGACAGCGCAGCTGCCGTGGTCGGCAGCGCGGTGCCTTCGGTGGCACCGGCGCGTGCGTCGGGCTTCTTCAGCAAGACCGAGTGCTTCTGTTTCACCGCGCAGACGCTGCAGGCCGGCGAGAAGCGCGACATGCCGGTGCGCTTCATCGTCGATCCGGACCTGCCGCCGGAGATCAGGACGATCACCTTGTCCTACACCTTCTACCGCAACGACGCGCTGTCCGATCGGCTGGCCCCGGCCGCCACCTCGGACGGCGCGCACGCCGCACCCTGACCCGGATACCGACATGGCCCAGACACCGACCGACGCCAACGTGTACTTCGTCCCGGCCCAGAGCAAATGGCCGTTCGTGGGTTCCATCGCCATGATGGTGACCATGGTGGGCGTGGCCAGCTGGCTCAACGATGCCAGCTGGGGACGCTGGACGTTCTACATCGGCATCGCGATGCTGGTGCTGACCCTGTTCTGGTGGTTCAGCGACGTGGTGCGCGAATCGCAGGCCGGCAACTACAACCACCAGGTCGACGGATCATTCCGGATGGGGATGATCTGGTTCATCTTCTCCGAGGTGATGTTCTTCGGCGCGTTCTTCGGCGCGCTGTTCTACACCCGCAACCTGGGCCTGTCGTGGCTCAGTGGCGAAGGCCGTGGGGTCATGACCAACGAGCTGCTCTGGCAGGGCTATTCCGCCGGATGGCCGACCAATGGCCCGGCGGCGATCGGTGGCGCGTTCCAGACCATCCCGGCCTGGGGCCTGCCACTGATCAATACGTTGATCCTGTTGACCTCCGGCGTGACCCTGACCATCGCCCACCACGCACTGAAGGCCGGCAACCGCCGCCAGCTGCTGATCTGGCTGGGCCTGACCGTGGTGCTCGGCCTGGGCTTCCTGACCCTGCAGGCAGAGGAGTACATCCATGCCTACAAGGAACTGAACCTGACGCTCGGCTCCGGCATCTACGGGTCGACGTTCTTCATGCTGACCGGCTTCCACGGCGCGCACGTGCTGCTGGGCACGATCATGCTGATCGTGATGTGGCTGCGTTCGGCCAAGGGACACTTCACCCGCGACAACCATTTCGGTTTCGAAGCCGCCGCGTGGTACTGGCACTTCGTCGACGTGGTGTGGCTGATGCTGTTCCTGTTCGTCTACGTGCTTTGATCAGGCGCGCATCGGTGGTCTCAGCCGCCGATGCCGTGTGGTTTGATCCAGCCCATGTAGATGCTCACGATCACCAGCAGGATCAACGCTACCGACACCGCGATGCGGCGCGTCAGTGCATTGACCGTGCGCTTGGTCTGGCCGCGGTCGACCAGCAGGTAGTACAGGCCGGCGCCCAGATTCCAGACGATGACGATCAGAAACGCGATTACCAGCAGGGTCTTCAGCGAATCACTCATGCGCGGCTCGAGGGCAGGGTGGATGTGCCTATCTGACCGCGTTTGCGCGGACTTGTCATGATGCGCCAGCACACGCGCGTGTTCGGATGGTTGCTGGCCGTGCTGGCGATCGCCGGATTCACCGCATTGGGGCTGTGGCAGCTGCAGCGCATGCATGCCAAACAGGCAATGTTGGATGCACAGGGTCCAGCCGTGGCACAGGCGTTGCCGCTGTCGGAGGCCCTGGCGGCGCCCGGCGCGTTGCACGGCGTGGCCGACCACGGTCGCTTCCTGCCCGGCGTGGTACTGCTGGACAACCAGATCCGGCATGGCCGCGCTGGCGTGAAGATCTATCGCCCCTTCCGCAGTGACGACGGCAGCGTGCTGCTGGTCGACCTCGGTTGGCGTGCGCTGCCGCCGGATCGCACGCTTCCGGAGGTGCCGTCGCCGCCTTCGCCGGTGGCCGTGCGCGGGCTGCTCGCGCCGCCACCATCGGCGGGACTGCTACTGGGCCCGGCGTTCTCTGCTACCGGTGAGGCCGGGCGCTGGCTGGCCAGCCGGTTGCCGGACGACGGGCTGGCGCGCGCGCTGGGGCTGCAGGCGCTACCCGACCGCGTGCTGAGGCTGGACCCGGCGCTGCCCTTTGGCGACGAGCGCGATCTGGACCTGCTGCCGAACACGCTGCCGCCTCAGCGCCACCTGGGCTACGCCGTGCAGTGGTTCGGGCTGGCCCTGACCGTGCTGGTGGTGGCCGTGGTGCTGGAGCGGCGGCGGAGGCGCGTGATTACCCGGTAGTGCCGGCCGCTGGCCGGCAACCCCCGCAATCCTGGATGCCGGCCAGCGGCCGGCACTACCGGCATCCCCTACCCAACCATGAGAAAATGCCCCGCATGAACACTGCTACGTCCCCGCAGGCGCGCGGTTCCGGCCGCCGGACCCTGGTGCTGCTGTTTGCCGTGTTCTTCGGGGCGATGGCACTGGCCGCCGTGCTGCGCTTCTCCGGCTGGCAGCCGACCGGGCACCGCAATGCCGGCCAGCTGCTGAAGCCGCCGGTGGACCTGCGCCAGCAGGCGCCGACCCTGGCCAGCGGCCAGTCCTACCCCTGGAACCCCGAGGCCCGTACCTGGCGCCTGCTGGTGGCGCCGGCCGGTGCCTGCGACGCGCAGTGCGTCACTTTGTCGCAGGGACTGGGCAAGGTGTGGCAGCTGTTCGGCCATAACGCCGATAATGTCGAGATCCTGTGGCTGGGTACGCCACCGGCGTCGATCGCCTCGCTGCCCGCGCTGCGGCCGCTGGCTCCGTCGCCAGCCCTGCGCGCGGCGTTGCCGGGCGTCGACGATCCGGCGGGACTGCCGGTCTACGTGATCGATCCGAACGGCTTCGTGATCATGCGCCATGCCCCGGGTTCCGACCTCGGTGGCCTGCGCAAGGACATGGCCACGTTGCTGAAACTGAAGTGAGTCCCGTTTGATGAGCCTTTCCGCGCGTCCGGCGCTGCACCGCAATTTCCACCGCCTGGCGTGGTTCGCCATGATCATGACCGCGAGCACGATCATGTTCGGCGCCTTCGTGCGCCTGTCCGATGCCGGCCTGAGCTGCCCGGACTGGCCGACCTGCTATGGCCAGGCCACCTGGCCGCAGCACGTGGAAGAGACCATCGGCCACCCGGCGGCGGAGATCCGCCCGCTGGAGACCCACAAGGCCTGGCGAGAACAGGTGCATCGCTTCCTGGCCGGCGCGCTGGGCATCGAGATCCTGACCCTGGCGCTGCTGGCCACGCGCAAGCGGCGATTCGGAAGCACGGCGGTGGTGACCGCCTGCGTGCTGGTGGCCGCCGGCATACCGCTGTACATGATGGGCTGGCACGGCACCGCCAGTGCCCTGGCCTTGACCGGCGAGGCGATCCTGCTGATCGCCGCGCTGCGCTGGAGCAACATCGATCTCGCACGTGCGGCGCTGCTGACCTTGGCGGTGGTGATCTTCCAGGCCCTGCTGGGCATGTGGACGGTGACCCTGCTGCTCAAACCCATCGTGGTGATGGGCCATCTGCTGGGCGGCATGCTGATGTTCGGCCTGCTGGTGTGGATGGCCTGGCGCGCGACGCACATGCCGATCACCCTGGCTGAAGCGCCGAAGCTGAAGTGGCTGATGCGCATCGGCGTGGCGGTGCTGGTTACCCAGATCGCGCTGGGTGGTTGGGTCAGCGCCAACTACGCCGCACTCGCCTGCGGCGGTGGCAGCGCCTCGCTGGACAACTTCCCGCGCTGCGCCAACCAGTGGTGGCCGCAGCACAACTTCGTCGAAGGCTTCACCCTGTGGCGCGGCATCGGCGTGGATTACGAAGGCGGTGTGCTGGATGGCGCTTCGCGCATCGCCATCCAGATGGCGCATCGCCTGTTCGCGGTGGTGGTGGCCGTCTACCTGCTGTGGCTTGGCGTGCGCCTGTTCCGGTTGCCGAGCATGCGTGGCTGGGCCAGCGCGCTGATCGCGCTGCTGGTGCTGCAGGTCACGCTCGGCATCCTCAACGTGAAGCTGGCGCTGCCGCTGGAAGTGGCCGTGGCCCACAACGGCGTGGCCGTTGCCCTGTTGTTCGTACTGGTCAGCCTGCTGGCCCGCCTGCGTGCCCCGGACTGATTCCATGTTTTCCAATTACCGCCAGTACTGGGACCTGACCAAGCCCAAGGTCGTCGCCCTGATCGTCTTCACCGCCCTGGTCGGCATGGTCCTGGCCATCCCCGGCGTGCCGAGCTGGGAGCAGGTGCGCGCCGGCCTGCTCGGCTTCCTCGGCATCTGGCTGGCGGCCTCGGCCGCGGCCGCCATCAACCAGCTGCTGGACGCGCACATCGATGCGCAGATGGCGCGCACCTCGTGGCGCCCGCTGGTGGTGGGCAAGGTCAAGCCGTGGCAGGTGCTGGTGTTCGCCGGCGTGCTGATCGTGCTGTCGATGACCCTCCTGGTGCTGTGGGTGAACCTGATCACCGCAGTGCTGACCTTCGCCTCGCTGATCGGCTACGCGGTGATCTACACCGTGTACCTCAAGCGTGCGACCTCGCAGAACATCGTCATCGGTGGCCTGGCCGGCGCGATGCCGCCGATGCTGGGCTGGGCCGCAGTGACCGGCATGCAGGGTTCGTCGGACTGGGCGTACTCGTCGCTGCTGGTGCTGATCATCTTCATCTGGACCCCGCCGCACTTCTGGGCGCTGGCGATCTTCCGCCGCGAGGATTACGCCAAGGCGGAGATCCCGATGCTGCCGGTGACCCACGGCGTGGCGCATACCCGCAAGCAGATCATGGTGTATTCGGTGGTGCTGGCGCTGGTGTGCCTGCTGCCGTACCTGGTGGGCATGAGCGGTGCGTTCTACCTGGGCGGCGCGATCGTGCTCAACGCCGTGTTCCTCTGGTACGCCTGGCGCATGCTCGACCCGCCGGATGAGCTGTTCTCGATGAAGATGTTCTATTACTCCATCGTGTACCTGATGGCGCTGTTCGCCTTCCTGCTGGTGGACCACTGGATCCTGCCCTGGTTGTGACCTCGGGGTCGGATCCCCGAAGGGGCTCTGACCCCACCTGATCGCGCGGACATCCTCGCATGACGTGGATCACCTTGAACCGCCGTCTCGGCGTCGCCATTGCTGTTCCTGACCCCAGGGAAAGGAAGCAGCAGGGATGCATTCGTTCTTCCGTTGGACCACCGCGCTGATGCTGGCGCTGGGCATGGCCGTGACCGCGCATGCCGACGACACTACCGCGCAGATCCGCCAATACGCCGCTGGCCATCGCATGCTGGTGCTGGGCGAATTCCACGGCACACGCGAGACGCCACTGCTGGTGCGGCAGCTGGTGGATGACTACAGCCGCAATGGCGCGCCGGTCCTGCTGGCGCTGGAACTGCCACGCGCCGAGAACCCTGTGCTGCGCGACTATCTGGAATCCGATGGCGGGGCCGCGGCGCGCCGGCACCTGCGCGGCCGCGCGTTCTGGACCGTGCGCGATGACCAGCATGATGGTCGCCGCAGCCGCGACATGCTGGCGATGATCGAAGGCCTGCGCGCGCTGAAGGCGCAGGGCCGCGCGATCGAGGTGGTTGGCTACGACGTCAATCACAGTAACGGCGGCAGCCAGGCCCGCGATGACCGCATGGCCGCCGAATTGCGACGGCTCTATCGAGGGTTGCCAGACAATGCACGCATGCTGGTGCTGACTGGCAATGTCCACGCCATGCTGCGGCGGCCGGAAGGTATGCCGCCGGAAATGCAGAGGCGGCCGATGGCCTCCCAGCTGCGGGACCTGGATATCTACAGCGTGCGGTTGGGTGCGCTGCGTGGCCAGGCGTGGGCGTGCGCGGACCGTTGCATGGCGCGGCCACTTCCAGAGCAGGTGGCCCCGCGGCTGCGGGGCGATACCCATGCGGAACGGGCGTACGACCTGTGGGTGTGGATGCCGGAGCTGAGCGTCGGCACGCTCGTGGATCCGTAGCGTCAGGCAACCCATCCACGCATGGCGTGGATCTACTGTGGTTCACGCCATCCGTGGTATGGAGTAGATCCACGCCATGCGTGGATGGTCTACCCGGAACAACCCGCGCGCCCTGTCAGGGCTTGCGCCGCGCATACCGCTGCGCGATCACACCGCAGACGATCAGCTGGATCTGGTGGTAGATCATCACCGGCAGCACGATGGCGCCGAGACTGCCGCCGGCGAACAGCACCTTGGCGATCGGCACGCCGGTGGCCAGGCTCTTCTTCGAGCCGCAGAACACGATGGCGATCTCGTCCTCGCGGTTGAAGCGCAGGCGACGGGCGATGAAGGTGATCAGCGGCATGGCGATGCCCAGCAGCACAGCGGCCACGATGGCCACAGCCAGCAGCGACAGCAGCGGGGTCTTGCTCCACAGGCCTTCGGTCACCGCTTCGCCGAACGCCGAGTACACCACCAGCAGGATGGTGGCCTGGTCGGTGTAGCGCAGCAGCGCGCGCTGGCGTTCCACCCAGCCGGCAATCCACGGCCGCAGCAGGTGGCCGGCCACGAACGGCACCAGCAGCTGCAGCATGATGCCGCCGATCGCATGCAGCGGATCATGGATGCCGCCCGAGGTGCCGGCCAGCGCGGTCAGCAGCAGCGGGGTCAGGAACACGCCGAGGATGCTCGACAGCGAGGCGCTGCACACCGCTGCGGGCACGTTGCCATGCGCCATCGAAGTGAACGCGATGGACGACTGCACGGTGGAGGGCAGGGTGCACAGGAACAGCACGCCGAGGTACAGCTCCGGGGTCAGCAGCCAGCCCGACAGTGGCTTGAACATCAGCCCCAGCAGCGGGAACAGGATGAAGGTGCAGGCCAGGATGGTCAGGTGCAGCCGCCAGTGCAGCATGCCGCCGATGATCGACTCGCGCGGCAGGCGCGCGCCATGCAGGAAGAACAGTGCAGCGATGGCGACGGTGGTGACATCGTCGAGGACGATGGCGGCGGCGCCCTTCATCGGCAGCAGCGAGGCCAGGCCGACGGTGCACAGCAGGGCGAGGGTGAAGTTGTCCGGTCGCAGGCGCGACCACCAGCGGGTCATGGTGGGCAGTGTCCTTGGTGCGGAGGGTTCAGGGCGAGGTGACCGGCGTTGCCAGGCGTTGGCGGGTGGCGGCTTCCAGCGACTTCAGGCCAGCACGCTGGCCCAGCTGAAGGGCCTGTTCGGGGCTGGCATGTTCGTACCGTGCATTGACCAGGCCGAGCACGGCGCCGGCGCGGTTGCCGGACGCACAGTGCAGCAGCACCGGCCCCTGGCTCTGCTGCAGGGCCAGGTGCACGGCGCGCACGTTGGCCGTATCCAGGCCATCGGCGCCGGCCACCGGAATGCGCACGTAGCGCAGGCCCAATGATTCGGCGACGCGGGTTTCATCGAAGCCCCGGTCCTCGCCGGGCTGGCGCAGGTCGATCACAGTGCGCACGCCCTGTGCAGCCAAGGCCTGCAGCTGTGCGGCGCTGGGCTGGCCGCCGGCATACAGGCCGGGGCGGACTTCGTTGAGGGGCGCGTCTTCGGCCAGGGCCGTCAGTGACAGGCAGAGCGACAACAACAGCAGGCAGGTCAGGCGCAGCAGCATGGTCTTCTCCGTGAAAACGTTCTGCCGCTACAGGCGCAGTCCGGCGCGCGCCTTCAGCAGCTCGCGCAGTTCGTACTTGTCAGTATCGTCCAGGCCCTGCTGGCGCTGCTTTGCCAACAACTCCTCCAGACGTTGCACCAGCAGCTGTTTCTCCAGCTGTGCCACTGCGTCGTGCAGTTCCTGGGTCCAGCTGTCCTCGGTGCCGGGCAGCGTCTGTGCCGCCAGGGTATGCAGCGAGGCCTGTTCCTCGCGCCCGTCGAAGTGTTCCAGCAGGGCGCCGGTGCTGATGTCCGGGCGCTGTTCGACCAGCCCCAGCAGCTCCAGCAGCAGTTCCACGCCGGGCAGGCGCAGGCCCTGGAAGTGGTGCTTGCCGCCCAGCGTCAGCGCCAGCGACGGCTGCTGCAGCAGCACGGCGATCGCGCCGCGCACCAGGCTGCGCTTGGCCACGGGCTGGATCGTCCGCTGCGGCTGGCGTTGCGGCATCGGCGCGCGCGTGGCCTGGGCAGTACCGCCCAGGC
Organism: Stenotrophomonas sp. YJH_SMC_110; assembly: GCF_059369255.1. NCBI lineage: Bacteria > Pseudomonadati > Pseudomonadota > Gammaproteobacteria > Lysobacterales > Lysobacteraceae > Stenotrophomonas > Stenotrophomonas sp. YJH_SMC_110. The sequence goes on along the minus strand of NZ_JCAFSM010000006.1, from coordinate 254,329 downwards.
CGGTCAGCTGCGCCAGCTGCTGCTTCATCAGGTCGCCAAAGGCGCCGTCGGGAATCTGCGCCAGCATCGGCTTGGCGCGTTCTGCCAGGCGCGCCTTGCCGTCCAGCGTGCCCAGGTTGATCTCGCGGGTCAGTTCATCGAAGAAGAACTGCGACAGCGGCGTAGCCTGCTTCAGGCGCTCGTTGAACGCTTCGGCGCCTTCCTTGCGCACGATGGTGTCCGGGTCTTCGCCATCGGGCAGGAACAGGAAGAAGGCCTGGCGGCCATCCTTCATGCGCGGCAGCACCGACTCCAGCGCCTTCCAGCCGGCGCGGCGGCCGGCGGCGTCGCCGTCGAAGCAGAAGAACACGTCCGGTGCGTTGCGGAACAGCAGCTCGGCATGGTCCGGCGTGGTCGCGGTACCCAGCGTTGCCACCGCCTGGGTGACGCCGAACTGGAACAGCGAGACCACGTCCATGTAGCCCTCGACCACGATCAGCCGCTCGATCTTCTGGTTGGCCTGGCGCACCTGCCACAGGCCGTACAGTTCGCGGCCCTTGTGGAACAGCGCGGTCTCGGGCGAGTTGAGGTACTTGGGGCCGTCGTCCTTCTCGAACACGCGGCCGCCGAAGGCGATCACCCGGCCACGGCGGTCGAAGATCGGGAACATCACCCGGTCGCGGAACTTGTCGTAGACGTGGCCGCGGTCGTTCTTGGAGAACAGGCCGGCGCGGTCGAGCAGCTTCATGCGCCGCTCGTCCTTGCCCAGCGCGTCGCGCAGGCCGCTGTAACCATCCGGCGCGTAGCCGATCTGGAAGCGCGCGCGGTTCTCTTCGTCCACGCCACGGCCATCCAGGTAGCTGCGGGCCTTCTCGCTGCCCTCCAGGTTCTTCTGGAAGAACTTGGTCGCCGCGTCCAGCGCCGAGTACAGCTCGCGGCTGTCGTCCTGCTGCTGCGGGCTGCGCGGATTCTCGTTGCGCGGCACTTCCATGCCGGCGCGCTTGGCCAGTTCATCCACCGCGTCGAGGAACTCGAGGCGGTCGTAGTTCATCAGGAAGCTGATCGCGGTGCCGTGCGCGCCACAGCCGAAGCAGTGATAGAACTGCTTGGTGGGCGAGACCGTGAACGACGCCGAGCGCTCGTCATGGAACGGGCAGCGGGCGGCGTACTCCTTGCCCTGGCGCTTCAACGGCACGCGGCTGCCCACCACCTCGACGATGTCGGTGCGGGCGAGCAGGTCGTCGATGAAAGCGTCGGGGATACGGGCCATGGGCAACAGGGCAGGGCGCGGTGCAGGACCACGCGACGGAACCGGGGGCGGTCGGCCTAGTTTACCCCCTGTCGGGCACCTGGCTGGCGGTTGCCGGATCAATGCCGGCTGCGGCCAGGTGATGACGCGCGCGCAGGCGCTCATCGATCACCGCCGTCATCAGTGCGCCAACGAAGAACACGACGGTGGCGTAGTAGATCCAGACCAGCGAGATCACCAGCGCACCCATCGAGCCGTAGGCACTGCCGGGGGCCACGGTGGCGATGTAGACGCCGATGCCGTAGCGGCCCAGTGCGAACAGTGCCGAGGTGATGACGCCGCCGATGAAGGCCTGGCGCCAGGCCACGCGGCGGTCGGGCAGGTAGTGGTACATGAAGGCGAAGCCGACTGCGTAAAGCAGCAGGCTCGTGACGTACCCCAGCGCGGGCAGGATCGAGGGCAGCTGGGCGAAGGCCACCTGCAGCACCGTGGTGGCCGTCATCGACAGGATCAGCAGGAAGCCCAGGGCCAGCACCACGCCGAACGAGAACACGCGCTTGCGCAGCCAGGCCTTGAGGCCTTCCAGGCGCTCGCCGCTGGTGCGGAAGATCAGGTTCAGTGCGTTCTGCAGCTGGGCGAACACGGCGGTGGCGCCGACGAACAGCAGCAGCGTGCTCCACACACCCGCCAGCGAGCCGACATCCGGCTGGTTGTCGGCGTTCTTCAGAACGGTTTCGGCCACGGTAGCCGCGCTGCTGCCGGCCACCGAGCTGATCTGGTCGATCAGCGCCTGCTGGGCCGGTGGGTACAGCGAGGCGGTCAGCCACAGCAGCAGCACCAGCAACGGTGCCATCGACAGCAGGGCGTAGAAGGAGACGGAAGCTGCCTGGGTCAGCACGTCGACGTCGATGAAGCGCTTGGCCACCGCCATCGGAAAGCTGTCCTGCAGGCGCTTGAGGTACTTGTGCAGGGACACGGGAACGTTGGGCTCGGGTTCAACCATGTGTGCGGTTGTAGCAGGCGACCGACGAAGGTGCGGTGAAGCGGGTGCATCAATGGGGTCAGAGCCCTTCCGCGCTGCGGAAGGGATCCGACCCCAGGTGCTGGATTACGCCAGCAGCTGCTTGACCAGCTTGGAGACCAGGCCCATGTCGGCCTGGCCGGCGAGCTTGGGCTTCAGCGCGCCCATCAGCTTGCCCATGTCGGCCGGGCCGGCGGCACCGGTCTCGGCGATGGCGGCCTGGATGGCGGCCACAATCTCGGCCTCGCCCATCTTGGCCGGCAGGTAGGCTTCGATGACCACGATCTCGGCGCGCTCGATCTCGGCCAGGTCTTCGCGGTTGGCGGCTTCGTACTGGCTGACCGAGTCCTTGCGCTGCTTGACCATCTTGTCGAGCACGGCGATCACGGCGGTGTCGTCCAGCTCGATGCGCTCGTCGACTTCGCGCTGCTTGATGGCAGCGTTGATCAGGCGGATCACGCCCAGCTTGTGCTTCTCGCCCGCCTTCATGGCGGCCTTCATGTCTTCGGTGAGCTGCTGCTTCATGCTCATGAGGAACCTCGTGGTGGTAGGTGGGGCGGGGCGGATGCCCGAACCCGGAAACGCAAAAAGCCGGCGACGCTCGCGCGTGCCGGCTTCGGCTCCATCGCGACAGGCAGGCCCGCCGCAATGAAGATGCGTCCGATCAGTACAGGCGCTGACGCTTGGTGACGTCGCGCGACGAGCGGCGCAGCTGACGCTTCACAGCAGCGGCGGCCTTGCGCTTGCGCTCCTGGGTCGGCTTTTCGTAGAACTCGCGCTTGCGGGTTTCGGCCAGCACACCGGCCTTTTCGCAAGTGCGCTTGAAGCGGCGAAGAGCAAACTCGAAGGGCTCGTTCTCGCGGACTTTGACGCTGGGCATGGAATCTCCGGGACACAGTAGAACCGGGTCACGCCCGGCGAGCCGCACATTATAGCGGCGAAACGACAAACTGCAAGCGGCCAACCCTGAATACGGGCCGGGGGTTCGAAAGCAGTGAGATCTGCACGTCCCCCGAGGGGGCGGCAGGGGCGTCATAATAGCAGGCATGCGAGTCCTTGGCATCGAATCTTCCTGTGATGAGACCGGCGTGGCGGTGTATGACACCGACCTGGCCGGCAGCGCGGCCCTGCGCGCCCATGCGGTCTACAGCCAGATCGCCCTGCACGCCGAATACGGTGGTGTGGTGCCCGAGCTGGCCAGCCGCGACCATGTCCGCAAGCTGCTGCCACTGGTACGCCAGACCCTGGCCGACGCCGGCCTGGGCGTGGGCGATATCGATGGCGTGGCCTACACCGCCGGTCCCGGCCTGGTCGGCGCGCTGCTGGTGGGCGCTGGCGTGGCGCGTTCGCTGGCCTGGGCGCTGGAGGTGCCGGCCGTGGGCGTACACCATATGGAAGGCCACCTGCTGGCCCCGCTGATGGAAGACGACCCGCCGGAAGCGCCGTTCGTGGCGCTGCTGGTGTCCGGTGGCCACACCCAGCTGGTGGCGGTGGACGCCATCGGCCAGTACCGCCTGCTGGGCGAGACCCTGGACGACGCGGCCGGCGAAGCCTTCGACAAGACCGCCAAGCTGATGGGCCTGCCGTACCCGGGCGGCCCGCAGCTGGCCAGGCTGGCCGAGCAGGGCACGCCGGGCGCGTACCGCTTCGCGCGGCCGATGACCGACCGCCCTGGGCTGGATTTCAGCTTCTCCGGCCTGAAGACCCAGGTCCTGATGGCCTGGCGCGACAGTGACCAGAGCGAGCAGACCCGCGCCGACATCGCCCGGGGCTTTGAGGACGCGGTGGTCGAGACCCTGTCGATCAAGTGCGAGCGCGCACTGGAAGCGGCCGGCACCAACGTGATCGTGGTGGCCGGCGGCGTCGGCGCCAACACGCGCCTGCGCGCCCGCCTGCAGCAGATGGCCGAGCGCCTCGGCGGCCGTGCCTGCTTCCCGCGGCCGGCACTGTGCACCGACAACGGCGCGATGATCGCCTTCGCCGGCGCGCTGCGCCTGCAGGCCGGCCAGCACAGCCCGCCGAAGGTGGATGTGACCCCGCGCTGGGACATGGCGACCCTGCCGGCGGTCTGAACCGATAGCGCCGGGCCATGCCCGGCGGACGCATTACCGATGCACTGCCAACGGCGACGCCGCCAGCACGGTTGTCGCCCGCTCATGGCGCTGCAGCCAGCCCAGCGTGTGTGGGCAGCGGGCATGGATCAGCCGCCCGATCGCGGCCAGGTCGGCGCCGAGGTCACGTTCCAGGACCGGCTCGTGGTGGGCGATGCGGTTGCGCAGGTGGCGGATGCGTCCGATATCCGCATGGACGGCTTTCCTGACGGCACTGGGATGAGCGGAGGGAGCATGCTGCAGAACCCTGCTGAGTGCGGGTATCCAAAGCGTGGAGTCGAAGCGACAGGTAAAGAGCTGCTGCCAGAACACCATCGGCAGGTTGGCGACGATCCCAGGTGTATCGGTTACGCGGCTGGCAAGTTGTTCCAGTACCGTGCGCGGAGAAGTACTGGATGAGGTTGGCAGCCTCCGTCGGAAGGCACCATTCCAGGGCCAACGCGGGCCATGCTGCCTGGCGAGCACAGCTGCAGCGGCGTTGCGGGTGACCACTTCGCACAGATGGACCGGCATCATCAGTGCACTGCACATCCGCATGTTCCACAGGTACAGGGATTCGGCTGTGACGTCGGGGCTGCAGGTCGATGCGATTCTCTCGTAAGTAGACAGACGCTCCGCTGACAACGCGCGCCGCAGTACATCGTATGGAGCCATCGTCATGTGCGGTGGTGAAGGAGGAATCGATGTTCGCGAGAGTGGGCGGCGGCGACCATCAGGGAACGTCCTTGTCCGCGCGGCTTATTTTCTGCGTTTTGCCTCGGACGAATACCTGACCTGTCCTGTCGGATTTGGCCTTGACCGGCGATCTGGTCCTTGCCTAATCTGCGTGCCTGCGCCACCGGGACTCGCGGCTGGATTTCAGCTCCCCCCGGGGACAAACGGTAGTACCAAAGGGCCCCGCTAGCAGGGCCCTTTGTTTTTTCCGGGCCACCCCACGCCGGTGGCCCACCGCCCGTTCCGGGCAGGCTCACCGCCGTGCCGTTACCATGGCCGCCTGTATTCGTGCCGGTAAGCGCAATGGACAAGGTTTTCATCGAAGGGCTGACGATCGACGCCCTGATCGGTATCTACGATTGGGAACGACGGATCCGCCAGGACCTGGTGTTCGACCTGGAAATGGGTTTCGACAACCGTCGCCCTGCAGCCACCGATGACATCGCCCACACCCTGAACTACAAGGCGGTGAGCAAGCGCCTGGAACAGTTCGTGCGCGAGTCGGAGTTCGGCCTGGTCGAGACCCTGGCCGAGCGCTGCGCGCAGATCGTGCTGGACGAATTCGACGTGAAGTGGCTGCGCCTGAAGTTGAGCAAGCCGGGCGCAGTGCGCGGCGCGCGCGCGGTGGGCGTGATCATCGAACGCACGCGGGACTGACCCGGTCGTGCCGGCCGTTGGCCGACAACCCCGGTAGTGCCGGCCGCTGGCCGGCAACCTTGGCAACAACGAAACAGACAGGAGACAACCGATGGTGGACGCGGTGGTGGCGGTACAGTGGCTGGAACGGCTGCAGAACACACTGGAACCCTATCCCGGCGCCTACCTGGCGTTGATGATCTCGGCGCTGCTGATCGCCGCTGGCCTGGCCAACTGGGTGACCAAGCGCATCCTGCTGCGCGGGCTGCGGCGGCTGCTGAGCCGCCTTCCGGGCGCTGATACCGGCCGCGGCAGCCACCTGATGCGGGTGATCTCGCGCCTGTCGAACGTGGTGCCCAGCCAGGTGATCGCCTCGGGCATCCGCATCGTGCCGGACCTGCCGCCGGGCCTGGTCAGCTTCATCATCGGCGCCTGCCAGGCGTGGGCGATCCTGACCGTGGTGCTGGCCATCTCGCATGCGCTGGATGCGGCCAACGATCTGTACGAGCGCCGCCCCGAGGCACGCAACAAGCCGATCAAGGGCTACCTGCAGGTCGCCAAGATCGTCCTCTTCGTGATCGCCGGCCTGTCGATCGTCGCTACCCTGGCGGGCGTCGACCTGCGCTATCTGGTCACCGGCCTGGGCGCGGCCACGGCGGTGCTGATGCTGATCTTCCAGGACACCATCCTGTCGCTGGTGGCCAGCGTGCAGATCAGTGGCGATGGCCGCGTGCGCATCGGCGACTGGATCGAGATGCCCAGCCAGAACGCCGACGGCGACGTCATCGACATCGCGCTGCACACCATCACCGTGCAGAACTTCGACAAGACCATCACCACCATCCCCACCAAGAAGCTGGTGACCGAGTCGTTCAAGAACTGGCGCGGCATGCAGGAGGCCGGCGGGCGCCGGATCAAGCGCGCGCTGTACCTGGACCAGCACAGCGTCGGCTTCCTGGACGAGGGTGACCTGGCCTTCCTCGGCGAGTTCGCGCTGCTGCGCGACTACCTGCGCGACAAGGAACAGGAACTGGGGCAGTGGAACGGGCGCCTGCGCGAGCAGGGCGTGGCCGAGGTCAACAGCCGCCGCGTGACCAACCTGGGTACGTTCCGGGCCTATGTGGAGCGCTACCTGCGCAGCCACCCGGGCATCCATACCGACATGACCCTGCTGGTACGGCAGCTGCAGCCGACCACCGAGGGCCTGCCGCTGGAGCTCTACTGCTTCACCCGCAGTACTGCCTGGGCCGAGTATGAGGCGGTGCAGTCGGACATCTTCGACCACCTGCTGGCGATCCTGCCGGCCTTCGGCCTGCGGGTATTCCAGGCCTCCAGTGACGCCATGTTGATGGCCGGGCAGCGCCAGTTGGCCGGCTCGGAGTAAGCTGCGGTGCCCCCGGCGGGGCCATACGGACCCCGCTGGTGGCTGAAACTGAATGAAGAAACCTCTCGCCAAACGGCTCGGGATCGCTAGAATGCCGGGCTTGTAAACGTTTTCATCAAGGACTGCCGGTGGCCTCCGATCGCATCGAATCCCTCATTGCCCAGATGACCGTCGAGGAAAAGGTCGGCCAGCTGGGTGTCTTCGCGGACATGGTCCGCCCGTTCGCCCCGGACGTGAACCCGGAAGCCAACGTGCGCAATGCCGACCAGGTGCTGCAGCAGGTGCGCGAGGGCAAGGTCGGCTCGCTGTTCAATGGTGTGGGCGCCGAACTGGGCCGCCGCATCCAGCAGGTCGCCACCGAGGAGAGCCGCCTGGGTATCCCGGTGATCCTGGCGGCCGACGTCATCCACGGCATGCGCACCGTGTTCCCGATTCCGCTGGGCGAGGCCGCCAGCTTCGAGCCGGACCTGGCCGAGCGCACCGCGCGCGCCACTGCGATCGAAGCCACCGCCGCGGGCCTGCACTGGACCTATGCGCCGGCCGTGGACATCGCCCGCGACCAGCGCTGGGGCCGTGGCGCCGAAGGTGCCGGCGAGGATGTGGTGCTGGGCTGTGCGTTCGCCGCCGCCCGCGTGCGTGGCTTCCAGGGCAGCGACCTGCGTGCGGCCGATTCGCTGCTGGCCACGCCCAAGCACTTCGCCGCCTACGGCGCGGTGATGGCCGGCATGGAATACAACATGGTGGACATCTCGCCGCAGACCCTGCGCGACGTGCACCTGCCGCCGTTCAAGGCCGCCTTCGAGGCCGGCGCGATCACCGTGATGTCCTCGTTCAATGACATCAATGGCGTGCCGGCCAGTGCCAATGCCGAACTGCTGACCGACATCCTGCGCGGCGAATGGAAGTTCCCGGGCGTGGTGATCTCCGACTATACCGCCGACATGGAACTGGTCGCGCACGGCTATGCCGCCGATGACCGCGATGCCACGGCCAAGGCGTTCACCGCCGGCCTGGACCTGAGCATGCAGAGCGGCTTCTATGCCGAGCACCTGCCCGGCCTGGTCGAGAGCGGCGAGGTGCCGATGGCGGTGCTGGATGAGGGCGTGCGCCGCATCCTGTGGCTGAAGGAGACCATCGGCCTGTTCGACGACCCGTACCGTTCGCTGGACCCGGCGCGCGAAGCGGATACCTCGCACATTGCCGCGCATGACGAACTGTCGCGCGATGCCGCGCGGCGTTCGATCGTGCTGCTGAACAACCGTGACAACGTGCTGCCGCTGCAGAAGACCGGGCAGAAGATCGCGCTGATCGGCCCGTTCGTGCAGGACCGCGAGAACATCGAAGGCTGCTGGACGCTGTTCGGCGACAAGCAGCGTTACGTGGACCTGGAAACCGGCGTGCGTGCCGCCATCGGCGACGAAGCGCTGCTGGAAATCGTGCCGGGCTGCGAACTGGAAGCCGCGATTCCGGGCGGCACGGAAGCCGCTGTGGCGGCCGCACTGCGTGCCGACGTGGTGGTGCTGGCGCTGGGCGAACCGCAGCGCTACAGCGGCGAAGCACAGTCGCGCGTGGAGATCACCCTGCCGCCGGCACAGCAGGCGCTGGCCGAGGCCGTGGCGATGACCGGCAAGCCGCTGGTGGTGCTGCTGCGCAATGGCCGCGCGCTGGCATTGCAGGGCGCAGTGCGCAATGCGCAGGCCGTGGCGGTGACCTGGTACCTGGGCACGCAGACCGGCCATGCCGTGGCCGATGTACTGTTCGGCGACTACAGCCCGTCCGGCCGCCTGCCGGTCAGCTTCCCGCAGGTGTCCGGCCAGCAGCCGTACTTCTACAACCACCCGCGCACCGGCCGTCCGGAACTGCCGACCATGTCGGAGTTCAAGGCGCGCTGGCGCGAGATTCCCAATGAACCGCTGTACCCGTTCGGCCATGGCATCGGCTACACCACCTTCGCCTACGGCGTGCCGCAGCTGAGCACGGCACAGCTCGGCTGGGACGACACCCTGACCATCACCACCGTGCTGACCAACACCGGCCGCGTGGCGGGCGAGGAAGTGGTGCAGCTGTACATCCATGATCGCGTGGCCAGCCGCGTGCGTCCGGTGCGTGAACTGAAGGACTTCCGCAAGGTGGCGCTGCAGCCGGGCGAGTCAGCCGAAGTGGTGTTCACCTTGACCCGCGAGCAACTGGCCTTCACCGGCCGCGACGGCGTGCTGCGTGCCGAGCCGGGCCAGTTCGACCTGTGGGTCTGTGCCTCGTCGGCCGCCGGCGAAGCGGTGCAGTTCGAGCTGCTGAAGGCCTGATCGAAAAAAAGGGGACGGAGGGGATTAAGTCGTTTGTGCCAAAACGACTTAATCCCCTCCGTCCCCTTTTTTGTGGTCCTCACTGTGGCGGCGCTACCATCGGGCCTCCTGTTCGATGGAGTGCGCGCATGCGCCGGATGGCCTACCTGATTCCCGCCCTGCTGCTGGCGGCCTGTTCGCAGCCGGCGCCGCCGGCCGAGCCTGCAGCGGATGCGCCGCCGCCGATGGAGGCCAGTGCTGCTTCGACACCTGCGGCTGAACCGGCGGCGCCGGCTGCCGAAGCCGCCGCTGCACCTGCCGCACCGGCAGCCGAGGTGTCCGCCGAGGATGCGCGTGCGCGCATCGAGTCGCTGCTCGGCGATGCCGCGCAGTTCGAAAAGGTCTTCAATGCGTTCAAGGCCGCCGTGGTCGGCGGTGATCGCGCTGCGGTGGTCGAGGAAGTGCGATTCCCCTTGAACATCAGCGGCGGAAAGAAGATCTCCGGCCCCGGAGAGTTCCAGCGCAACTACGAGAAGATCATCACGCCGGAGGTGGTCAAGGCGGTGTCCGAGCAGGACTTCGGCAAGGTGTTCGTCAACCAGCAGGGCGTGATGATCGGCAGCGGCCAGGTGTGGTTGAGCGGCCAGTGCCTGGACCAGGCCTGCACGAAGACCGAGGTGAAGGTCATCACCATCCAATGAATGCAGACGCCCCGCGTGCGGGGCCGTTTGGCAAGGGTAGTGCCGGCCGCTGGCCGGCAACCGCAGGATGCCGGAAGGATCCAGGGTGCCGGCCAGCGGCCGGCACTACCTCAGGCCTTCGGCGTGAGCTTCAGCAGGCGCGCCTTGCTGCCGTCTTCCAGCAGCCACAGCGCGCCGTCCGGGCCCTGTTCCACTTCGCGGATGCGCTCGCCCATGTTGAAGCGCTCGGCTTCGCGCGCGCTGTCGCCATCGAAGGCCACGCGCACCAGCGAGGTGGACGACAGGCCACCGATGAAGCCGCTGCCCTTCCACTGCGGGAACAGGCTGCCGCTGTAGATCACGAAGCCGGCCGGCGAGATCACCGGCGTCCAGGTCACCTTCGGCGCGGCGAATTCCGGGCGCGTATCGTGGTCGGGAATCGGCCGGCCGTCGTAATGGTCACCGTTGGAAACGATCGGGTAGCCGTAGTTGGCGCCACGCACGATCAGGTTCAGTTCGTCGCCGCCGGCCGGGCCCATCTCGTGCGCCCACAGCTTGCCGTTGGCATCGAAGGCCATGCCGAGGATGTTGCGGTGGCCCAGCGACCACACCTGTGCGGCCACCCCGCCCTGCGACGCGAACGGATTGTCGGCGGGCAGGCTGCCATCGTCGTTGAGGCGGATGATCTTGCCGAGGTTGCTGCCCATGTCCTGGGCCGGATCGAACTTCTGGCGCTCGCTGGAGCTGATCCACAGCTTGCCGTCCGGGCCGAAGGCGAGGCGATGCCCGTAGTGACCCTCACCGCTGACCTTGGGGCTCTGCCGCCAGATCACCTTCAGGTCCTTCAGCTGGCCACCGCCGTTGGCATCCAGTGCCAGCGTGGCCCGGGCCACCGCGGCACCGCGGGTATCCAGCGTGCCTTCCTCGGCATAGCTGACGTAAACGACATGATTCCGGGCGAAATCCGGGTGCAGGATGATGTCGCCGAAACCACCCTGGCCAGCATAGGCGACCTTCGGAACGCCGGTGATCTCGTGCTTCTGGCCGCTGGCCGGGTCCAGGTGCTGGAGCTTGCCGCGCTTTTCGGTGACCAGCAGGCTGCCGTCGGGCAGGAAGGTCATCGCCCAGGGCTGGTCGAAGCGGCTGACTTCGGTGGCGTTGAACGGGCGCTGGTCGGTGGCGGCAGAGGCCGCTGTGGCGGTCTGCGCACCGTTGGCGGCCGGATCGGCAGCATTGCAGGCGGAGGTGGCAAGGATCGGCACGAGGCCGAGGGCGAGCAGCAGGGGCGTGCGGGTCATGGGTATCTCCAGTGCGGGGATGCGGATGGCCGGGCTGTCCCTTGTATACCACCGGCGCCGTGAGCGTCGTGGCCCGAAGGTCCTGCGCCCCCTGTGCGAGCGCGGCGGGATCGTCTAGGGTGGGCACGCCCGGGCAAAGCGTGCCCGCCTGCCTGCCAAGGACCTGCAATGAACACTGCCATGCCCCACAAGCCGTCCACCGCCTTCATCGCCGCCTCCTGGGTGGCCCTGCTGCTGGGGGCGGCGGCGTACCTGATCGGCCTGTTCAACGCCACGATGGCGCTCAACGAGAAGGGCTACTACCTGACCCTGCTGCTGTTCGGCCTGTTCGCGGCGGTGTCGCTGCAGAAGAGCGTGCGCGACCGCGTCGAAGGCATTCCGGTGAGTGGCCTGTACTACGCGCTGTGCTGGTTCGCGCTGCTGTCGGCGCTGATGCTGCTGCTGGTCGGCCTGTGGAATGCCACGCTGGCGCCGAGTGAGAAGGGCTTCTATGGCATGGCGTATGCGCTGTCGCTGTTCGGCGCGGTGGCGGTGCAGAAGAACACCCGCGACCTGATCGCCGCCGGTGGGGGCGAGAGCAAGCGCAGCGCGATCGTGCCGCCGCTGCCGGAACAGGAGTGATCGATCCGGTGTAGAGCCGGGCCATGCTCGGCTCAGTCGAGCGTGGCTCGACGTTACAGACGAGGTGCGAGAGCCGAGCGCAGGCTCGGCTCTACAGAAGTCTGGCGCTATCGTGCCAGCCGCGGATCCGCCAGCTGTGCCTCCTCCCAGCCACGACGCACCGCATTGCGTGCCTGCGCCCAGTCCAGGCGGCTGCGGCCGCGTTCGTTGGCCCAGCGTGATTCGAGCTCGGCCTCGACCTGTTCATAGGCGCGGATCATGTCCTGTGCACGCGCGCCGTGGCCGATGCGGTAGGCCGGCTCGTAGTCCTCGAAGAACAGCTGGTCGTCGTAGTACGGCTCGGCCGTGTAGCGCTCGCGCCAGTAGTTGCTGACCGCGTCGCGCGGCGTGCTGTCGTCCGGTACGCGGCCGGGGATCTGGTACTCGGTCATGGAAGGCTCCGTTGTGGACGAAGCCCGATCGTGCCTGTGTGGCGGTTAACGGCCCGGTCCGGCAGCGTGATCACCAGATCAATCCGCCGGGCATGGCCCGGCGCTATCGGTCATCCGGCATCGGTATCTTTTCGCGGCAGCGTGTAGATCACCGCGCCGATGGCGAACGCCACCAGCGCAGCAGCGATGTTCTGCCAGCTGGCACTGGCGAACAGCGCCAGGCACAGCAGCAGCGCCAGCACCGGAATCAACGGCCCGCCGGGCAGCTTCAACGCGCCCGGGCGGTCGGCGTAGCGCTTGGCCAGTACCAGGACTGCTGCGGCAGTGCCGATGTAGGCGAACAGGCGCGTCGTCATCGACAGCAGGGCCAGCTGCACGAACGAACCGGACAGGGCCAGGCCGAGCGCGATCAGGCCCTGGCAGAGGATCGACGCGGCCGGGGTGTGGAAGCGTGGATGCACCTGCGCCAGGATCTTCGGGCCGTAGCCATCGCGGGCCAGTGCGAACAGGAAGCGTGGGCCCATCATCATCGTGTTGCTGTTGGTGCCGAGGATGGAGATGGTGGCACCGACGGTCAGGATCAGCGCCAGTGCTTCGCCACCGAAACCGGCGGCGGCATCGGCCAGCGGGGTGGCCGAACTGGACAGGCCGGCCAGCGTTCCCTGCGCCACCACCTGCACCGCGCCGTAGATGACGGTGACGGTGATGATCATGGTGATCAGGGCGAACGGAATATCGCGGCGCGGATTGCGGTACTCGCCGGCGGCGGCCGGGATGTTCTCGAAGCCCGCGTAGGCGTAAAGCAGCAGCAAGGCGGCTTCGCCCATGCGCTGCAGGTCATGCGGGTCCGGGCGTTGGCCGGAGAAGGCCAGCTGTGGGTCGATGTGGAACGCACCGATGGCCACGAACAGCAGCAGCGGCAGCATCTTGCCGATCACCAGCACCACGCCGGTACGCGCAGCCGAGCGCACGCCGATGATGTTGATGCCGGTGAGGAAGCCCAGCGATACCACGATCACCGCGATGCGGCCCAGGCCGGCATCGGCCCACGGCCAGAAACGCGCAACCGCGTCGGCCAGCGCGTTGCTGAGCGCAGCGGCCGAGCTGATGCGGGTCAGCCAGATCATCCAGCCGATCTCGAAACCGGCGAAGCGCCCGAACGCCTCGCGTGCATACAGGTAGCTGCCGCCAGGTTCATCGAAGTAGCTGGCGGCCTGCGCATAGCACAGCACCAGCAAGGCCACGACGATGCCGGCGGCGACCACGCCCCACAGGCTGAAGGGGCCGAGCAGGGCGACGGTGGCGGCCGGCAGCAGGTAGATGCCGCTGCCGATCACATCGTTGATCGACAGGCCGACGATCTGCCAGCGGCTGACCGCGCGTTGCAGCTGCGGTTCGTCCTGCGTGCTCAACGGACGTCTCCGGCCAGCGCGGGCAGTTGCCACTGCGCCTGCAGGCGCTTGTACTCCGCGCGCGGCAGGAGCACGAAACGCGGCGCGTCCTGCGGCCGCAGCCAGTCCAGCAGTGCCTGCATGCGTTCCTGCGGCATGGCCGTGCAGCCGGCGGTGGCCTCGCCGGGCTGGCGCCACAGATGGGCGAAGATGCAGCTGCCCTTGCCGGGCTGGTTGTCCGGGTTGTGGGCGATGATGAAGCCTTCCCGGTAGCGCACGTCGCCCTTGTTGTGCAGGTCCAGCCGCATCGGCTCGGTGGAGCCCTTGACCGCTGCATTGCCGACCTTCTTTTCATCGACGATGCGGTTGTAGAACGGCGAACCGGGTACGTCCATGCAGTAGCTGCTGTCCAGCATCGGCTGGTAGGGCATGGCAGTGCCGCGGCGGGTGACGGCATAGCCGAACGCACTGCCGAGCGCGAATATGCCGGCCGGGCTGCGGCCATCGCCTTCCTGCTTCTGCGGGCCATCGGCCTGTGCCGGATGCAGGCCCAGGCCCCAGGCGCTGCCGGTGCGGCCAAGCGCCACCGGGAACGCCTGGCCATGCGGGTGCCAGCCCTGGCCGTCGCGCACATAGGCCTGCAGTTGCCCCTGGGTGCTGTCCCAGCCTTCGCTGGTGACCACGATCAGCTGGCGCGCGCCATCCAGCGGCGCCGCGTGAACGGACACCGCCGTAGCAAGCAGCAGTGCAGCGGTAGCGAGGCGAACCAGCGATTTCATCAACATGCGCTCCGGTCAGGAATCCAGCAGGTGGTCGATCCGCTCCAGGTTCACCGCAAGCTGCTGCTGGCGATCCGGATTGGTGTGGCAGAGCAGCACGAACAGAAAATCGAGCAGGGCGTGCATGGCGCTACGGTACAGCAGCTGCGCGACCTGTGGCGTGCGGTCGTGCGCGCAGACCGCCAGTGCCGCATCCGCATGCGCGCGCAGCGGGTTGGCGGTGTGGCGGGTGATGGAAATCACCTTGCCACCCATGTCCTGGAACTGCCGCGACAACTGTGAAAGCTGGGGCAGGTTGCCGAACTCGGAGAACATCAGCAGCGCATCGCCGGGGCGTGCGGCCGAGAGGTTGGCCAGCATCAGGATCGGATCGGTATGCGGCACCACCAGCAGTCCGAGCAGCGACAGCCGCATGGCGAACTCGCGGGCGAACAGGCCGTCGTCACCCAGGCCGTAGACGAACAGTTTGGGCGCACCTTCGAGCAGCTGCACGATGCGCTCGATCTCCCCGCGTGGATTGGCCTGGCGTGTTTCCTCCTCGGCCTGCGCCTTGCTGCGGCGCAGGGCCTCGCCCAGGCGCAGGTAGTCATCGCCGCTGTCGGGTTCGTCGGGCGCCTGCTGCGGATCGGCACCTGCGCGGGCCACATCTTGGCCGATGGAGTACTTCAGATCCGGGTAGCCCTTGAAGCCAAGCTTCTGGCTGAACTTCACCACGCTGGACTGGCTGATGCCGAGCGCGCTGGCCAGCTGCTGGGAGGAGTAGTCGCGCAGCAGGTGGGCGTTGTCGAGGATGAAGTCGGCGATGCGGCGCTCGATGGCCGACATCTGCCCACGCTCGGTGCGGATCTTCAGCAGGGGCGGCATGCGGGGTGTCCGGGGGTCTGCAAAGGCGTTGCGGTTGGCCGCATAAAGCGAATTATGGGGTGGGTCGGGCAGGTGGGGATTGCGGGGGACGCCGCAAGTACGTCCGTGTAGGCTTGGCCGCCGCATCCATGCGGCGGACACCCCCGCAAGCCCCACCCGCCCGACCCTGGACACATCGCGCGCGTGCCAGCCGCGAAGGGATTACGGGGTAGGGCAAAAACAAGCGCTTCCACGCGTGGCGTGGATCTACTGGGTGCAGCTGTTGCATTGGACGTTGAGTCCGCCTTGTAGCGAGCCGAGCACCGCAGGTCCGGCGAGGGCGAAGAGGCGCGGGTGTCTGAGCGCAGCGAGTTCCCGCGCCGTCCCTCGACGGGCCGAGGAGCGCAGGGAACCGGTGCGTAGCACCGGCTCGCGGCCGGCGGAGCGTTTCTTTTGGTTACTTTTCTTTTCGCGAAAAGAAAAGTAACGCGCGACCCAACGTCAGTGGCACGCAACGTCAGCCGCAAGGCAGAAATCAACCCAGCATCTCCAGCCCGCGCACTTCGGTGATGCCCAGCCCCGGCACGTCGCTGATGCTGATCTCCGATTCGTTGAAATGCACGCCGCCGCTGACCGGATCGAACTGGCCCAGCGAGGGGCCGTCCAGATCGACCTTGGTGATCACATCGCTCTTGGCCACGGCCAGGTGCACGGCGGCGGCCACGCTGATGCTCGATTCGATCATGCAGCCGATCATGCACGGCACGCCGTAGATGCCGGCAATGTCGGCGATGCGGATCGCGTTGGACAGGCCGCTGGTCTTCATCAGCTTGATGTTGATGATGTCGGCCGCGCGCTGCTGGATCAGGTCCATCACCTGGCTCGGGCTGAACACGCTCTCGTCGGCCATCACCGGCGTGTTGACGCGGTCGGTGACGTACTTCAGGCCGCTGATGTCGGCCGCTTTCACCGGCTGCTCCAGCAGTTCAAGCACCACGCCGGCGTCTTCCAGGGTACGCATCGCATGCACTGCCTGCTTGGCGGTCCAGCCCTGGTTGGCGTCCAGGCGCAGCAGGGCGCGGCCTTCCACGGCGGCATGGATCGCCTTGACCCGTTCGATGTCCAGGCCGATGTCCTTGCCGACCTTGATCTTCAACGACTCGAAGCCGCGTTCGATCGCCGACAGCGAGTCGGCCACCATCTTGTCGATGTAGTCCACGCTGATGGTGATGTCGGTGGTGATCACCGGGTCGCCACCACCGAGCATCTGGTACAGCGGGGCGCCGTGCAGCTGCGCCCACAGGTCGTACAGCGCGATCTCCACCGCCGCCTTGGCGCTGGTGTTTCGCTCCATCGCGGTCTGCACCAGCGTGCACAGGTGGTTGAGGTTGACCACGTCCTGGCCGATCAGACGCGGGGCGATGAAGTGGCGGATCGCTTCGATGATCGAGCCGTGCGTATCGCCGGTGATCACGGCGGTGGCCGGGGCTTCACCATAGCCGGTGTTGCCGGTGTCGGTGCGGATCAGCACCACCACGTCTTCCACGGTTTCCACCGTGCGCAGGGCGGTCTTGAACGGTGTCTTCAACGGCACGCGCAGCATGCCCAGTTCGATGGCGGTGATCTTCATTCAGGAGTCTTGGCCCGCAGGCGCTGGATGTTGGTGATGCGGTCGATGTAGCGGACGGTATCGCTGGCCATCATCGGCTCCAGCGGCGTGACCGAAACACCATTGAGATGGGCCTGCACGCGCGTGCCGTCGGCACCGAACCAGCTGCCGCCCGCCGTATCGTGGATCACCCACGTACGACCGTCGACGTGGCCGATGGCCATCATCACGTGGCCGGGGATGTAGACCAGATCGCCGACCTTCAGGTCGGTGACGGCACGGTCGCGCAGTGCCTTGCCGTCCTTGCCGGTGAACGGCAGGCGATCCAGCGCCGGGCTGACCGCCTGTGCACTGGTATTGCGTGGCAGCAGCACGCCGAAGCTGCGGTAGATCTCGGAGACGAAACCGCTGCAGTCGCGGGTGTCGTAGTCGTGGCCCCAACCGTAGCGCTCGCCGAGGAACTTGAAGGCCTGCTGCAGCAACAGGCGCGGGGTCAGGGCCAGGTAGTCGGCGGCGGTGTCCTGCGAGCGCGGCAGCAGGGCCGGTACCAGTTTCAGGCGACCATCTGCCTCGCGTACCGGCAGCTGCACCACCCACGATGCGTGCGCCTGCTGGCCGTTCACCGGTTCTGACGCGGGCCAGTCGGCCAGCACCGGCAGGCGCACGCCCATGTCCAGCTGCAGGCGCGAGACACGCGGTTCTTCCGGGGTGTAGGCGGTCTGCGCGGTGGCACCGGTGATGATCCGGTAGGGTCCCTTCGCGCCGTAGCCGAGCACCGTGGCCTTGTCGCCGCTGGCGATGGCGTCGGCTTCGATCCACGCGCTGTAGCGCTCGCTGTGCACGAACAGCCAACGGCCGTCGGCACTGCGGTGGACCACGGCGACCTTGTCGCCGGGGAACAGTGCCGATTCCTGGAAGCGGTCGATGTCGGTGTCACCGACGGTGCTGAAGACGCGCTCGCGGGTGGGGAAGGTGCGCAGTGCGGCACGCTTCACCACCAGCCCGTAGGCCGGTGCCACCTGGGCGGGAATCGCATCAAGGCCGAGGTTGGCTTCGATCGCGCTGCGCAGGGCCGGCGCGATGGGCGTGCCCTTGTCGCTGTAGAGGGTGCGCGTGGGCCAGCTCGACAGCGCGGTGATGCTGGCACGCACCGTCGCCCCATCAAGCTGGGCTGGCAACGCCGCGATGTCCTGGATGTGGCTGTCCTGCGCCCGCATCCGTGCGTTCTGTGCCTCGATCTGCGCGCGATCCAGGATCGGCGCATCGGCGTTGTCCAGACGCGCCGCCCAGTACTGCGGCGTCAGGTAGGCCTCGTGCAGGCCGATCACATAGGGCAGCGGTGCGCCGGGATCGGGCGCCGGGGCGGCCTGTGCAAAGGCCGGTGCGGCCAGCAGGCACAGGGCCAAGGTCAAGCGGCGCGGCCAATGCCGGTGCCGTTCGCGGGAAGCCAGGCTCATGCGGTGCACACCCTCCTCGAATGCCTTGTGGAATATTTATTCCTTTCGGCATCGAAAGCAAGAATAAATTATTGACCGGCATCCCGGCCCGTGTTACACAGCCGTTACCACCCGCGCTGGGGAAGTGTCGCTGTGGATCCTGCCATTCGCAAACCGCGTCTGCCTGCTGCTGCCGGCCTGTGTGCCGCGCTGCTGCTGTGGGTGTCGGTCACGCAGGCGGCAGACGGGCGCAGCAGCCAGCAGCGTGCGCGCCAGGCGCAGGTGATCGACCTGATCGACGGCGGCCGCTTCAGCGACGCCGATGCGTTGCTGGCGACAGGGAGCGATGCTGCCGAAGGCGCGTTCCAGCGTGAGCGCATGCGCCGCATCCGCCTGGATCTTTCCCTCGACGAAACCGCCGCCAAGTCTGCCGTGCGCCGCTGGATTCCCGACCTGACCGACGAGGAATTCGCGCGCTGGGACCAGCTTGGCCTGATCGAGCATCTCGATATCGATGGCGAGCGTTGGTACTTCAAGCGCGCACCGTCGAACCTGTTCCTGCTCAGCGACGAAGCACGCGCACGCCGCCGTGCGGATGCACCGATGCCGCCTCCGGGGCCCAACGAAGTGCTCAACGCGCACCACGCGCGCGTGCTTGCCGCGGCCGAACAGAGTGGCCGGGCGTCGGTGCTGCCGCAGCGTATCGAATTCACCCAATCGCTCACGGTGAAGGCCGATGCCGTGCCGGCCGGCGAGACCGTGCGTGCCTGGATTCCGTACCCACGCGAGATCCCCGGCCAGCAGGAGCAGGTGCAGTGGCTGGGCAGCAGCCCAGGCAAGGCGCGGGTGGCACCGGCCAGCACCTTGCAACGCACGGCCTATCTGGAAGCCAAAGCGGTGGCCGGGCAGCCGACCCGCTTCGAGATCCGCTACGCGGTCACGATCTTCGCCCGGCATACCGCGATCGACCCGGCCGTGGTGCAACCCACCCCGGCCTATACGGCGTTGAAGCCGTATCTGGCCGAGCAGCTGCCGCATGTGCGCTTCACCCCTGCGTTGAAGCTGTTCTCCGACCAGGTGCTGCAGGGCGAGACGCGCCCATATGAAGTGGTGCGCAAGCTGTTTGCTGCGGTCGACCGTATTCCCTGGGCCGGTGCGCGCGAATATTCCACGCTCAGCAACATCAGCGATTACGCGCTGCGTTCCGGCCATGCCGATTGCGGGCAGCAGACCCTGCTGCTGATCGCGCTGCTGCGCCTGAACGGCATTCCCGCGCGCTGGCAGTCGGGCATGGTGTTCTCCGACGATGGCAGTCGCTACAACAACCTGCATGACTGGGGACAGGTCTACCTGGCGCCGTATGGCTGGCTGCCGATGGACGTGACCACCGGCGCACTGGCCAGCGATGTGCCGGCCTTGAGCAACTTCTACCTGGGTGGCCTCGATGGCTACCGCATCGCCTTCAACGATGATTTCGGCCAGCCCCTCGTGCCGGCCAAGCAGCACTTCCGCTCGGAAACGGTCGACTCGCAGCGCGGCGAGGCCGAGTGGGCAGGCGGCAACCTGTACTTCGACCAATGGAGCTACGACTTCCAGTGGCGGGTACTGCCAGCCAGGCAACGCTAGCGCGACACATCGCATTCCACACCATTCAATTCTTGCAGGAGAGAGCAGGGGATGAAGGCTTACAGCATCAAGCGGGCGGCGTTGTGCGTCGCTCTCGGGGCGTGTCTGGGCGTGATCGCGCCCAGCGCATTCGCACAGGATGGTTCAGTGGTCGGCCGGCTGGTCAGCGATGCCGGCCAGGTACCGGCCGGTGCCACGGTGACCGTACGCAACCCGGCAACGGGCTTCGTGCGCTCCGTGCAGGCCGAAGCCAACGGCAGCTACCGCATTCCGCTGCTGCCGGTCGGCACCTATGAGATGGAGGTGAGCCTGCCCGGCGGAGGGGCCAGCCGTGTCGGCCAGGTGACGGTCAGTCTCGGCAGCGCGACCACGGTGAACGTGCCGCTGGGTGCGGTCAGTACCTTGGGCACGGTCGAAGTGCGGGCGCCGCAGGTGGTGTCGATGGTGGATGTGAAGTCCACCGAGTCGGCCACCAACATCACCCGCGAGGAACTGTCGCGCCTGCCAGTGGACCGTGACATCACCGCGGTGGCGCTGCTCGCGCCGGGCGCGGTGAAGGGCAAGGGGTCGCTGGGCGGGCAGGGCATTTCCTTCGGCGGTTCGTCGGTGGCCGAGAACACCGTCTACATCAATGGCCTGAACGTCACCGACTTCTACAACCGGGTCGGCTTCTCGTCGGTGCCGTTCTCGTTCTACCAGGAATTCCAGGTCAAGACGGGCGGCTACTCGGTGGAGTTCGGGCGCAGCACCGGCGGCGTCATCAATGCGGTGACCCGCTCGGGCAGCAACGATTTCAAGGCCGGTGCCGAACTGGTGTTCGAGCCGCGCGCGTGGCAGTCGCAGGCACGCGACCGCTACGACGGCAGCGGCAGCCGCTACATCACCGCCAGCCGCGACGACTACAGCCGCAGCGCGCTGAATGTGTTCGCTTCCGGTGCGCTGGTGCAGGACCGCCTGTTCTTCTTCGGCATGTACGAGGCGCGCGACTACCGTCCCACCTCGACCAATGATGCCGGCACGCGCCTGAGCCAGGGCAAGGCCGATGATCCGTTCTGGGGCGGCAAGATCGATTGGCAGATCACCGACAACCAGATGCTGTCGCTGTTCGGCTTCTCGGACAAGAGCAAGACCCTCACCGACGTCTACGCTTACGACTACGCCACGGGGCAGACCGTGGGCGAGCGCAGCAACCAGATCTACAACACGGTGGGTGGCAAGAACTGGTCCGGTACCTACAGCTGGCAGGTCAACAACGACCTGACCATGAAGCTGATGTACGGCGAGAACAAGCGCAACCGTGTGCAGAGCTCGTTGATGGACCAGAACTGCAACCGCGTGTTCGACAACCGCACGGCCGGCCAGGGCGTGCCGCCGTCGCTGCAGGGCGACCGCAGCTGCACCAGCAGCTCGCAGCTGGAGTCGGCGCTGGACACGCGCAAGGCCGCGCGCGCGGACTTCGAATGGACGTTGGGCAACCACCTGCTGCGGTTCGGCCTGGATCGGGAAGAGAACACCTCCGATTACAGCCGCGCCTATCCGGGCCCGGGCGGCTTCCGCTACGACATCTACTACCGCACTCCCGGCAGCTCGCTGAACGGTGGCGTGGTGCCGGCCAGCGGCGTGGTCGTGCGCACCCGTCGCTATGAAGTGGACGGGGCCTTCGAGACGATCAACTCGGCCTACTACCTGGAAGACAACTGGCAGGTGACGCCGAATCTGCTGCTGAACATGGGCCTGCGCCTGGAAGCCTTCGACAACAAGGGCGGCGACGGCAGCAGCTACATCAAGATCGACGACATGCTGGCCCCGCGCCTGGGCTTCTCCTGGGACGTGCGCGGCGATGGCACGACCAAGGTGTTCGGCAACCTGGGCCGATACTTCCTGCCGGTGGCCAACGTCATCAACATCAAGCAGGCCGGTGGATTCCTCGACGAGCGCACCTGGTACGAGTTCCTCGGCTACACCGGCGCAGCCAACAACATCCCCAACCTGGGCGCGCAGATCGGCCCAGTGGACAACTCGCAGGGCGACGGCAGCGTGCCGGACCTGCGCGCGGAAGTGAACCGGGACATGGACCCGGTCTACCAGGATGAAGCGATCCTGGGCTTCCAGCAGATGATCAACGAGGCCTGGTCGGTAGGCGCCAGCGTGACCTACCGGCGCCTGCACAATGCCATCGATGACATGAACATCACCGCGACCGGCCAGTGTGGTGCCATCGACGGCGTGTGGATCATGGGCAACCCGGGGCGCACCAACACCGTGTGGGGTGACACCGACTGCGACGGCCGCAACGATGGCTGGATCAGCATCGACACCTCGAAGGAAGGTTGGGCGCTGTATGACGACAACGGCAATTATGTCGGCCAGCGCGGCTGGGTGAAGCCCAAGCGTGACTACAAAGCGCTGGAACTGCAGGTCGACCGCGCGTGGGACGGCAAGTGGGGCTTCAACGCCTCCTACACCCTTGCATACGGTCGCGGCAACGCAGAAGGCCCGGTCAACTCCGATACCGACTTCGCCGATGCCGGTCGCACCGAGAACTTCGACAATCCGTGGGTGAACTACGGGGGCTATGGCTACCTGGCCAATGATCGCCGCCACCAGTTCAAGTTCCGTGGCAGCTACGCGCTGACCGAGAACCTCAGTGTGGCGGCTACGCTGGGCGTGCAGTCGGGCAGCCCGATTACCCGCTTCGGCGCCGGCAATCCGTTCGACGACACCGACTTCCACAGCTACTACGTGTGCGTGTCCAACTGCCAGGCGACGGTTCCGTCCCAGCGCGTGTTCGTGCATTCGCCACGCGGTGGCGATGGCCGCACCCCCTGGACCTATGACCTGGACGTGAGCGTCTCGTACAAGGTGCCGATTCCCACCGATCTGCGCCTGAAGCTGGCGGTGTACAACGTGCTCAACCAGCAGCGCGTGGTGACCGTGGACCAGGACTACGAGCCGCAGGACAGCATCGGCACGCCGAACCCGCTGTACCGCTACGGCACCGGCTTCCAGTCACCGCGCTATGCGCAGTTGACCGTGACATGGGCCTATTGAAGCCCGCACGGCAGGCTCGAAACTGCGTCTGCGCGGCGGCGCTGGCGGTGTTCCCGGTTGCGGTGGCACAGACCACCGCGACCGCCTCCCTCGATGCCGATGTCGCTGCCGTCGTCCAGCTCGAGCACCTGCCCGGGCTGGCGATGGCGGTGGTCGACAACGGGCAGGTGGTCTATCGCCACGCCGAGGGCGCGCGTGGCGATGGCGGCCGCATCGACGAGGACACGTTGTTCAAGATCGCCTCCAACAGCAAGGCGATGACTGCTGCACTGCTGGCGCGGCTGGTGCAGCAGGGCAGGCTGCGCTGGGATGATCCAGTGCAGCGGCATCTGCCGGGCTTCCGCATGCACGATGCGTGGGTGGGCCAGCAGATGCAGGTGCGCGACCTGCTGATCCACAACAGCGGCCTGGGCCTGGGCGCCGGGGACCTGATGCTGTGGCCGGAACCGAACGCGTTCACCCGTGCCGACATCATCGCCGCATTGGCGCATCTCAAGCCGGTCAGCAGCTTCCGCAGTCACTATGCCTACGACAACCTGATGTACGTGGTGGCCGGTGAAGTGGCCGCTGCGGCGGGCGGCAAGCCGTATGACCAGCTGATGCGCGAGCAGGTGTTCGAACCACTGGGCATGACGCGCTGCCAGGTGGGGGCGTGGTCGGTGAAACGCGTTGGCAACGTAGCGCAGCCGCATGCCTGGCGTGGCGAACGCAATGAAGTGGTGAACGCCGATGGTGAAACCAGCCCGGACGTGCCGTCGATGGCGGCCGGCGGCATCCGTTGTTCGTTGCGCGACATGACGCGCTGGATGCAGGTGCTGCTCGATCCCACCCTGGCGCCCGGCTGGCTGGACACGGAGCAGCGCCGCACGCTGTGGACCCTGCACATGCCGATGCCGCTGGGTGAACGCCAGCGGCGCTGGGACAACGCGCACTTCTACGGCTACGGCTATGGCTGGCGCGTGTCCGACATGGACGGCCAGTGGAAAGTGGCGCACACCGGCACGCTGTCAGGCATGTATTCATCGCTGGCGCTGCTGCCTGACCGGAAGGTGGGCGTGGTGATGCTGATCAACGGCGAAGGCGAGGACGCACGCATGGCCCTGATGCAGGCCGCGCTGAAGCGCTTCACCGCAGCGGACGATGCGCGTCCGGCGATGGACTACCTGGCCGAACTGAAGGCTGACCAGGCAACGCGGGCCGCGACCGGCCATTCGCGGCCATCCACCGCGGCGGCGCAGGAGACGAGCCGCACGGACCTGTCCCGCTGGCAGGGCCGCTACCGCGATCCGTGGCTGGGCGCGGCCTCGCTCTGCCCGGGCAAGGACGGCCTGCGTTTCAGCGTGGACAAGTCGCCCCGGCTGCAGGCCACGGTGCTGCAGCTGCAGGGGCGCTGGCTGCTGCGCTGGGATACGCTGGGCGACGAGGCGCAGGCGTGGTTGCAGCCAGGCGAAGCCCCGGCACCGACGCTGGACCTGCGCGCCATCGACCCGGACATCGACTTCAGCTATGACTTCCAGGACCTGCATTTCACTCGTACTGGCGACTGCGCTGGCGGCGACCACCCGCGCCGCTGAGCCACCGCGCGTTTCACCGGCAGCCGACGCGGCCAGCGCCGGACTGGTGGAGATCCGCACGTTGTCGCCGCGCATCGACCTGGACATCCGCTACGCCGGTGCCAACAACTTCACCGGTGCGCGCGTGCCCGGCTACGAGGCGCCATCGTGTTATCTGCTGGCGCCGGTGGCGAAGGCGCTGGCACAGGTGGAACAGGACCTGCGCGGCGATGGCTTCGGCCTGCGCCTCTACGACTGCTACCGGCCGGTGCGTTCGGTGCAGGCCTTCATGGCCTGGGTGAACGATCCGCGCGAGCGCTCGCGCAAGGCACAGCAGTACCCGGACCTGGACAAACCACGGTTGCTGGCCGACGGCTACATCGCCGAGCGCTCTGGCCATAGTCGTGGCGCCACGGTTGATCTGGGCCTGCTGGATTGCCGCAGCGGTGCATGCACGCCGCTGGACATGGCCACCGACTTCGATTTCTTCGGTCCACGCGCGCATACGCAGGCAAGCGGATTGAGCGATGCGCAACAGGCCAATCGCCAGCAGCTGGTGCGCGCGATGGCGCGGCGGGGCTTCGTCAACTATCCGCAGGAGTGGTGGCACTACACCCTGCAGCCCGAACCGGATCCCGGCACCGCGTACGACGTCCCGGTACGGTAGGGGCATCGGCAGGGCTGCGCCCCGCCTCTGACAGTTTCCCGCGTGGTCCGTTGTAGAGCCGAGCCCATGCTCGGCTGCTCCTTGTTCAATCGTCGAGATATTCGATTTGGATGGAGATTCATCCACGCATGGCGTGGATCCACTGTGGCTGCCGATTGGGTCCGGCGCAGATCCCTTACACTGGCCGCCTTCTCATCCCAGCCCACCCGATGAACCTTCCCCTGCACTTCGGCCTGCTCGGCACCCTGGAAGCCGGCGCCATCGCCCTGCTGGTCGGGCTGCTGGTGTACTTCGTGTGGTCGCGGCTGTGCCGGCTGCTGCACTGGTCGGTGGGACATGCGATCGGCTGGTCCTGCGTCATCTCGGTGGTGGCCTCCGCTGGCATCGATGCGTGGAAGCTGTTCTACATGGGCATCGTGCGACTGGAGTCGCCGCTGTACGCGCGCCTGTTCCTGGCCACCATCCACGATCCGAACGAGCTCGGCAGCCGTGTCGTGCTGGAAATCGCCGGCGCGCTCGCCGGTGTCGCCTTGGGATGGGTGTTGTTCAGTTCGCGGTCATTGGAAAAAACCGTCGACTGACGCAGGTTTTTCGTTGCCTGCCGGTTAAATGCAGAGGCGTTGAATGCGCATCTTATGAGCCGCTCACTCCTCGCTAACCAGCGCGCTAAAGCATGCGTGGATGCGAGTGGTTAATCGTGCGTGTGGAGGCCGGTCGCGGCCCAAAATCGATTCAGAAACGCGGTGGCAGGGTAGGTGCCGTGCGGAAACAACAGGCCGCGCAACACCACCCAATATGCAGGAGACACCCCTGATGACTATTCGCAACCGCAAGCCCCTGATCGCCCTGATCGTCGCCGCTGGCAGCGTGCTGGCCATTCCGGCGATGGCCCAGTCGGCCAAGCAGCAGGCCGCACATGCGCAGAATGAAGCGGCGCAGGCCCAGCAGGCGGCAGCACAGGCCGGGCAGGCGGCTGACCAGGCGACCGATGCGGCCGCAGCGGCCTCGGCGCAGGCCAACGGTGGTGGCCAGACCTGGGCCAGCATCGATACCGATGGCAACGGCACCATCAGCAAGACCGAGGCGCAGGTGAACGCCGGCCTGGCCCAGGTGTTCGACCAGGCCGATACCAACAAGGACGGCGAGCTGAGCGCCGACGAGTACAAGGCCTACGTGGCCGCGCAGCAGGCCGGTGCGGGTGCCGGCGCGGCGCAGGGCCGCTGATCCAGACCTGATTCGGGAAGACCGGTGCATGGGGACCCGGGCGGCTGCGGCCGCCCGGGTTTTTCTCGTCATCGCCACCCCTGTATCCTTGGCCGATGAACACGTCCACGCCTGCGCCGTCGCGCGCCATCGGCCTGGTCGGTTTTGACGGTGACGACACGCTGTGGAAGAGCGAGGACTACTACCGCAAGGCCGAGCAGGATTACCTTGACCTGCTGTCGCGCTATGTCGACGTGCACGACACCCAGACCGCGCGCCACCTGCTGGAAGTTCAGCAGCGCCACCTGGGCACCTTCGGCTACGGCGTGAAGAGCATGACCCTGTCGATGATCGAAGCGGCCATCGACATCACCGGCCAGCGCATCGAGGCCAAGGACATCCAGCGCATTCTGGATATCGGCCACGATACCCTGCGCCACCCGGTGGAACTGATCGACGGTGTGCGCGAAGCGGTGGCGGCCATCGCCGAGCACTACCCGGTGGTGCTGATCACCAAGGGCGATCTGTTCCACCAGGAAGCGAAGATCAAGGTCGCCAACCTGGCCGAGCTGTTCCCGCGCATCGAGATCGTTTCCGAGAAGGACCCGGAGACCTACGCCCGCGTGCTGGCCGAATTCGACCTGCCGATGCAGCGCTTCGTGATGGTCGGCAACTCGCTGCGCTCGGACATCGAGCCGGTGGTGACCCTGGGTGGCTGGGGCGTGCATACCCCGTACGCGGTGACCTGGGCCCATGAGACCCAGCACGGCGTGGCCGACGACGAACCGCGCATGGTCACCGCCGATACCGCCCACGACTGGCCGGCCGCACTGGCGGCGATCGAGGCCAAGGCCGCTGCGGCGGCCTGACAGGGCCCGGCAGGTGCGGCAGAATCGTGGCATGAACGTTCGACTGCGCGCGCTGTTGTTGTTCCTGCTGCTGGCGCCGGCCACCGTGCTGGCCCAGCAGACCGCCGAGCGTTCGGCTGCGTATGAGGTGGCAACCGGTGACCGCTGGATCGATGCCCAGTTGCAGGACATCAACCATTACGCCGAACGCTACCCCGATGCCTTCCTCGATGAAGTGTCGCGCTACGCCGATGTCCCCCGCGGCTACATCAATGCGCTGTTCACCACCCATGGCTGGCAGGCCGGGGATATCTATTTCGCCTGCTTCTGGGCCAAGGCCAGCGGCCAGACCTGCCGCGACAGCGTGCGCGCCTTCAGCCAGGACCCGGAGGGCGGCTGGGAAGCGGTGGTGAAGCGCATGCCGGCCAAGCCGGACAACCTGCATTACCGCGCTGTGCGGCATGCCATCGTGGCCAGCTACCAGCACTGGGACCGGCCGATCACCCTGGATGCCACCCTGAAGCGGCAGTTGAAGCGGTAGTGCCGGCCGTTGGCCGGCAACTGCACCGTTACAGGCATCAGGAGGTTGCCGGCCAGCGGCCGGCACTACCCGGCCATGTTGCTCTGCGTATCGCCGCCGCCGCGCGCTCCGGCGACAATACGGGTCCGAGCTGTTCCCCGTTCCCGTAATCGAGTGACTGATGAGCGCCTCTTTCGTTTCGCCTGATGTGATCCGCCGCCTGTTCGCGCAGGCCATGTCCCGCATGTACCGCACCGAAGTGCCGCTGTACGGCACGCTGGTGGAACTGGTGGAGCGGATCAACGCGCAGGTGCTTGCCCAGGACCCGGCACTGGCCGCGCAGCTGCAGCGCAACGACGAGCGTGCGCGCCTGGACGAAGAGCGCCATGGCGCGATCCGCGTCGGCACCGCGCAGGAGCTGGCGACGCTGCGCCGCCTGTTCGCGGTGATGGGCATGTACCCGGTCGGCTACTACGACCTGTCGGTAGCCGGCGTGCCGGTGCACTCCACCGCGTTCCGCCCGCTGACCGGCGCCGCGCTGGCGCAGAATCCGTTCCGCGTGTTCACCTCGCTGCTGCGCCTGGAGCTGATCGAAGACGAAACCCTGCGTGCCGAGTCGGCGAAGATCCTGGCACGCCGCCGCATCTTCACCGACGGCGCACTGGCGCTGATCGACCAGGCCGAGCGTGACGGTGGCCTGTCGCAGGCCGATGCCGAGCGCTTCGTCCACGAAGCACTGGAAACCTTCCGCTGGCACGGCGATGCCACGGTCGATCTGCCGACCTACCACGCGCTGCACAATGCGCACCGCCTGGTGGCCGACGTGGTCAGTTTCCGTGGCCCGCACATCAACCACCTGACCCCGCGCACGCTGGACATCGACGCAGCGCAGGCGGCAATGATCGAGCACGGCATGGCGGCCAAGGCGGTGATCGAAGGGCCGCCGCGCCGCGCCTGCCCGATCCTGCTGCGCCAGACCAGCTTCAAGGCGCTGGAAGAGGCCGTGCATTTCCCGGATGCGGACGGTGGCGATGCCGGCACCCATACCGCGCGCTTCGGCGAGATCGAACAACGCGGCCTTGCGCTCACCCCGAAGGGCCGCGCGCTGTACGACCAGCTGCTGTCGCAGGCACGCGATGCCGGTGGCGAAGGCAGTACCGGTGGCGACTACGGGCAGCGCCTGCAGGCGGTGTTCGCCAGCTTCCCGGATGACCATGACACGCTGCGCCAGGAAGGATTGGGCTACTACCGCTACCAGCTGACCGACGCCGGCCGCGCCGCGCCGGAACGCGTGGCCGATCTGCCTGCCGAAGTGCTGGTGGCCGCCGGCCTGGCCACGGCCGATCCGATCGTCTACGAGGATTTCCTGCCGGTCAGTGCCGCGGGCATCTTCCAGTCGAACCTGGGCGGCGAAGAACAGCGCGCGTATGCCGCGCACGCCAACCGCGAGGCTTTCGAGCAGGCGCTGGGCGTGGCGGTGAATGACGAGTTCGAGATCTACGAGCGGCTGCAGGCTGAGTCGCTGGCGGCGCTGCGCACCGCGTGAAGGTAGAGCCGGGCGCTGGCCGGCTGTAGGGGAAGCCGGCCAGCGGCCGGCTCTACCCGATGTCCGGACCTGGGGTCAGCCCTTCATCGTGCCCGTATCCAGCCAGCGCTGGTGCCACGACAGTGCTTCGGGCAACAGGTGCGGGGTGTGCTTGCCGTAGCTTTCGCGGCTGGCACGGTCGAAGTAATCCTGCAGCTGCGGGCGGAAATCCGGGTGCGCGCAGTTGTCGATCAGCACCTGCGCGCGCTTGCGCGGGGTCAGGCCACGCAGGTCGGCCAGGCCCTGTTCGGTGACGATCACCGACACGTCGTGCTCGGTGTGGTCGACATGGCTGGCCATCGGCACGATCGCCGAGATGGTGCCGTTCTTGGCAGTGGACGGGCTCAGGAACGCCGACAGGAAACCGTTGCGGGCGAAGTCACCCGAACCGCCAATGCCGTTCATGATCCGCGTGCCCATCACGTGCGTCGAGTTGACGTTGCCGTAGATGTCCACCTCGATCATGCCGTTCATGCCGATGCAGCCCAGGCGGCGCACCAGTTCCGGATGGTTGGAGATCTCCTGCGTGCGCATGATGATGCGCTCGCGGTAGAAATCGATGTTCTCCTTGAACGTCTCGTTGGCCTGCGGGCTCAGCGCGAAGCCGGTACACGAGGCGTAGCTCAGCACGCCATCGCGCAGCAGGTCGAGCATGCCGTCCTGGATCACTTCGGTGAACGCGGCCAGGTCGCGGAAACCGCTCCTGGCCAGGCCGGCCAGCACGGCGTTGGGGATGTTGCCCACGCCCGACTGCAGCGGCAGCAGGTTCGGCGGCAGGCGGCCCTTCTTCACCTCGTGCTTGAGGAACTCGATCAGGTGCGAGGCGATCTGTTCGCTGGTCGCATCGATCGGACTGAACGGGCTGTTGCGGTCCGGGCCGTTGGTGCGCACCACGGCCACGATCTTGTCCGGGTCGCAGCGCAGCGCGGTGTCGCCGATGCGGTCGTTGGCGTTCACCAGCGGAATCGGCTTGCGGTGCGGTGGCAGCGCGGTGCCGTAGTAGATGTCGTGCATGCCGTCGACGCCGGCCGGCTGCCATTCGTTGACCTCGACGATCACCTTCTTGGCCAGGTCCAGCCAGGTCTTGTTGTTGCCGACCGAGGTGGAGGGCACCAGCGAGCCATCTTCGCGGATGGCCGAGACTTCGATCACGGCGGTATCGATCTCGCCGTAGAAGCCGAACCACACGTGCTGGGCGACGTGGCTGAGGTGGATGTCGATGTAATCCAGCTTGCCCTCGTTGATGCGGTTGCGCGCATCCGGATCGCTCTGGAACGGCATGCGCATGGCGATGCCATCGGCCTTGGCAAGCGCGCCATCGAGTTCCGGCGCGGTGGAGGCGCCGGTCATCAGCTTGATCTGGAAGGGCTGGCCCTGGGCGTGCACCGCTTCGATGCGGCGGGCCAGTTCCACGGGAACGGCCTTGGGATACCCGGAGCCGGTAAAGCCGCTCATGGCCACGGTTTCACCGGGCTGGATCAGCGCGGCTGCGGCCTCGGCGGAGACCACGCGGTCACGAAGACGCGCGTTGGCGATGCGATCAACAGACATGACGACAGTGTTTCTGGGGGGAAACCCGATTATCGGCCATCCTCATCCGTACGGGGGGTTCTACCTTCGTGGAATGGCTTTTCCCCACCGGGGTCACCCATACCCACCGGTTTTGTTTTGCAGTGCAGCGTGCAAAGTGCTTTCACAGCCCGCACGATGGCCCTGCATCCCGACGTGGGGGAGGGAGCAGAGCCCGCTGGCAGTTCGCTGCAAGCGGGCTTTTTTATTGCCTGCCGCCCAGAATGAATGCGCGGCACCCCTTCGGGGTCGGATCCTTTTGCCAAGGGCAAAAGGCTCTGACCCCAGCAGCGGCATCAACCGGCGGCACCTCGGGGTCAGAGCCCTTCGCCGTTGGCAAAGGGATCCGACCCCGCGAGAATCAGCGCATGACCCTCGCCACCGCTGACCTGCCCGCCACCCTGCAGCCCCTTGTCGACCGCGCCCTGGCGCGCCTGGCCCAGGTCCTGCCCGAGCCCGTTCCGGCCGAGCTGCTGCCGCTGCTGACCCGGCTGGCGGTGGCCAGCGACTTCGCGCTGGACACCCTGGTGCGGCAACCGGCGCTGCTGGCGCAGCTGGCCGCGCCCGGCTGCCCGCCGATCCCGGCGCCGGTGCTCGATCCGCTGCAACCCAGCGACTGGCCGGCACAGCTGCGGCGCTGGCGCACCGCGATGTCCACGCGGCTGATCTGGCGTGACCTGGCCGGGCTGGATGACGTGGCGCAGACCCTGGCTGGTGCCACCACCCTGGCCGAGGATTGCCTGCGGCTGGCGCTGGACGCCCTGCAGCAGGAATTCGCACAGCGGCACGGCGTGGTCCGTGATGGCGCAGGCGTCCCCCAACAGCTGGTGGTATTCGGCCTGGGCAAGCTCGGCGGTGGCGAGCTCAACTTCAGTTCCGATATCGACCTGGTCTATGCGTACCCGCAGGGCGGCGAATCCGACGGTCCGCGCGCGCTGGCCGCCGAGGAATATTTCGCCCGCCTCGGCCAGCGCCTGGCCAAGCTGCTGGACGAAACCACGGTCGATGGCTTCAGCCACCGCGTCGACCTGCGCCTGCGCCCGTTCGGCAGCGCCGGTCGCGTCGCGCTGTCGTTCGCGGCGATGGATCAGTACTTCCAGCGCGAAGGCCGCGACTGGGAGCGCTATGCGTGGCTGAAGGCGCGCGCGGTGGCCGGCGATATCGACGCCGGCGAAGCGTGGTTGCAGACCCTGCGCCCATTCGTATACCGCCGCTACCTGGATTTCACCGCGCTCGACGGCCTGCGTGAGATGAAGGCGGCGATCACCGCCGAAGTCGCGCGCCGCGAGCTGCACGAAGACATCAAGCGCGGCGCCGGTGGCATCCGCGAAATCGAGTTCCTGTGCCAGGCGCTGCAGCTGATCCGCGGTGGCCGCGAGCCCGCGCTGCGCGAGCGCCGCCTGCTGGTGGCACTGGACGCGCTGGTGTCCGCCGGACAGATTGCGCCCGACGATGGCGCTGCGCTGCGCGAGGCCTACCTGTTCCTGCGCCGGTTGGAGAACCGCCTGCAGATGCTGCGCGACGCGCAGACCCACGTGCTGCCCAGCGACGCGCTGGACCGCGCGCGCATCGCCATCGGCCTCGGCTACCCGGATTGGGAGGTACTGCGCGCGGCACTGGCCGAACAGCAGCAGCGGGTCAGCACCGAATTCGCCGCGCTGCTGGCCCCGCGCAAGGGCCAGGCCGCGCCCGACGCGCTGGCCAACTACTGGCGCAGCCTGCCCGAGGGCAGCAACGCGCCGTTGCTGGCCGAAGCCGGTTTCCTCGATGCCAATGGCGCAGACCAGTCGCTGCGCGATTTCGCCCAGGGCACCGGCGTGAAGTCATTGTCCGATGCGGCGCGTGCGCGGCTGGATCGCGTACTGCCCGCGTTGCTGCATGCGGCCACGCGTTCGCCGCAGCCCGATGCCGCGCTCAAGCGCGTGCTCGGCCTGCTGCAGGCGGTGCTGCGCCGGACCAGCTATCTGGCGCTGCTGGACGAACAACCGAGCGCGTTGGCGCGTCTGGTCGATGTGCTGGCGCGCAGCGCGCTGCTGGCCGAGCGGCTCGCCGCGTACCCGCTGTTGCTGGACGAACTGCTGGACGTGCGCGTGTCCGGACCGATGCCCGATGCGGCCGGCATGCTGGCCGAGTGCCAGCAGGTGCTGGCGGTGGAAGATCCCGAATCGGCACTGCGCTGGCTCAACGAGACGCGGCTGGCGCTCAGTTTCCGCATGGCGATGGCCACGCTGGACGGCCGCCAGGGCGCGGTGGACAGCACGCGGCAACTGGCCGAACTGGCGCAGGCGGTGGTGGTCACCGTGCTGGCGATGGCCGAGGCGGACATGCGCGCCGCGCACGGCGCGATTCCCGGTGGACGTTTCGCGATCATCGGCTACGGCAGCCTCGGCGGGCTTGAACTGGGCTTCGGTTCCGACCTGGACCTGGTATTCCTGCACGACAACCCGGCCGGCGTGGAGGCCAGCGACGGCGCGCGTCCGCTGGAGCCGGGGCGCTGGTATGCGCGGCTGGCGCAGAAGGTGATGGCGCTGCTCGGTGCGGTCACCGCCGCCGGCCGCCTGTACGACATCGACGTGCGCCTGCGCCCGGATGGCGGCAAGGGGTCGCTGGTGTCTTCGCTGGCCAGCTACACCGAGTACCAGCGCGAACGTGCGTGGACCTGGGAACACCAGGCGCTGGTGCGCGCGCGTGGCGTGGCCGGCGATGCCAGCCTGCTGGCCGATTTCGAGCAGGTGCGTGCACAGACGCTGGGGCGTGAGCGCGACATGGGTGTGCTGTATGCCGACGTGCTGAAGATGCGTGGGCGCATGCGCACCGAACTGGACCGCAGCGACGCCGCACGGCTGGACCTGAAGCAGGGTGCGGGCGGCGTGGTGGACCTGGAATTCCTGCTGCAGACCGGTGTGCTTGCGCGCAGTGCGCGGCACGTGGCG
This sequence comes from Stenotrophomonas sp. YJH_SMC_110, assembly GCF_059369255.1. Classification (NCBI taxonomy): domain Bacteria; kingdom Pseudomonadati; phylum Pseudomonadota; class Gammaproteobacteria; order Lysobacterales; family Lysobacteraceae; genus Stenotrophomonas; species Stenotrophomonas sp. YJH_SMC_110. The sequence goes on along the minus strand of NZ_JCAFSM010000006.1, from coordinate 220,310 downwards.
TTGCTGCAGCCGCGCGATACGCCGTCGTTGATCGATGCGTTGGCGGTTGCGGGCTTCCTGCCCGATGCCACCGCGCAGGCGCTGCATGGCGCGCACGCCACGCTGTTGGACGTGGGCCTGGCCTGCACGCTGGACCGCCGCCCGCGGCTGGCCCCGACCACGCCGGCGATTGAAGAGGCGTGTGCAGCGATTACGGCGGCGTGCAGAGCGGCAGAGCTGCCGTTCGCCTGAGTGCCGGATGGCGGAGGACTGCAGTTGGTAGCCAACCTTGGTTGGCATGAATGCCAAGCGCCAACCAAGGTTGGCGACTACCGGATCAATGGCCCTGCGATGCCCGCTCCTGGTAGGTGCCGACCGTTGGTCGGCACAATCTGTCGGCAGCGATGAGTTCTGCAGGGCGTGTCGACCAACGGTCGGCACCCACCGGATCAATGGCGGTCAGCTGGTGGCGCGCAACGGCGCCATCTTCCACAACAACGCGCGGAACGGGGCCAGCAGGCAGACACCGATCGCCAGCTTCACTGCCAGGTCGCCGGCGGCCCAGCTCACCCACGGCAAGGTGGAACCGGTAAACGCGATCGACCAGAAAAGGGTGGTATCCACCGTCGCGCTGCAGGTGGTGGCCACCATCGGTGCGCGCCACCAGCTGCCGCGGCGCAGGCGGTCGAACACGGTGATGTCCAGCAGCTGGGCCACGATGAACGCCGAGCACGAGGCAATGGCGATGCGCGGGGTGGCCACCCAGATCGACAGCAGCACCGCCACCGCGAAACCGATCCACGCCACGCGGCGCGCCGGGCCCGGGCCGAAGCGGCGGTTGATCAGGTTGCTGACCAGGAACGCGACCGGATAGCTGAAGGCGCCCCAGGTCAGCCAGTCGTTGATCGGGTACTGCACCAGCACGTTGGACAGCAGCACCACTGCACCCATGGCCAGTACCGCCAGCACCAGGGCGCGCGGGGTCAGCGGGGCAAACAGAGGGGCAGGACGCACGGACATGGCGAGCCAAGGGGACAAAGGGGATCGCCCATTATCCGCCCGGCCTGCGGCAAAGCCAAAACCGGTCGTTCAGCTTTACAGCGCTTCACTCATCACATCACCGGCGGCATAGGCCGTCGGCACATAGGCCAGGGTCTGGCCCTGCGCGCTCTTCACGTTCCAGCCGGCACCGGCCTCGGTGGGGTCGAAATGCACCCGTTGCCCGACCACGAAGGCTGCAGTCGGGTTCTCGCCCGGCGGCTGCACCGGCCAGCGCAGGGTGGCGGTGTGGTCGGCCTTGTCCGGTACCTGCAACTGCACCTGGCGTTCGCCCGTGGGCGTGGTCTCCACCTTCTTCACTTCCATCGGCGGCAGCGGCACCGCCTTGGTGCGGGTCGCCCTGGCATTGCGTTCGCTGGCCTTGAACGGCGCCTTGGACAGTTCGGACAGGCCCATCGAGGCCGCCATCGGCAGCGACAGCACCACGAACGAGGTCACGATCACGCTGGCCTCGCTGCTGTTCAACTGCGGCGCGGCGCCGGCATGGACGGTGGGCACCAGCAGCGCTGAGAGCAGCAATGCAGTGGTGGGAACGCGCAGGCAACGGAACATGGAGACCTCCTGGTCAGCGTGGGGCGGCAGCTCAGCGCCGGGTATCGAAGATGTCGCGCGGGCCGGTAGCCTCGGGCAGGTATTCCAGCGCACGGCCCTGGTTGTCCTTCAACTGCCAGCCCTGGTCATTGCCCGTCGGCTCGAAGTTCACGGTCTGGCCCACGGTGAACTGCACGGCCGGGTCGCCAACGCCGCGCGGGTACTGCATCGACGCGGTGTTCTGCGGATCGTTGGCATCGCGCAGCAGCACTTCGCGGCGGCCGTCGACGGTAGTGGCAATCGCGCTCACCTCCATCTGCGGCAGCTTGATCTGCTGCGGGCGGGCCAGCGGCTGGCCGGCATCGGCGGCATCCTGGGCTTCCTTCGCCGCGGCGGCGCGGGCCGAGGCCACCATCTGCGTGGACATTTCCAGGCTCGGTCCCTGCGGGCCCGGGTCATGGATGATCACGATGCGGCGTTCGGCATGGGCGGCCGATGACCAGGCCAGCGCGGTGACGATCAGCATCGATACCAGGGAGTTGTGCAGCAGACGCATGTCGTTCTCCTTGCGGGATTCAGGGCGAGGCGGCGGTGGCACCGGCCACCGGCACATGGGGGATCACCAGTTCCTGCTGCAGCTGGCTGCGCTGGTGCAGGAAGTCGAACACCGATTCCACCGTCACCACCGAATAGTTGCCGGAGATGCGTTCGCCGGCCGGATGGTCGGTGGTGGTGGCGTTGGCCACGAACAGGCGCGCACCCACGCGCTTGCCGAGGCCGATGTGCAGCACGCTGGGCTGGTACTTCTGCTGGCGCAGCCACTGCTGTGCCTGTTCGCGCTTGACGATGGCCGGCGCGCCTTCGGCCTGCGCCATCGCCGCCGCCAGCACCTCCAGCACCCACTGGTTGGAGTTCTGATAGTCGGTGGCGAACGGGTAGGCGACCACGTTGTACTTGGTTTCGTGCAGCGCCTTGGGCTGGATCGAGGGCGGCACCAGCATCGCGCGCAGTGCGGCACGCAAGGGGGCCGACGGCACGCCGATGCGCAGGTCGGTATGGCCGCCGCTCTCGCCGACGAAGTTGCCGAGGCCCTCGTGGTACAGCTGCGAGCTGTCGGTCTTGCAGCGGTTGAGCAGGTGCATCGCGCGCCAGCGGCCGTCGTCCTCGCGCAGCAGGAAGGCCAGGTGGCTGTGGCGCAATCCATAGCGGCTCAGGTCCTGGCCACCGCGCGCGGCGACCACCACGTCCACATCGGGCAGCGCGTCCAGGCGTTCGGCGGTGGTCCAGGCCACGTCCAGCATCGCCGCCTGCGATGCCACACTGGGGTAGCGCTCGCGGCAGGCGGTGCTGTTGGCCCAGGCCGGTGCGGTCGCCAGCAGGCTGGCGATCAGCAGCGCGGCGCGGGGCAGGCGGGAAAAACGATCCATGTCGGTACCTTCAACGGCGGGCAGGCCCGCGCGCCGATCATACGCTGCTCAGCGCAGCGGGCGATCCACGCCCTTGCGCCGCGCAATCGGGTAGTGCCGGCCGCTGGCCGGCAACGGCAGGGTTTGGCAATGCGTGCAGCGTTGGCGGCCAGCGGCCGGCACTACCGTGATGTCAGGTACAGCGTTGCCGGCCAGCGGCCGGCACTACCGTGATGCCAGGCGCTGTTTCACTTCCGCCGCCACCCGCGCGGTTTCGCGCAGCGGCTCGATGCGGTCGTACTGCCAGTCCAGCCAGTGCGCCTGCAACCGCCCGCGTTCGCGCAGCTGCTGCTGGAAGCGCGCCAGGCGGCCCTGCGCTGTGTCGGCCAGCGCCACCATCACCGGCATGCGCGTGGCGCACGCCTCCGAGAGCAGGTTCACCGAATCGGGCGAGACCACCACGCGGTTGGCCCAGCCGAGCAGGCCGCCATAGGGATTGGTGCCGTCGCCACCATCGCCCCAGATCACGTGCGGCAGGTCGGCGAACTTCGCGCGCAGGATCTCGGCCAAGGCCGGCGGCGTGCGTCGCGAGGTGGTCGCCAGCAGGCTGCCGCCTTCGCTGCGGATCTGGTCGGCCAGCGCCTGGAATACACCGACCATCGCCGTCTCATCCCACGGTGCCAGTGGCGTCGGCCCACCGACCAGCAGTGCGGTGCGCGGGCCGGGCAGGGTGCTGAAGCCGGCGAACGCAGCGCGGCCCCAGGCCAGCCAGTCATCGTCCACCGGGTTGAGGCTGCCGAGCAGGGTCAGCACGTTGCTGCCGCGCAGGGCGTCGTGTTCGGGCACCACCACCACATCCCAGTGGCGCGCGCCGATGCGCGGGTCGAGGATCTGCACCACCTGGCTGCCGCGTGCGCGCAGCACGCGCAGGGCGCCAGCGGCCTGGCGGCCACAGCCGATCGCCAACGCCGGGGCGTCGGCAGCCAGCGTCGCGAAGGCCTCGCCGTAGCCGTTCACATCGCCGGGCAGGCGCCGCGGCGCCAGCCAGCGCCAGGGCGCGCGCGGTTGCAGCAGCAGCGGTCGGTGGGTGCCCTGGCGCAATGCCGAGGCCAGCGCGACCGCCTGGCGGACATTGCCCGCGCGGCCGTCAGTGACCGTCCAGGGCGCGCTCGATCGTTTCACCATTGGCATTAATTCGTTTCAGTCCTGCTGGGTGTTGCAACAGTCGCGACACTCTACACTGCGGCTCGTCGATTCGCCCCGCGCCGCCCGCGGGCACTGACTTCCTTTCGCCGCCCTGGAGATCCACCGATGTCCCACGCGCTCGACGCCGCCGCCCTCGATCAGCTGTTCCGCACGGCCCGCACCCAGAACGCCTTCCTCGACAAGCCGGTCCCCGAGAGCCTGCTGAAGGAACTGTACGACCTGGTGAAGTGGGGTCCCACCGCGGCCAACACCACGCCGGCCCGCTTCGTCTTCGTCACCTCGAAGGAAGCCAAGGACAAGCTGGCCCCGGCGCTGTCCGAAGGCAACCTGGCCAAGACCATGGCGGCGCCGGTCACCGTCATCATCGGTTTCGACCTGGACTTCCACGAGAAGCTGCCGTACCTGTTCCCGCACACCGATGCCAAGGCCTGGTTCGACGGCCCGCAGGAAGGCCGCCATGAAGCCGCCATCCGCAACGGCAGCCTGCAGGGCGCCTACCTGATCCTGGCCGCGCGCGCGCTGGGCCTGGATGCCGGCCCGATGTCCGGCTTCGACCCGGCCAAGGTCGACGAAGCCTTCTTCGCCGGCACCTCCATCAAGTCGAATTTCCTGGTCAACCTGGGTTACGGTGATCCGGCGGGCCTGTTCCCGCGCCTGCCGCGCCTGTCGTTCGACGAAGCGGCGCGCATCGCGTAAGTCGCTGTATCGGTTTCGGGCCCGCCGTCGTGCGGCGGGCTCTTGCTGCACCGTGTACCCACCCTACGATCCGGAGAGTTCCTCAGATGAGCGCCACCCGTAAACTGCTGCTGCCGCTGGCCCTGACCCTGGCCATCGCCGCCTGCTCCAAGCCGGCCGACACCGCTGCCCCGGCCGCCGATGCCGCCGCCCCGGCCACCACCGAGCAGGCCGCCACCCCGGCCGCCGATGCCGCCGCTGCTGCGCCGGCTGCCGAAGCGATCAAGATCGCCTCGGGCACCTACAAGCTGGACCCGAGCCACACCGACGTGCTGGCGCAGTGGAGCCACTTCGGCTTCTCCAACCCGAGCGCGCACTTCGGCAACGTCGAAGGCACCCTGGTGTACAACGCCGAAGACGTGACCAAGTCCACCGTGGAAGTGAAGCTGCCGCTGAGCGGCCTGAACAGCTTCACCGCCAAGTTCGACGAGCACCTGAAGAGCGCCGACTTCTTCGACGCCGCCAAGTTCGCCGATGCCACCTTCAAGAGCACCAAGGTGGAAGCGGCCGGCACCAACAAGCTGACTGTTACCGGCGACCTGACCATCAAGGGCATCACCAAGCCGGTCACCCTGGACGTCACCGTCAACGGCGGCGGCGAGCACCCGATGGCCAAGGTTCCGGCCGCCGGCTTCGATGCCACCACCACCCTGAAGCGCAGCGATTTCGGCGTCGGCGCGTATGCTCCGAATGTCAGCGATGAAGTGAAGATCCGCATCACCACCGAAGCCACCGGCGAAAAGCCGGCCGCTTGATGCACCCCGCTCACTCGTCGTGAGAAGGCAGAAGGCCCGCTGAAAAGCGGGCCTTCTTTTTGGGTGCGGGGGAACGCGCGTTGGTAGATGCCAACCTTGGTTGGCACATGGGCACTCCGCAGGCCAACCAAGGTTGGCCACTACCGGGTACGCGCCCTCAGCGCAACGCGCCCAGCCACGCCCCACATGCTTCGCTCGGGCTCTGCTTGGCCTTCACCGCCAGCCCGCTCACCCGCACGAACGTCTGCGCGGCCTGCGCCACCACCTGGCGTGCGATCAGCGCCGCCTGCTTGGTCGCGGCCTGCTGCTTGCGCAGCTGCACGATGTGCACCGACGGCCGGCCCACCGGCGCGTACTTCTGGTCGCGGCGCAATACATCGGCCACCTGGGCCACTTCGAATTCGGCCTGCAGGTAGCGGTGCTGTGCCGCCACCAGCTCGCGCAGCGGCGCGCGCAGTACGGCGGTGTCGGCGAACGCGGCCAGCGCCGCATCGCAGGCGGCGTCATCGGCAAAGCGGGTACGCAGCGCATCCACGCTGGCCAAGGTCAGTTTGGCCATGTGGGCCTCGTTGCTGCAGGAAAGGAGCGCGATTGTCGCATTGCCTGGCGGCTGATGCGTTGAACCGGGTGTCGGAATCCGTGTAGAGCCGAGCCCACGCTCGGCTCATCGCGCGCAGCGCGAGGGTTTTCCGATGGCGGAGCGGAGAGCAGCCGAGCGTGGGCTCGGCTCTACAATGGCTGTTGTATCACCCACGGAAGGAAGACCCATGCAGGACGCGCAGTACTGGTTGAACGAATTCTGGTCGGGCCTGAGCGTGCTCGATCTGCTGGGCGGCAGCGTGCTCGGCACGTTGCTTGGCCTGGTGCTGGGCATCCTCGGCTGGCGCTGGCTGCACCGCCGGGGTTGGTTGCAGCGGCGCAAGCGCTGGCATCACTGGCTGCTGGCCAGCTACGTGGTGCTGCTGCCGCTGGCCACGGCCATCTTCGGGCTGCAGCTGGGCTTCACCGCCGGTGCGCACCGCGCGCTGTTCAAGCAGCTCGATCATTTCCAGCCGCACCTGCAGACCCTGGTGGAAGGCTGGAGCGAAGGCTTCACCGACTCGCTGGACGACCCGCGCATGCGCGAGGCGTTGCGCAGCCAGGGCACGGTGGGCGATGTGGCCGACACCATTGCCTCTGCCTACCTCAGCGAACATCCGTTGCCCGGCCTTGATCGTCTTGGCAATGGCCCGTTGGCACGCGGCACCGGCTGGGTGATCGGCAAGGTGCGCGAAGGCCTGCTGCGCGGCATGGTGGAAGACACGCTGGTGGACAAGGCCGGCACGGTCGGGCTGGAACCCAAGGTGGTGCGTGAGGCGCTGACCATGCATGTGGATGAGCTGCTGCACACCCGTGGCGTGCTGCGGCTGGTGAAGGCGCAGATCAACGGCATGATGCCCGGCGTGTACTTCGGGCTGCTGCTGCCGCTGCTGGTCATCGCGCTGCTGGTTGCGCTGGAGATCTGGGCCGCGAAGCGGTTCGGGTGGGTGCGGGAGGGGGTCGTGCCGCCGGTCGCGGTCCCTCCTGTAGAGCCGAGCCCATGCTCGGCTCATCGCGGGTAGCGCGATGGGTCCATCGGTGGCCGAGCGGAGAGCAGCCGAGCGTGGGCTCGGCTCTACACAGTCAAGGGCGTGCGGACCAACGGTCCGCACCCGCCAGGCAGGTTCTGGTGCATGGGGTCAGATCCCTTTTCCACAGGAAAAGGGATCTGACCCCGAGCCGGTCAATCGCCGTCGGTTTCGTCCGGGTGGGCCTTCCAGTAGCCGGTCGAGCGGATCCAGTCGCGCGGCACGCCCAGGTGGCCTTCGATGAACTTGCGCATCATCCGCGCGCGGCGCGATTCGGTGGCGATCCAATAGAAGACATCGCCGTCAGGTGCCTCGAAGTCGGTCAGCATGTCTTCCAGCAGCGTGCTGCCGGCCGCCGGGAAGCCGTTGCGCTCCAGCCAGTGGATGCGCACGTTCTCGTACTGCGGCAGGTCCTGGCGTTCGGCCTCGTCGCGCACTTCGATGAAGGCCTGCACCTCGGCAGCGTCCGGCAGCACGTCCAGCCAGCGGGCGATGGCCGGCAGCGCGGTTTCATCGCCGATCAGCACGTAGGCATCGTAGGTGTCGGCCACCACGAACGAGCCGCGCGGGCCGCCGATCACCAGCGTATCGCCCGGCTGCGCGCGCTCGGCCCACGGCCCGGCGACGCCCTGGTCGTGCAGCACGAAGTCGATGGCCAGCTCGCCGGCTTCATGGTCCCACGCGCGCGGGGTGTAGTCGCGCGACGGCGAGGGCGCCTTGCCGTCCGGGTAGCTGCGGCCTTCGGCGGTCAGCACCGGCAGCACCATCTCGCCGCTGCTGTTGGGGAAGAACAGCTTTATGTGGTCGTCGGCACCGGGCGAATCGAAGCCGGCCAGATCGTCGCCACCCAGCACCACGCGGCGCATGTGCGGGGTGACTTCTTCGGTGCGCAGCACGGTCAGTTCACGGAAGCGCACATCCAGGCGCAGGCGCGTGTTGTTGTGTTCGGTCATGGGGATACCTGTAAAGGTGTCGCGCGGGGGCGCGCGGCGTAGGGGAGGACCTGGCTGGATTCAGTCTGGCTGGGTCGTTGAAAACGGTGGGCTCTCGCTACCGGCGGTACCGTTGAGCAGGGCCGAGGCCCGCGTCAGCAGCGCCGCCACTTCTTCCGCCTCGCCCTCGGCCCAACGGCCGTGGTGATGCACCAGCGCCCGCTTGAACTCGCGCAGGGCAGTGGCCAGCGGCGGCGGCAGCGAGGCCTTGGTGATCTCGCGGGCACGGTCGAAGGCTCGACGTTGCGCCAGACGCACCTGGGTGCGCTGCACCTTCAGCTCGAACTCGCCGGCAGCGGTGATGCGGAAGATCCGCTTCCCATCCACTTCCTCGGCCTCGATCCAGCCGGCCTGCTCGAAGCTGGCCAGCAGCGGGTACATGGTGCCGGCGCTGGGCGTATAGGCCTGCATGAACTGGTTGCTGATCAGCTGCATCAGCTCGTAGCCATGGCGCGGCTGCTCGCCGATCAGGGCCAGCACCAGCAGGCGCAGGTCGCCGCGGCTCAGCACGCGCGGCTGGCCGTTGCGGCGCGGCACATCCGGATCGGTGGAACGGGCTCTGGGAGAGGGGCTTCGGCTCATTTCGATATATCGTTAAACGAGTGTGCAAACGATATATCGATATATCGAAGCCGGCAATCATCGATCCGGCCACAAGCAGGTCCGTTTTGGGCCACGGGCGGCCGCGTGCACAGCAAAAGGGGCGCCCCTTGCAGGGCGCCCCGGCGAACCGTGGAAGGGAGCAGGGCCGCCAGGCCCCTCACTCGCAGCCCACGCTGGACCCGATGCCGGCACCGATCCAGAGGCAGGTGCGACATGTTGTCGCCGGTTCAGTACCGTTGCCCGAACCGCCCCTGCAGCGGTGCCGGAGTTGCCCTACAACCGTCATCGGCAGCGGTAACACTGCGTCCTGCACATGGGCGCAGCGGCCCGCAAGCGACAGCCCACGCAGCCGCCAAGGCCTGCCGCAGGGCCATCAGCGGGCCCGGCAAGCCCCTTGCGGACACTGGCCGGTTGCATCCATACGCCTGCGTAGCCAAGTGACGAAAGCCCTTGGTGCGCTACACTTTGCGGTCTAGAAATCTATACAACAGTCGCGCGCGTGCGTGCGGTTATGGGAGCGCTAATGAACTGGTTGAACGAGGTGCTGAACAACGACCCGAATCCTGTGGAAACCCAGGAGTGGATCGAGTCGTTGAAGGCCGTTATTGATGTCGAGGGCTCCGAGCGCGCGCATCAGCTGCTGGAAGGCATGGTGGAACTGACCCGTCGTTCGGGCGCCTACCTGCCGTTCTCTCCCACCACCGAATACGTCAACACCATCGAACCGCAGTTCGAGGCCAAGAGCCCGGGCAACGCCGAGCTGGAATGGCGCATCCGTTCGATCATCCGCTGGAACGCGATGGCCACCGTGGTGCGCGCCAACCGCAAGCCGGGTGACCTGGGCGGCCACATCGCCTCGTTCGCCTCCGGCGCCACCCTGTACGACGTGGGCTTCAACCACTTCTGGCGCGCCCCGAGCGAGAACCACCCGGGCGACCTGCTGTTCATCCAGGGCCACAGCGCCCCGGGCATCTACGCGCGTTCCTTCCTGGAAGGCCGCATCAGCGAAGAGCAGCTGGACAAGTTCCGCATGGAAGTGGACGGCGGTGGCCTGTCCTCGTACCCGCACCCGTGGCTGATGCCGGACTACTGGCAGACCCCGACCGTGTCGATGGGCCTGGGCCCGCTGGCCGCCATCTACCAGGCGCAGTTCATGCGCTACCTGGAAAACCGTGGCCTGATCGAGAAGTCCGACCGCAAGGTGTGGTGCTTCATCGGCGACGGCGAGAGCGACGAGCCGGAAACCCTGGGTGCCATCGCCCTGGCCGGCCGTGAAGGCCTGGACAACCTGATCTTCGTGGTGAACTGCAACCTGCAGCGCCTGGACGGCCCGGTGCGCGGCAACGGCAAGATCATCCAGGAACTGGAAGGCGTGTTCCGTGGCGGCGGCTGGAACGTGATCAAGCTGCTGTGGGGCGGCTACTGGGATGCCCTGCTGGCCAAGGACACCAACGGCGTCCTGAAGAAGCTGATGATGGAAACCGTCGACGGCGAATACCAGAACTGCAAGGCCTTCGGCGGCGCGTATACCCGCGAGCATTTCTTCGGCAAGTACCCGGAAACCGCTGCGATGGTCGCCGGTCTTTCCGACGACGACATCTGGCGCCTGAACCGTGGTGGCCACGACCCGCACAAGGTGTACGCCGCCTACCACCAGGCCGTGAACACCAAGGGCATGCCGACCGTCATCCTGGCCAAGACCGTGAAGGGTTACGGCATGGGCAGCGCCGGTGAGGCACTGAACCCGACCCACCAGACCAAGAAGCTGGACGACGAAGCGGTGCGCCACTTCCGCGACCGCTTCAACATTCCGGTGACCGACGCGCAGCTGGCCGACGGCCAGGTGCCGTTCTACCACCCGGGCGCGGATTCGCCGGAAGTGCAGTACCTGCAGGAACGCCGTGCCGCGCTGGGCGGTTACCTGCCGCAGCGCCGCCGCAAGGCCGACAAGACCTTCGTGGCGCCGAAGCTGGAAGCGTACGAACGCCTGCTGAAGAGCAGCGGCGAGCGCAGCTACTCCACCACCATGGCGTTCGTGCAGAGCCTGAACATCACCCTGCGCGACAAGGAACTGGGCCCGCACATCGTGCCGATCGTGGCCGACGAAGCCCGTACCTTCGGTATGGAAGGCCTGTTCCGCCAGATCGGCATCTACGCGCCGTTCGGCCAGAAGTACAAGCCGGTCGACGCCGACCAGCTGATGTTCTACCGCGAAGACCAGAGCGGGCAGGTGCTGCAGCAGGGCATCAGCGAGCCGGGTGCGATCAGCTCGTGGATGGCCGCCGGTACCAGCTACTCGGTCAGCAACGTGCCGATGCTGCCGTTCTACATCTACTACTCGATGTTCGGCTTCCAGCGCGTGGGCGACATCGCCTGGCAGGCTGCCGACATGCGTACCCGCGGCTTCCTGCTGGGTGGCACCGCCGGCCGCACCACGCTGAACGGTGAAGGCCTGCAGCACGAAGATGGCTTCAGCCATCTGGTGGCCGGTGGCATCCCGAACGTGCGCAGCTACGACCCGACCTTCGGCTTCGAAGTGACGGTGATCCTGCAGCACGGCACCAAGCGCATGATGGAAGACCAGGTGGACGAGTATTACTACGTCACCCTGATGAACGAGAACTACACCCACCCGGAAATGCCGGAAGGTGCGGCCGAAGGCATCGTCAAGGGCATGTACCTGCTGACCGACGCCGGCAAGCCGAAGAAGGGCGAGCTGCGCGTGCAGCTGCTGGGCTCGGGCACCATCCTGCGCGAAGCCATTGCCGCGGCCGAGCTGCTGGACAAGGACTTCGGCGTGACCGCCGATATCTGGAGCTGCCCGAGCTTCAACGAACTGCGTCGCGATGGTTTCGACGTGGAACGTGCCAACCGCCTGCATCCGGAAGGTGAGCAGCGCAAGGCCTACGTGACCGAGCTGCTGGAAGGCCGCCAGGGCCCGGCGATTGCCGCCACCGACTACGTGCGTGCGTATGCGGACCAGATCCGCGCGTTCGTGCCGATGAGCTACACGGTGCTGGGTACGGATGGGTTTGGTCGCTCGGATACGCGTGCGAACCTGCGCCGGTTCTTTGAGGTTGACCGGTACTACATCGCCCATGCCGCGATTGCGGCGCTGGCGAAGGAAGGGAAGATGACCGCGAAGGATGTGGCCCGGGCGATCAAGCAGTACAAGATTGATCCGGAGAAGGCTAATCCTGTTGGGGTTTGATTCGAATTCTTGAGGACATTAGTGAATGGCGACCCTAGGTCGCCATTCTTTTAGTTGATAGTGCGATACGTACTTCTGCTTCGAGTGTGCTGTCAGGCGCTGAATAATAAGAGGAAATGGAATTATGGAAGAGCGCAAGTCCACTGCTAGTCCGTTGTTTATTCGGCGCATTGTCGTTGAGGGGCTTCATGGGCAAATGGATGTCGATATGACGCTGGGCCCAGGTCTGAATGTCATCTATGGCAAGAATGGTCGTGGCAAGACGACAATGCTGCACCTTCTGGCTAATCTTCTTGAGCTCGATTTCAACAGATTTAGATACATCAAGTTTCAGCGAATCTGCGTTTGGACGTCTGCAGATGACAAGGTCGAAATTGAAAGGGATGAGGATAGTTCGGCGATCAGAGTATCTGTTAACGGGGCTTTGACCGGATCTTCTATAGACGCGCTATCGCCGCTAGAGCTGACTTCTCTCAGAACTGTTCTCGGCGGCCGCGCGACATATCTTCCGGCTTTCCGCTCGGTTCTGGAGCGAACAAGGCGAGATGGATATGGTGTTGGCAGGTACAGTGAAGCACGATCTGAAGAATTGGAATCGCTTCAGAAATTGGAATTCATAGCCTTGAGGGAGGGTTCCAGAGAAAATCTGTCCCCCCGGCAGGTGCACGAGGAAGCACTCTCCTCGGTAGAAAAAACACTTGTTTGCCGCCAGTGGTTTGGCGAATTTGTTCCTGTTATTCGCTACCCAAGTATTTCAGATGTCGAGACTTCCTTAACTGAAGAGTGGCGCCGCGCGCAGTACGAAATAACTGCCAAAGAGCAGCGAATGTTCGAGGAAACATTCGTAAAGGTATTTAGAGTTAGTGCTGGGCTAGAAAGCACTGAATCCAAGGATTCCAATGAAGGTATTCTTCAGGAGATATCCGATCTTCTTGAGGCTCAGGAATTGGCTTCGGGTGTCGAGAATTCCAAAGAAATAAATCAGGACCTTCTGCGGTCCGCACGTCAGCTTGGCTCGTCACCTCAACCCTCTGGGGTCAATAGATATCTTCTTGATATTTATAGGAAGGCATTGTTGGAGCGAGAGGGGACTCGAAGAAATGCGCTTCGCAAAACGCGAGAGTTCGAGAATTCAGTTAACAAATTCTTGGATGGAAAACAGCTGAAGATTGGCAGGAACATTGAGGAAAAGCGGCCGACGAAAAGACTTGTTTCAATTTCGACCGGGGCAGGTCATTCATATGGAATGAATGCGCTCTCCTCGGGTGAGAGGCAAATTATAACGATGCTGTACTGCGCGAGCCGTACCAAGTTCACGTCTGGAATGTTCCTGATTGACGAGCCGGAGCTTTCGCTCCATATCGATTGGCAGCGCATAATTCTCAACGAGTTGACCCGCCAAGCACCGGATCGACAAATTGTCGTGTGCACTCACTCGCCTGAAGTTGGGGCTGAGCATTTGTTCGATGTTCAAGATTTTGAGCCTAATGCTTCTGCGCGAAAGCAGCCTTCACTTTTTGACGATGTTCAGCCTGATGACGTGGATGAGGCATAAGAAATGGGATCGAAATACAGCATAAATGGATTTATTAATGCAGCCCTGCGGAGGAGTGGCAAGACGCTCCTTGTAGAAGGGATATCCGACCGGAATGTTATTCTTAGGCTGCATGCTGAAAGGGATTGTGACGCAGTATTTACGGTTGATCAGGCCGGCATTCTTGAGGGTGAATGCTGTGCTGGAATGGGTAATAAAGAAAAAGTGAAGGAAGTGGTAAGAGTGGCGCAGCAGCTCGCGAATAATTTGCCGAGGATCAATGATGTGCTCGCGGTGCTGAAAGATCGGGAATGGGATGGATTGCCCCCGGGTGAGTTCCGACTTTCTAATGCTTGGGTCGCGCCTGTCCAGGGAGCCAGAGAATTCTCCACGCAAGGTCATTCTATTGAGAACTACAATTTTCGACGGGATCATGTCGTCGCCTATTTGAAGATGGCGTTTAGTGGGTCACTGAAGAATGGATTCTTCTCATTAATTAATGATGAATTTAAAAAAATCCTTGTAGTCTCCTCGTGTCTTTCGCTTGCACTGCAGGAGGAGGGGGTTTTATCAAGGGTAGGGGGGTTATTGAGGCACGAGCACTTTGAGCCCAATTCAGATCGTGTTGTGATCGCCACTTCCTTGATTTCTTCACTTGAAAGTCGAGGATGTGCCGAACCTCGAGCGAAAATGATCGTCGATCGTATAAATGGGCTTGTTGAGAATCATGAGGATTCCCTCAGCACAAATATCTCAATTCAATGGCTTCCTCATGGTCACGCGGGAGAGGAGTGTATCTGGGCGTGTATAGGTGCATACGCTCGCCTTTCGGGGGTTGATAGTGTGGTCTGTAACAGCATTGTGAGTTTTGGGCGGGATGAGCGGCAACGTTATATGGCAACTTTGTTGGCTAAAACAGTGCCTGAGGATATTTTCCCCCTGCCTGAGATAGTGGAATGGCTTGCGGCTTAGGTTTTGCCACACACGCTCCGTGTTTGCCAAGTTTCACACTTTGAGTCTGCAACGCTGTTCCTGCATCATTGCAGGCTCAATTGCCTCTTCCCATTGATTTTCCTCAACAATCATTTGGCTACATGTGTGCGTGAACGCTCATCTTTATCGGTGAACCTGCAATCGCTCAGCCACCTGCGCAGTCAACGCCACACACGCCATCTTCAACCCCTCCATCACCCGATCCCCCAGGTACTCCTCGGGCGCACCATTCTGCCTAGTCCGCTCCGCAGCCAGCATCAGCTCCGCCACCACACGCAGCCCCGCCAACGCGCAATCCGCATCCGCCAACTGAAGACATCGCCCAGGCAGTTGATGCCGTTCCGGCCAAGGCTGGCCATCCGCAGCCGCACCAGATCCGATACGGCGCAGCGTGGCGACGAAGGCGTTGGGATCGACGGACGGTTCGCGCTCGGGTTCGGCGTTGTCCGGATCGTATTGCGCGTGCAGGGAACGGAAGTCCGATGTGTTCATGGCAATGCTCCGTACAGGACAGATAGCAACGCCACCGATAGAGGCGGCGGACGGTGCGTGGTTCGAAAGCCGGACAGTAACCAAGCCGGTGGGTCCGAAGACCCCCACGCACCGCCCGCCATGGAACGCGAACGGATTGCCAGCCGGCGCCACCCCAAAGGTGACGCCGGCTGACAAGCGCAAAACACAAGGTTACTGAGCGGGCTTTCGAACCCCGCGCCACCCTTTCCCGGTGGCATGCCAAGGTGTACTCGCATGGTTGCGAGATGCCAAGAAACCGTAGACCTCAGAGGCCGTAAATGCTGACGCTTACGGCATTGTTGCATGGCGCAGGCGTGGCAGAACCCTTGCGGTGCCGCGGTTTCGGCCGGTGTTAAGTTACCGCCCGAATGCGCATTGAAAAGCACGGTTTGCAGAGGGTCGGGGTCTCAAAAGCGACAGTCCGCCCGCAGGTCTGAGATCCGAAGCGTGCTGATTGCGACACAGCTTAACTTTCCGACGCCACGCCCGGCCGTGGCCACAGCGCATCGTCGCGCTCCAGGTCGTAGTCGCTGCCGAACGCCAGCGCCGCTTCGCGTGCCGGCAGGTCTGCGTAACAGCCCAGCAGGTACTCATCCATGCCTGCGTCGCCATGATCGATGGCGAACAAGTAGAGAAGCTCCTTGTCGAAAGCTTCCAGCCATGCAGGGTCGATCTTGGTCATGGTCATCCTCCCGAAGCAGGGGAGGATGATCTGGGGAGGTCTCAGGGGCTGCGACCTCTGGCCCCGAGGGAGGCCGCCTCAGCCTGCGCGATCAGCCCATGCGCATGGCGTGGCTTTGCTGTTCCTGCGCACGTGCATCCAGCGCCTGCTGCTCATCTTGGCGGGCGAGCTCGCGCTGATCGCCCACCACAGTCAGTTGCTGCAGCGACTCAGCCACCGGCGTTTGTGCAGCCACGGCAGTGGGCATTCCTGCACGCAGGTGGGCAGGGTCAGATAGCTCGCCTTGTACAACAAAGATGGTGTGCCCCGCCGGCTGATTGGCCGTGGCGTTGCTCAGCACCACATGGTCCACCTGTTCCAGACCCTGCTCGCGTGCCCTCACTGTCAGGCTGGCGGCGAGGTTCTCACTGGTCGCGTCGAAGGGGCGGCCGTGCTTCTCGTCCAGTGCAGCGACGCCCTGGCGGATCTGCTGATGGAGCGCGTAGTCCGGGCTGCCTGGCGCTATCGCTGCGATGCGGCGTCCTTCCGTATGGAGAGGCTCGGGTTCCTGCGTAGATACCACGCGTGGGCTCTTGGCGATCTCTCTGTAGGGATCTTCAGGATGAAACTGCTTCGCCTTGGTCTCGCGTTCCAAGCGAACTTCGCGGGTCTCGTTCAACGCGGAAATCTCGGCGGGATCGGTCTCTTTGGTTGTTCTATCCAGCGGGGGAACGCCCACTGTGTGGTTCCAGCTGCCGTCCTTGGGGTCGTAGCTGTGGTAGTCGAACTTGGTACCAATCACGTTCGGATCGACGGCGTCGCGCTGCAGGAGCGCTGCGCCCTCGAACTTGCTCAGCTCAACGAAGTAGAAATGCCCAGCGGGCTGCGGCATATCCAGGTGCACGCTGACTGCCGTCCTGCCGGCACGGAATGCGCCGGCAGCGCTGTTGTCGAGCATGTTCTGCCATACCTTTTCGGCTGCCTGCTCGCCGCGTTTGTGCTCCGTGGACACCAGCAGCAAGCGCGGCGTCCAGCAGTTCACATTGAGGTTGTTAGCTTCGAAGGAAACATCGTGGGACTTGAGCGTGCTCGTATAGGGCAGGTTGAGAGCAAGATCGGGCCTGCCGGCCTCCACCCAACTTCTGCGCTCCGCCAGGTCGTTTCTGATCAGATCCTGGCCGAAGGTTTCCTGCCTGCGTTCGGTGAACGCTACGTTCTTCTCGTTGCCGAACAGCGTGGCCTGTTGCTCGGCAACGGCGGTTGCAAAGCTGTTGGCCACCCGGCCGGGGAGGCTGTCGTTGCGCACAACACCCAACGCCAGCAGTCCATAGCCATCATTGTCGGGAAGCTGCGCGAGATAGTTCCAATACAGCTCGCGATTTCCCTCCTTCGCGTAGGAGGACAGGACACGAATATCCTTATCGGTAAGTCCGCTCATGATTCATCCTTGAGATGCGGTTTACGGCTGAACGCGATAGCGGCTCAGAAGATCACGCACGCTGGTTTCCAGACGCTGCCAGTCGCTCAGCATTACGCGTGCATAGTTCATCTCGATGGCGATGCTGTCGCCCACATCCACGATGGAATGGCGGCACATTGCGATCTGGCCTTCTCCGACGCGTTCAAGTGTCTTTCCCTGAGCTACAAGTCCGTCAGGAATGCGATCTGCCGGGTCGCAGCTGATGAACGTTGTCAGTTGCCCCTCCGCCGAGCGGGCCACATACCAGTCTGGCTCCATCCCCGGGTTGTGCACGTAAGGCCTGCCCAGCGCAGCCTCTGACTCCTTCGCATAGGCTTCCATCAACGATGGGTCGATCGAATAGGGCGTCAGGCCCCATCGCTCGGGTTGTGCAACGCGTAGCGCAAGATTCTCTACCGGGTCTCTTCGCTCCAGCGACCCCGGCGCGCTGGTGGCCTCACTGCTGGACCGACGTGCCAGATAGTTCTGGATGGGAACGCGATCGATGTACCTAAGCTCGACCAGTACCTGCCGCCGGCTGTCCTGCGTGCTGCGCACCGGGCGATCACCAGGAGGCGCTGCATCGAAATCAGGCCAGAACACAGTGAGCATGACGCCCCCATCGGCCAAGGGGCCCGTCTGGTTGTAGTAGAGGTTGGCCGGGAACATGAAGCGGTGCGGGCCAAGCCGAGCTTCCACCGGCTGCATTGTGTAGGTCTGTCCGCCCACCGTACGTGGGCTGGTTGCGGTTTCGGACATGGGGGTTCCGTTCGGGTCCTTTTCCGTGGATGGGGCCTTCGCGCAGGCGGTGGTGCTGAGCACGGCCACCAGGGCGAAGGAGGCAAGCCGGCAAGCCGGTGCTCTGCTCATGGGCGATTCCCTTGCATGATCGAAACGACTATAGAACGGTGGGATGGCAAGCTCCAGTCGCAGCCGGGACCGCGGCCACCGCGGGGTCATTACTGCATGCTGGCTCACATATTCAGCAAGTCGCGATCGGCGTCCTCTCTTCCTCCACCTGCCCGCCATCCCACCTATGCCATCATCCGCTCAGGACCGCAGTACCCAACAAGGCTGAGCAGGCATGGAGCAGGCAACACGCTACACCGCAACCCTTTATCTGGCCGCCCCCGGCACCCCGCTGAAAAGTGGAGGCGTCTCGCCGCGCGGCCATATGTACTTCCAAGTGGCCGCGGGCGACGAGGCCCACAGTTACGGCTTCGCACCGCCGCGCCAGGCGCCGGGCGAAACCCCCACCGGCGTGCAGTACGCGCAGGTGCGCCACGACGATGCCGATGAGCATCTGGACCCGTACTACAGCCGTACCCTGGAAATCACCGAAGAGCACTACGGCTGCCTGCGTGACTTCGCCGAGGAACCGGCCGAGTTCGAATTCGACGTTGATCGCCCGGCCACCATCAATCGCTGCAGCGATTTCGTCTGGACGGCCCTGCACTACGCCGGCCTGCACCCGCTGCCGGCGCCGCTGGACGGCGGCAGCAACCTGGGCGAGTTCGCGGTGCTGTTCAACCTGCCGGAGATCCAGTGCATTGCCGCGCCGTTCCCGGGCAGCGACCTGAATGCCGAAACCCACCACGCGATGCCCGAGCGTGAGGCCGAGCATCATCGCCAGGGCGACCGTGCCAGCGATGAGCCGCCGCCGACGCCGATTGAAGTGGCCGGTACGCTGCTGGACCCTTCGCACCCCGACCATCGCCTGTTCTCGCAGCTGATCCAGAAGGTAGCGGAGCTGGACGCCGCGCACGGCCGCCCGTTCGATGCAGCCAGCCAGCGCATCAGCGCCAGCCTGCTGGTGCTGGCCAAGCAGAACAATCTCTCGCGCGTGGACCACGTGCTGCTCAGCCAACCGACCCAGAACAGCCACGCCGCCGAGAGCATCTTCATCGTGCAGGGCGACCGCAACGACCCAGGGCACAGCCGCGCCAGCATCGCCACCGAGGTGGCGGCCAAGACCGATGTGGCCGATTCGCTACGGTTGAAGGAGCAGTAGCGGCGGATTTTCCAAGGCTAGCGGAAGTCGTACCCACTCCGCGGAGAGGTGTCGCGCCAGCAGCAGTGGGCATTCTGTCAGGTCCTGTCGGCTTTGCCTCTTGCAAATCGAAGCTTCTGGATCGCCAATTGATTGAGTCTATGGTTATGCCGCCACTAGAATTCCCCCGTCTATGGGACGGGATGGGTCATGGCTGCACAGCAGGAAGTGTTCAATTCGGATGGGCTGGTCATTGGCAAGACCTACAGCCGCAAGGAGATGGCTCATGCGGGTGGTGTAAAACCCCCTACTGAATCCCGTGATCCACGCTGGACGAGCGGCGTAGTTTCCTTCAGTAACGCCACCTTGCTGCTTGTAACCCTGGAAAAGGGGGATGGCGGCTACGATGATTCCTTTGAGGGTGAGCAATTCCACTGGCAGAGCCAGTACCGCCAGAGCCAAACATCTAAGCGCATCGTTGCCCTGAAGAAGGGCGCCGTGAAGGCACTTCTATTCGTTCGCATCTATGCAAAACGGGGGCGGGACGCCCAGCCGTTCTACTACTGTGGTGAGGTCGTACTTCGATCCATGGAGAAGAACAATCCCGTTGATTGCGTCTTCGATGTTAAGGAAGCTCTGCAGGGTAGAAGTGAGGCGCTCGACGAGATTCTTCGTTGGCGCCCCATTCGTCCTGGGGACACGCTCGGTGCGGAGTTGTTTAGTGCGCAAGAGGCGGCAGAGCAAGAGGCGCAGGCTGCGGATGACGCAGATCGTCGAAACAAGACGTTGCGGGCCATCTACGTGCGCCGGGGGCAGCGAGCGTTCCGCCGAAGGCTACTGAAAAGCTACGACAAGACGTGTGCCGTAACGGGGTGCAAGATTGAGGCACTTCTGGAGGCGGCGCATATCAGCCCGTATCTTGGTGACCACACAAATTCCGTTAACAACGGATTGCTGCTCCGTGCTGACATTCACACGCTCTTTGACCTTGGACTGCTTTGGGTCGCGGAAGGCTTCATCATTCAAGTCGCGAAGTCCGCGCGGGGCGGTCCTTACGCCGACTTGCATGGCAAGCCGTTGAGACTACCAAATGCCGCAAACGATCGGCCTAGCTCGGAAAGGCTTAAGCAGCATGCGAAGGTGGCAGCTGAGCGCAGGAAGAAGTATCGAGACGCGCACTGAGTCTGGTTTTATAGGGGAGCGCTGAACTGAAGGGCGACCAAGGTCGAACGTCTACCACGCCCGCGCCGGCGCACGCCACGCCCCCACCTGCTACCATTCCCTTGCAACCCCAGCCAGCCCACCCGCGCAGACAGATGCAGGTCGGGCCGTCGCAGTACGGCCCAGCGAGCCAGGACACCTTCCCGTGCCCATTCAAGGACGCTCGCATGTTCCGTACTCCTCTCTTCCGTTCGGCCGCCCTGGCCCTTGCTGTATCGCTCAGCCTCGGCGTGCCTTCGGCGTTCGCCGATAACGCGCCCGCCGCCAGCGCCACCACCGCCGTACAGCGCCAGGCCGTGGCCAAGGGACTGTACGAGCTGGCCTACAGCCCGAAGCAGAACGCCGTGTTCGTGGCCTCCTCCGGCGGTTTCGGCGATGACGCCGGCCCGGCCCAGGTGCTGCGCCTGAATCCGGCCACGCTGGCCGTGGAAACCCGCATCCCGCTGGAGCGCAAGGCGTTCGGTGTGGTGCTGGATGACGCCCACAACCGCCTGTACGTGGGCAACACCGTGGACCTGTCGGTGACCGTAGTCGACACTGCGCAGAACAAGGCCGTCGGCACCATCCAGCTGATGGAGAAGAAGACCGGCAAGGACGGCAAGGCTGCCTACACCCACGACCTGCGCGAGCTGGTGGTCGACAGCGCGGCCAACCGCCTGTACGTGACCGGCCACAGCAGCCAGCCGGACGTGGGCAGCGTGCTGTTCGTGATCGATACGAACACGCTGAAGGTGATCAACACCATCGATGGCCTGGGCAATGCCAAGGCACCGGGCCTGGCGCTGGATGCGGCCAACAAGCGCGTCTACACCAGCAACCTGCTGGCCGACCTGGTGGTGGTGGGCACCGATTCGAACAAGGTGGTGGCGCAGCACAAGATCGCCGCCGAGCAGCCGATGAACATCGCGCTGGACCCGGCCGGCAAGCGCCTGTTCGTGACCGACCAGGGCTCGGAATTCCTGCGTGGCTACCAGGCCAAGAGCAGCGGCCTGGTCAGCAAGCATCCGGGCCAGCGCGTGCTGGTGCTGGACCGCAGTACCGGCAGGGAACTGGCCAGCATCCCGACCGATGCCGGCCCGCTGGGCATCCTGCTGGATGCACCGCGCAAGCGCCTGTACGTGACCAACCGCGAAGCCGGTACGGTGACCGCGTACAACAGTGACAGCTACCAGAAGGTGGCGACCTACAAGGTACCGACCCACCCGAACAGCCTGGCGCTGGATGCGAAGAACAACGTGCTGTTCGTGAGCATCAAGAACGGCGAGAAGGATGACAAGGGCGCTGACGAGAGCGTGGCGCGCATCCAGCTGTAAGGCGCTGACGCAAGGCCCCGCGCCGTAGCGCGTCGCATGAGGAAGGCAGTGTGCAGACCCTGCCTTTTTCTTTGCCTGGTTGCAGTGCCCAGCACCAGCCCGCTAGGGTTGAACCCCATGGCAGGGAGCCAAAGGGTCTTCATCATGCTGGGTATCCACCGCTGGCTGCGCGCCGGCCTGATCTTCACGCTGGTGGGTGCACTCGGCGCCTGCAGCCGCATACCGGATGCACCGGAGCCGCTGGATCTGGTTAAGCCGATCAACGTGACCCAGTCTGGCCAAGCGGTGCGGTTCGAGTTCGAGACGAATGCCCGCAACTTCCACCCGGGTCGCACGTATGCGCTGGAGCTGGAGTTGCAGCGCCAAGAGACGCGAAAGCCCGACGAGCCTGACGTGGGCACAATGCGGATCCCGTTCGAGGTGATCCTGCAGCAATGGCGTGCTGATGCCTGGAAGGATGTTCCCACCTACGACAGCTTTCAAGCCGGGGTGCTCAATGCCGGTGAGCAGCTTCCGGAATGGCATGAATCCGGCGAATGGCGGTATACGTCGCCGCACATGGGCAGTGATGGCCAGTACACGCTGAGCCTGGTTGCTCTGCCAGTGGAAATTGACTCCCGCTACCGCGTGGACGTGCGCACGGTGCAGAGGACCGAGGCACTGCAGGATTACTCGGCCCGTTTGCGGATCCATGCCGCCCGTCCCGCCGGAAAGTAATCAATCGTCTGGTTGCGGCGCCACTGGTCGCTCGCCAGGATAGGTACTT
Organism: Stenotrophomonas sp. YJH_SMC_110; assembly: GCF_059369255.1. NCBI lineage: Bacteria > Pseudomonadati > Pseudomonadota > Gammaproteobacteria > Lysobacterales > Lysobacteraceae > Stenotrophomonas > Stenotrophomonas sp. YJH_SMC_110. The sequence goes on along the minus strand of NZ_JCAFSM010000006.1, from coordinate 197,776 downwards.
CATGGCAGGACGCCAAAGGGTCTTCATCATGCTGGGTATCCACCGCTGGCTGCGCGCCGGCCTGATCTTCACGCTGGTGGGTGCACTCGGCGCCTGCAGCAGCCGCATACCGGATGCACCGGAGCCGCTGGATCTGGTCAAGCCGATCAACCTTGCCGAGCCAGGCCAGACGGTGCGGTTCGAGTTCGAGACGAATGCCCGCAGTTTCTACCCGGGTCGACCCTACGTGCTGGATCTTGAGGTGCAGCGACATGGCCCCGGGCCTGACATGGACCCTGTTCATGTTCCCTTCCAGCTGTCCCTGCAGCGCTGGGTCGCAGGTGCCTAGCAGGACGTTGCAACGTCTGATGTCCATCAGGCAAGGGCGCGCAATCTGGGTCAGCCGCTCCCCGAATGGCATGAGTCGGCAGACTGGCGCTACGCGCATCAGGTATCGATGGACGCCAGCCGATACAGGTTGAACATCGTCACCCTGCCGATGGAAACCGATGCCCGCTACCGCCTCGATGTGCGCACGGTGCAGCCCACCCTCTTGCTCCAGCATTACCCGGCACAGCTGCGGGTCCACGCGGACCCTCTGTCGGGAAAATGATCAGAGACTTGCGCCGCTCCGCAAACAACGCTGGAGGCGGCTCAGCCCAGACGGTGTGCCAGGTTCTGCTGCTGCTCCTGCTCACGGGTCTGCTGTTCGGGCACTAACCCCACGGCCGGCTGCTGCGGGGCCAACCCCAATTTCTGCATCGACTGTTCCACCGGCGTCTGCGCCGCCACGGCCGTCGGCATCATCGCGCGCAGGTGCGCCGGGTTGGCCGGGTCGCCCTGCACCACGAAGACGTTGTGCCCGGCCGGGTGCTGGGCCGTGGCGTTGCTGACCAGCACGTGGTCGACCTGCTGCAGGCCCTGCTCGCGGGCGAGTACGGTCAGGCTGGCGGTCAGGCGTTCGCTGGTCTGGTCGAACGCACGTCCATGCTGGGCGTCCAGTGCGGCCACGCCCTGACGGATCTGCTGGTTGAGGCCGTAGTCGGGGTGGTTGGGGGTGATCTCTGCCATGGCGATCGAACGGTAGCGGTGGGTCGGGGTGAACCCTGCCAGTATAGATCCGGCCGGTGAAGGGCGCCGGAAAGGTCAGTCCGCCGGCCGGTGGTCATAGCTGATCACCCGTTCGGCCAGCCAGTGCCCGTCCACGCGGCGCCAGACCTGGATGAAACGGGCCTGGCCGACCCAGCGTTCCACACCGTCCTTGCCGCGCTCGTGGAAGCGGTGGTCGCCGATTTCCAGCGCCCGCTCGTCGTGCAGCGGGAACACCTGCAGCGAGGAGTCCACCAGCTCGCGGCGCAGGCGCCAGCCGCCCTTGCGCGCGTTGTCGCACAGGTTGGCTACGCTGCGGCGGAAATCCTCGCGGTTGCTGGCCGACTTGCCGTCCTTGTCATGGAAGAACTCCATGTCTTCGGTGGTCATCGCGGCGGCCTTGTCGGCGTCGCAGGCCTCGAAGGCCATGGCGAATAGTTGGGTATCGGCCTGGCGGATCTGCTCGCGCAGGTCATCAGGCGGCGCTGGCGCGGCAACCAGGCCGGCGGCCAGCAGGGGCAGGGTGAGCAGCAGCATGGCAAGACTCCCGGGGATGGTCTGCGCAGGCTGGCATGCCGATGACCGCGGCGGTACGGCCCTGCGACGAAACCGCCTGGGCGCGGTGCGAAGGCCGGCCAGGCCGGTGCGGCTTCGCGTTGCGGCATGTGCAGGCGATGTCACGGGCGGGCGTGATTCCCTCACGGCTGCCACAGGGCGCTGCCGCTAGCCTGCACTCCTCCCCTTCCACAGGAGCGTCCATGCCTGCTTCCCGCATCCGCCTGCATGTTGAAGATACCGGTGGCGACGGCCGCCCGGTGATCCTGATCCATGGCTGGCCGCTGTCTGCCGACGCCTGGAAGACCCAGGTGGCGATCCTGCGCGATGCACAGCACCGCGTGATCAGCTACGACCGGCGCGGTTTCGGCCGCTCTGACAAACCGGGCGAGGGCTATGACTACGACACCCTGGCGGCGGACCTGGCGGGGTTGATCGAGGAACGTGACCTGCGCGATGTCACCCTGGTCGGTTTCTCGATGGGCGGTGGCGAGGTAGCGCGCTACGTGGCCAACCACGGCCAGGATCGCCTGCACAGTGTGGTGTTCGCTTCGGCGGTGCCGCCGTTCCTGCTGCGTAGTGACGACAACCCGGAGGGGCCGCTGACCCAGGACAAGGCCGATGAAATGCGCAGCGGATTGGAGAAGGACCGCGAGGCGTTCTTCGACGGCTTCACCCGCGACTTCTTCAGCGCCAACGGCCAGCTGATGGTGACCGAAGAAACGCGCCAGGCGGCGATCGCGCTGTGCCATCAATCCGACCAGACGGCGGCACTGGGCTGCATGCACGCGTTTGCCACTACTGATTTTCGGGATGACCTGAAAAAGATCACGGTGCCGACGCTGATCCTGCACGGTGACAGCGATGCCATCGTGCCGTTCGAGGGCTCCGGCCAGCGTACCCACAAGGCCATCAAGGGCAGCGAAGTGGTGATCCTGGAAGGCGCGCCACATGGCTGCAACACCAGCCACGCCGACCGCTTCAATCTGGCCCTGCTGAACTTCCTGAAGCGCTAAGCTGCGGCCATGCGCCAGACCAGAACACCCCCGTGGAAGAAGCCCAACCCCAAGGGCCAGACGTCGCAACCGCTATCGGATGCGCAGAAGGCGGCGGCACGGCAACGTGCTGAGGAGAACGGGCGGCGCTATCCCAACCTGGTCGACAACATGTGGGCGGCGAAGCTGCCGCGTGGGTCGTGATTCAAAGGCTGGCTGTGGGCCTGGTGTAGCGCCGAGCCGATGCTCGGCTGGCGCGCGCAGCGCGTGCCAGCCGGAGAAGGGGCAAAGGGCAGCGGAGCATGGGCTCGGCGCTAAGGGCCGGGCAGTGGCTGCCAGTCCGCCTCCCTCCACGGCGCAACCTCGCGTTGCTGTACGTCAATGGCCTCGATTGGCAACCCGGCCAGCCGTGCCAGTTCCGCACGCAGCATTTCGGTGTCCAACGGCAGCGCGATGGCCACCTGCAGGCGGTTGCCCTGCTGCCGGACCTGCACGGGCACGACCGCATGGGCTTCATGCTCACCGCCGGTGCGACCGATCGGGTAGCGCATCGCCGTGGGCCGCCCCAGCTGTGCGAGCGCGGGTTGCCATGCCTGCAGCACGACGGGCTGTGCGGCCACGGGAACCTGCGCCTCGACGACGGTTCCCGCATAACCGGTGAGATTGTCCACCATCACCTGGAAGCGTGCGCCATCGGGGATGACCAGCACGGTGGCGATCAGCGCCATCAGCGAGAGGATGGCCGCGGCGACGTGCCAGCTGCGGGGTGCGGTGGCGGCGCGGGTTGCCGTGCGCAGGCCCGGCTTGCGCCGCAGCTTGCGCGCGTAGATGCGTCGATCCTTCCTGCGGGGGCTGCTGCTGTGCTCCGGCAGGTTCAACGGGACGCGTGGCATCCGGGCGACGCGCGCATTGATCAGGCGCGAGAGCAGCCACCATGCGAGCACGAACGCCAGCAGTGGCAGCAGCGTTCGTACCACCAGATACAGCATCACCATCGGGAACATCCTGCTTGGCACACACGGATTCAATCAACCTCGTCATCGTAACGGCGCTGCGTGGTGCGTGTCGCATCCGCCAGCCGACACGTGCGAAGCGCTTGGTTAGGATGGCTCTTTGCTGTCATGGATGAACCGATGAGCGCCGCCACTTCCCGAATCCGCCGCATCTGTGGGCAGGGGCCGATCCTGTTGATGCTCCAGTGGGTCGCGCTGCTTTCTGTGGTGCTGGCTGCCGGCTTCTTCCATTACCGCGTGGAGCTGTTGCTGGAGCCGGTGACGGTGGCCTGTGGGGGCCCGGACGCGCAGGCGCGATTGCAGGTTGCCGAACAGGTGATGGCGCGTGCGGGCGCACTGGATGACTGGCAACCCCTGGGCTGGATTCCATGGGTAGGCCTGGTGCTGGCCTTGCTGGGGGCCATGGCGGTTTGCGCAAGCCGTGCGCTGTGGCTGCGCGATCGGCTGCGTACGGCGAACGTGGCGCTTATGGTGCTGCACGGTGGCGCACTGGCTTTGGCCGGATGGGTACTGCACCTGTACGAGGATGCGTGGAGCAATGTGGCGCGGCTGTCACCCACGGCGTGCCTGGTGGAGCTGGTGTCGGAGGGCGATGTACCGCTGGAGCAGGCGCAGCGCGTGGTGTTCCACATCCTGACGCGGGTGAACGCGCCACTGCTGCGTAATCCGGATGATCTGGCGCTGGTGTTGACGGTGCTGTTGTTGGCCGCGATGGCCGGCGGCGTTGCCCTGTGGCGTGCGATCGCGCGGGCCCGGGCGGGCTGAGCACGCTCGGCGGCGCGCGGCAATCGCGCTACAGTCGACGCCTCGCCACTCCAGGGAAGACCCGATGCGCTTGTTGCTGCGTGCGTTGCCGTTGTTGCTGTTGTCGCTGGCGGTGCATGCCGCCGAGGTGGACCGCCGTATCGCGGTGACCATCGATGATCTGCCGTGGGCACGGCTGGACCAGATCGTGCCGCCGGATCTGCAGGCGCGGCATGAGGGGTTGATGGCCCAGCTGCACCAGGCAGGCGTGCCGGTGGTCGGCTTCGTCAACGAGAACAAGCTTGAGGTGGAGGGACAGGTGCAGCCGGCGCGGGTGCAGATGCTGCGCGACTGGCGTGATGCGGGCTATGTGCTGGGCAACCACACCTACTCGCACATGGATCTGAATGCGAAGGGCCTGGCGGCGTTCCAGCAGGATTTCCTGCGCGGCGAGACGGTGCTGCGGCCGCTGCTGGCCGAGAAGGGGCAGGCGCCGCAGTGGATGCGCCACCCCTACCTGCGTGCCGGGCGCACCGCGGATGAGCGGGTGCAGATGGATGCGTTCTTCAAGCAGCATGGCTACCGCGTGGCACCGGTGACGGTGGACAACGGTGAGTGGGTGTGGGCGTTCGCCTATGCCAACGTGATGAACGAGCAGGCGGACTCGCCCGCGCGCGCGGCGACGCTGGCGCAGCTGCGCAAGGGCTACGTGCCGTACATGCTGAACAAGCTGGACTATTACGAGAAACAGTCGCAGGCGCTGCTGGGGTACGCGCTGCCGCAGGTGTGGCTGATGCACGCCAATGAGCTCAACGCGGCCATCTTCGCCGAACTGGTGGCGGCCACGAAGCGCCGCGGCTATCGCTTCATTTCGCTGGACGAGGCGATGAGTGACCCGGCCTATGCGCGGGGTGCCGAGGGCTACAACGGCCGCTATGGCCCTAGCTGGCTGCACCGCTGGGCGATGGCGGAGAGCAAGCCGAAGGATTTCTACGCCGGCGAGCCCGAGGTGCCGGCGTGGGTGATGAAGCTGGCCAAGGTCGATTCGGAGTAAGGCTCAGCGCTTGACGGCCAGCACGCCGTCCAGCGCCAGTTCGGCCTTGAAACCAGCCTTTTCCAGGCGCTTGGCCACTTCACGCGGCACGTCGCGGCCGCTGGTCAGCTTGTTCGGCGCACCGGTGTAGTGGAACAGGCGGCCGCCCTTGCGGATCACGCGGGCGAGGTGGTCGTAGAACACCTGTGAGTACAGCTCGCCGGCGATGCCGAAGCGCGGGGGGTCGTGCAGGATTGCGTCGACACTGTTGCTGGCCACCTGTTCGATCTGCTGCGAGACGTCACCGTGGCTGAACTGCAGGCGGCCACCGGCGGCAGCCGAGTCCGGATCCGGCGACCACGGGTTGAGCGTGCGCAGCCACATCACATCGGCGTTCTTCTCGAACGAGCGGATCTGGCCGACACCGGCTTCCAGCGCACAGGCAGCGAAGTAGCCGAGGCCACCGCAGGTATCGAGGATGACCTTGCCGGCCGGGGCGACCAGCTCCACCTTGCGGCGTGCATCCTCGAACGGCGACAGCTTCGAGGTCGGCAGCATCTTGATGCCGTCGATCTCGAAGGTCGGTGCGCCCCATTCGGTCGGCACCAGCTTGATCAGCGAGCCGCTGTAGCGCGAGATCGGCGCGAAGTCCTCGCCATCCCAGTAGTACAGGGTGCGGTCCTTCAGCTTGCCCGGCCAGGGATAGGGCTGGCCCCGGAAGTGGAAGCCGTCCGCATCGAGCGCCACGCTGTCCTGGCTGCGCCCGAGGTCGAGCGAGCCCTGCCAGTCGGCGGCGCCCTTGTCACGGGCACGGCGCAGGGTATCGGCGCTGTCGCGGGTCAGCAGGGGGCCGGTGTAATGGGGCACGGCGGGTACCGGGGCGGTTCGGGGGAGGGCATGGTACCGCAGCTGTTGTAGAGCCGAGCCCGCCCTAGGCTCCACCATGCCTGCATCCACGCATGGCGTGGATCTACTGCAAACGTAGCCGAGCGTGGGCCCGGCTCTACAGTTCAATCGCACTTCACCGCATACACCGGCCCAGCCCCGATCAGCATCAGCGCCATGTAGTCGCTGTCGCTGGCCTTGCCCTTCAGCGTCGCGCCCTTGTTGAAGTGGAAGATGCCGAAGCCGCCGGACATGCGGATCAGGGCATTGTCGATCTGGTCGGCGTCGTCGCGGAAGTAGCGGCTGATCTCGCTGGACGTGGCCTTGTGCAGGGCGTTCGGTTCGCGCTGCCACTGCTCGCCACGGCTGAAGGAAACGAAGTACTGGCCGCCTTCCTTGTCGATGCGGAAGTCGGCGGGCTTGCGCGCGCCGGTGGCGAAGCAGCCCTGCAATGGGTCGGCGGAGAAGGGAAGCCGCGCATCGTCGCCGCAGGCAGTGAGCAGCAGGAGGGCACCGGGCAGCAGCAGGCGGAGCGTGCGCATGGGATGTCCCTACAGGGCAGGTGCGGCTAGTGTAGGCAGCACGCGGGCGTGGCCCGTACAGAAATTCGGCAAGGACACAGGGGTTTTCGGATGGCGCAGGGCAAGGCACCGTGGTGCGGCGTGGCCAGTTGGCTGGGGATTGCTGTGGGGTGGGGGGCAGGAACCGTGGCGGCGCAGGCGGCAGTCGCTGCCGGTGGCAATGGCATGGCCGCTGGGCTGGGCGTGGGCGTGCTGGGCGCGGCCTTGGTGGGCGGCGGCCTGGCAGTGGCCGCGCGCGTGCGTGGCGAGCGCTGGCCATGGATCGGCATCAGCGGTGCGGTGCTGAGCGCGCTGCCGCTGCTGATGTACCTGCTGCGGATGATGCTGAAGCTCTAGCGGTAGTGCCGGCCGCTGGCCGGCAACTGCAGGTGGCGTGCGGTGTTCATGGGGTTGCCGGCCAGCGGCCGGCACTACCTGGCGTGCATCACTCGCTGCGGTGGATCTCCACCGTTACATGCACCAGTTCTTCGTGGATCGCCAGCGCGTTGCGCACGGTATCGGCATCCAGCGTGGCGTCACTGGTGACCACGCTGGCGCTGACCGCGTACTTGCCGCGACCCACCTGCCAGACGTGCAGGTCGGCCAGGCGTGCCGGCCACGGGCCCTGTTCGATCACCTCGCGTACTTCGGCCACCACCGGCGCGTCCATCTGCGCGTCGAGCAGGATGCGGCCGCTGTCGCGCAGCAGGCCGACCGCCCACACCGTGACCAGTACGGCGCCGACCAGGCCCATCACCGGGTCCAGCCAGGTGAGGCCGAGCAGCTTGCCGCCGAGCAGGGCGACGATGGCCAGCACCGAGGTGGCGGCGTCGGCCAGCACGTGCACGTAGGCAGAGCGCAGGTTGAGGTCGTGACCGTGCGCATGGCCGTGGTCGTGGTGTTCGTGGCCATGCCCGTGGTCATGGCCATGGTGATGATGCGCGTGGCCCGGGCTGTCGTGCAGCCACCAGGCACACAGCAGGTTCACGCCCAGCCCGACCGCCGCGATGGCGATGGCTTCGTTGTAGTGGATCGGTGCTGGTACCCACAGCCGCTCCAGCGACTGCACGGCCATCAGCGCGGCCACGCCGAGCAGGGCGATGGCGCTGGTATAGCCGGCCAGGATCTCGATCTTCCAGGTGCCGAAGGCGAAGCGCGGGTCGTGCGCGTAGCGGCGTGCGCAGCGGTACGCAAACACCGAGAGCCCGAGCGCCAGCGCATGCGAACTCATGTGCCAGCCGTCGGCGAGCACGGCCATGGAGTTGAACCACCAGCCGCCGACGATCTCCACGACCATCATGCTGACGGTGAGCCACAGGGCGCGGCGGGTATTGCGTTCGGCCAGCGGGTTGCCGTCGTCGAAGCGGTGTTCGTGGCGACGGGCGGCGGCAAGGGCGTCCAGGTGCATGGGGGCCAGCGGTGGAGTGGATACCCCCATAGGGTATATGATTCCGGCATGGCTCATGTACACAAGCATCGAAAGCAGTTGCTGACCCGGGTGCGCCGCATCGGCGGACAGGTGGCGGCGTTGGAGCAGGCGCTGGACAGGCCGGAGGGTGAGGCCGGCGACTGTGCGGACGTGCTGGTGCAGGTTGCCGCCGTGCGCGGTGCCGCCCATAGCCTGCTGATGGAGCTGCTGCACGAGCACCTGCAGGAACACGTGGTGGGCGCCGAAGACCCGCAGCAGCGGGCGGCCGAGGCCCAGGTGCTGGTCGAGCTGCTGCGCCGCTACGGCAAATGACCTGGTAGTGCCGGCCGCTGGCCGGCGACTGCAGGTTGTCTTCCCCGTTCATGAGGTTGCCGGCCAGCGGCCGGCACTACCCGTGGCGGTGCCGCGCGTTCCAGATATGCGTGGCGGCCAGCAGCAGGCTGCCGGTGACCGTCATCGGTGTTTCCCAGTCGTGCGAGGGCAGCGCCAACGCGCCGGCCAGCAGCAGGCCGAGCCCGGCGCCGGCGGTGGCCCAGGCCAGCACGGGCAGCGGGTGACGGCGTTCTGCCCGCCACAGCGCGTAGCCGGTCAGCGGCAAGGCGATGGCCACGAACAGCAGATGCACCCATTCCGCTTCGGCCCACGTGCCGAACAGCGGCAGCGCGGCGGCAAGCAGGGGCAGCGCCAGGCAGTGCAGCAGGCACAGGCTGGACAGGGCGACCGCGCTGGCATCAAGCAGGGCGGCAGAAGGCGACTTCATGGGGGGAGGTTCCTTGCGCAGTAATTGTTATACAGTAACATTTCCGTTCCGCAGCCAACCCGCTCCGACATGAACACTGTTTCCCGCGCCGACCGTCGCCTTCCGGTCACCGTGCTGTCCGGCTTCCTCGGGGCCGGCAAGACCACCCTGCTCAACCAGATCCTGCGCAACCGCGAGGGCCTGCGTGTGGCGGTCATCGTCAACGACATGAGCGAGGTCAACATCGATGCGCAGCTGGTACGCGAGGGCGGCGCCGAACTGCGCCGCACCGAAGAGACGCTGGTGGAGTTCAGCAATGGCTGCATCTGCTGCACGCTGCGCGATGACCTGCTGCAGGAAGTGCGGCGCCTGGCCGATGCGGGGCGCTATGACTATCTGCTGATCGAGTCGACGGGCATCGGTGAGCCGATGCCGGTGGCGGCCACCTTCGCGGTGCGCGACGAGCAGGGCTTCAGCCTGAGTGACATCGCGCGCCTGGACACGATGGTGACGGTGGTGGATGGCAGCGCGTTCCTCGCCGACTTCGGCTCGACGCTGCGCCTGGCCGAGCGTGGCCAGCAGGCTGGGCCGGATGACGATCGCGGCGTGGTCGACCTGCTGTGCGAACAGGTCGAGTTCGCCGACGTGATCGTGGTCAGCAAGGTCGATCAGACCGATGACGAAGTGCTGCAGGACACGCTGGCCGTGCTGCGTGGCCTGAACCGCGACGCGAAGCTGCTGCTGTCCAGCTTCGGTGACGTGCCGCTGGCCGAGCTGCTGGACACCGGTCGCTTCGACTTCGAGCGTGCGCAACGTGCGCCGGGCTGGGTAAAGGAGCTGCGTGGCGAGCACACGCCGGAAACCGAGGAGTACGGCATCGCCAGTTTCGTCTACCGCTCGCGGCGACCGTTCCATCCCGCGCGTTTCGCCCGCGCGTTGCAGTCGGGCATGCCGGGCGTGATCCGCAGCAAGGGCTGGTTCTGGCTGGCCAACCGCATGGACTGGGTGGGCGAGCTGAACACCGTAGGTGCCGCGACGCGGACGCAGGCGGCGGGATTCTGGTACGCCGCACGCGATCGCGTGCGTGCCGGGCTGGAGGACACGCCGCCGTTGCTGCCGCCCACGCCGCTGCCGTACAGCGACCTGGGCTGGGCGCGGCAGCAGGCCGATTGCTGGAGCGCACCGTTGCCGGGGCCGGAAGACTTCCCGGATGCGGCCGCGCACTCGGCGATGCAGCGCCTGTGGCACCCGTTGTGGGGGGATCGCCGCCAGGAGCTGGTGGTGATCGGCGTGCACATGGATGAGCGTGCGGTACGTGCGGAACTGGATGCCTGCCTGCTCAACGACCAGGAGCTGCGTGCGGGCCCGCTGCTGTGGCATCAGTTGCCGCAGGCGTTCCCGGTGTGGAAGCGGTGACGGTGCACTGAGGATCCATGGGCTGCCGGCCAGCGGCCGGCACTACCCGTGGTCGATATGCCATGCGTGGATGGATGCATGGCGGAGTCGAGCATGGCTCGACTCTACAATGTGATCCGTCGCGGCCAATCCTGTAGAGCCGAGCCCATGCTCGGCTGCTGCAGTAGATCCACGCATAGCGTGGATCTACAAGGCGTCACGCCACTGCCAACCCTCGCTGCTCACCTGCAACACCTGCGTCGGCTGCAACGCCTGCAGCAGGTGCCGGTCGTGGCTGACCATCACCAGCGCTCCCGGCCATGCCACCAGCAGTTCTTCAAGTGCCTGCAACGCGCTCAGGTCCAGTGCGTTGCCGGGCTCGTCCAGCAGCAACAGCTGCGGTGGGGGGGCGGCATACAGCACGCTGGCCAGCGCGCCTTTCACCCGTTCGCCATCGCTGAGGTGATGGGCTGCACGCTGGATGCGCTGCGCGTCCAGCCCGAGCAGGGCCAGCCGTGTGCGCAGTTCACCGGTATCGGCCGCCGGGTTGGCAGCCTGCACGGTGTCGAGAATGCTGCGCTCGCCGGAGAGCCCCAGCAACTGCTGGTCGAGCAGCGCCAGTGGTGCATGCCGTTGTACGTTGCCACTGCGTGCAGGCAACTGGCCGGCCAACACGCGCAACAGCGTGGACTTGCCACTGCCGTTGTCACCAACCACGGCGATGCGCTGGCCGCGGCGGATGTCCAGCTGCAACGGCGCGCGGCAGCCATGCGGCAGCACCAGCGACTCGGCCTGCAGCAGGCGTGCGCTGCCGCGTTCCCCCTCGCCGGCAAACAGTGCGAGCTCCGGTGTGGCGTGAACCGCCGAGGCTGCAGCGCGCAGCTGGTCTGCGCTGGCCTGCAGGCGCTCGGCCTGTACCTGCTGTGCGCGGCCGTGGCTGCCCTCTGCACGTTGTTTCTGTCGGCCGAGCAGGATCGGCGCCTGGTTGGCCTGCTTTGCATCGCGATTGCCACGTGCCTGGCGTTGCTGTTGCCGTTCGTGCTGTTCGCGCGCACTGCGCTGCTGCTGCCGGTGCTGGGCGCGGGCGTGGTCGAGCTGTGCTGCGGCCGCTTCGCGTTCGGCGGCACGCGCGTCGGCGTAGTGCTGCCACGGCCCGCCATAGCGATGCAGCCCGCGCGCGTCGAGCTCGACGATCTGCTGCATGTGCGCCAGCAGTTCGCGATCATGGCTGATCACCAGCAGGCCGCCGCGCCACTGCTGCAACCGTTCGTACAACTGCTGGCGATGGCGGGCATCGAGGTGGTTGCTGGGTTCGTCCAGGATCAGCCAATCAGCGCCGCTGGCCCAGGCGCCGGACAGCGCCACCTGCATGGCCTGGCCACCGCTGAGGCGCGCGGCGGGTTGGGCGGGATCGAGGTCGTCGGGCAGCCGTAGCGCCTGCCATTGCTGCTGCAGGCGCTCGCGCAGGTCCCAACGGTCGCCGACGCAGGCGAAGTCGGCCTCGTCCACGCTGCCGGCTTCGATGCGTTGCAGTGCGGCCAGTTCAGCGCCAACGCCGGCCAGTTCACCGACCGTGCCAGCGGGTGGATAGCCGGGCGTCGGCAACAGGAACACGCGGCCGCTGCCGCGTACCTGCCCGTTCTCTGGCTGCACCCGGCCGGCGAGCAGGCGTGCGAGCACGCTCTTGCCAGCGCCATTGGCACCGACCAGGCCGGTGGCGACCGGATCGAAGGAAAACGTCAGATCGGAAAACAGCGGGCGGCCGTCGGCCAGTCGATACGACACGCGATCGAGCGTGAGGGAATGCGGGGTCATGCGACCTCCATGGATGCCGGGTTCTCCCCTGCGCGCAGGGGCGGGAAGAGTCAGGCCGTCTGATGGGAAGACGGCGGCATCAATGGCGCATTGGTCGCGAGCCTCTTGGAGGAATGAGGGGGCAGTATAGCGGCGCTGGCTGAATGGTTGCGTGCAGCGGTAGAGCCGAGCCATGCTCGGCTGACCTTAAGCATCCACGCATGGCGTGGATCTACGGCACGGTACCCAGCCGGGCGCCGACGAAGTCGATGAACACCCGCAGCTTCGGCAGCACGTGGCGGCCCGAGGGCCACAACAAGTGGAAGGTGCCGCAGGAGTGGACATGATCCTCCAGCACGGTGACCAGGCGGCCGTCGGCCAGCGCATCGCGCACCGAGTGCACCGGCACGAAGGCCAGGCCGACATCACGCAGTGCCAGCGCCACCCGTGCTTCGATGGTGTTGGCCACCATGTGCACCGGAAGTTCCTGCGGTGCTTCGTCATCGGGCCAGTGGATCGGCCACGGCTCCAGCTTGCCGGTGCTGGGGAAGCGATAGTGCAGCAGCGTGTGCTGCATCAGTTCCGCCGGCGTGCGCGGAACCCCGCGGCGCTGCAGGTAGCCCGGCGAGGCGATTACACGGCGCGGGAACACCCCCAGCCGGCGTGCGTTCATCCGCGAGTCGCTGGGTTCACCGACGCGCAGCACCGCATCGAAGCCTTCCTCGATGACATCGACCAGGCGGTCGCTGAAATCCAGGTCGAGGCGGATGTCCGGATACGCCGCCATGAACTCGGCCATCAACGGCAGGGTGAGATCGCCGACCAGCGGCAGGCTGATGCGCAGCGTGCCGCTGGGCGTGGCGTGCGGTTGTGCCAGCTCGGTGCGTGCGGCATCGCGCTCGTCGAGGATGCGCCGGCAGCGCGCCAGGAACAGCTGGCCCTCGGCGGTGAGCGTGATGCTGCGCGTGCTGCGGTGGAACAGGCGCACGCCCAGTGCATGCTCCAGCCGGGCAACGCACTTGCCGGCGGCAGATGCGGAGATGCCCTGCAGGCGCCCGGTCTCGACGAAGCTGCGCGTGTCGGCGGCGTGCACGAAGGTCTGCAGGTTGGCGAGATTGTCCAGGACTGACATCGGCGTAGGGGCAATGAAAGCGGCAGGGTAGGGGCGGCGTGATCACGGCGGGCGGCGCCGCCACCGCAACACTGTGGTGCAGGGTGGGGGGCGCCTGCTGTTGCGGCCTTGCAGTTCCGGCCATCATGCCGATTGCGGACTCCACGGTCCATGATGCCCGGAGCGGCAACCGGCTTTTTGCACCGCGCCGTGCTGCCTAACGTGGCGGGCCTCTCCCCACGGATCACCGCGATGAATGCCGCTCTTTCCCTCGAACCTGCACCGATGCTGCCTTCGGTGCAGCGGCTGCTGCAGCAGGTCCACCCGACGCGCCTGGTCGGTGCGGTGGTGCTGGTGTGCGAGCACGGCGTGCTGCGCCATGCCAGCGCGACCGGGCAGGCCGATCGCGAGTCGGCCCTGCCGATGCAGCGCGACCAGCTGTTCCGGCTGGCATCGGTCAGCAAGCCGCTGTTGAGCACGGTGATCCTGCGCCTGGTGGCCGAGGGCGTGCTCGACCTCGATGCGCCGGTGCGGCGCTGGCTGCCGGACTTCCGGCCGGCGCTGGCCGATGGCCGCAGGCCGCCGATCAGCCTGCGCCAGTTGCTCAGCCACAGCAGCGGGCTGGGCTACCGTTTCCTGGAAGCCGATGCGCACGGACCGTACGCCCGGGCCGGCGTCAGCGATGGCATGGACGCCAACCCGGTGTCCCTGGCCGAGAACGTGCGCCGTATCGCACAGGCGCCGCTGCTGTTCGAACCGGGCAGCCAATGGCTGTACTCGTTGGGCGTGGACGTGGCCGGTGCAGTGGCCGAAGCGGCGACCGGTGAAACGCTGCAGGTGCTGTTCGAGCGTTTGCTGGCTGCCCCCCTGGGCCTGCGCGATACCGCGTTCGCCACGCGCGATGCCGCACGGCTGGCCACGCCCTACGTGAGCGGCACGCCGCAGCCGCATCGCCTGCAGGAAGGGGAGGTGGTCGCGCCGTTCGAGGGAACGGTGGGCATCGAGTACAGCCTTGCGCGTGCCCTCGATGCCCGCCGTTTCGCTTCGGCCGGCGCCGGCCTGGTGGGTACTGCCGATGACGTGATGTCGGTGCTGGAGGCGCTGCGTGACGTGCAGCGCTCCGGCCTGCTGCCGCCCGCGCTGGCGGCAGAGATGGCCAGCCCGCAGGTGGGCGAGCAGGGGCCGCCGGAACCGGCCGGCTGGGGCTTCGGGCTGGGCTTTGCACTACTGCGCGAGGCCGCTGCCAGCGGCACGCCGCAGCGCGAAGGCACCTGGCGCTGGGGCGGCGCTTATGGGCACAGCTGGTTTGTTGATCCGGCGCGTGGGCTGAGCGTGGTGGCGCTGACCAACACCCTGTACGAAGGCATGGATGGTGCCTTCGTCGATGACCTGCGCGATGCGGTCTATGCAGACCTGGAGGCTGCGCGATGAGCGGCCACGCCATCGATGCGGCCAGCCCGGCCGGTGAGGCCACACGCTTGCCGTGGGCGGGCCTGCTGGCGCTGGCCGGCGGCGGCTTCATCACCCTGTTGACCGAGACCCTGCCGGCCGGCGTGCTGCGACCGATGGGCGACAGCCTGGGCGTGAGTGATGCGGCGGTGGGCCAGCTGGTGAGCGTGTATGCGCTGGGCTCGGTGATGGCGGCACTGCCGATGACAGCGTTGACCCAGCGCCTGCCGCGGCGTCCGCTGTTGCTGGCGGCCATCGCCGGCTTCGTGGTGGTCAACACGTTGACGGCGCTGAGCAGCAGCTATGCGCTGATCCTTGCTGCGCGTTTCCTGGCCGGCGTGAGCGGTGGCCTGCTGTGGTCACTGGTGGCTGGCTATGCCGCACGCATGGTGGTGCCGTCGCTGCAGGGGCGCGCGATCGCGGTGGCGATGGTGGGGTCGCCGTTGGCGCTGTCACTGGGCGTGCCGGCCGGTACGTTGCTGGGCCAGCAGGTCGGCTGGCGCTGGGCGTTCGCGCTGATGAGCGTGCTGGGCGTGGGCCTGCTGGCGTACGCGCGCTGGGCACTGCCGGCGCTGCCTGCGGCCGGTGCCGGTCAACGTGCGTCGCTGGCCAAGGTCTGGCGCATGCCGGGCGTGCGCAGCGCGCTGCTGGTGATGGTGCTGTACGTGCTGGCGCACAACGTGCTCTACACCTACATCGAACCGTTGGCGGTGGAGGCGGGTGCCGGCCCGTGGCTGGACCGGCTGCTGCTCGCCTTCGGCGTGGCGGCGATTGCCGGCATCGGGATTGCTGGTTGGGGCGTGGATCGCCACCTGCGTGCGCTGGTGTGGGCGGCGGTGATCGGCTTCATCGTACCGGTGCTGGCCTTGCTGGTATGGCCCGGCGTGGCCAGCGCGCTGCTGCTGGCGACGATCCTGTGGGGCGTGGCGTTCGGTGCGGTGCCGACCCTGTTCCAGACCGCCTTGGCACGACGCGCCGGCGCCGCTGCGGACCTGGCGCAGTCGATGCTGGTGACCGGCTGGAACCTGGCCATTGCGGCCGGCGGCGTGGCGGGCGGCGTGCTGCTGCAGGCCAGCGGCCCGAGCCAGCTGGGATGGTTGCCGCTGCTGTTGCTGGCGGTGACCGTCGCGTGGTTGCTGGCACGGCCGAAGGCGTGGGCGTAGGCGGCGCTCAACGATGATGCGGTGCCGGCCAGCGGCCGGCACTACCGTGGGCCGCGCCATCCACGCATGGCGTGGATCTACCGAGTGCAGCGACCCGTGTTTGCTTTCTTCTGTTGATTCCGTGGTAGGGCCGCCGCCAGAACCTGTCAGAGACCGTCCCGGCCAACGCCGGGATAGCTGTACGCGACCCACCACCAGGGGCTCTGCCGTTGGCCGTCCTACTCGATCCCTTCACGCTCGATCGGCACGCTGCGCGGGTTCTGCATGTGCTCGCGTGCAGCGCCGTACTGCTGCTGCCGCTTGTGGTGGAAGGCGACGAACTCATCACGCGGCAGCGGCCGCGAGAACAGCCAGCCCTGGCCGAATTCCACATGCCGGCTGTGCAGGTAGGCCAGCTGCGCTTCGGTTTCCACGCCCTCGGCCACCACCCACAGGCCCAGCTCCTTGGCCATGTCGATGATGTGCGGCGTGACCGGGCTGGTGGCGCTTTCGGTGCCGATCGCATCGATGAACGACTTGTCGATCTTCAGCGCATCCAGTGGCAGCTGCTGCAGGTACTGCAGGCTGGAGAAGCCGACGCCGAAATCGTCGATCGCCACGCTGTGGCCGGCGCGGCGGGCGGCGGCAAGCATGGTGCGCGCGCGGTCCAGGTCGAGGAAGCCACGTTCGGTGGCCTCCATCCAGATCTGCTGCGGCAGGATGCCGCTGCCGGCCATGTGCCGGGAAATCATCTTCAGGGCGCGGCCGCTGCTGATGTCTTCGGCGGCGAGGTTGATCGCGATGTGCGCGCTGCGGTCGGCCACCAGCAGCTCGCGCATGTCGCGCACCACGTTCTCGATCACCAGGTCGGTGACGTCGGCGATCATGCCGGCCTCTTCGGCCAGCGGAATGAACAGGTCCGGCCGCACCTGGGTGCCATCCGGGCGCTGCCAGCGCACCAGCGCCTCGGCGCCGACGCAGATGCCGGTGTCCAGTTCGATGATCGGCTGGTAATGCAGGTACAGCTCGCGGCGGCGGATGGCGGTGGCCAGCTCACCGCGCAGCGACAGGCGGCGCCGCGACAGCCAGATCACCAGGCCGGCCCCGGCGGCGGCCAGCAGCAGGCCGACCGGCACGTACAGCCATGCCTGCTGGCGGAAGGCGGCGGCCAGCGCGGTGCGCGGCGTGGTGGCGATGGCCAGCCATTCCTCGTTGCGCGCGGTGGCGAACAGCGTGGCGTGATCCAGGCCTTCGCCGGGGTCGCGCAGCAGTGCCTGCAGCAGGTCCGGATCCAGGCCGGGCTGTTTGGCCAGCAGGCGTCCATCGGGGCTGGCCAGCGCCAGCCGCACGTTCGGGTCGGCAATGACATCGACGAAGCGGCGCGGGTCCACCAGTGCGTCGTAGGACCCATACAGGACCGCCAGCACCTGGCGGCGGCCGCTGATTTCCGGGCGCACATCCACTGCAATGCCTGCGCCATCGCTGGTGACGTGGTCCGGCGTGGGTTGATCCACATCGGACAGGAACGGACCCCACGAGGTGCAGCGCAGCTTGCCACCTTCGAAGTAGCCCATCTGGTCGATCGATGGGGTGGTCATCACCAGGGTCTGCATGCGCCGGATGTGTTCGGGGCTGCAGGGTACGTAGGCGCCGGCCTCGGCCGATTTCAGTGCCGCCAGCGCTTCCTGGTAGGACAGGTCGGAGCGGCGCAGGGTGCGATCGGCGATGTCGCGCAGGCGCTGCTGTTCGACGCTGATCGCGCGGTCCCAGGTGGCGTAGGCCATGACCGCGATCGGCAGCGCAGCGGCCAGCAGGGCCAGGGCGGTGCCGCCGATGATGACGCGCAGCCGGCTCATGGCCGGGGCTCCAGCGGGGCGGGCGGGGCAGGGCGCATGGTGGGCCGGTCCTTGGGCAGGTGCGGCTATCTGAGCATGGCGCCGGGCCGGGCGGAATGGGATCAATACGGTATTCGGTCACATTGTGGTGAAAGCGGCCCGCTTTGACGCAATGGGTCCGTCTGGCGCTGGCGCTCGGCGCCGCGGAGGACTACCGTCGAATGCTTCGCCCGCCCCTTTTGCCCGCGCCCATGACCGAGCCCGCAACGCCCCCCGAGCACCTGCGCCGCAGCCTGTCCAACCGCCACCTGCAACTGATCGCCATCGGCGGTGCCATCGGCACCGGCCTGTTCATGGGATCGGGCAAGACCATCAGCCTGGCCGGCCCCTCCATCGTCTTCGTCTACCTGATCATCGGCGCGATGCTGTTCTTCGTGATGCGCGCGATGGGCGAACTGCTGCTGTCCAACCTGCAGTACAAATCCTTCATCGATTTCTCCACCGACCTGCTCGGCCCGTGGGCCGGGTTCTTCTGTGGATGGACCTACTGGTTCTGCTGGATCGTCACCGCCATCGCCGATGTGATCGCCATTGCCGCCTACGCGCAGTTCTGGTTCCCCGGGCTTGAAGCCTGGAAACCGGCGCTGGCCTGCGTGATGCTGCTGCTGGCATTGAACCTGGTGACGGTGAAGCTGTTCGGCGAAATGGAATTCTGGTTCGCGCTGATCAAGATCGTGGCGATCTGCGCGCTGATCATCACTGGCGCCGGGCTGGTGGCGTGGGGCTTCACCTCACCCAGCGGCCACACCGCGTCGCTGTCGAACCTGTGGAATGACGGTGGCATGTTCCCGATGGGGCTGGTCGGCTTCTTCGCCGGCTTCCAGATTGCGGTGTTCGCCTTCGTCGGCATCGAGCTGGTCGGCACCACCGCCGCCGAAACCGCCGACCCCGAGCGCAACCTGCCCAAGGCGATCAACTCGATCCCGGTGCGCATCATCATCTTCTACGTGCTGGCGCTGATCGCGATCATGGCGGTCACCCCGTGGCGCCAGGTGGTGCCGGACAAGAGCCCGTTCGTGCAGCTGTTCGTGCTGGCCGGCATTCCCGCCGCCGCCAGCCTGATCAACTTCGTGGTGCTGACTTCGGCCACGTCCTCGGCCAACAGCGGCATCTTCTCCACCAGCCGCATGCTGTACGGCCTGGCCGAAGAGGGCCACGCCCCGCGCGGGCTGTCGAAACTGTCGCGCGCCGCAGTGCCGGCCCGTGGCCTGCTGTTCTCGTGCCTGTGCCTGCTGGGCGGCACGCTGCTGATCTACCTGATTCCCAACCTGGTGACCGCCTTCACCCTGGTGACGACGCTGGCGACGGTGCTGTTCATCTTCGTCTGGTCGCTGATCCTGGTGGCCTACATGGCCTATCGCCGTCGCTATCCGGAGCGCCATGCTGCATCGATCTTCAAGATGCCCGGCGGCGTCGCGATG
This sequence comes from Stenotrophomonas sp. YJH_SMC_110, assembly GCF_059369255.1. Taxonomy (NCBI): domain Bacteria; kingdom Pseudomonadati; phylum Pseudomonadota; class Gammaproteobacteria; order Lysobacterales; family Lysobacteraceae; genus Stenotrophomonas; species Stenotrophomonas sp. YJH_SMC_110. The sequence continues at coordinate 178,548 of NZ_JCAFSM010000006.1, read as the reverse complement.
TGCTGGGCCTGCCTGGTGTTCTTCGCCGCCGTGCTGGTGCTGCTGAGCCTGCAGGGCGACACCCGCCAGGCGCTGATCGCCAGCCCGGCGTGGTTCGTGCTGCTGGGCGTGGGCTATTGGGTGCGTCGGAGGACCGCGAAGTGATCCGAAGTGGGGTCAGATCCCGTTGCTCAGCAACGGGATCTGACCCCGGCAGGTCGCGGGAGGTTGCCGGCCAGCGGCCGGCACTACCACGGGTGCAGGACGCAGCCCTGCCGGCCCCCATTCACCCAACATTAGCGGGCACGGCCGGATCATCCGGCCGCCATGTCCCCTCGCCCCGTCCTGCTCGCGCTGTTGCTGCTGCCCAGCCTGTGGCCCGGGCTGGCCGCCGCGCGCACCGTCTACCGCTGCGTGCAGGGCAACACCGTCAGCCTGGCCACCGCGCCGGAGCCGGGATCGCGGTGCACGCCGAAGGAGATCGACGACAACGCCGTCCAGACCCCGAACCTGTGGGGCAACATGGGCGTGTTCAGCGGCGTGCTGTACGAGCGCGAACAGGACGGGGCGCTGGTCTACTCCACGCGCAACCTGCCCGGCTCGCGGGTGTTCCTGAAGTTCACCGTGGCCACGCCGCCAGGCGAGCCGGCGCACGAAGGCCTGGGCAAGGTCGGCACGCCGCAGCTGGCGCAGCACGCCAGGCAGTTCAAGGCCGCGTCCAGGGCCACCGGCGTCGATGATGCCTGGCTGCGTGCCATCGCCCACGCCGAAAGCAATTTCGACGCGCTGGCGGTATCCAGCAAGGGCGCACAGGGCGTGATGCAGCTGATGCCCGAAACCGCGCAGGAATACGGGGTGAGCGATCCGTTCTCGCCGCAGCAGTCGATCGAGGGTGGCGCGCGCTACATGCGCGCGCTGCTGCGCCGCTACAACGGCGACCGCCCGTTGGCGGCGGCTGCCTACAACGCGGGCATCGGTGCGGTCACCCGCTACAAGGGCGTGCCGCCCTACGCCGAAACCCTGGCCTACGTGGACAAGGTGATGGCGCTGTACGCACGCTACCGCGAAGCGATGGGCATCCGCACCGAGGTGCCGGCGCGCTAGCGGACGGTGCCGCCTGCACGTGGCGTTGTAGAGCCGAGCATCGGCTCGGCTCTACACAAAAGCTGCTCAGCGCGAGGTGGAGCTGCTGACCAGGTCGTAGCGTTCAATGCGGCCGACGCGGGCGACCTCGGCCTGCACGTCGGCACGCTGCTTGAGTGCACGCCACGCGGCATCGATGCGCACATCACCCGGCAATGACGGATACGTGCGCATGTCCTGCAGGCTGGCCAGGGTTTCACCGCGTTCGATGGGCGAGCGCAGCTGTTCGATCAGCACGGCGGCGGCACCGTCCAGGTTGCCTTCCTCCAGCAGCATTTCGCGATGGAACAGGCGGGCATCCTCGCGCTGGGCCAGGATCACCGCGCGTGCCGCTTCGCGCGCTTTGGCATCACCACGCTCGCGGGCGGCGGCGAACTGCAGCAGCGCCTGCGCGGCCTTGCCGTAGCCGGCGAGGCCCGGCATGTCATTCACTGCCTGCGCAGCGTCCTGCATGCGCCCCAGCGAACTGAAGACGAAGCCGACATTCATCTGGTGCTCGACACCATCCGGGCCGAGTGCGCCGATGCGTTGGGCCTGTTGCGCCGTGGCCAGTGCCTCATCGGTGCGGCCCAGCCGGCGCAGTGCGGTGAGCCGGCTGTTGAGCAGCCAGGCCACCCATTCCGCTTCGGCGGCGGCAGGTGATTCGCCGTTGCTCGCGGCACCGGCCATGCCTTCGGTCAACGACAGCACTTCCTCGTTGCGGTCCAGCATGAGCAGGGTGGTGCTGAACTCGGCCATGCGCGCGTCCAGTGCACGGTCGAGCAGGCCGGAGACGCGCAGTTCATCGAGGTGGCGCTGCGCCGCCTGCACCGGATCGAAACGCGCATCGCCGCGATCGACATAACGGTCGAAGCGCTTGTCGCTGCGCAGGCGGATGATCTCGGCCGGGCTGTCGATGCGGGCCAGCGTGGCTGGAATGCCGTCGCCACGGCCATTGTCGGCCTGCAGCGTGGCCAGCGTCAGCCACAGCCCGGTGGGTTCCAGGCCGGCACTTTTCCAGCCGTTGTCAAACAGCGCCTGCAGCAGGTCCATGCGCTTCATCGGCTGGTCACGCAGGCGGTACTGCAGGTAGTTGATGGCGTGGTGATCGACCGGCAGCGGCGCGTCGGCATGCTGCAGTGCCTTCACCAGGAAGGTGGTGGCTGCGGCCGGCTGGTTGTCCGACAGTTCCACCGACACCTGGGTAAGCAGGATCTGTGCATCCTCCGGCAGGGCCTCCTGCGCCCGCTGCAGGTAGCGGCGGGCCAGGGCCGGCTTCTTCTGCATCAGTGCGGTCCAGCCAGCGACCTGCGAGGCGCGGCCACGATGCTCGGCATCGAAGTCGTCCAGCAGGGGATCCTCCATCAGCCGTTCCATGCTGATCAGCGCGCCCAGCGTGTTGCCACTGCGTGACTGCTGGATGGCCTCATCCCAGCGCGTGGCATAGGTCTGGTGCATCGCATCGGCGGTGATTGACGGCTTCTGCGGCGCCACCGTGATCGAAGCAGTGGCGGATGTGCTGGCCAATGCGGCCAGCAGCAGGGCGGTGAGCGGGAGAACGCGGGGCATGGAGAATCTCCATCCGTGGGAACCGCATTGAACCTGCTGCAGCCAGCGAGGACAAGCACGACGAAGCGAATTCTGGCGTTCAGCCGCACAATCGGCCGTGGCGGATCGCACGCGCAGCGTCTATTGTCGGTGCCTCTTCAGACAGCAGGCAGGCAGCGCAGCACGATGGCACGGTGGCAATGGATGGCGGCAGGCGTAGCGTTGGCGACGGTAGTGGCATTGGCCGCAACCTGGTGGGAGAAACCGCTGCATACGCTCGCTGAACCGGTGGGTCCGGTTCCAACGCCGTTGGCGTGGACCGCGCAGATCGAACCGCTGGCCGGCGATGGCCACCCGGGTGACCGCGATGGCGCGTCCGCGCAGGCACGCTTCGCCGATCCGTACGCGTTGCTGCGCAGTGCCGATGGCAGCGTCTATTTCACCGATGCCGGCGACAACAACCGGATCCGTCGCCGCCTTCCCGATGGCCGCGTTGAAACGGTGGCCGGGCAGGGCGAGGGACGCGTCGATGGCCCTGCACTGCAGGCCAGTTTCAACACGCCTTCGGGCATTGCCGCCGACGCGCAGGGCAACCTGTATGTGGCCGACACCGGCAACCATGCGATCCGCCGCATCAGCACCGATGGCCAGGTGACCACGCTGGCCGGTGGCGAACAGGGCCACGCCGACGGCCCTGCCGCACAGGCCCGCTTCGATGCGCCGATGGGCATCGCCGTGGATGCGCAGGGCCAGGTTTACGTGGCCGATACGTTCAACGATCGCATCCGGGTGATCGGTACGGATGGCAGCGTGCGCACCCTGGCCGGTGGTGATCGGCCGGGCCTTGCCGATGGCGTGGGCGCCGCTGCGCGCTTCGATACGCCGGTGGCGCTGGCCTTCGACGCGCAGGGCGCGTTGCTGGTGGCCGACCTGTTCAACAACGCCGTGCGCCGGGTGGGTGCCGATGGTACGGTCAGCACCGTGGTCGCCGCCGGTGGCGTGATCAATGGGCCGCTGTCGTTGGCCACCACCCATGACGGCGTGCTGTACGTGGGTGATCTCGATGGCCGCATCGTGCAGGTGACGCCGCAGGGCCATCAGATCGCGCTGGTCGGCAATGGCCGCCTGCCGCGCCTGGCCCGCCCCAGCGGATTGACGCTGGATGCCGATGGCAGCGTGCTGGTGGCCGACGCCGCCAGCTACCGCCTGCATCGCCTGCGCCCGCTGCCGGTGGGCGACCTGCCGGCACCGGCACTGGTCGGCCCGGCTGCCGATGCCGCGCTGCCGAAGACCGGGGGCCGTTGGCCGCTGGCACCGCAGGACGGCTGGCACGAAGTGGTCGGCACCTTGGGCGAGGTGCGCGGCAACTTCACCGGTGAGAGCCGCCACCACCTGCATGGCGGCTTCGACGTGCGCGGTGATGTGGGCCAGACCGTGCTGGCGATCGCCGAAGGCAAGATCAGCAGCCCGGTGGCCGCCTGGAACCTGGGTGAGCAGGCCGAGGGCCTGGTCGTGGATCGCCTCAAGTACATCCACATGCGGGTCGGCCGCACCCCGCGCGACGAACCCTACGATGCGCGCTGGCAGGCGCTGTACGACGAGCAGGGCAGGCTGGAGCGGATGCGCGTGCGCCGCGGCATGCGCATCCACGTCGGTGACCGCCTGGGCAGCATCAACAACCAGGCGCACGTGCACCTGGCGGTGGGTACCGGCGGCTTCGAGACCAACGCGGTGGCGCTGGGCTTCCAGGGCTACGCCGACCACTTCGCGCCGCGCATCACCGATGTGGCCCTGCTGGACGACAACGACCAGCCGATGGCCGCCGGCAGCGATGGCGTGGTGATGGTGGCGCGCCAGGGCCGCGGCGTGCAGATCGTGGTCGAGGCCTGGGACCAGGTCGACAACAACCTGCCGCGCCGCCGCCTGGGCATGTACCAGGTCGGTTACCAGATCCTCGATGCCGCTGGGCAGCCGCTGCAGGGTTACGAGCAGCCGCGCTGGAACATCGTGTTCAACCGCATGCCGCCGCAGAAGGAAGCGGTGCGCGTGGCCTACGCACCGGACAGCGGCATCACCGTGCATGGCAGCGCGGTCACCCGTTTCCGCTACCTGGCCACCAACACCGTGCGCGACGGCCTGATGGAAACCGGGCGCTGGCAGCCGGCGGCGCTGCCGCCGGGCGAGTACATCGTGCGCGCCAGCGTGCGCGACTACAGCGGCAACGAAGGCGTCGGCCCGCGCGAGATCAGGGTACGGCTGCTGCCATAGCCGCAGCCGGGGCGCCGCAGCGTTCGCGCTCGGCGTCCATGTCTTCCAGCGGCCGCACTTCGATGCTGCCGAAGCGCGCCCACGGGAAGTCGCGGGCGATGCGCATGGCTTCGTCGCGGTCGCGGGCGACGATCAGGTTGAAGCCGGCCAGCAGTTCGCGGGTTTCGGCGAACGGGCCATCGAGAACACGGCTGTTGCCATCACGCACGCGCAGGGTCTGTGCAGTGTCGACCGGCTGCAGTTTCTGCGCGGCCAGCAGCGTGCCTTCGGCCTGCAGCTTGTCGGCGTGGGCCAGGCAGTCGCGCATCAGCGCGTTGAATTCTTCGATGGGCAGGGCCTGCAGCAGGGCAGGCTCGATATAGATCAGAAGCAGGTACTGCTGCATGGGACGGTCCTGGCGGGGGCGGGGTGTCCATGATGGCGCAGGTTTGCCCGCCGGCATGCTGCAGCGCGAAAAGCCGCCTGCGGCGGGCGATCGGCGAACGGCGGAGCCCCTCCGTGGTGGGGTGGGTGGGTCGCTGAAAGCGGGTTTCCTGAGGGTGGGCCGGGCGGGCGGGATTGGCGGGGACGCCGTGAATCCGTCCCTGGAGGCTTAGCCGCGCCATCCACGGCGCGGATACCCCGCCAACCCCACCCGCCCGGCCCCAGACAGATTCCGGCGGCCGATCCACCACGGGAAATCAACAAGCAAGAGCAAAAGCGGGTCGCTTTGCTCGCAAAGCCGAGCCCGCCAGCCAACCGCCTTTGCTTTTGCTGTTGCTTTTGCTGTTGCTGTTGCCTTTTCTCTTGATCTTCCCGTGGTGGGTACCGGAGGCAGGAAACTGTTCAGGGCCGGGTGGGTAGGCGGGGCGGGGGTGTCCGCGGCATGGATGCCGCGGCCAAGCCCCCATGGATGGGTTTACGGCGTCCCCCGACCCGCCTACCCACCCGGCCAAACCCATGAACCCGCGCTTTCAGCGACCAACCCAACCCACCACGGAGGGGCTCCGCCGTTCGCCGACCTCCGCCGAAGGCGCGCTTTCCACGGAAGAAATAATTTTCAGAGGACGTGTCGATTCCCAGCCCCCTGGTTCGTTGTACCCAATGAAGGGCACGCACCACGCGTCCCCACGGGAGACCGCAATGAAAGTGATGGTGATCGTGAAGGCCAACGCCGACTCCGAAGCCGGCCGCATGCCCAGCGAACAGGAACTGTCCGAAATGGGCGCCTTCAACGAACAACTGGTGGCCGCCGGCATCATGCTGGCCGGTGAAGGCCTGCACGCCACCCAGCGCGGCCGTCGCATTCACTTCGGCGGCGGGGCACCCCAGGTCGAGGCCGGTCCGTTCGGTCCTGCCAGTGAACAGATCGCCGGCTTCTGGCTGTGGGAGGTGCGGTCGCTGGACGAAGCGGTTGAATGGGCCAGCCGCGCGCCGTTCGGCAGTGGCGGCACGCTCGAACTGCGTCCCTTGATCTCCGCTGAAGACTTCGGTGAAGCCTTCACCCCCGAATTACAGCAGCAGGAACAGCGTCTGCGTGCACAGCTGGAAGGTTGACCCGATTCATCTCCACGCCGGGCACGACCCGGCGCTACCGCCCTGAACCACATCACGGAGTATTGCCATGAGACTGATTCCCTTCCTCGGCTTCAGCGGCCAGGCCCACGAGGCGATGGCGTTCTACGCCAAGGCACTCGGTGGCCAGGTCACTTCGGAAATGAAATACCGCGACATGCCGCCCTCCGATGGCTCGCCGGGCTGCAACGAGATGCCGCCGGAAACCCTGGACCACGTCGCCCACAGCCAGCTGGAGATCGGCAACGCCATCGTGATGGCGGCCGACGGCCCCGGCGGCGGCGAGGGTGGCTCGACCACCATCAATGTTGATGTCGACAGCATCGAAGAAGCCGAACGCGTGTTTGCCGCGCTGGCCGAGGGGGGCCAGGTGCAGATGCCGATCGCCGAAACGTTCTGGGCGCACCGCTGGGGCATGCTGGTCGACCGCTATGGCAAGCCGTGGATGGTCAACTGCATGAAGCAGCCCTGATTCCTCTCTTTCTTTCATCCACAAGGAGCTTCACCGATGAGTGCACCGCAACCGCAGATGATCTTCGTCAACCTGCCCGTGCAGGATCTGAACGCGTCCAAGACCTTTTTCGCAGCGCTGGGCTACAGCTTCAACCCGACCTTCACCAATGACGATGCCGCCTGCATGGTGATCAGCGAGAGCATCTTCGTGATGCTGCTGACCCAGCCGTTCTTCAAGCAGTTCACCAACAAGCCGATCGCCGACGCACGCAGCCAGACCGAGGTGATCACCTGCCTGTCGGCGGACAGCCGCAAGGCGGTGGACGTGATGGTGGACAAGGCTCTGGCGGCCGGCGCCAGTGAACCGCAGCCCGCGCGCGACTACGGTTTCATGTACCAGCGTGGCTTCCAGGACCTGGATGGCCATCTCTGGGAAATCGCACACATGGACGGCGAGCCGGGCTGACGGCCGCCGCAGGGAGAACCCGCATGGCTTACGTGGACGCTTACGTGCTGCCGTGCCCGCAGGACAAGGTGGCGGCCTACCGTCGCCTTGCCCGCAAGGCCGGTGCGGTGTGGAAGGACCATGGCGCGCTGCAGTACATGGAATGCGTGGCCGACGATGTGGAGCCGGGCAAGAGCACCTCGTTCCCGCGCGCGGTCAAGGCGAAACCGGGCGAGACGGTGATCGTCGCCTTCGTGGTGTTCCGCTCGCGCGCGGCACGCGACCGCATCAACGCAAAGGTGTTGGCCGACCCACGGCTGGCGTCGCTGGGCCCGAAGGACATGCCGTTCGATACCCGGCGCATGTTCTGGGGTGGCTTCAAGCCGATTGTTGAAGCGTGAGCTGCGGCGCTTGTGCGGGCCGGGCGTGCGTGCTGTGATCGGCGCATGCTCGAGCCCGCACTGACGCAGCGTCTGGAAACCCTCTGGCGGATGGAGTCGCCAGTGCTGATTGCGCGCCTGGCGCGGCTGCTCGGTGGCGATGTCGGCCGTGCCGAGGAGCTGGCCCAGGACACCTGGCTGGCCGCGCTGGAGCGTTGGCCGGAGCAGGGTATCCCGGACAACCCCGGAGCCTGGCTGATGACCACCGCGCGCAACCGTGCCATCGATGTGCTGCGCCAGCACCAGCGGGTGGCGCAGCAGCACGCGCAATGGGGCGATGAACTGCATCCGGCGGCACTGCCGGCGCCGGATGACAGCCAGGCCCTGGAGGACGACCTGGGCGATGACCTGCTGCGGCTGATGTTCGTGGCCTGCCATCCCGTGCTGCCTGCCGATGCGCGGGTGGCACTCACCCTGCGCCTGCTCGGTGGCCTGACCACCATCGAGATCGCGCGTGCGTTCCTGCAGCCGGAGCCGACCATCGCCCAGCGCATCGTGCGCGCCAAGCGCACCCTGGCGCAGAAGCAGGTGCCCTATGAAGTGCCGCGCGCGGAGGCGATGCCGGAGCGCCTGGCCTCGGTGCTGGAGGCGATCTATCTGGTGTTCAACGAAGGCTATGCGGCCAGTGCCGGTGATGACTGGATGCGCCCGGCGCTGTGCGAGGAAGCGCTGCGGCTGGCCCGCATCCTGGCGCATCGGTTGCCGGTGCCGCCGGTACTGGGCCTGCTGGCGCTGATGGAACTGCAGGCCTCGCGTGCAGCGGCACGGGTGGACGCGCAGGGGGTGCTGGTGCTGCTGGACCAGCAGAACCGCGCGCGCTGGGATTGGCTGCAGATCGAACGTGGGCAGCAGGTGCTGGCGCGCGCATTGGCCATCGGTGGCGACCAGGATCCCTACGTGCTGCAGGCGCGCATCGCGGCCTGCCATGCGGCTGCGCGGCATGCTGACGCCACTGATTGGCCGCGTATTGCTGCGCTTTATACACAGCTGCTGCAGGTGCAACCTTCGCCGGTGGTGGCATTGAACCGGGTGGTGGCGATCCTGCGCAGCGACGGTGCCTTCGCCGCGTGGGCACAACTGCAGCCACTGCTGGTCGATCCGCGCCTGCGCGACTACGCGCCGCTGCAGGTGGTGCGCGGCGAGCTGCTGCAGGCACTGGGGCGTGAGCAGGACGCACGTGACGCTTTTGGCCAGGCCGCTCGGCTCAGCCAGAACCAGGCCGAGCGCGGACTGCTGCGGCAACGGGCGGGCCTGCCCCCCACGGACTGAGCCGACAAAGGCAGCACTTGTCGCCGGCCGCCTGAGCGGCTATGTTTCGCGCCCAGCGGACGCATCAGCGTCCGCGATCCGTGCGTATTGACCGAGGAGCGGTTGGATGTATTCAAGGACGAAGAGCGCATCGCGCGCTTTTGCGCGCCTGCTTGCCTGTGCCCTGTGCCTGGTCGTATGGCCGATGGCCGTGCAGGCTGCGGACAAATCACAGCAGGCCTATTGGGCCGGTTTTGCCTATACCGCTGACGCCGCCGCCGTGCAGGCGACCACCCCACATGCGCACGCGGTGCTGGAACGGCGTGGGCTGGTCCCGCTGAACCAGACGCTGGCACAGTCGCTCAAGCGCCACGCACCGGCCCACCTGGAGCTGATCGACCAGCCGGTGGCGATGCTCGACGGCACTACCAGTGCCACCGTGCTGGCCGCTGCGCTGGATCGCGAGCTGGTCTCGGTCGAACCGATCGGCGACCAGTACAAGGTGCTGGTGGAAGTGGCACTGCAGGCGTTGTTCTTCGACTTCCGCGAGCGCCAGGTGATCGCCTCCTATCCGCTCACCCTGCAGCGCATCGACGTGCAGGACTACCGTCCGGACAACGACGATATCGACGCGATCGTCGCCGATCTGCTGTACGGCGGTGCCGATACCAGCCTGTCGCAGGTACTGGCGGCCAGCCTGGCGCAGGCCCGGTTGCCCGATGCCGCCGTGCGTCGCCTGCAGGTGGGCGGGGTGACCCTGTCCGACGCGGCACGCGCCAAGCTGCCCGATCCGAAGTGGGAAGCACCGCTGCGTGCCACGCTTGCGCACGAACTGTCCAAGACGCTGTCGTCCAACACTGGCGTTGGCCTGCTGCCGCCGGCCTCGGGCCAGGCGATCGGCGGTGCGATGGCCGCCCGCTTTGCCGACGGTAAGGTCTACCAGCTGAAGATTCCCGAACCCGACTACGTCATCCAGCTGCAGGTCGATGCACTGAAGAACGGCGTGATCGAGGAAACCCCGGCGATGAAGACGATGCTGTTCGGCGCCTTCTTCACCGCCAAGGTGAGCGAGCCGTTTTCGGGCAAGGTCTATTTCGAACAGCCGCTGCGCAAGGGGGCCACCAAGGTGGTGCCGGTCACGCAGTGGCAGGTCGACCAGTGGTCGGCCAGCTACGAAACCCTGCTGGCCGGCTTCGACGCCTTCGCCGGCGCCGCCGCCAAGCGTGCCGATTCGCGCGCCTGGCTGGACGAACAGAAGCCGGGCGGCCGCCCGTTGCAGCAGCAGACCCAAGCCCTCCAGGAGTTGATCAAGTCATGTCGTTGATGCGTACCATCCTGCTCATCCTCATCGCGCTGGCGGTGGCCTCGCCGGTCGCTGCGCAGACCGCGAGTTCGCGCGGTACCGGCTCGGCCAGCTACGGCCTGCGCCTGAGCGCCGATACCCGTGCCCAGGCCCTGAACAAGGCCAAGGTCAATGCCCTGGAGGCGTACATCGCCGAAACCGGTGCGGCCAAGCTGCGCCTGTTCGAGGCGCGCCGCGCCGAGTTCATCGGCGAGATCGACCGCTACGTGCTCAGCGCCGTGCAGCTGTCGGACACCGAAGACAAGAAGGCCAAGACCTACAGCGTCACCGTCCGCGCCGAGATCAACACCACCCTGCTGCAGACCAAGCTGGATGCGGGTTCGGCCGTGGCCGGCGCCACCGCTGCGCAGCGCTCGCTGCTGACGTTCCTGTTCATGGCGCGCTCGCAGGACACCGTGCAGTCGTTCCAGGACAAGGAATACCGCCGCGTCGACGCCAGCAGCAGCTACAGCGAGAACACCCGTGAAGGCGACAGCTTCCGCGGCAATTCGGTCAGCACCAACGGCAGCATCAACCAGAACGGTTCGGTGTCGGTCACCAGCGGCGGCAGCACCACCGCGCGCGCCGACAACATCACCTGGAAGGTGGCCAACGCCGCCGAAGTCAACACCGCGATGACCGGTGCCTTCAGCGCCGCCGGCTACGAGGTGGTTGAAGCCGAGTACGTGGAAGGCGAGTCGCGCGGCCTGCTCAGCATCGAGCGCATCCGCAAGGACTTCAGCACCGGCAACGACCTGGCCCCGGCCACCCTGCGCGACACCGCCAATGGCATCCGTGCGGCCAACATCCCGTACATCGCCGTCGGCACCCTCGACGTCGGCATGCGTGACCGCGATCCGGCCAGCGGCAACACCCGCGTGTTCGTCACTGTCACCGGCAAGGTGCTGGACGTGACCGGTCGTTTCCCGCGCACCGTGTCGTCGGTCGGCCCGGTGCAGTTCTCCGGCACCGGCCCGAATGAAACCGTGGCCCGTACCAATGCCCTGCAGCTGGCTGCCGAAAAGGCCGCCCAGCAGATGATCAACGAACTGAACGTCAAGGCGGTCCGCTGATCCGCCGCCCCGTTGGGTGCCGAGCTCGCTCGGCATCGCCCCTGGGTTACCGATTCCCCACGTGCCGCACGCGGCCGTTTCTTCCAAAGGACTCTCACATGATCCGCAATACCGCTCTTGCCCTGGCCATCGCGGCCGCCACCCTGTCGATGCCGGCCCATGCCGGCCTGGGCAAGCTGAAGGACCTGGCCGGTGGCTCCACCGGCTCCTCCAGCAGCACCTCCAGCGCTGCTGCCCCGGACGAAGCCGCGCAGGAAGCGCTGGTGCGTCGTTTCGTCAGCTCGCAGTCGCACTCGCTGCAGGCCCAGACCTCGTTCGCCCGTGCCTTCGGCCTGGCCGAGCAGGTGCAGCTGCTGGAAGCCGAGCGCCAGGCGCTGTCGTCGGGTTCGGTCAGCGTCGATGCGATGAAGAAGTCGGTGTCGGTCAGCGAAGCCGCCCAGGCCGCGATCGACGAGCGCCAGGCCGCGCAGCCGGAGCTGAACGCTGAATCCAAGCAGCACTACGCCGAAGGCCTGGTCTCGCTGCTGTCCTCGGCTGCCGAAGCGCAGAAGCTGGGTGGCGAAGCCAGCAACTTCACCGCCGGCATGAAGAACCTGGGCGCCACCCAGATGGCTACCGTCGGCCGCAAGCTGGCCGCTGGTGCATGGGTGGCCAAGGAATCGCCGGGCTTCATCCAGGGCCTGTACGGTTCGACCAAGTCGGCTGTGACCTTCGCCAAGAAGAGCAAGGTCAAGGTGCCGTCCAACGCCGACTCGATGCTGGGCCAGCTGGACAAGATGAACTGATCCGAGGCGAATCCCCATGCGTACGACCTCCCGTTTGATCGGCCTGGGCCTGGCTGCCGCGCTGCTTGCAGCCTGTGGCAAGCAGGACACCCCGGCCGAAGCGCCCGCACCTGCCAAGGACAAGGCAACCAGTGCACTGGCCAGCAATGCGCCAGTGGAAGCAGCGCCCCTGCGTGGCACGCCGGATTTCGGCGGCACCACCCAGGTCGCGCGCGAGGCCGACGGCATCGGCAGCACCCCGGAACTGGCGGTGCTGGCGGCGTTGCAGTCGGCGGTGGCGCAGGTCAACGGCGTACGCGTGGCCAGCCAGATGCAGAGCCTGCGTGCAGGCCTGCATGTGGATGTGGATGACGAACACGTCGGCGATATCCGCGCCGACGCGTTCACCCAGCAGATGATCGCCGGCTCGCAGGGCGCGGTGCTGGGCTATGAAATCCTGTCGCAGGACGAAGTGCGGCAGCTGGATGAAGAAACCATCGCGCGCGTGCGCGCCAGCGACGAAGGCTGGAGCTTCAAGGGTTCGGCCTCTGCCAGCGCGTCCGGCGAGGCCACGGCCAAGGGCGGCGGAGCCTCGGCCAGCGTCAAGGAGAGCTACGACGAGAAGGTCAGCGTCGATGCCAAGCGTGGCGCAAGCTCGTTCGATTCGGACGTGACCCACCGCAGCATGCGCAGCTACTGGAAGGTGCGCGTGCGTGCACAGATTGCCCAGTACCGTGCACCGGACGAGCAGGGCAAGCCGAAGATCGTGGTCGCGCTGCCGCGCACCAAGGCCGTCAGCTATGCCGTGGGCGATGGCCGCGTGAGTGCCGATGAAGTGGCCGACGCGATCCGCGCGCGCCTGTCCGACACGCTGACCCAGACCCAGCGCTTCATCGTGCTGGATCGCGAGTTCGGCGACGAACTGCAGGCCGAGATCGACCATATCAACAGCGGCAACGTGCGCCTGCAGGACACCGCACGCGTTGGGCAGCAGCTGGCGACCGACCTGATCCTGATCCCGACCATCGAACGCTTCGAGTACCCGCGCAGCGTGCGCAACCTGCGCATGTCCGACCGCCAGGTGACCTCGTACTCCGGTGGCGGCCGCATCACCCTGCGCCTGATCAACGCCACCACCGGCCAGGTGGTGATGTCCGACAGCTTCGACCACCAGCTGGCCTCGACCGGCCCGAGCACCCTGCCCCGCGTGGTCAACGGCCGCAACATGGCCGCGGCGATGATGGAATCGCTGTCGGGCCAGATCGGTACCACCATCGTCACCACGCTGTTCCCGGTGTCGGTGGTTTCTGTGGACGGTGACCAGGTGGTGCTGAGCCAGGGTGGCGAAACCCTGCAGGCCGGCCAGCGCTGGCAGGCCGTGCGCCTGGGCGAGGAACTGAAGGACCCGCAGACCGGCCGCTCACTGGGCCGCAGTGAACACCCGTGCTGCACCATCCGCATCGACCGCGTGGCCGCACAGACCTCGTACGGCACCATCGAAGACGGCGTCGACGCGATGCGCGGCGGTTTCCGCCCGGGCCAGATCGAACTGCGCCAGAAGCTGGGCAGCAAGCCGGCCGCCGCCGCAGGTGCGACTGCCTCGGCCGCTCCCGCCGCCGCCGCACGCCCGGCGGCCAAGCCGAAGCCCAAGCCCGCTGCTGCCCCGGCCGAAGACCCGAACTGGTAACACGCCCAAGCAACACACCGATGGGGTCAGAGCCCTTTTCCGGCGGGAAAAGGATCTGACCCCTTCGTGTTTCCGTGCGTGTCGACCCAGGTCGACACCCACCAACAGCAGTGGGACCCCGCCTACCCTCAGGAAACCAGCTTTTGCTGTTGCTTCGGCTGTTGCCGTTGTTTCGGCAGGTGCAGGGCGCAGCCCTGGCGAATCCCATTACACTCCAGAAGGATTTCCCTGCTGGAGAGAGCAATGAAACGAGTGGTACTGGGCGTACTGGCCCTGTCGGTGTCGAGCGCACTGATGGCGGCCACCCCGAAATTCGATGGCGCGCGGATCTCCGCCGACGTCAAGGAACTGGCCTCCGACGCCTACGAAGGCCGCTCGCCGGCCACCGCCGGCGAAGAAAAGACGATCACCTACCTCAGCAAGCAGTTTGCCGACGCCGGCCTGCAGCCGGGCGGCGACCTCAAGGACGGCAAGCGCCTGTGGACCCAGGCCGTGCCGCTGCGCAAGGGCGACATCGTCGGCGCACCGCAGCTGGCGCTGCACCAGGGCGGCAAGACCCTGCCGCTGGAGCAGGGCAAGCAGATCGCCGTGCGCGCCGCCATGAACGGCGCCAGCAGCGTCGACATCAGCAAGGCCCCGCTGGTGTTTCTCGGCTACGGCGTGAAGGCACCGGAGCGCAACTGGGACGACTTCAAGGGCGTGGACCTGAAGGGCAAGATCGCCGTGGTGCTGATCAACGACCCGGACTTCGAAACCGGCCAAGGTGATTTCGACGGCAAGGGCATGACCTATTACGGCCGTTGGACCTACAAGTACGAGGAAGGCGCCCGTCAGGGTGCGCAGGGCGTGCTGATCGTGCACGAGACCGCACCGGCGTCGTATGGCTGGGCCACCGTGGCCGGCTCCAACACCAACACCATGTTCGACGTGGTGCGTGACAACCCGGCAGAAAGCCACCCGCTGCTGGAAGGCTGGATCCAGCGCGACCTTGCCGTGGAGCTGTTCCGCTCGGCCGGGCAGGATTTCGAGGCACTGAAGAAGAAGGCGCAGCAGCGCGACTTCACCCCGGTGCCGCTGACCGGCGCCAGCCTGGACGCGAAGTACGCGGTGAAGACCGAAGTGATCACCTCTCACAACGTGGCCGCGCGCCTGGAAGGCAGCCGCCATCCGGACGA
This sequence comes from Stenotrophomonas sp. YJH_SMC_110, assembly GCF_059369255.1. Lineage (NCBI taxonomy): Bacteria > Pseudomonadati > Pseudomonadota > Gammaproteobacteria > Lysobacterales > Lysobacteraceae > Stenotrophomonas > Stenotrophomonas sp. YJH_SMC_110. The sequence goes on along the minus strand of NZ_JCAFSM010000006.1, from coordinate 163,450 downwards.
GACCATCATCTACAGCGCGCACTGGGACCACATCGGCGTGGGCGAGCCGGACGCGCGCGGTGACCGCATCTTCAACGGCGCGCTGGACAACGCCAGCGGCACCGCCTCGCTGGTCGAGCTGGCCCGTGGCTTCGCCAAGGAGAAGCGCCCGCAGCGCTCGCTGCTGTTCCTGGCGGTCACCGCCGAGGAAAAGGGCCTGCTGGGTTCTGAGTACTACGCCACCCATCCGCTGTATCCGCTGGAAAAGACCGTGGCCGTGATCAACATGGACGGCATGGCGCCGTTCGGCCCGTCGCGTGACTTCGGTATCTACGGTGCCGCGCGCTTCGAGCTGCTGGACCAGCTGAAGGACGTGGCCAAGGGCTGGGATATCCGCTACACGCCGGATCCGAAGCCGGAAGCGGGCCTGTTCTTCCGCTCCGACCACTTCCCGTTCGCCAAGCGTGGCGTGCCGGCGCTGTCCTGGTCGGCCGGCCAGGACTGGGTGGACGGTGGCGTGGCCGCAGGCAGGAAGGCCTCCGAGGACTACACCGCCAAGCGCTATCACCAGCAGGGCGACGAGTGGCAGCCGGACTGGGTGTTTGCCGGTGCCGCGCGCGACCTGGAAGTGCTGTACACGCTGGGCAACCAGCTGGCCAATTCCCGCGATTGGCCGAACTGGAGCAAGGACGAGGCGTTCCGCGCCGTGCGTGACGCCAGCGCCGACCAGCGCAAATAACGGCGTCCGGTAGTGCCGGCCGCTGGCCGGCATTGCCGCCCCCGGAAACGCCGGGCCGTGCCCGGCGTTTCCATAACGGCTTCCATCCCAACTTTCCCGGCCTTCGTCGCAGCCTGCTTGCTTGCCCGGCGGGCCGCCCTATGCTCGGCTCACCCCCTTCCTCAAGGCGCCGCCGTGTTCGCCAGCCTCTCTCTCCTGATCCGCCACCTGCTGGCCTGGGCTGCCGCGCTGGTTGTCGCCGGCATGGTCTGGAGCGGCATCTTCAGTGGCATGAACGATGGCCCGGGCTGGATCTTCGGGCTGCTGGCGATGTTCCTGATCATTTCCGCGCTGGGCAGTGCCATCACCCACATCCGCCGGGTCTGGCTGGTGGCCGGTCGCCTGGATGCCACCACCCTGTCCGGCCGCCAGCGCCGCCAGATCGAACTGCCGATGGACGCGGGCCACGCCTTCTCGGTGGTGGAGGCGGCGATTTCCGAACTACCGCGCGTCGAAGACGTGGAAAGCTCGGCCGGCAGCCTGCAGGTGCGCGCCTATGTGCGCCGGGTCGACCTCTGGAACGGCCGCCAGCCCTCGCGCTGGAACCTGCCGGCGCGGCTGGCCATCAAGCGCAACAGCGTGCTGGCCACGGTGACACCGGGGCAGGGCACCAGCACCGTGACCCTGCTGTTCGAACCCGATGCCGGCTGGTGGGCCGACCTGCTGGCGCTGGACGAAGGCAGCAACTTCGAGAACGCCGAAGCAGTCACCCGTGCGATCAGCCGCCGCGTCGCCGACCAGCGCCGCGACGAACAGGCTGCGGCCGAACAGACCCAGGTGGAAAAGGAACTGTCGGTGGCACGCTTGAACCTGTTGCATGCGCAGGTGGAACCGCACTTCCTCTACAACACGCTGGCCAACGCGCAGGTACTGACCCGCACCGATCCGGCGCGTGCCGAACAGATGCTCGGCCACCTCATTCAATACCTGCGCAGCTCGTTGCCGCAGGTGGACGAATCGGTATCCACGCTGGGCGTGGAGCTGGACCGCACCCGCGCGTACCTGGAAATCCTGCGCATCCGCATGGGCGCACGCCTGGCGGTGGAAATGCAGGTACCGAACGAACTGCACGGCGTGCACCTGCCGGCGATGGCACTGCAGACGCTGGTGGAGAACGCGATCAAGCACGGCCTGGAACCCAAGCCCGGCGGTGGCACGATCTGGATACTGGCGCGCGGCTTCGATGACCACGTGACCGTGACCGTGGCCGACGATGGGCTGGGCTTCGGCCAGGGCACCAGCGGTACCGGCATCGGCCTGAAGAACCTGCGCGAGCGCCTGCGCCTGACCTGCGGCGAGCAGGCCGGCGTGGCGATCGTTGCCAACTTCCCCAGCGGCGTGGCCGCGACCATGACCCTGCCGCAGTCGCACAAGGAGCGCAGCCATGCCGCTTGAAGCCCTGATCGCCGAAGACGAAGAACTGCTGCGGCAGTCACTGGTGGAGCAGCTGGGCCGGTTGTGGCCGGAGCTGAAGCTGGTGGCCGAGTGCGAGGACGGTGCCAGCGCGCTGGAGCAGCTGGCCGAGACGCGGCCGGACATCGCGTTCCTCGACATCCGCATGCCCGGCATCAGCGGCATCGAGGTCGCGCGCTCGCTGTCCGAGCTGAGCCCGCGCACCCAGGTGGTATTCGTCACCGCCTACGACCAGTACGCCATCGATGCGTTCGAGCAGGGCGCGATGGACTACCTGTTGAAGCCGGTCAGCGACGAGCGCCTGCTGGCCACCCGCGAGCGCATCCTGTCGCGGCTGCCATCAACGCGACAGGACGATGCCGTGCTGGAGCGCCTGCTGCAGCGGCTGGGCCCGTCGCAGGGCGCAGCGGAGCGCCCGCCACTGGCCTGGATCACCGCCAGCAACGGCCGCGAGACGCAGCTGATCATGCTGGAAGATGTGGCCTACTTCCGCGCCGACAACAAGTACACCACCGTGGTCACCGCTGCCGGCGAAAGCCTGCTGCGCACACCGTTACGTGAACTGCTTGAAGTGCTCGACCCGCAGCACTTCCGCCAGATCCACCGCTCCACCATCGTCAACATGAAGGCGGTGGCAGCGGTGAGCCGCGACGACACCGGGCGCGGCGTGCTGCGCCTGCGCGGGCGCACGGAGACGCTGGTGGTCAGCCAACCGTTCATGAGCCTGTTCCGCGGCATGTAGCCGCGCCGCAGTCTCCGCCGCCATGAGCATTGCATGCGTTTTTTCCTGCTTGTCGGCCTCGCCGCATTGGCGCTTGCCGGTTGCCGGAAGTCCACTGAAACCGCGATCACCCGCACCACTGCCAATAGCGTGGACACGCTGTACAGCAAGCGCACGGTAGTGGACGGCGTGGCGCGTTTCGAGTGCATGGCCAGCCGCAGCGGCCAGTGCCATTACCTGGTGCTGGACCCGGCCTGTCGTCCTGATGCCGCCTGTGCGAAAGCGCCGATACGGTCGTTCGCGTTGGCGGCCGGCACGACCCGGGAGTTCAGGGGCCTGCCGAAGGGCTTCGCCCAGTGCGTCAGCGAGGATCGGAAAGAACAATGCCACCGTGAGTGATCACGGTGGCATTGTGGCTCCCCCCGCTTCCCTGAAGGGTCAGTAGGCAGGCTGTAGTGTCAGGTCGTGGTGGTGCTCGTTCTCGCCCACGTGGTTGAGGCGGCCGACCAGTTCGGAGTGCTGCTTCATGCGCCCGATCTCGGTCATGATGCGGATGTCCTCGTGGCGCAGCTCGCGCTTGGCGGTGACCGCCTGCTTGTAATCGAGCACTTCCGGGTAATGCTCGGCCAGGTCCAGTGCCTCGGCCACGTGCTCGACGCTGTCGGCCTTGGAGCTGATGCGTGCGCGACTGTTGAACGCCTTCATCCAGCGCTCGAAACCGGCCTGCTGATCGAACATGTTGGCCATGAACCAGATCACGAACAGGATCGAGACCCACGAGCCGAACACGACTACCACGCGGGTGAACGTGATATGGAAGTCGTCGCGCCAGAGGTAGTTGGCGATCAGGCCAAGAATCAGCAGCGAGGCTGCCTGCCAGCCGACGATCGAGGCGATCAGCCATTGGCACTTGGCCTGGGCCAGCACCGCGACTTCATCGCGGATCTGCTGCTCGCTGAGATTGCGCCAATGCGCGACCTGTTTGTCGAACGGGCTGCTGTAGAGCTCGTTGTCGCGAAGCAGAATTCCCAAACCCTTGAACAAAGCAATCATGGCTGGCTCCTTGTGGAACGTGCGTCGATCAGCATTGGACGGTGTGGCGGTTCCAGTTCTAGCACTTCCAGCGAGCCGTGCAATGGGCGCAATGCCAAGCTGCGCAAGGGCTTTGCCTGAATCGGTGAATGTTGTTGCATCGCAGCATCGAGGGCGCTGCCTGCGACAGGATGTCGCAGGGTGAAATGTGCTGCGGCCGCACATGAAACCGTGGCTGAGTACGAAGACTCGCCGCCGCGGTCGTGATCGCCGAGAATCGGAGCCAACCGCGCGAGATGCGACTGTTCTTCCGTCTTTCTTGGACCTGTGATGCCGGCTCTGCTGCAGCGACTCTCCCGCCCCGTCACCGCGCCGATCCGGCGCTGGGTGCTGGAGGCCTTCCCCCGTGGCCAGAGCGGCATCGATTACGACCAGCCGCTGGGTGACCCGGGTTGGTTTGGACCCGACAGCGTGACCTGGCGCCTGCACGCCGAGTTCCCCTCGATGCTGGCCGGTGGCCTGTGCGCGCTGATGCTGCAGACCCTGCATCCGCGCGCGCTGGCCGGGGTCTACGATCACTCCAATTTCCGCCAGGACCTGGTGGGTCGCCTGCGTCGCACCACCGCGTTCGTTGCCGGTACCAGCTATGCGCCCACCGGCGAGGTGGAGGCGCTGGTGGCCAAGGTGCGCCGCATCCATGCACGGATCCGCGGCCAGACCGCACAGGGCGAACCCTACGCCGCCGACGATCCGCAACTGCTGACCTGGGTGCATGTGACCGAGGCGTTCGGGTTCCTTCAGGGCTTCCGCCGGTACGGACGGGAGGTGCCGGCACACATCGCCGACCGTTACTACGATGAGTACCGCGGCGTGGCCGAGGCACTGGGTGCGGTGGACGTGCCGCGCAGCGAAGCGGAAGTGGCGGCGTACTTCTGTGCGCGGCAGCCGGAGCTGCGCGTCGACGAGCGCTCGCGCGAGGTGCTGGAGGTGCTGTCCGGCGTGCGCCTGCCGGTACCGGTGCCGGGGCTGTCGCGCGAAGTGTTCCTGGGTGCAGGCGCGGCACTGCTGCCGGACTGGGCCGAAGGCATGCTTGAACGCAGTGGCCGTCAGCGCGCGCAGGCCGCCGCGTCGGCGAAGCTGATGCAGGGCATGGCGCCGCTGTTCCGCCGTGCGTTGCCCGATGGCCTGGCCAGCCGCGCCTGTGCGCGCATGGGCGTGCCGGTGTCGGTGCTGCGCGAGTGGCCCACCGTTCCCCGGTAGGTGCCAACCTTGGTTGGCACGCGTTGCGCGCGGTGCCGCAGGAGCCGCAGTAGATCCACACCATGCGTGGATGGGCCTTACCCCGCCGACTTCAACCCGCGCAACAGCATCTCCAGCGCCGCCGTCGCCTGCCGCAGGCGCACGTCGCCATCCTCGCCCTCGGCGATCCAGAACGCGGCCTCGGCCAGGCTGCCATAGATCAGCGACGCCAGCGCCTGCGCATTCACCGGCGCCACCACGCCCTGGGCAACCAGATGTTCGATCAGGTGCTGCATCGAGTGCACGCAGTGGCGCTGCGATTCCGGTGAGGCGCCACCGAGCACCGCGCGCGCGTCGCGCAGCACGATGCGCTGGATCTCCGGTTCCAGCGCCATCTCCAGGTACGCGCGGCAACGCTGCACGAAGCCCTCCCAGGCATCGTCGGCGGCATCACTGATCGCCTGCAGGCGCTGGTCGGTCTCGGCATCGAGCTGGGCGACGACAGCCGCCAGCAGACCCTTCTTGTCGCCGAAGTGGTGGTACAGCGCGCCGCGGGTCAGCCCGGCCTGGGCGGTCAGGTCGTCCATCGAGGTGGCGGCATAGCCATGCTCGCTGAACACCCGGCGGGCGGTGGCCAGGAGGGTGGCGCGGGTTTCTTCCATCTCGGCGCGGGTGCGGCGAACCATTCAGAGCTCCTTACATACATAGTGCATGATTATTTACATACGGCGCGTATGAATGTAGGCTCTTATTCATACGCCCTGTATGTATTGTCATGGCGCCCCGTGCGCCAGGCAAGTCGCTGCCTTGGAGAACCTGATGGCCACCCCCTATCGCGACCTGTTCGCGACCCCCGGCACCGCCGGCCTCGCCCTGGCCGGGCTGCTGGCACGCCTGCCGCTGCCGATGACCGGTATCGGCATCATCACCTTGCTGTCCCAGCTGCGCGGCAGCTATGCACTGGCCGGTGCGGTGTCGGCCACCTTCGTGCTGACCTATGCGTTGCTGTCGCCGCAGGTGTCGCGCTGGGTCGACCGGCGCGGGCAGGGCAGGGTACTGCCATGGGCCACTGCGGCCAGTGCGTCCGGTCTGCTGTTGCTGCTCGCGTGCACGCTGCTGGCCGCGCCGGACTGGACGCTGTTCGTTGCGGCGATGCTGGCCGGCTGCATGCCCAGCGTGTCGGCGATGGTGCGAGCGCGCTGGACCGCGACCCATCGCGGACGACCACAGCTGCAGACCGCGTATTCGCTGGAGACCGTGTTCGACGAGGTGACCTTCATCGCCGGGCCACCGTTGTCCGTCGGATTGTCGGTGGCGGTATGGCCACAGGCTGGCGTACTGGCGGCCGCCCTGCTGCTGGTGGCCGGCGTCGCCGCACTGGTGCTGCAGCGGGGCACCGAGCCGCCGATACAGCACTACGAAGGTGCAACATCCTCACACTCGCTGCTGCGGCAACCGGAGATCCGCCTGCTGGCGTTGCTGATGCTGGCGATGGGCGTGATCGTCGGCACCGTCGACATCACCAGCGTGGCATTGGCCGAGCTGCGCGGACAGCCACTAGCTGCCAGCTGGGTGCTGTCGGCCTACGCGCTGGGCAGCTGCGCGGCGGGGCTGCTGTTTGGTGCCCTGAAGCTGCCGATGCCGCTGCCGCGCCTGTTGCTGGCCGGAGCAGCGGCCACCGCATTGACCACGTTGCCGCTGCTGTGGGTCGGCAGTCTGCCGGCACTGGCCGCTGCGGTACTGCTGGCCGGGGTGTTCTTCGCGCCGACGATGATCGTGGCGATGTCGCTGGTTGAACAACGCGTGCCCGAAGCACGCCTGACCGAAGGCATGACGTGGCTGCTGGCCGGCCTCAACATCGGCGTGGCGCTGGGCGCGGCGCTGTCCGGACAGAGCGTCGATGCGGCGGGCGTGCGCAGTGGTTTTGTGGTTGCGCTGGCGGCAGGCGGTGGCGTGCTGCTGTTCGCCTTGCTCGTGCAACGTGCGCTGCGCCCGTCTGCCGCGTCCACATCTCCTGAAGGAATCATTCCGTGAGCGCTTCATCGCCTGCGCATGCCGCGTCTGTGCCCCGCCATCCGTGGTGGGCGGTCTCCGCCGTCGGCCTCGCCACGTTCTCGGTGGTCACCACCGAAATGCTGCCGGTCGGCCTGCTGACTCCCATCGCCGAAGATCTCGGCGCGTCCACCGGCACCGCCGGTCTGATGATCTCACTGCCCGCCCTGCTGGCGGCAGTGTTCGCCCCGCTTGCGGTGATCGCAGCCGGTGGCATCGATCGTCGCCGCATCCTGTGTGTGCTGTTGGGCCTGCTGCTGGTCGCCAACCTTGCGTCGGCGCTGGCACCTGGCATCGGCTGGCTGTTGGCCGCGCGTGTGCTGGTGGGGTTCTGCATGGGCGGCATCTGGACCATTGCCGGTGGGCTGGCAGCGCGCCTGGTACCTGCGCAGCGCATCGGTCTGGCCACCTCGATCATCTTCGGAGGCGTGGCCGCAGCTTCGGTGCTCGGCGTTCCGTTGGGCGCGCTGATCGGGGATGCATTGGGCTGGCGCACCGCGTTCGCGGCGATGACGTTGTTCAGTGCGGCGGTGATGCTGCTGCATCTGCGGGTGGTTCCCGCGTTGCCGGTCAGCACATCGGTGCGGCCGCGTCAGTTCGTGCAGCAGCTTGGCCAGCGCAACCTGCGGCGTGGCCTGTGGCTGACCGGGCTGCTGGTGTCCGGGCACTTCATCGCCTTCACGTACGTGCGGCCGCTGCTGACGTCCGTATCGGGCGTGGATGCGTCGTGGATAGGTGCACTGCTGTTTGGGTACGGCCTGGCTGGCATCGCCGGCAACTTCATCGCCGGGCCGCTGGCTGCGCGCCATCCACGGGGCATGCTGCTGGCGATAGCCTCGGGCCTGCTGCTGACGCCTCTGCTGTTCCTGTGGGTGGGAAATACGCCCTCCGCAGGTATTGCAGTGCTGCTGCTGTGGGGTCTGGCCTATGGCGGTGTATCGGTGGGCCTGATGAGCTGGATGATGAAGGCGGTGCCGCAGGCCGTGGAGATCGCCACCGCGTTGTATGTGGCGGTATTCAACATCGGCATCGCAATGGGTGCGTGGGGTGGTGGCCGCCTGCTGGATGGCGTGGGCCTGCATGCGAATCTGTGGGCTGCGGCGGTGTTGGCTGGGAGTGCCCTGCTGATGGCTGCCATCACCCGCAGGTAGATCCACGCCATGCGTGGATTCCTACCCCGTGCCGACCAAGGTCGGCACCCACCAGAGCGGAGTATGTGCCGACGAAGGTTGGCCGCTACCCGGAAATGAAACGGGCGCCTTGCGGCGCCCGTTCCGGTTACATCACCACACCTTGACCCGCTTGTCCGGGGCCAGGTACAGCTTCTGGCCTTCCTTCACTTCGAACGCCGGGTACCAGGCGTCGATGTTGCGCACGGTCAATGCGCGGAACTGGCCCGGGGCATGCACATCGGTCAGCAGCGAATTGCGCAGCGCCTGCTCGCGGCTCTTGCTGCGCCACGCCTGGGCGAAGCCGAGGAAGAAGCGCTGGTCCGGGCTGAAGCCTTCCAGGGTCTGGCCCGGCTTGCCCTGCAGCGACAGCTGGTAGGCATCGTAGGCGGTACCCAGGCCAGCCACGTCGGCGATGTTCTCACCCAGGGTCAGCTTGCCGTTCACGTGCACGCCGGGGAACGGCTCGTAGCTGCTGAACTGCGCGGCCAGCGCATCACCGGCGGCGTTGAACTGCTTCAGGTCCTCGGCGGTCCACCAGTTGTGCAGCTTGCCGGTCTCATCGAACAGCGCGCCGGCGTTGTCGAAGCCGTGGCTGATCTCGTGGCCGATCACCGCACCGATCGCACCGTAGTTCACCGCGTCATCGGCAGCGCCGTCGAAGAACGGCGGCTGCAGGATCGCGGCCGGGAACACCAGGCGGTTCTCCAGCGGCACGTTCATCGCATTGATGGTCTGCGGCAGCATCGCCCACTCGCTGTGGTCGACCGGCTTGCCCAGCTTGGCGATGTTGCGCTGGTACTCGAACAGCTCGGCGCGCTGTGCATTGCCCAGCGGGTCATCACGGCGGATCTCCAGGCCGGTGTAGTCGCGCCACTTCTCCGGATAGCCCATGCCCACGGTCAGGCCCGTGACCTTGGCCTTGGCATGCGCCTTGGTCTGCGGCGACATCCACGACAGCGCGTCGATGCGCTTGGCGAAAGCGGCGATGATGTTCTTCGCCATCTCGTCCGCACGCTCCTTGGTCCTGGCGTCGAAGTGCTTTTCGACGTAGCGCTTGCCGATCGCTTCGCCGACGGCATGGTTGGCATCGTCCACCGCGCGCTTCCAGCGGTCGCTCTGCTGCGGCGTGCCGCTCAGCGCGGTGCCATGGAAGGCGAACCGGGCATCGGCGAACTTCTTCGGCAGGTAGGCGGCGGCACGGTCCAGCGCGTGGAACGCCAGGTAGTCCTTCCAGGCGTCCAGCGGCTCGGTGGCGACCAGCCTGGACAGGCCGGCCACGGCCTTGGGCTGCCACACGATGAAGTCCTGCTGGTTGCCCAGCGCGGCCGCATCGAGGAAGGCGTTCCAGTCCAGGCCCGGCGCCTTTGCATTGAAGTCGGCCTGGGTCCAGGGGTTGGCGCCCTTGGTCACGTCGTTGGTTTCTTCCTGGGTGGCATGTGCTTGCGCGATCTTCGTTTCCAGCGCGAGGATGCGCTGCGCCTTGCCGGCCGGGTCGGCGACGCCGGCCAGCTGCAGCATCTGTGCGATGTAGGCCTGGTACTGCTTGCGCAGTTCGGCCATGCGGCCATCGCCCAGGTAGAAATCGCGGTCGGGCATGCCCAGGCCGCCCTGCACCAGGTACGGCGCGGTGCGATCCGGCTGCAGCATGTCCACCGACACCCACAGGCCGAACAGGCGGTCGGTGTAGAAGTTGGTGGCGTTGAGCAGGTCGACGTCGGCGCGCAGGTCGCCGCCGAGTGCGCGGGCCAGCCCGGCCTTGTCGGCGATCGCATCGATGGCCTTCAGCTGCGGCTGCACCGGCGCCAGACCGTGCTGCTCGATGCCGGCTTCGTCCATGTAGGCGGCGTAGTAGTCGCCGATCAGCTTGTCGTCGCCGCTGGCCTGGGTGTTGCCGGCGGCCCCTTCCAGGATGGCGCGGGTGTCGGCCAGGGTCTTCTCGGCAATGACATTGAAGCTGCCGAAGCGCGAGCGGTCGGCCGGAATCTCGGTGTTCTTCACCCAGGTGCCGTTGGCGAAGCCGAAGAAGTCGTCGCCGGCGGCGATGCTGCGGTCCATGCCGCTGGCATCGAAGCCGAAACTGCCCAGCATCGGCTTGGCCGCAGCGGGGGCGGCATCGGCCGGCGCGGTGGCACCGACGGCCGGGTCGGCCGGGCGGTCACAGGCGGCCAGGGACAGGCTGGCAACAATGGCCAGCGCCAGGGTGGGACGGCGCAGCTTGGACATGGACTTCTCTTGCAGCGGAAAACCCCAAGTCTAATCCGCTCCGGCGCCACTGGCCGCCCCCCTGCGGGGCCGCCCTGTGCAGGATCTGGCTGAACGTGCGGATGCGATCTTCACGCCGTCACCGGGGTGGTGCATGCTGGACCCTCGAGCCCTGCGCGGACACGGGGAGGTGGCCATGCAGGACGGGGTCAGGCGTCAAGAATGGCGTCCGCCGGCCGTTGAGGTCGGGGACGTGGAGGATTCGTTCGCGCATGAAGCCAGCCGACTGCACAAGGAACATCAACCGATGCCCGCGCTGAAACGGGCGTTGGCCCGGCCGCTGCGCGCCATCACCTGGGGCGGTGTGCTGCTGGGCGTACTGCTGGTGACCGGTCTGGCCCTCATGCTGGTCAACGACCACCACCGCCGCCTGGAAGCGGCGCAGCGGCAGAGCCGCGCGCTGGCGGTGGGCAGCGAGCGCCTGCTGGCGCTGGAGCTGCGCAACCTGGAGCGGGCCATGACCGGCATCGCCGCCGACGCCGCGGAACTGTTCCGCAGCGTGCCGGCACAGGCGCCGGCCTTGCTGGATGCCTCCATCGGCGGCGTGCTGGGCCGGCACGCCGAACTGCACAGCATCGTGGTGCTCGACAGCTATGGCCGCGCATTGACGGCCGGCAAGGGCGACCTGCAGTTGCCGTTGTGGACCGATCCGCAACGGCGCGGCTCGGGCAGCGCGCTGTACATCGGCCCGCCGCAGCGTGCCAGCGACGGGGGCTGGGTGGTCCCGCTGGCGCTGCCGATGGCCGATGGGCGCTGGCTGCTGGCACGGCTGCGCTGTGGCGAACTGCAGCGCATCGTCGGCGGCCTGGATGTCGGTCCCAACGGATTGGTCTCGATCAGCGATGCCCAGGGCTACATGCTGGCCCGCGTACCCGATCCGCATGGCACGGTGGGCCGCCGCTATGACCTGCCGCGCCGGGACCTGCTCGGCACGCAGGCAGTGGTCGAGCTGGGCAGCATGCCCGGCGTTGTCGACGGCGTGCCGCGCATCCTCACCATCAGCACGCTCGAACGCAGCCCGCTGGCGGTGCAGGTCGGCCTGGCCGACGAAGATGTACTCGCACCGTGGTGGCCGTACCTGAAGGCGTCGGTGGCGATCGTACTGGCCTACATCGCGGTGTTGCTGGTACTGCTGTACGCCGTGCGCCGCAGCACCCGCAGCCAGCAGGCGATGGCCGAGGAACTGAAGACGGGCCACGCCGAGCTGCGCCTGGCGCACCAGGTCGGGCGTGTCTGCACCTGGTACGTGGATGAGGACGCCGCGCTGCTGCGCTGGTCGCCGCTGGCCCGCGAGATCTTTGGGGTACAGACCGACGCCTTGCCGGTCGCGGACTTCTTCGCGCGCGTGCATCGCGATGATGCCGCGCGCCTGCAGCAGGCCTTTGACCAGGCCTTCGCCGGCAGCGCTGTGCTCGACCAGGTGTTCCGCCTGGTGCTTCCCGGGGGCGAGGTGCGCTGGGTCGGCGCGCGCGGGCAGCGGGTGGAGGTGGCCGACAGCGAGCGGCGCATGATCGGTGCGCTGACCGACCTGAGCGAACGCTATCAGGCGCGCGAGCAGATGAGCGAAGTGGAACGCCGCTTCCGCCTGCTGTTCGACCGCAATCCGGCACCGTTCTGGGTGTTCGACCCGGATACGCTGCGCTTCATCGAGGTCAACGACGCTGCAGTGCGCCAGTACGGCTACAGCCGCGACGAGTTCCTGGCGATGAGCATCCTCGACATCCGCCCGCGCGAAGGCTGGGACGAAGTGCGTGGTGCCATCCAGCGGGCGCAGGTGGGCGATCCCCCCGACGCGACCGTCCGCCTGCACCGGCGCAAGGACGGCAGTGTGTTCGAGGTGCGCGCACACCTGTCCAAGCTCGACTTCGACGGGCAGCCCGCGTGCCTGGTGCTGGCCGAGGATGTCAGCGAGCGGCTGGCCTACGAGCGCGACCTGGCCTATCAGGCACGGCACAACCCGGCCACCGGCCTGCTCAATGTGCGCGCCCTGACCGAACAGCTGGACGAGCAGGAGGAGGGCTACACCATCGCCTTCGTGCAGCTGCGCGGGCTGCAGCTGGTGGCCGATACGCTGGGCCGCGAGATCGGCGATGCGGTGCTGCAGTCGATGGCGACCCGGCTCGGGGGCCTGGGCGCACGCTGTGGCACGCTGGCGTTCCAGCCGGCCGAGGATTTCGTCTTCGCCATCGGTGCCGAGCACGATACCCAGCGCGTGCTGGACGACCTGCTGCAGATCGTGTCGGCGCCGATGCGCGGCAAGGACTCGCTGCACCAGTTCGAGCCGCGCATCGGCGTGGCCGTGCACATCGCTGGTGACGGGCACACGGCCGAGCAGGTGATCGGCATGGCCGCGCAGGCCGCGCATGCGGCGCGCGCCGAGGGCAACGTGGTGGTCTGGTTCGATGCGGCCGTGACCACGCGCCTGGCCGACCGCCTGCGCCTGGCCGGGCGCATCCATGCCGCCATCGACAACGAATTCCAGCTGTATTTCCAGCCGATCCGGCATGCCGGCGATGGCAGCCCGGCAGCGCTGGAGGCACTGCTGCGCTGGCCGCAGGCCGATGGCAGCTTCATCCCGCCCAACGAGTTCATCCAGCTGTGCGAGGACACCGGGTTGATCCTGGCACTGGGCCGCTGGGTGATCCGCGCGGCGGCGAAGGCGCAGCGCCGTCTGGTCGAGGCCGGGTGGGGTGAGTTGCCGATCGCGGTCAACGTGTCGGCGGTTCAGTTCTTCAACAGCGACCTGGTGGCCGAATTCACCCGTGCCCAGCAGGATTTCGGCCTGGCCCGTGGCGCGCTGCACGTGGAGCTGACCGAGAGCAGCCTGATGCGCAAGCCGGCACAGGCGATGCAGACCATGCAGCGCCTGCACGAGCAGGGCATCCGCGTGTCGCTGGATGATTTCGGCACCGGCTATTCCAGCATGTCCTACCTGCAGCACCTGCCGCTGGACATCCTGAAGATCGACCGCAGCTTCGTCGCCGACGTGGAAACCAATCCACGCAATGCCTCGATCTGCCGCGCGCTGCTGTCGCTGGGCCACAGCATGGGCCTGACCATCATCGCTGAAGGCGTGGAGACGCCGGGGCAGCTGGACTGGCTGGCTGCGCATGGCTGTGACCAGGTGCAGGGCTACCTGTTGGGGCGGCCGGCGCCGCTGGAACAGATCATCGACGCGCTGGATGAGGTTCCCGCCTGATCGGGTTTCGTATGTGCCGGCCAGCGGCCGGCACTACCCGACCGAAGCACGACGGGGTTTCGTATGTGCCGGCCAGCGGCCGGCACTACCCGACCGAAGCATGACGGGGTTTCGTATGTGCCGGCCGGCGGCCGGCACTACCGGCAAGCGCCAGACTCGGCTACACCCCGGCGTCCACCAGATGGTCGATGAAACTGCGCACCTTCGGTGCCAGGTGGCTGCGGCTGGTATAGACCGCGAAGATGCCGATCGGCGAGGCCTCCCATTCCGGCAGTACGCGCACCAGGCGGCCATCGGCCAGCGCGTCTTCCAGCAGGAAGTCGGGCTGCAGGATGACGCCCATGCCGGCGATCGCCGCTTCACGCAGCACGTCGCCGTTGTTGGCGTGCAGCAGGCTGTTCACCGCTACTTTCACTTCGCCGCCCGGCCCCTGCAGCGGCCAGTGGTCACCGGCGGCCCAGTAGCTGTAGCCCAGGCACGCGTGCGCCTGCAGGTCCTGCGGGGTCTGCGGGGCGCCGCGTGCGGCCAGGTAGGCCGGCGCGGCGCACAGGCTCACCCGCGATTCGCCCAGGCGGCGGGCGATCAGGGTGGGGCCCGGCTCGCGGGTGATGCGGATGGCCACGTCGTAGCCTTCCTCGACCATGTCCACGAGGCGGTCGGACAGGGCCAGGTCCAGTTCCACCTGCGGAAAGCGTTCGCGGTAACTGGCCAGCAGTGGACCGAGGCGGGCGATGCCCCAACTGACCGGTGCATTGATGCGCAGCATGCCGGAGGGCTCCAGCGCCTGCGCGCCGATGCTGGCCTCCAGCGCGTCGAACTCGGCCAGCAGGCGCACGCATTGGGCGTAGTAGGCGGCGCCGGTGCTGGTGGGGCTGACCCGCCGCGTGGTGCGATGGAGCAGGCGGGTGGACAGGCGCTTTTCCAGTGCGGCGACCTGGCGGGTAACGCCGGCGGTGGACATGTCCAGGGCCTGGGCGGCGGCGCTGAAGCCGTTGCGCTCGACCACCGCCACGAACACGCGCATCGCCTCAAGGGTGTCCATTGTTGCGCCTTCTGAAATAAATACGGTCAATCGATCGTATTTATCGGCCTGTGAAGGCGCAATAACCTGAGCCCACTCCCTTCCAGGTGCTTTCCGATGCACGCCACGACCGCTCCTGTTTCGCCGCTGGCCCCGTATGGCGCCACCCTGCTGCGCCTGGCACTGGGCGTGCTGTTCCTGGTCCATGCGCTGACCAAGCTGCTGGTATTCACCCCGGCCGGCACGGCAGCATTCTTCGAGTCGCTGGGCCTGCCCGGCGTGCTCGGCTACCTCACCCTCGGCGTCGAGCTGGTGATCACTGTCGCGCTCCTGCTGGGCATCTATGCGCGCTGGGTGGGCCTGGTCGGCGTGCCGCTGCTGCTGGGCACCATCGTCACCGTGCACGGCGCCAACGGCTTCGGTTTCGCCAATGCCGGCGGCGGCTGGGAATACCCGGCGTTCTGGGCGCTGGCGCTGGTGGTGCTGTTCCTGGTCGGCGATGGCAAGTGGACCCTGCGTTCGCGCTGATCGCCGCCTGATCCTGCAACTGGAGAATTCCATGTCCCGCCTGCCTTCGCTGTACATCTCCCATGGTTCGCCGATGACCGCCCTGCATCCGGGCCAGGTCGGTGTGCGCCTGGCCGAGCTGGCGCGCGACCTGCCGCCGCCGCGCGCCATCGTGATGGCCTCGGCGCACTGGCTGGGCCGGCAGCCGCTGGTCGGCGCACATCCGCAGCCGCCGACGATCCACGACTTTGGTGGCTTCCCGCGCGCGCTGTTCGAACTGCAATACCCGGCGCCGGGTGATCCGGCACTGGCCGAAGAAGTGGCCGGCCGCATCGCCGCCGCAGGCCTGCCAGTGGCCATCGACCCGCAGCGTGGGCTCGACCACGGCGCGTGGGTACCGCTGCGGCTGTTGCGCCCGCAGGCCGACATCCCGGTCGTGCCGGTGTCGATCCAGCCGCTGCTCGGCCCCGAGCATCAGTTTGCGCTGGGCCGCGCGCTGGCACCACTGCGCGAACAAGGCGTGCTGCTGGTCGGCTCGGGCAGCATCACCCACAACCTGCACGACTGGGGCGACTACCAGGACGGCAAGGAAGCGCCATACGTGCGGCCCTTCATCGAGTGGGTGGAGCAGCGGCTGGCCGCTGATGACCGCCAGGCGCTGTTCGATTACCGCCGGCAGGCCCCGTTCGCCGAGCGTGCGCACCCGACCGACGAGCACCTGCTGCCGCTGTTCTTCGCGATGGGAGCGGCCGGCGAGGGCGGTTTCGGCGCACGCCGCATCGACGCCGGCATCGATGCCGGCTTCCTGGCCATGGATCTGTACCGGTTCGACGGGGCATGAGCCGGGGCTGACGCGCGGCGGCCCCGGCCGTCGCGGTCAGGGCCGCATGTGGTAGTTTTTTCCGGGTTTCCGGCGCTGGCCCTCGTGCCTCCCCACGCGCCGCTTCCTGGAAGAAGCATGCATACCATTGAAGTCGTCCTGGCGATGCTGGTGGCCGTTGTCGCCAGCGGCTACCTGGTTCGCGTCCTCCCGTTCTCGCTGCCGTTGCCGCTGGTGCAGATCGGCCTGGGCGCGGTGATCGCCGGCGTGTTCAACCGCGGCCATGCGCTGGAGCCGGAAGTGTTCTTCCTGCTGTTCCTGCCGCCGCTGCTGTTCCTGGATGGCTGGCGCATTCCCAAGCAGGGCCTGTTCCGCGACAAGGGCGCGATCCTCGAACTGGCGTTCGGCCTGGTGGTGTTCACTGTGATCGGCGCCGGCCTGCTGATCCACTGGATGATTCCGGTGATGCCGCTGGCAGTGTGCTTCGCGCTGGCGGCCATCGTCTCGCCGACCGACCCGGTGGCGGTCGGGGCGATCGCCTCCAAGGCACCGATCCCGAAGCGCCTGATGCACATCCTGGAAGGCGAGTCGCTGCTCAACGATGCGTCCGGCCTGGTCTGCTTCCGTTTCGCGGTGGCCGCGGTGATGACCGGCTCCTTCTCGCTGGCCACGGCCTCGCTGACCTTCCTGTGGGTGGCGGTGGCCGGCCTTGCCGTGGGCGTGGCGGTCACCCTCGGCGTGTCCACCTTCCAGCGCTGGTTGTGGCGCCGCTTCGGCGAAGAGCCGGGTGCGGCGATGCTGGTCAACCTGCTGATTCCGTTCGCGGCCTACCTGCTCGCCGAAGAAATCCATGCCTCGGGCATCCTCGCTGCGGTCGCCGCCGGTATCGCGATGAGCTACGTCGAGCTGACCGGCCGTGTCTCCGGCAGCATGCGCGTGCAGCGCGCGGGCGTCTGGAACATGCTGCAGTTCAGCTTCAACGGCATCATGTTCGTGTTGCTGGGCGAGCAGCTGCCGGGCATCGTCGAGCGCGCCACCACCACCATGAACGAGTCCGGCCACCAGAGTGCATGGTGGCTGCTGGTATACGTGGTGGTGATCAACCTGGCGCTGATCCTGCTGCGCCTGCTGTGGGTATGGCTGTCGCTGCGCTGGAACCTGCTGCGCGCGCGCCGCCGTGGCCTGGAGCGGGGCGAGGCGCCGAACTGGCGCATCGTGGTGGCGACCTCGGTGGCTGGTGTGCGCGGCGCGATCACCCTGGCCGGTGTGTTGACCCTGCCGCTGTTCCTGCCCGATGGCAGTGCGTTCCCGGCGCGCGACCTGGTGATCTTTCTGGCCGCGGCGGTGATCCTGTTCTCGCTGATCGGCGCCAGCGTGGCGCTGCCGCAGCTGCTGAAGGGCCTGCAGCTGCCAGCCGATTCGGGCGAGCGCAAGGAAGAGGACCTGGCACGCAAGCTGTCCTCCAAGGCCGCGCTGGCCGGGGTCGAACGCATGCGCCAGCAGCTGGTGATGAACCAGAACACCGAGAACGTGCAGCTGTACAACGATGCTGCCTCGCGGGTGAGCCTGCTGTACCAGCGGCACTTGGAGAAAGACAACGACGGCCCCGACGTGGACCCGGAGAAGGTGCGGCGCATGGAGCTGGGCTACCGCCAGCTGCGCAGCGCGGGCCTCAATGCCGAGCGCGAGGAACTGTTCCGGTTGACCCGGCGCGGGGTGATCTCCGATGAGATCTCGCGGCGCCTGATCCGCAACCTGGACCTGCTGGAATCGCGCAAGCGCGAATGACGCCTGGGACCGGGCGTTGCTGACGCTGACGCCTATTCCGCCCTGCCATGTAGAGCCGAGCCCGTGCTCGGCTGCGCTTGCTTCAGGCGTCATGAACCCGGAACGAAAAGCAGCCGAGCACGGGCTCGGCTCTACATGCCGGTGCCGGTTATTCCGGCTTCTGGTCCAGGAAATACACCTCGACCTTGCCCTTGACCTTGATGGTCATCGGATTGCCGCGGCGGTCGCGGGCCTTGCCGGCCTGCACGCGGATCCAGCCTTCGCTGACCGAGTATTCCTCGACGTTGTCGCGCTCGACGTCGTTGAAACGCACGCCAACGCCGCGCTCCAGCGCCTGTGCATCATGGAAGGGGCTGGCCGGGTTGATCGCCAGGTGGTCGGGAGGGGTATCGCTCATCGCTTCATTCACAGTGACGGCCACCAAGGCCGGCTTCAGCGGCACAGGATAAACCGTAGAATGCGGGCCTGCCCCAGAGGACGTTCCGCCATGCCCGACAACAGCGACTATTTCGACTTCGAGGAAGACATCCACGACTTCGACGAGGAGGGCTTCGAGGCGCGGGTCTGGAACCTGCTGGTGCTGATCAACCCGGGCGACGAAGAGCTGGCCCTGCAGCAGTTCAACCGCTGGCGCGAGCACCTGTCCGAGGACGGGCAGCCGCTGGAAGCGGACAGCGACTGGCTGCCGGCCCTGTTCACGGCCATCGCCTGGCAGTCCGGTTTCGATGTGGAGCGCGATGACCTGGAATCGCTGCAGTCGGCGGTGAACGAGCTGTCGGCGCGCTTCAACCTGCAACTCGACTGGGGCGGCGACCTGGACGACGAGGACTTCGCCGAGGGCCTGGACGGCGTGCAGCTGATGTCCACCGCCTTCGACCGCCTGCGCGAGCACAACTACACGCTGTGGAGCGTGGATGCCGGCAGCGACGGCTTCACCGGCGTGATGGCGCTGACCCGCGACGACGACGCGATGCTGGCGCTGTGCTCGCTGCTGAACGTGGAAATCCGGCTGGGCAGCGACCCGTTCTGAGCGATGGGCCGATCCGCCGGGCACGACCCGGCGGGGACGATCTGCTGGGCGCGGCCTACGGCCGGTACTGCGCCCTGGCGTTGGCAATCACCGCTTTGACCAGCTCGCGGTCGGTGTGCCGGGAAATCGCCCGCGCACCGAGCGCTATTGCCTGTGCGCGCAGCTCGGCAGTGACGTCGTAGTGAGCACCGCTGGCCTTGTTCTGGAAGGCCCGCGGGGGAATGCCGAGCTGCGCCGCCATCGCGTGCAGCTCGGCCAGGGTGTCGGCCATCAGGTGCGCCCAGCGCTGTCCGCGCCAGGGATGCACCGCGTCATCGACGTAGACCGTCACCCCCGCGGCCGGTTCAGGCCTGCGGCTTGCTGTCGCTGTCAGCGGCCGGGGCGGCCTCGGCAGCGGCTTCTTCGGCCGCGTCGCCTTCGACGGCTTCGCCTTCTTCGCCCTCAGCGGCGTCGACGCCTTCGAATTCGGCAACCAGCTTGTCCAGGTATTCGTCAGCGGTCTGCTCGGATTCGGCAGCCAGGGTGTCCAGCAGCTTCTGCAGCAGTTCCGAGTACTCCAGGTTGACCTTGCGGCCTTCCTTTTCCTGCACGTTGGACAGGTGCTTGAGCATGGCCAGCATCGGCACCGGGTTTTCGGCGTTGCCCATGGTCTGGCCGCCGATGGCCAGCAGCCACTCACGGCCCTGCAGGCCGATGGCCGCTACCACCTGGCCGTCTTCGTTGGTCAGCACGGCATGGTTCTGCACCTGCTGCTGGGCATTCAGGCGGAGGAACGGGCGCTTGGCCTGCTGCTTCTTGCGCTTGTCGCGCTTGGCCTTGGAGTTCTGGGACATGGGGTGGGGTCACCTGGAAACGGAAAGACCGCCATTGTACCGGCCGCACACAGGCGGGGTCAGATCCCTTTCCATGGGAAAGGGATCTGACCCCGGTTCAATGTGCCACGGGCGCGGCCTCACCTTGCGCGGCCTGCACGTCCGGGTCGGCGGTCGGCGCCGACAGTCCCACCTGCGGGCCGGCACCGGCCAGGGCGGCCGCTTCGGCGGCCTGGGTCATCACCACGATGCTGATGCGGCGGTTGATCGGGTTCTGCGGGTCGGCCTTGTCGAACAGCACCGACGAAGACAGGCCGACCACGCGGGTGATCTTGCTGTCCTCCAGGCCACCGTCCACCAGCGCACGCCGTGCGGCGTTGGCACGATCGGCGCTCAGCTCCCAGTTGCCGTAGCCGCGCTCGGCCGAATAGGCGGTGATGTCGGTGTGGCCGGTCAGGCTGATCCGGTTCGGCACGTGGTTCAGGTAGTTGGCCAGCTCGTGCAGGATCTGCTGCGTATACGGCTTCAGCGTAGCGCTGCCGAGGTCGAACATCGGCCGGTTCTGCTTGTCCACGATCTGGATGCGCAGGCCTTCCGGGGTCAGGTCCAGCAGCAGCTGGTCCTTGAACGGCTCCAGTGCCTGGCTCCTGCTGATCGCTTCCTGCAGTTCCTTCATCAACGCTTCCAGCTGCTGCTTGTCGCGCTGCTGCTGGTCCACCGGCTGCGGCACCGCTTCCTTCTGGTTCTGGAAGGGATCGTTGCTGCTGCCGCGCGAGATGTCGGTGGCACCACCCAGCTTGATCATCGAGGTGCTGGCGCCGCCCGGGCCGGCCATGCCGGGCGCCGGCGTGGCGTTCTGCCCGCTCAGCGGGCTGGGGTTGCGGAAGTACTCGGAAATGGCCGCACGGTCGTTCTTGTTGGTGGTGGCCATCAGCCACAGCACCAGGAAGAACGCCATCATCGCGGTCACGAAGTCAGCATAGGCCACCTTCCACGAACCGCCATGATGGGCGGCGTGGCCGGCCTTCTTGACCCGGCGGACGATGACAGTGGGCTTGGTCTCGGCCATGGTTTACTTGACCGTCTTCAGGTGCTGCTCGAAATCGGAGAAGGCCGGGCGCACGTTCGACGGCAGCGTCTTGCGGGCGAATTCCAGCGCGATCTTCGGGTTGTAGCCGCGCAGGCAGGCCAGCAGGGCGGTCTTGACCGATTCATAGATGCGGCTGTCCTGCTCGGCGCGTGCCTCCATTGCTGCCGCCATCGGGCCGACGAAGCCGTAGCCCAGCAGGATGCCGAGGAAGGTACCGACCAGCGCGCCGGCCACGTGGCCACCGACCTCGACGATGTCACCGCCGATCGAGCCCATGGTGATGACGATGCCGAGCACCGCCGCGACGATGCCGAAACCGGGCAGTCCGTCGGCGACCTTGGTCAGCACCTGCGACGGCGCCATGGCCTCGGCGTGGTGCTTTTCCAGTTCCAGCTCCAGCAGCGGCTCCAGCTCGTGCGGCTCGATGTTGCTGCCGATCATCAGGCGCAGGCAGTCGGTGATGAAGTCGATCAGGTGGTGGTCGGCCTGCACCTTGGGGTAGTTGGCGAACAGGGCGCTCTCGGCCGGCCGCTCGACATGGTCTTCCAGGGCCATGAAGCCTTCGCGGCGGGCCTTGTTGAGCAGTTCATAGAGCAGGCTGAGGACATCGATGTAGTCCTGCTGCTTGTAGCGCGGGCCCTTGAACACGCCGACCATGGCCTGCAGGGTCTGCTTGACCGTCTTGGCCGGGGTGCCGACCAGGAACGCACCCAGTGCGGCACCGCCGATGATGACCAGCTCGTAGGGCTGCCAGAGGGCACCCAGGCGGCCGTGGGCACCGAGGTAGCCCCCGATCACGCTGATGATGACGACCAGGAATCCAACGATGATGAGCATGGGGCGACGCAAGGAGAGGGGATATCTCCTTGTCGGCCCGTCACCCGGTTTTCTGAAGAGGGAATTCTGTGAAATCGGTCAGCGGGGTGTTTCAGCCCGCCACACCGCTTTCCGCGCCGCCACGCTGCAACGGGTCGGGCCAGGGCTCGCCATTGCCGGTGAACGAAAGTGAGACGGAGTTCAGGCAGTGGCGCTCGTAGGTGGGCGGCGGACCATCCGGGAACACGTGGCCGAGGTGGCTGCCGCAGCGCGCGCAGGTGATCTCGGTGCGCACCATGCCATGGCTGGTATCGCGGATCTCGCGCACGTGCGCCGGGTCGAACGGGGCGAAGAAGCTGGGCCAGCCGGTGCCGGAATCGAACTTGGTGCTGGAGCGGAACAGCGGCAGCGCGCACAGCCGGCAGCAGTAGACGCCCTCGCGCTTGTTGTCCAGGAACACGCCGCAGAACGGCGCTTCGGTACCGTGCTGCAGCAGCACGCGGCGCTCTTCGCTGCTGAGGCCGGCGATCAGCGCCTCGGTCTGGGTGGCAGTGGGGGGCGTCAGGTCGAAGGCAGTCATGCCGGCTCTCCGTGGGGTCGATGGCCTGGGGATGCCGGAAAACGTGGGGGTGCCGGCGCGCGCTTGCAAGTGTGACGGCCGTTCATGGGCGGCACACAGGCGCAGGCGCAAGGTAAATGCGATCCACGCCGGAGCGTGCCATGAAACCGACCCTTCCCCTGCTGCTGATGGCCCTGTTGCCCACGTTGGCGCTGGCCCAGGTGCCTGCTGCCGACCCGACGGTCACCCGCAGCGCGACCACCGTGGCTCCGGCGCCGGTGGTACCGCCGCCGCAGGCCGCACGCCCCCAGCCGCAGGTGCTGCCGTCGCCGCAGCCGGCGCAGCCGATCAGGTCCACGGGTCCTGCCCGGATTGCGCCCACCCCGGCGCCGAGGCCGGCCGACAAGGTCTATGACCGCAATGGCCGCATCGTGCCTGGCGTGCGCCCGGCTGGCCCGAACCGGGTGTTCGATTCGCGTACCGGCCGCTATTACGACAGCGTGCCGGCCGGCGATGGGCAGCAGATCAAGCGCTGACCTCGGATGCCAGGCAAGGGTGGCAGCTTCCACACACTGCACGGCCTGAACGCACGAAAACAACATCCTGCCGATCACTGCTTTTTCGCCTGCGATTAACCGTGCCGGGACCACCGTGGCCCTGCGCCGGCATTCCGCCGCCGCATGTCCTTTGTCCACGGGATCGCGATCATGAAAAACCAGCAGAACCGTCATCCCGGCAAGGAACCGCAGGGCCGCAACCCGCAGCATCAGCAGCAACAGCAACAGATGGAACCGCAGCAGCCGCACAAGGGTGGCAAGCAGCAGGAACAGCGCTCGCAGAAGCATCCGCAGCAGCGCTGACTGTCGACATGACCGGGGTCAGAGTCCGCTGCGCGGGCTCTGACCCCTCGCAATCCCTGGCCGGGGTCGGATCCCGCAACGCGGGCTCTGACCCCAACCTGCGACCGCCTCAATCCGGAATCGGCAGGCTCAGCGTTTCCTTCACTTCTTCCATCACGATGTAGCTTTTGGATTCACGCACATGCGGCAGTGTCAGCAAGGTGCCGCCGAGCAGCTTGCGGTAGGAGGCCATCTCACTGATCCGCGCCTTCAGCAGGTAATCGAAGTCGCCCGAGACCAGATGGCACTCGAGCACATTGGGCAGCTTCAGGGCGGCGCGCCGGAACTCTTCGAAGATGTCACCGGACTTGTAGGCCAGGCTGATCTCCACGAACACCAGCAGGCTGGCCTTCACCGCCGCCGGGTCCAGGTGGGCGTGGTAGCCGGTGATCACCGCTTCGCGCTCGAGCCGGCGCACGCGCTCGGTGCACGGGGTGGTCGACAGGCCGACCCGCTCACCCAGTTCGGTGAAGGAAATACGGCCCTCCGCCTGCAGGATGCGCAGGATCTTGCGGTCGATCTTGTCCAGTTCGCGGGTACGGGTGGCCATGGCCGTCAACCTTGGGGAATGAATTGCAGGAGAACATCCTGCCGGTTGATTTCAAATCAGGCAAATCAACTGGGATTGGCTGTCTATACTTCCCCAATTATGGTCCCGGCACGCTCCAGTGCAGGGAATGATCGGGTTGGAGAAGTCCCATGCGAGTCCTAGTCCTCGGCAGCGGCGTGATCGGCACCACCAGTGCCTGGTACCTGCGACAGGCCGGGTTTGAAGTCACGGTCATCGACCGCCAACCCGGCCCGGCGCTGGAGACCAGCTTCGCCAATGCTGGCCAGCTGTCGTTCGGCTACACCTCGCCGTGGGCAGCCCCGGGCGTGCCGAAGAAGGCCATCGGCTGGCTGTTCGAGAAGCACGCGCCGCTGGCGATCAAGCCGGGCATGGACCTGGCCCAGTACCGCTGGCTGTGGCAGATGCTGCGCAACTGCACCCACGAGCGCTACGCGATCAACAAGGCGCGCATGGTGCGCATGTCCGAGTACAGCCGCGACTGCCTGAACGAGCTGCGCGCGCAGATCGGCATCGAGTTCGAAGGCCGCGACCTGGGCACCACGCAGCTGTTCCGCACCCAGCAGCAGCTGGATGCCTCTGCGCAGGACATCGAGATCCTGGCCCAGTACGGCGTGCCGTACGAGGTGCTGGACCGCGCCGGCATCATCCAGGCCGAACCGGCCCTGGCCCATGTCGACGGCCTGGTCGGCGCGCTGCGCCTGCCGCGTGACCAGACCGGCGACTGCCAGCTGTTCACCCGGCGCCTGGCGCAGATGTGCGTGGACGCCGGCGTCGAGTTCCGCTTCGACCAGGACATCACCGGCCTGGAGTTCGAGGGCGACCGCATCACCGGCGTGCGCATCGACGGCAAGCGGGAAACCGCCGACCGCTTCGTGGTCGCGCTCGGCAGCTATTCGCCGGCGCTGGTCGCACCGCTGGGCATGCGCCTGCCGGTGTACCCGCTGAAGGGCTATTCGCTGACCCTGCCGATCACCGACCCGGCGATGGCGCCGACCTCGACCATCCTCGACGAGAGCTACAAGGTGGCGGTCACCCGCTTCGACGACCGCATCCGCGTCGGTGGCATGGCCGAAGTGGCCGGTTTCGACCTGTCGCTGTCGCAGCGTCGTCGCGAGACCCTGGAGCTGGTGGTCAGCGACCTCTACCCGAAGGGCGGCGACCTGTCGCGCGCACAGTTCTGGACAGGCCTGCGCCCGGCCACGCCGGACGGCACGCCGGTGATCGGCGCCACGCCGTTCCGCAACCTGTACCTCAACACCGGCCACGGCACCCTGGGCTGGACCATGGCCTGCGGCTCGGGCCGTTACCTGGCCGACCTGATGAGCGCGCGCCAGCCGCAGATCAGCACCGAAGGCCTGGATATTTTCCGCTACGGCCAGTACGGTCACGCCCCGCAACATGAGAACCGCACATGCGTCCTGCCCGCGCGCTGATCGATCTGGGCGCCCTGCGCAGCAATTACCGGCTTGCCCGTGAACTGGGCGGTGGCAAGGCCCTGGCGATCATCAAGGCCGATGCCTATGGCCATGGCGCGGTGCGCTGTGCACAGGCGCTGGAAGGCGAGGCTGATGGTTTCGGCGTGGCCACCATCGAAGAGGCGCTGGAACTGCGCCAGGCCGGGATCCGTGCGCCGATCCTGCTGCTGGAAGGCATCTTCGAACCCAGTGACATGGCGCTGGTGGCCGAGCACGATTTCTGGTTCGCGGTGGGCTCGCCGTGGCAGCTGGAAGCGCTGGTCGCATTCGACAGCCCGCGCCCGCTGACCGTGTGGCTGAAGCTGGACAGCGGCATGCATCGCCTCGGCCTGGACGTGGACAGCTTCCGCGCCGCGCATGCACGCCTGTCGGCGCTGCCGCAGGTCGAGCGCATCGTGCTGATGACCCACCTGGCGCGTGCCGACGAGCTGGACAGCGAACGCACCCATGAACAGGCGGCGACCTTCGCGCGCGCCATCGACGGCCTGGACGGCGAGACCAGCGTGTGCAATTCGCCGGCACTGCTGGGCTGGCCGGATGTACGCAGCGACTGGGTGCGCCCGGGCCTGATGCTGTACGGCGCCAATCCGCTGCCGGACAACACCGCGCTGACCGAGCGCCTGCGCCCGGTGATGACGATGCAGTCGAAGGTGATTGCCGAGCGCTGGATCGAGGCCGGTGAGCCGGTGGGCTATGGCGCACGCTTCGTGGCCAAGGCACGCACCCGCGTGGGCGTGGTCGCGCTTGGCTATGCCGACGGTTATCCGCAGTTCGCCCCCAACGGCACGCCGGTACTGATCGATGGCCAGCCCGGCGTACTGATCGGGCGCGTGTCGATGGACATGCTGACGGTGGACCTGACCGCGCATGCGCAGGCCGGCATCGGCAGTGTGGTGGAACTGTGGGGTTCTGCGCCGACGCTGTCGGAACTGGCGCCGCGCTGCGGCGTGAGTGCCTACCAGCTGCCGTGCGCGGTCAAGCGCGTGGCGAAAGTCTACGTGTAGAGCCGAGCCCGCGCTCGGCTCTGGTAGCAGCCGACCTTGGTCGGCACCGTGCAATGCGTGTCGACCAAGGTCGACACCTGCCGGCAGGTAGAGCTGCACGGAATCATCGTGCAGCAGTAGCCCGCGTGCTCAGCTCGCGCTTCACCCAGTCGTCGATCAGGCGCTTCTCGTAGCGCAGCGGATCGCTGTCGCTCTTCAGCCCCAGGTTGTGCAGGTAGCCGGTGTCGCTGAGCTTGGCTTCGCCCTCATCGACGATGCGACCACTGGCGTCCTTCAACGTGTACTGCAGGGTGATCCGCGGCGGATAGATGTCCCGCATGATCCGGATGTCGCTGCCGCGCGGGCCGTGCCAAGGCTCGTAGTCGCCGGCGCGCTTGATGTCGACCAGGGTCACGTCCAGGGTCTGCCCGGGTTGCAGCGGCTTGGCCGCCGTGGTCTGCACGTAGCTGGCCAGCTGCTGCACCCAGTTGCCGCGTTCGGCCTCGAAGCGGTTGGTGCTCTGGCGGATTTCGGTGAATCCGGCTGGATCGTCCCACTTCACGCTGACCGGGCCATTGGCCTGCAGCGCGCGGGGCGCATCCGGATCGGTGACGGCGCGCGGCGCGGCGTTCGCGCTGCCCGCCATGAGGGCGCCTGCCAGCAGCAGGGCAGTGGCCAACGAGCGGTTCATGACGGTCTCCTGCGTCCCATCGACGGGGACGATGCGATTTATAGATCGAGTGTGATCCCGCTTTCCAGCCACCGCAACGGCCGATTGCGACACCGACAAGCGCGGTTGCCGCCAATTCATCGTCGTCAACCATGACTGACGGCGCTTGACGCTGTGAATACGCGCTTTGGAAGATGCTGTGCTTCCAATCCGGCCCGTCCAGACGCCCTTGTCCACACTGCCGCCCCTCGTGGAGCGCCCACCGATGATGGTGCAGGCGCCCGAACCCGACCTGCATCATGGCGTGCTTGAGCGCATCAACGCTGGTTTCTGCGTGATCCAGGTGCTGTTCGAGGGCGATCGTGCGGTCGACTATCGTTTCCTCGAGGTCAACGATGCCTTCGAGCGCCACACCGGGCTGAAGGATGCGCGTGGACAGCGCATGACCGAGCTGGAACCCAACCATGAGCAGGACTGGTTCCGTATCTACGGCGAGGTCGCACGCAGCGGCCGTCCCGCCCAGTTCGAGATGGAAGCGCGTGCGCTGGGTCGTTCGTTCGCGGTCGACGCGGTGCGCGTGGGCCGGCCAGGCGAGGACAAGGTCGGCATCCTGTTCTTCGACATCACCGCACGCAAGCAGATGGAAGTGGAGCTGGGCGAGAGCGAAGCGCGCTTCAGCGCGCTGGCCGACGGCCTGCCGATGCCGGTGTGGGTGCTCGATGAGCGCGGCCATGCCCGCTTCGTCAACAGCGCCTTCAGCGAGTTCTTCGGTGGCGACGAGACGCGTGTGCCGGAAGATGTCTGGCGCGGCCTGGTGCATCCGGACGATGCGTCGGTATTCGAATACGAACTGCAGGAAGCGCTGAAGGCGCAGCGTTCGATGCACGCGCTGGTGCGTGCGCGGCGCGCCGATGGCCAGTGGCGTTGGCTGGAGATGAACGCACGCCCGCGTTTCTCGCGGATGGGCCGCTTCATCGGCCTGGCCGGCAGCAGCCCGGACGTGACCGAACGCCGCGAGATCGAACTGGCCCGCGAGGAACTGCTGCAGTCCGAGCGCGCCGCGCGCAGCGCTGCGGAGAACATGGCGCGGCTGAAGGACGAGTTCCTGGCCACGCTGTCGCATGAACTGCGTACGCCGCTGACCACCATCCTCGGGTGGAGTGAGCTGCTGCTGCAGCGTGTGGACAACACCAGCCCTCTGTACAAGGGCCTGAACGTGATCGCCAACAGCGCCGGCGCGCAGAAGCGGCTGATCTCGGACATGCTGGACCTCAGCAGCATGCTGCTGGGCAAGGTGCAGCTGGAGGTGGAAGTGCTGGACCTGCGCACGGTGCTGGGCGAGGCCATCGGCGCGCAGGAACTGGTTGCCGAAGGCAAGGCACTGGACGTGCACCTGCAGCTGCCCGAACAGCCGAGCCTGGTGCTGGGCGATGCCACGCGCCTGCAGCAGGTGTTCTGGAACCTGCTCTCGAACGCGATCAAGTTCACCCCGGCTGAAGGCCGCATCGACCTGCAGCTGCGGGCCGACGGCAACCACTGGGAGATCACCGTGCGCGACACCGGTGATGGCATCGCACCCGAATTCCTCAATCACCTGTTCAGCCGCTTCCGCCAGGCCGATGGCACCACCACCCGGCGCCATGGTGGACTGGGACTGGGCCTGGCGATCGTGCAGCAGCTGGTCGAGCTGCATGGCGGCACGGTCGCCGCGGCCAGCGAGGGGCACGGCCATGGCGCTACGTTCACCGTGCGCCTGCCGCAGCACCTTCCCGATGCCGAGCGGCGCCCGCTGCGCGAAGTGATCAGCGGGCCGATCCTGGAACCGGTGATCGTCGAGCCGTATCCGCTGCGCGGCATGCACGTGCTGGCGGTGGAAGACCAGCCGGAAGTGCTGGAGTACCTGCGGCGCATGCTGGAAGAGCAGGGCGCCAGCGTGTCGGCGGCCAGTTCGGCCGGTGAGGCGCTGGCGTTGCTGGCCGACACCGGCCATCTGCAGTACCACGTGATGCTGACCGACATCGGCATGCCGGGCATGGATGGTTATGGCCTGGTGCGCACGCTGCGCGAGGACATGGGCGTGGATGCCACGACCCTGCCCGCGGTCGCCGTCACCGCGCTGGCGCGTGCCGATGACCGCCGCCGTGCGCTGGCGTCGGGTTTCCAGGAACACGTGGCCAAGCCGTACTCGGTGGCGCAGCTGGTGGCTGCGGTGCGCAAGGTGCAGGTACCCCGCGCGGACAGCGCGCTGCACTGAGCATTCACGGCCGATCGGCGACCCTGCATGCAGGAGGTCGCCGATGTCCCGCATAGCTCCCCGTATCCATACCGATCCGGCGCAGATCGCGCGCCTGGAAGCCCTGCTGCCGCAGCTGGAAGGCGAAACGCAGGTGGAACTGATTCTGCACGATGGCCGTCGCCTGCTCGGCACGGTGGCGGTGAGGCCAACCGTGCAGCAATACCGCAACGAGGCCGGCGACGAAGGCAGCAACGGCCAGTTGCGCCTGGATGACTACGACACGCCGGTGCAGCAGCACCACGTGTGGCTGGATGAAATCGCCAGCATCAACCGCCTGCCACCCAAGGCGCCTTGATCGGATGTAGAGCCGAGCCCACGGCTCGGCTGCGCCGTCGCCCGAGCGTGGGCTCGGGCGCTACCGATGTGTCAATGCTCGAACAAGGTCGGCGTCGCTTCGAACCGGCGCGCGTAGGCGCGTTCTTCCGCCACCCGGGCCACCTCGTCATCGGCCAGGTCCGGTGCGCCATATACCGCATAGGCCACGCTGCCATCGGCGCCATGGCCGACCTGGTGCAGCCGGTAACGCGAGTGCCCGCCGCCGGTGTCCTCGGGGTAGTGCACGGGCGGATGGCTGCCTTCCAGGTCCATTTCACTGTTGTCGACGACGCCACCGACGAACAAGGCTCGCATGCAGGTTCTCCTGGGTTTCCGGGGGGAGCCTCTACCCTGAACGTTTCAATGTTTCTGGCGGATCAAGGCCCCGTTCGGGTTTCGCAAAGCGGCCTGCCGGGGCCGGCCCGGCCAAGCCGGTACAATGGACGGCCCTCACGCTTGAAGTACCCGCGCCGATGGCCTCCAGCGACGACGCCCCCCTGCAGACCCTGCTCCTGCCGTTCTCTCAAGGCGCCCTGCGCTGGCCGGAGGGCCCGGTGGCTTTCCTGCGTGCCCGCGATGGCTGGCCGCTGCGCGAAGCGGCCGGCAACCGCGAGCTGCACTGCGAACAGAGCTTTGCCCCGTTCGCGCAGCCGCTGCAGCAGGCCGCCGGCTGGACCGTCAGCGGCCAGCTGGACGATGTGGCCGGCAAGGGCCGTTACCCGCTGGTGCTGGTGCTGCCACCGCGCCAGCGTGAAGAAGCCCGTGCGCTGTTCGCCCGCGCGTTGGCGCTGGTCGCCGAGGGCGGCCGCATCGTTGCCTGCCAGGCCAACAACGAAGGCGCGCGCTCCGGTGAAGGCGACCTCAAGCAGCTGGCCGGCCTCGGCGGCTGCCTGACCAAGAACCACTGCCGGGTGTACTGGACCGCCCCGCTGCAGGGCCAGCACGACGCCGACCTGGCCAAGCGCTGGTCGGCGCTGGATGCGGTGCGCCCGATCATGGGCGGACGCTTCCTCAGCCGCCCGGGCGTGTTCGCCTGGGACCGCATCGATCCGGCATCGGCGCTGCTGGCCGAGCACCTGCCGGCCGACCTGGCCGGCCGCGCCGCCGACCTTGGCGCAGGCTACGGCTATCTCTCGCGCGAGCTGCTGGAACGCTGCCCGAAGATCACCGCGCTGGACCTGTACGAGGCCGAGCAGCGTGCGCTGGCCCTGGCCGAACTGAACCTGGCGCCGCCGCCGCGCGCGCTGCCGCTGCGCTTCCTGTGGCGCGACGTCACCGCCGGCATCGAGCCGGGCTACGACGTCATCATCAGCAACCCGCCGTTCCACACGCCGTCGCGTGCCGACCGCCCGGACATCGGCCAGCGCTTCATCGCCGTGGCCGCGCAGGCGCTGCGCCCGGGCGGGCGCCTGTACGTGGTGGCCAACCGCCATCTGCCGTACGAGCACACCCTCAACGACAGCTTAGGTGCGGTGCGCGTGGTCGCCGAGCGCGACGGTTTCAAGCTGGTTGAAGCAGTGAAGGGGAAGGGCAAGTGAAGCTGGTCAAGCTCATCGCCAACCTGGGCTATGGCAGCCGCAAGCAGGTGCAGTGGATGTTCCGCGAAGGCCGCGTCACCGACGCCGACGGTGAGGTGCTGTACGCCGATGACCAGGTGCCGCACGAGGCGATCCGCGTCGATGGCGAGCCGCTGGACCCGCCGGTGGGGCTGTCGATCGCGCTGCACAAGCCCGCCGGCTACACCTGTTCGACCAAGGACACCGGCCGCCTGATCTACGACCTGCTGCCGCCGCGCTTCCGCGACCGTGATCCGGTGCTGTCCACGGTGGGCCGCCTCGACCGCGAGACCAGTGGCCTGCTGCTGCTGACCGACGATGGCGGCCTGCTGCACCGGATCATCTCGCCGAAGTCGAAGCTGCCGAAGGTCTACGAAGTCGAGTTGAGCGAGGACCTGCGCGGCGACGAAGTGGCGTTGTTCGCCAGCGGCACGCTGATGCTGGAGTCCGAGAAGACGCCCCTGCTGCCGGCTGAACTCGAAGTGCTGGAGGCGCGTCGCGCACGCCTGGTGCTGCATGAAGGCCGCTACCATCAGGTACGCCGCATGTTCGCCGCCACCGGCAACCACGTGCAGGCCCTGCACCGCAGCCGCGTCGGCGGGCTGGACCTGCAGGGGCTGGACGAAGGGCAATGGCGGCAGCTCACTTCCACCGACCTGGATACGTTGTTCGCTCCATGACCCCCTTCGCTGCGCTGCCGTTCCTGCCCGACGCCGTCATCTTCGACATGGACGGTTTGATGATCGACAGCGAGCGGGTCTCGCTGGCCTGCTGGAGCGAGGCCGCCGACGAATTCGGGCTGGGCCTGGAGGAAGCGGTGTTCCTGCGCATGGTCGGCCTCGGCGACCACGATACGCATGCGTTGCTGCGCGCGCAGGGCATCGAGGACAGCCTGATCGACGCGGTGGCGGCACGTTGCCATGAGCTGTACGAAGCACGCACGCAGACCGGGCTGCCGCTGCGGCCGGGCATCCTGGAGCTGCTGGAGCTGCTGAAGGCGCACGCGGTACCGCGTGCGGTGGCGACCACCACGCGGCAGCCGCGCGCCAACCGCAAGTTGGCGGCCGCAGGCCTGCTGCCGTACTTCGATGCCGTGATCACCAGTGGTGATGTGGCGCGGCCGAAGCCGGCGCCGGATATCTACCTGCTGGCCGCGCAGCGGCTGGGCCAGGCGCCCGAACGTTGCCTGGCGCTGGAAGATTCACCGGCCGGCACGCGGGCCGCACTGGCCGCCGGCATGACCGTGATCCAGGTGCCGGACCTGGTGCATCCGGATGAAGAGCTGCGCGCACTGGGCCACCGCATCGTCGGCTCGCTGGTGGACGCGCACGCCCTGCTGCTGCCGCTGCTGCCGAAGTAGCGGTGGGTGCCGACCTTGGTTGGCACTGAGCCGGGCATGGGCTCGGCTTCACATCTTCTGGTGGGTGCCGACCGTTGGTCGGCACACCTGTTCAATCACACCCGCCCGAACACCAGCGCAGCGTTGGTGCCACCGAAGCCGAAGCTGTTGGACATCACCGTGTCCAGCTTCTGCTCGCGGCTTTCGCGCAGGATCGGGAAGCTCTCCACCTTCGGGTCCAGCTCGCCGATGTTGGCCGAACCGGCGACGAAGCCATCGCGCATCATCAGCAGGCAGTAGATCGCCTCGTGCACGCTGGCCGCGCCCAGTGAATGGCCGGACAGCGCCTTGGTCGAGGACAGCGGTGGTACCGCATCGCCGAACACTTCACGGATCGCGTTGAGCTCGGTGACATCGCCCAGCGGGGTCGAGGTGCCGTGGGTGTTGAGGTAGTCCAGCGGGCGATCGACGCCCTGCAGTGCCATCTTCATGCAGCGCACCGCGCCCTCGCCGGACGGCGCGACCATGTCGGCGCCATCGGAGGTCACGCCGTAGCCGATCAGCTCGGCATGGATGTGCGCGCCACGCGCAACGGCGTGGTCGTAGTCCTCCAGCACCAGCATGCCGCCGCCACCGGCGATGACGAAGCCGTCGCGGTCCTTGTCGTACGGACGCGAGGCGCTGGCCGGGGTTTCGTTGAAGCTGGTCGACAGCGCGCCCATCGCATCGAACATCACGCTCATCGACCAGTGCAGGTCTTCACCGCCACCGGCGAACATGATGTCCTGCGCACCGTGGCGGATCATGTCCGCGGCAGCGCCGATGCAGTGCGCCGAGGTCGCGCAGGCGGCCGACAGCGAGTAGCTGACGCCCTTGATCTGGTAGGCCGTGGCCAGGCAGGCCGAGACCGTCGAGCACATCGTGCGCGGCACCATGTACGGGCCGACCTTGCGCACGCCACGTTCGCGCAGCAGGTCGACCGCGCCGATCTGCCATTCGCTGGATCCGCCGCCGGAACCGGCGATCAGGCCGGTGCGCAGGTTGCTGACCTGCTCGGGGCTGAGCCCGGCATCGGCGATGGCATCGCGCATGGACAGGTAAGCGAAGGCCGCCGCGTCGCTCATGAAGCGCTTCTGCTTGCGGTCGATCAGCGCCTCCAGATCGAGGTCGACGCGACCGCCGACCTGGCTGCGCAGGCCTGCTTCGGCATGGTCGGCCAAGGCGGTGATGCCCGAGCGCCCTTCGCGCAGCGCGGCCGAAACGGTATCCAGATCATTGCCGAGGCAGGACGTGATGCCCATGCCGGTGATGACGACGCGACGCATCAGAAGCTCCCGGTTTCAGTGAACAGGCCGACGCGCAGGTCGCGCGCGCTGTAGATTTCGCGGTCATCCACGTACATGCGGGCGTCCGACTGGGCCATCACCAGCTTGCGGTTGATGACACGGCTGATGTCGATCTCGTAGCGCACGAGCTTGGCGTCCGGCAGTACCTGGCCGGTGAACTTCACCTCGCCGCAGCCGAGTGCGCGGCCCTTGCCGGGGGCACCCAGCCAGGTCAGGAAGAAGCCGGTCAGCTGCCACATGGCGTCCAGGCCCAGGCAGCCGGGCATGACCGGGTCGCCGATGAAGTGGCAGCCGAAGAACCACAGGTCCGGGCGGATATCCAGCTCGGCGCGTACCATGCCCTTGCCGTGCGGTCCGCCGTCCTCGTGGATGTCGGTGATGCGGTCGAACATCAGCATCGGATCGTTGGGCAAACGGCCGGCGGCGGTGCCGAACAGTTCACCGCGTGCGCTGGCCAGCAGCTGTTCGCGGTTGAACGCGTGGAGACGGGTCATGAAGCACAATCCTGGAAGCGGGGAAACAGGGAAACAAGCGTTCGAGGATGCCCGTGGAAACTGCGCCGATCAAACATTTCAACCGTACGCAACCGTAGTGTTTTCAATGGAATACGCGCATCCTGTTGATGTGCAACGACCATACTTCGGCGTGTGGCCCGTTCGACACGCCCCCGCCCTTTCCGCCTGACATGACCCGACTGCGCAAGATCATCCACGTCGACATGGACGCGTTCTACGCGTCGGTGGAGCAGCGCGACGATCCGTCACTGCGCGGCAAGCCGGTGGTTGTGGCATGGCGCGGCGCGCGCTCGGTGGTGTGTGCGGCGTCCTACGAGGCACGCGTGTTCGGCGTGCGTTCGGCGATGCCGGCGCTGCGCGCCGAACGCCTGTGTCCGGACGCGATCTTCGTGCCGCCGGACTTTGCACGTTACAAGGCGGTGTCACGCCAGGTACGCGAGATCTTCCTGCGCCACACCGACCTGGTCGAGCCGTTGTCGCTGGACGAGGCCTACCTGGACGTGACCGAGCCGAAGAGCGGCATCGAACTGGCCACCGACATCGCCCGCACCATCCGTGCGCAGATCCGCGAGGAGACGAACCTGACCGCTTCAGCCGGGATCGCGCCGAACAAGTTCCTGGCCAAGATCGCTTCGGACTGGCGCAAGCCCGATGGCCAGTTCGTGATTCCACCGCAGCGGGTGGACGCGTTCCTGCTGCCGCTGCCGGTGAACCGGGTGCCCGGCGTCGGCAAGGTGATGGAAGGCAAACTTGCCGCGCGTGGCATCGTCACCTGCGGCGACCTGCGGCGGTGGTCCCTGGTCGACCTGGAAGAGGCGTTCGGCAGTTTCGGCCGCAGCCTGTACAACCGTGCACGCGGCATCGACGAGCGGCCGGTGGAACCGGACCAGCAGGTGCAGTCGATCTCCTCGGAGGACACCTTTGCCGAGGACCTGTTGCTGGAAGACCTGGGCGAGGCGATCGTGCAGCTGGCGGAGAAGACCTGGAATGCCACGCGCAAGACCGAACGCGTCGGCCACACCGTGGTGCTGAAGCTGAAGACCGCGCAGTTCCGCATCCTCACCCGCAGTTTCACCCCGGAGCGCCCGCCGGAATCGATGGAAGAACTGCGCGACATCGCACTGGCCCTGCGCGCCCGCGTCGACCTGCCGGCGGAGACGCGTTACCGCCTGGTCGGCGTCGGGCTGGGTGGGTTCCGCGAAAAGGAGGCCGTGGTGCAGGGGGAATTGTTCGAGCACGACATGATCAATCCCACAGATACCTAATCATCAAACAGTGGGGTCAGAGCCCGTTGCGCAGCAACGGGATCCGACCCCAGCAGATTGCCGAGATCTGTCGAAGGCGAGGTGGGTCCGGTTGCGGGGGCGTGAGCGCCATGGATGGCGCGACCGAGCCTCCATGGACGGATTCACGGCGTCCCCCGCAACCGGACCCACCTCGCCCTCCCACGGATAGCCAGCTGTTGCTTTTGCTGTTGCCTCTGCAGGTGCAGGGCGCAGCCCTGCAAAAGAAAGCGCCCTACCTCATGGCCACTGCATCTCGCCCTTGGCCACCTTCGCACTCAGCTCCAGCGATGCCACGCCGTCCAGCTTCGGGTAGCGCGACTGCATTGCTTTCACCAGCGCCGCACTGTCCTTGGCCTTTGCCGTCTCGACATCGAACGCGCGGATGTAGTCCGCAGTGAAGCGCAGCGCACTGGCATCCAGTGCGGCACCCGGCGCGTAATGCCCCGGCACCACCACCTTCGGCTTCAGTGCCTGCAACCGCTGCAGGGTCTGCAGCCAGTCGGTATGCGACTTAGGCGTCTGCGTGTCGGCCATCCACACGTGCTCGCCGGCTACCACCGGAATGCCACCGACGATCGCGCGCAGCGACGGCACCCACAGCACCGTGCGGTCCGGGGTCGGGCCATCCAGGCCGATCAGCGGCAGGCGCTGGCCTTCCAGCTGCAGTGCATCGCCATCCAGCACCTGCGGCAGCACGATGCGCGCGGGCACGTCGGCACCCATCTTCGGTCCCCAGTAGGCCAGCTTGCCGGCCTGGGTCTGCTGGATGTGGGCGACGGTCTGCGCGGTGGCGACGATGCGTGCCTGCGGGAAGGCGTCCTGCAGGGTGGCCAGGCCGAAGTAGTAGTCCGGATCGCCGTGGCTGATGTAGATCGTGGTCAGCTGCTTGCCGCTGGCGCGGATCAGCTCGACCAGCTTGCGCGCATCGCTGGCACCAAACTGCGCATTGACCAGGATCCCGTCGTGGCGGCCTTCGATCAGCACCGAGGACACCGAGAACATTGCCTGCGGGCCGGGATGGAAGGTCTGCAGGTGCAGCTGGGATTTCGTCGCCGCCGCCGGCGCCGTGGTGGCCGGTGCGGCCAGCAGCGGCGCACTGGTGAAGCTGGCGGCCAGGGCGAGGGGAAGCAGCAGGGCAGCGGTACGCATGGGAATTCCTTGTGTAGAGCCGGGCCAATGCCCGGCTGCATGTTCGCGTAGAGCCGAGCGCGGGCTTGGCTCTACATGGGACGTGCGTGGATCAATACGCTGCGGTGATGATCTGCTTCGGATACGCGTGCGCTTCCAGTTCGGCGACGAACGCCGCGCCATAGTCGGCGTAGCTGATGCGGCTGTGGCCGCTGGTATCGGCCAGGAACGCCTTGGGCTGCACGCGGTACTGGCCGCGCTCTTCACCCGGGCCGATTTCGGCGGCCGGCGAGAAGAAGGTCCAGTCCAGGTCGTCCACTGCCTGCAGGCGGTTGAACGCCTCGCGGTGGGCCAGCGCGTACGGCTTGTAGGCCTCCGGGAAGGTGGGGGTGTCGACCAGCTGCACGCCGGGTGCGACTTCCAGGCTGCCGGCACCGCCAACCACCACCAGGCGCGGCACGCCGGCCTTGCGCGCGGCAGCCGCCAGCTGCGCGGCGACCTCGCCGACGCGGCCGATGTCATCGCCCGGGCGCGGGCCGTAGGCACTGGCGAGCACGTCGTGGCCGGCGATGGCGGCAACCAGCGCGTCCTGGTCATCCAGCGAGGCGATCACCGGATGGGCACCGGCCAGCTCGGCCGGGAGGTCCTGCGCGCTGCGCACGATGACGGTGAGTTCGTGGCCGCGGGCCAGCGCGTGGCGGGCGATCTGGCGGCCGATGTTGCCGGTGGAACCAACGAGGGCGATCTTCATGGCAGGACTCCGTGGGGCGCTGTGGGGTGGGAATGGCGCCACTCTAGGCCGCTGCAGTCGCTCGAAAAACAGCGTATAACGTGCTTGTTTGTTGCATGGATCGAGCATATGGACCGATTGACCGCCATGACCGTGTTCGTCGAGGTGGCCGAGCGCGGCAGCCTGACCGCGGCGGCAGAGGTGCTGGACATGTCGCGGGCGATGGTCAGCCGCTACCTGGCTGAGGTCGAGGGCTGGCTGGGCGCACGCCTGCTGCACCGGACCACGCGCCGGGTCAGTCTGACCGGGCCCGGCGAGGCGGCGCTGGCGCGCTTCCGGCAGATGCTGGCGATCGGCGAGGAACTGCAGGGCGAGCTGGCCAGCGATGATCCCGAGCCGCATGGCACGCTGCGGGTGACTGCCAGCGTGTCGTTCGGGCAGAGCCACCTGGCGCGGGCGGTGGCCGGCTTTGTTGCGCGCCATCCGGCGGCACGCATCGAGCTGCTGCTGGTCGACCGCACGGTGAACCTGGTGGAGGAGCGGGTGGACCTGGCCGTGCGCATCGCGCGCCAGATCGATCCCAGCCTGATCGCGCGGCGGCTGGCCACCTGCCGCTCGGTGCTGTGCGCGACGCCGTCCTACCTGCAGGCACGCGGCACGCCGACTGCTCCCGAGCATCTGGCCGCGCACAACTGCCTGACCCACCACTACGTCGGCAAGAGCCTGTGGCAGCTGCACCGAGACGGCCGTTCGCTGTCGGTGGCGGTGGGCGGCAACATCAGCGCCAACGAGGCCTCGCTGCTGCTGGAGGCGGTGCGGGCCGGTGCCGGTATCGCCATGCTGCCGACCTACCAGGTGGCGCCGCTGCTGCGTACCGGCGAGCTGATCGAACTGCTGCCCGAATTCAGCCTGGACGAACTCGGCATTCATGCCGTGTACGCGTCACGGCGACAGCAGCCCGCTATCATGCGGCGATTCCTGGACTACCTGGCCGAGTGTTTCGCCAGCCCGGCCTTCCAGGATCTGGATTGGCGCCCACCGGGCAAGGAGAACACATGAACCATGGACAGGCCTTGATCGACCACAACCGTGCTGCCTGGGACCGCCAGGCCAGCGAAGTGCGCGAATGGTCGCGCCCGGTGGAAAGTTCAACCATTGCCGCCGCGCGCGAAGGCCGCTGGCAGGTGCATCTGACCCCACGCGCGCTGCCATTGGACTGGCTGGGCGATGTGCGTGGCCGCCGCATCCTGTGCCTGGCCTCGGGCGGGGGCCAGCAGGCACCGGTGCTGGCCGCTGCGGGCGCCGACGTCACCGTGTTCGATCTCTCCGACGGGCAGCTGGAACAGGACCGCAGCGTGGCGGCGCGCGATGGCCTGCAGCTGCGCACGGTGCAGGGCGACATGCGCGACCTGCACGTATTCGCCAACGACAGCTTCGACGTGGTGTTCCATCCGATCTCCAACCTGTACGTACCCGACGTGCGCCCGGTGTGGACCGAATGCCGCCGCGTGCTGGCGCGCGACGGCATGTTGATGGCCAGCTTCTACAACCCGGTGCTGTTCGTCGGCGCGCGCGATCCGCAGCTCGATGCGCAGGGCCTGATCCGGCCGCAGTACGCCATTCCCTATTCGGACCTGGAAGACCTGCCCGCCGCAGAACGTGAGGCGAAACTCGGCCGCGGCGATGCGCTGACCTTTGGCCACAGCCTGACCGAACTGATCGGCGGGCAGCTGGATGCGGGGTTCGTCATCGATCGCTTCATGGAAGACTGGCAGCCGCAGCCGCGCTTCCTGATCGACCGCTACCTGCCCACGTTCCTGGCCACCCGCGCACGCCGGATCGGTTGAGGCGGATCGGCGCAGAAACCAGCGGCGTACAATGGGCGGCCCCACGTCGTGCAGGTGCCGTCCCTTGTCGTATCCCTATCCGCTGGTCGTGTTCGACCTAGATGGCACGCTGGTCGACAGCGCAGCTGATATCGCCGAAGCACTGAACCGCACGCTGGAAGACATCGGCATGGCACGCGTGCCGGAAGCCACGGTTCTGGGCTGGATCGGCGACGGTGTGCGCCGCCTGGTCGAGCAGGCCGTGCACGCCGCGGGTCGTGAGGTCGACCTGGCCGAAGTGATGCCGGTGTTCATGGTGCACTACCGTGAGTGCCTGCTGCGCAGCCCGCGCCTGTTCGATGGCGTGGCCGAAGCGCTGATGCAGCTGCGTGCACGCGGTGTTCCGCTGGCGATCTGCACCAACAAGCCCGAAGCGCTGGTGCCGCCACTGCTGCAACACCTGGGCATTGGTGATGCGTTCGCGCTGGTACTGGGCGGCGATTCGCTGCCGCAGCGCAAGCCCAGCGGTGAGCCGCTGCGGCACATCGCTGCGCACTTCGGGCTGGCGGTGGATGCCTGCCTGATGGTGGGTGATTCGTTGACCGACTACCGCGCCGCCGAAGAGGCAGGCATGCCGATCGCACTGGTGCGTTACGGTTATCCGCGTGGCCTGGACCTGGCCACCGCACAGGCGGTGGCGGTGATTGACGACCTGCGTGAGTTGCCGGGGTTGGCCGCGGGCGTTCGGGTGTAGAGCGGAGCCCACGCTCGGCTGCTTCATTGCGTGAGCCGAGCATGGGCTCGGCTCTACAGTAGATCGGCGCCGGGCGATGCCCGGCGCGCGCCTTCATTTCGGCTGGTAACGCACGCTCAGCTGGTATTCGCGGCCGGGCTGGTTGAACCACGCCACCGTCTCGTAGCGGCGGTCGAACACGTTGGCGGCACGTGCCAGCAGCGACCACGCCGGCGTCAGCGCGTACTCGGCGCGCAGGTCCAGCGTGCCGTAGCCACCGACCTTCACCGCGTTGGCGGCATCGTCATAGCGCTTGCCCGCACCCTGCACGGTCAGGCCGGCGCGGAAATCGCCGAAGCGGCGGTCGACGTCCAGGCGCGCGGTCTGCTGTGCACGGCGCGGCAGCCAGTTGTCGAACTGGGTGCTGCCATGGGTGCGGTTGCGCGGGTCGGTGTAGCTCAGCTGCGCGTTGAGGTCGAAGCCGGCCAGCAGCACGCCACCGGTCAGTTCGGCGCCACGGATGCGCGCCTTCTCCACCTGCTGCATTTTTATCGTGGACGCATCGTAGGTGATCAGGTCATCGATGCGGGTCTCGTACACGTCCAGGCCCCAATGCCAGCCCTGGCCCTGCTGCGAAACACCGAGGTTGGCGCTCTTGGACTTCTCCGGCTTCAACGTCGGCACGCCGCTCCACGGGTCGTACAGGTCGCTGAAGGTCGGTGCCTTGAAGGCGGTGCCGTAGCTGGCATTGACGCGCAGGCCGTGGTCCAGCTGCATTGCCCAGCCGAGACTGCCGGTGGCGTGGTTGCCGAACTGCTGGTTGTCGTCGTTGCGTGCGCTGGCCTGCAGCTGATGGCGGCCGAAGCGGCCCTGGTACTGCACGAACACGCCGGTGTTGCGACGGCTGTCGACGAGGTAGCCCGCGCTGCTGCCATCCAGGTTGTCTTCGCTCCAGTCCACGCCGGTGCTCAGCAGCTGGCTTCCGGTCAAGGTGAAGTCACCCTGCAGCGAGGCGCTGTCGCGGTGGGTCTGCGCGCTGCCGCGTGCGCCGAAGTCGCCGAAGTTGTCCGATTCGTTGTCGCTGCGGCCGACGTTGGCGGTGAACGCCAGGCGCCCGGACGGGGTGTAGCGCACCTTGCCGGCCAGCACCTGCTGGCGGGTTTCCGAGTAGTTGTAATAGCCGTCGTAGTGGTTCTTGCCGTCGGCGCGCAGCGCACTGCCTTCCACATTCCACTGGTCGTTGAAGGTGTAGCCGCCACGCAGGCTCTTGGACAGGTTGCGGTAGCCGTCGCGGTCGGGTTCGTCAGCGAAGCAGCCGGTGAACAGCGTCGCCGAGCCACGGCAGGCATCGACGCCATCGGAATGCTGGTAGGCGATGTCGGCGCCGAACCAGCCGCGTTCGGTGCCACCTCCGATGCCGCCGCTGGCTTCGCGCAGGCCGTTGCTGCCACCACCGAGCTGGAAGTGCGGAGCAAAATCGCCCTGGTTGCGGCGGGTGAAGATCTGGATCACGCCACCGATGGCGTCGGCGCCGTACAGGCTGGACTGCGGGCCGCGCACGA
The DNA here is from genome assembly GCF_059369255.1 of Stenotrophomonas sp. YJH_SMC_110. Taxonomy (NCBI): domain Bacteria; kingdom Pseudomonadati; phylum Pseudomonadota; class Gammaproteobacteria; order Lysobacterales; family Lysobacteraceae; genus Stenotrophomonas; species Stenotrophomonas sp. YJH_SMC_110. The sequence goes on along the minus strand of NZ_JCAFSM010000006.1, from coordinate 121,930 downwards.
TTTCCACGCGTTCGATCTGCGCCAGCGGCAGGTCCTGGTACATGGCCAGGCCGAGGTCGGCACTGTTGATGCGCACGCCATCGACCAGCACCACGGTGTGGCCCGAGTTGGTGCCGCGCAGGAACAGCGAGCTCTGCTTGCCGAGCCCGCCGGCATTGGTCAGGTTGATGCCGGCGCGGCCGCGCAGCAGTTCCTGCAACGAGGTGGCCTGGCTGGATTCGATCTGCGCGCGGTCGATCACCTGGGCTGGTGCGATGCTGTCCTGCAGGGCGATCGGGGTGCGGGTGGCGGTGACCAGGATCTGGTCGAGCGCGGTGGTGTCATCGGCGGCCTGGGCCAGCGCGGGCAGGGCGGCCAGCACGGTCAGGGACAGCATTCGGGACTGCAGCTTCATGGGGGACTCCAGGTGCCACGCACGCCCGCGTGGCGAAGGGGAGGAGCCGCGAAGGCAGGCATGCGCCGACGCCGCAGCGCAGGCTGCGGTCATCCAGCGCCATGCCCACCGCACCGCGACCTGAGGCTTCCGGGCCGGTCTCCGGGCTTGCCGCCGGGTGGCGCGAGGCCACCGTCCAGGCGCCTTCCCATGCCTGCGGCACAGTGGCGTTGTTGCCTGGAACTGACGTGCTTACCGTTGCGGGGGCAGCGCCGGCCTGGCGTGGATTCACGCGTCACCGGCTTCCCGTTTCAACCTGCCGGCCGTGGCCGCAGGTCACCTGGAAGTGCGCGCAGTCTACGGCATCGCAGGCGGCCCGTAGCGTCGAGCGTACCCGACTGCCTTTGCTGTGCCCTTAGAATGGTCCCTCGATCCCGTGGTGCCGTTGCCGATGTCCGCCCGTTTTCCGCTGTTCCCGCGTTGCCTGTACAGGACGCACGCATGATCCTCGACCTGGTCCGCCATGCCGGCAACGGTCGCGATGAGTTCCTCGATGGCCGCAGCGATCCACCGCAGCTGGCCCGCCTGCCGCAGGAACTGGTCGACGCCTACGCTGCGCAGCCCTGGGAACGGGTGATCAGTTCGCCGCGGCTGCGCTCGCTGCACACGGCGATGGCCCTGGCCACCCCGCGCGGGCTGGACGTGGAAGCGGAGGAGGAATGGGAAGAGCTGGATTTCGGCGATTGGGACGGGCAGTCGCTGTTCGACCTGCCGGAGGATGCACTGGCGGCCTTCCATGCCGATCCGCATGCATACCCACCGCCCAACGGTGAGAGCTGGGGCCACTTCGAGCGGCGTATCGCGCGCGCGCTGGATCGACTGCTCGATGATGACGACCCGGTGCCAACGCTGGTGGTCAGCCATGGCGGCCCGCTGCGCATGGTGCTGTCGCAGGTCTGCGGCCTGCCGATGTCGCTGTGCTGGGCACTGCGCATCGACCACGGCACGCGCCTGCGGGTACGGCTGGAACGTGGCGAAGCCGGGCTGGCAGGCGAGCTGCTGGAACTGCAGCAGCCGTAACCCATCGGTAGTGCCGGTCGCTGGCCGGCAGTCTCAGGAATGTTGAAAAGACCACGCAGTTGCCGGCCAGCGGCCGGCACTACCGGTGCGGTCAATCCTCGTCCGCATCCTCGGTCACGCTGTCTTCCGCGTCATCGTCGGCATCGAAGCGCTGCTCATGCACCGGACCCGACGCCGGGCCGGCCGCCTTCAGCGGATGCGCGGCGATGCGTGCTTCGTAATCCTGCACCAGCGCCTCACGCTGCGGCTCGCTCAGTTCCTGCCAGTGGCAGTCCAGCAGCGCGCCTTCCAGCGAGTACAGCAGGTTCAGGCTGGGCTTGAAGCCGGCGCGCTTGACCTTGACGAAGGCGCCGACTGCGCCGGTCGCAACCAGGTCCTCGCGGCTGCGCAGGCCGACCTGGCGCAGCCACGCTGCACTCTTGGGGCCGATGTTGCGCAGCTTCGGTGCGCTCATCCCAGCGCCTCGACGAACACGCGGGCGATGGCTTCCAGGCCGGCCTGGTCATCGGCATCGAAGCGGCCGATCTTCGGGCTGTCGATGTCGAACACGCCGATCAGTTCATCGCCGCGCAGCAGCGGCACCACCAGTTCCGAACGCGAGGCCGAATCGCAGGCGATATGGCCGGGGAAGGCATCGACGTCGTCCACGCGCTGGGTCACGCGCTGGCTGGCGGCGGCACCGCACACGCCCTTGTCCAGCGGGATGCGCACGCAGGCCGGCAGGCCCTGGAACGGGCCGACCACCAGCTCCGTGCCGTCGTACAGGTAGAAACCCACCCAGTTCAGGTCGGGCAGGGCGTGGTAGACAAGTGCGGAGAGGTTGGCCGCGTTGGCGATGCGGTCGGACTCGGCGTAGACCAGGCCACGGGCCTGTTCCAGCAGCTGGGCGTATTGTTCCGGCTTGCTGCCGGTAAGCGAGGCATTGGCGAACATGCCCGCAGTCTAGCAAGCGCGCCGGGCCGGCGATAATGCACGCTCTGTTGCCCTGTTGGAGCCCATCGATGCCGTTGCCCGCTACGCTGCCGCCCGCCCTGTTCATTACCGGCACCGATACGGAGATCGGCAAGACCGCGGCCAGCACCGCGCTGCTGCAGGCGCTGCGCCGGCGCGGCCTGCGCGCGGTGGGCATGAAACCGGTGGCCAGCGGCAGCGAAGACCTGGGGCAGGGCCTGCGCAACGAAGACGCGCTGGCGCTGCAGGCGGCCAGCTGGCCGGTGCCGGACTATGCCGATCTGAACCCGTATGCGCTGCGGCAGCCGCTGGCACCGGAGCTGGCCGCTGCCGAGGACGGCGTGCGGGTGGAACTGGCGCCGATCGTGGCTGCGTTCGCGCGACTGCGCGCACAGGCCGACATCGTGGTGGTGGAAGGCGTCGGTGGGTGGCTGGCGCCGGTCTCGGCCACGCTGGACCAGCTGGACCTGGTGCGAGCACTGCAGTTGCCGGTGCTGCTGGTGGTGGGCATGCGGCTGGGCTGCGTCAACCATGCGCGGCTGACTGCGCAGTCGCTGCAGGCCAGCGGCGTGCAGTGCCTGGGCTGGATCGGCAACCACATCGACCCGGCGATGCAGCGCCAGGATGAGAACATCGCCACGTTGCAGGAGCGCCTGCCGGTGCCGTGCAGGGGACGGCTGCCGCATCTGCCGGGGGCGGATGGCGAAGCGCTGACCCCGCCCCTGCTCGAGTGATCCAGGGTAGTGCCGGCCGCGGGCCGGCAACCCCACCCCCCCGGTGATCCCGATGTTGCCGGCCAGCGCCCGGCACTACCGTGCTGCGCCCGCCAGCTCCCGCGCGATCGCGCCCAGTCGTTCCACCGCGCCAATGAAGCGCGCATCCAGGGTCTGGCAGCACGACAGCCGCAGGCAGTGGCGGTATCGCGCGCCACGTGAATAGACCTGGCCGGGCATGAACACGATGTCCTCCTGCAGCGCTCGCTCGAACAGCTCGCGCGTATCCACGCCCGGCAGTTCCAGCCACAGCAGGAATCCGCCCTGCGGTTCGGTGGCGCGGGTGCCGGCCGGGAAGTGCTCGGCCACCAGCTGGCGCAGCCGTCCCACCTGGTCGCGGTACAGCCGGCGCATGCGATGCAGGTGGTGCTCGTAGCTGCCGGCTTCCAGATACGCCGCGACCGCGTCACCGAGCAGCTGCGGCTCGCCGCCGGTGGACTGGAATTTCAGCAGCGCGATGCGCTCGGCGAAGCGGCCGCCATCCAGCCAGCCGATGCGGTAATCCGGCGCCAGTGTCTTGGAGAAACCTCCGACCACCATCACCCAGCCGTCGCGATCGAAGGCCTTCAGCAGGGGCGCCGGCGGTTCGCAGAACTGCAGCTCGGCGTACACCGCGTCCTCGATCAGCGGCAGCTGCCGTGCGTTGACCAGCTCGGCCAGGCGCTGCTTGGCGGCGGTCGGCATGGTGCAGCCGAGCGGGTTGTGCACGGTCGGCATCACCACCAGTGCGGCCAGCGGTGTGTGCTGCAGCAGCGCGTCCAGCGCATCCACATCCAGTCCGTGCTGCGGATGGGTGGGCAGCTCGATGGCCTGCAGGCCGAGGTTGGCCAGCAACGGATACAGGTTGAAGTAGGACGGTGCCTCGATGCCGACCGCATCACCGGGCTGGGCGACCGCGCGCAGCGCCAGCTGCAGGCCCTCCATCGCACCATGGGTCAGCAGCAGGCGTTCGCTGTGGGTGTGCAGCCCCATGCGCGGGCCACGCCGCACGATCTGCGCCAGCAGCCGTGGCGAGCCGTTGGGGCGCGCGTAGGTCTCCACCGTCTGCTGGCCGTGGCGCAGCACCTGTGCGGTATGCCGGGCCAGCTGCGCGCCCGGATAGAACTGGCGCCCGCGCGGACCGGCAAAGGCCAGGTCGATCACACCGGGGCGGCGCTGTGCTTCCAGCACGCGGGCCATCAGCACCTGCTGCAGTGGTGCGGTGGGTGCGGACGGGGTATCACGCAGCGAACGCTCTGGCACCGACAAGCGCGGCGCCACCTCGAAGCCGGCTTTGGGCCGCGGAATGACCAGGCCGGCGTCCTCCAGCTGGCGATAGGCGGCAATCACCGTGTTCAGGCTGAGCCTGCGCTGCAGGGCCATCTGCCGCAGCGAAGGCAGGCGGCTGCCAACCGGAAGGCGTCCGCCGTGGATGGCCTCGGCCAGCTCGTCGGACAGCCGTTGGTAGCGGGGTGGGATCATCGCGCTCTGGTCATCTGTATCCATCGAATTTCCCACCATCTGGTGCTGTACCCATGATGATGGCGAGCCTAGCATGTCGTTGTCGGCCGGGCCTGATCGGGGCACGGCCGATACTTCCCAAACGCACGGCTGGATGGCCGTGCGTCTTTTTCTGTGTGTAGAGCCGAGCCCATGCTCGGCTGCACTTCCGCCAACAGCAGCCGAGCGTGGGCTCGGCTCTACAGAGAGCACCGCCGAGCGTCGGTCAGCCCAAGGGGGAATGCCGGCTACCGCATCGGCACCAGCACCGCCTCGCGCCGGTACAGCGCCGGGAACTGCTTGCCCAGCGCGGCCAGCTTCGGTGCGTCGTAGTAGCGGATGTAGGCCGCCTGCGGGTAGTTGGTCATGTAGTTCTGGTGGTAGCTCTCGGCCGGGTAGAAGCGCTGGCCGCTGACCAGCTGGGTGACGATCGGCGCGCGGTAGCTGCCGGCCTGGCCGAGCTGGGCGATGTAGGCGCGGCTGGCAGCCTGCTGGCGTGCGTCGTCACTGAAGATCGCCGAGCGGTATTGGCTGCCGTGGTCCGGCCCCTGCTGATTGAGCTGGGTCGGGTCGTGCACCACCGAGAAGAACACCTGCATCAGCTGCCCGTAGCTGACCTGGCGCGGGTCGTAGTCGATCTTCACTGCTTCGGCATGCCCGGTCTGGCCACCGCTGACGCGCTCATAACGCGCATTGGCCGCACTGCCACCGATGTAGCCGGACACGGCATTGCTCACGCCCTTGACGTGCTGGAACACGCCCTGCACGCCCCAGAAGCAACCACCGGCGAACACCACGCTGGCGTGGGGGGCGTCATCGCGGAACGCCGCATCGCCGGTGGGGGCCGGCAGTGCCTGGATCTGCGCGCTGGCTTCGATCGGCGCCGCAATCGCGCCGTGGTCAACCAGCAGCACACCGGCGATCAAGGCCGTGGCCACCAGGCCGGCCACACCGGCGGCGATGCCCTGTTCAAAGGAGAGTTTCATCATGTCCTCCCGGTTCAACCGAAGGTGAAGGCATAGGCCTGCACGCCCGCATCGAGGAACTCGATCTCGAAGCGATGCGGGCCAACTGCGCCGCGCTGGCGGATCAGCTGGTACAGGCGGTGCTCGTCGACGACGCCACTGCCATCGGCACCAACATCACTGCCGGCATCGGTGGCGGGCAGCGCTTTGCCGTCCAGCCAGACGCGGAAGCGCACCGGCCTGCCGTCCTCGCTCGGTGCCAGCACCAGGTGCAGGTCGCGCGCATGGAACTGGAAGGCGATGCGGCCGCCGGCCTGCTGCAGCTGTGCGGCCTCATCGGTGACGGTCCAGCGCCCGGACAGCCCCCACTGGTTCAACGCCAGGGTGGCCGGCAGCGTGTAGTCGAACGCGGCGTCGCTGCGCTGCCCGCCGGGCGAGGCGAACTGCTCGGCGCGGGCGTGGCCCAGGTAGGTTTCCGGCGAACGCAGGTTGCCCATGTCGGCCTGCACGGCCACGCCCTTCAGGCCGGCGGCAGCGGGATCGGCCGGCGGCGGCAGATTGGTCTGCCCGGCTTCGGTCAGCAGGCGACGGATCATCTGTTCCGAGCGCGCATAGTTGCCCTCGCCGAACTGGTGGCCGCGGATATTGCCCTGCGCGTCGACGAAGTACTGCGCCGGCCAGTAGCGGTTGTTGAAGGCGCGCCAGATCGTGTACTGGTTGTCGAGCGCCACCGGGTACTCGACCTTCAGCTGCTGCACCGCTTTCATCACGTTGCGTGGGTCACGCTCGAAGGCGAATTCCGGCGTGTGCACGCCGACCACCACCAGGCCGTGGTCGCGGTAGCGTCGCTCCCATTCGTGCACGAACGGCATCGCGCGCAGGCAGTTGATGCAGGAATAGGTCCAGAAATCGACCAGAACCACCTTGCCGCGCAGCTGCTGTGCACTCAGCGGCGGGCTGTTGAGCCAGCCAGTGGCACCGTCCAGCGCGGGCAGCGTGCCCTCCACCGGCAGCGCTGCATCGGCACCGGCATTGGCGCCGGCCATCATCATCGGCGGTGCCGCCGGCTGCGCGCCGGGCACTGCATCCAGCAGGCGTTGCTCGATACGCGCGGTGCTGACCGTGGACAAGCGGGTCAGCAGGCCGGTATCCCAGCCGAGGCCGATCGCCACGACGGCCAGCAGCGCGGCCACACCCAGCACCTTGCGAAGTACATCGCCGAGGCCGAGCCGCGCCTGCATCGCGCGGAACACCCGGCCGCCGATCCACACCGCCAGCGCCAATGCGGTGATCGCACCCAGTGCGTAGGCCAGCAGCAGCGCAGTGGTACCGACGCTGGCGCCATGCAGGGCGGCGCCGGTCAGCACCAGACCGAGGATCGGCCCGGCACACGGTGCCCACAGCAGGCCAGTGGCGATGCCGATCAGCAGCGAGGTCCACGCGCCGCCGTGCCCCGCGGCATCCGCCGCATCGGCGCGCGCACTCAGGCGGGCACCCATGCGCTGGAACGGCGCCAGCAGGTGGTCGGCCAGTCGTGGCCAGAGCAGGGCGACCGCGAACAACGCCATCAGCAGCAGGGCGACCCAGCGTCCGACCTGGTTGGCCTGCGCCACCCATTGGCTGCCCACCGCGGCCAGGCTGGCGACCACGGTGAAGGTGAGCGCCATGCCCAGCAGCAGCGGCAGCGTGCTGCGCAGGAACGGGCGATCGGCACGCGCGAACACGAACGGCAGCACCGGCAGGATGCAGGGACTGAGCAGGGTCAGCGCGCCCCCCAGATAGGCAAGCAGCAACAGCAGCATCATCAGGCTCCGGAAGCAGGGGAAGAACCGACCGGCACCCGCCAGCCGTCGGCAGTGCCATCCGTGGCGCCGGGAGCGAACACCATCGCCGCACCGTTCATGCAGTAGCGCAGCCCGGTGGGGCGTGGCCCATCGTTGAACACATGGCCGAGATGGCCGCCGCAGCGGCGGCAATGCACCTCCACCCGCAGCATCCCGAAGGTGACGTCGCGGTCTTCGCCGATGGCGTTGTGCAGCGGCGCCCAGAAGCTGGGCCAGCCGGTACCGCTCTCGAACTTGGTGGACGAGGAGAACAGCGGCAGTGCGCACCCGGCGCAGGCGAAGGTGCCCTGCCGGTGTTCCTTGTTGAGCGGGCTGCTCCAGGGGCGCTCGGTGGCCTGCTGGCGCAGCACCGCGTACTGCGCCGGCGTCAGTCGCTGGCGCCACTCGGCATCGCTGTGCATGACCTCGAACTGTCGCGACGGGCGCGCTTCGGCGGCGGCCGGGGCGGCGCGGCTGCAGGCCCCCAGGCCGAACAGGCCGAACAGGCCGGCGGCGGTGGCGACACCGCCCAGGCCCAGCAGATGGCGGCGGGAGAGGGACATGGCGGACTCCGGGAAGGGGCGACGGGGCCATGCTGCGCCCGCCCGGGTCAACGAATCCTCACGCAGGATTCAATTTTTCGTGAGGTATCGGCGGCCGTCCCGCGCCACAATGCAGCCAGCCTCCCCACTGGCCCCGAGCTGCCGATGTCGACCAAACGCGTGCTGATCGTTGAAGACGATGCCCACATCGCCGACCTGCTGCGCATGCACCTGGGTGATGAGGGCTACGACGTCGCCCATGCCGCCAGCGGCGATGCCGGCCTGCGCCTGCTCGAGCAGGACGGCCCGTGGGATGCGCTGGTGCTGGACGTGATGCTGCCCGGCGTGGACGGGCTGCAGGTGTGCCAGCGCGCACGCGCGATGGCGCGGTATGTCCCGATCATCATCATCAGCGCGCGCGGCAGTGAAACGCAGCGCATCGTCGGCCTGGAACTGGGCGCGGACGATTACCTGGCAAAACCCTTTTCGATGCCGGAACTGGTGGCACGGGTACGTGCGCTGCTGCGCCGCGCCGAGGCGATGGCGCAGAGCGCGCGCATCGATGCCGGCGCGATCGAGCTGGGTGGGCTGCAGCTCGATCCGGTCGCGCGCACCGCTTCGGTGGATGGCAACACGCTGGAACTGACCCCGCGCGAGTTCGACCTGCTGCTGTTCTTCGCCCGTCATCCGGACCAGGTGTTCGCACGCATGGAACTGCTCAACCAGGTCTGGGGCTACCAGCACGATGGCTATGAGCACACGGTCAACACCCACATCAACCGCCTGCGCAGCAAGATCGAACCCGACCCGGCCAACCCACGGCGGTTGCTGACGGTGTGGGGCCGCGGCTACAAGCTGGTCGACCCGGCCGGGGCGGCGGCATGATCAAGCCGAACCTGTGGCAGAAGCTGGCGGTGGTGACCGCCGCGCTGATGCTGATGTGCTGCATGGCGCTGTTGGCACTGCAGATGCGTGCCAACACCCGCCACGAGCAGGAAGTCGTGCAGCGGCTGTCGCTGGGCCTGGCCGAACACATCACCCAGCGCAGCGAGCTGATGGACACCAGCGGCATGCGCGATGCGGCGGTGCGCGCGCTGTTCGGCCAGCTGATGGCGGTCAACCCCAGCGTCGAGGTCTACCTGCTGGACGACCAGGGCCGCATCCTCGGTCACGATGCACCCAGTGGACATCTGGTGCGCAACCGGGTGGATGTGGCGCCGTTGCGTCGCCTGCTGGCCGGTGCACCGTTGCCGATCCTCGGCGATGACCCGCGCAGCGCCGATGGCCGCAAGGTGTTCAGCGCTGCACCATTGATCGTGCAGGGCCGGCCGGCCGGCTATGTGTACGTGGTGCTGGTCGGCGAGCACCGGCAGATGCTCGCCGACGATCTTGCCGCCGGCAGCCAGTGGAACACCACGCTGTGGTCGGTGGTGCTGGTCGGCAGCCTCGGCCTGTTGGCCGGGCTGGTCGCGTTCTACTGGGTGACGCGTCCGTTGCGGCGGCTGACCCGGCGGATCCAGGCCTTTGACATCGATGCGCCGACGCCGCTGCCGCCGCCGGAGCCGCTGCGCGCTGGTGAGCGCGACGAACTGGTGATCCTGGAACATGCGCACGCGCAGATGGCGCAGCGGCTGGGCGAGCAGTGGCAGCAGCTGCGCCAGCAGGATCTGCAGCGCCGTGAACTGGTCGCCAACATCTCGCACGACCTGCGCACGCCGTTGTCGTCGCTGCACGGCTACCTGGAAACGCTGGCGTTGAAGGACGCCACGCTGTCACCGGATGAGCGCCGCCGCTATCTCGGCATTGCGCTGGCTCAGAGCGCCAAGGTCGGCCGGCTGGCGCGCGCGCTGTTCGAACTGGCGCGGCTGGAGCACGGCGAAGTGCGGCTGGAGTGGGAAGTGTTTGCGCTGCCGGAGCTGCTGCAGGACGTGCTGCAGAAGTTCGAACTGGCGGCACAGGCGCGTGGCCAGCAGCTGCACGCGGCGTTTCCGCCCGGCCTGCCGCTGGTCCGTGCGGACCTGGGCCTGGTCGAGCGGGTGCTGACCAACCTGCTCGACAACGCGCTGCGCCATGCACCCGAGGGTGGCCAGATCGAGGTGCGCCTGCGCGCGACCGCCGACAGCGTGGAGGTCTGCGTCGCCGATGATGGCCCCGGGGTAGCCCCGGCGCTGCGTACCCAGCTGTTCCAGGCACCGGCCGCGCTCGGCGCGCGGCGTGGCGACAACGGCGGATTGGGCCTGTTGATCGTGCAGCGCATCGTGCAGTTGCATGGCCGCCGCATCGAACTGCGCGACAGCGAACGGGGCGCGCTGTTCGTGTTTGCCTTGCCGCGCGCGGAAACGGCGGTCTAGCAGGCTGCCTCGGCCTCCACGACACCGCCGGTTTCCAGCGGCAGGTGCAGGCGGATGCAGGCGCCGCCCAGCGCCGAATCGGTCACCTCGACCTGGCCGCCATGCTTGTCGGCCACCACCTGCACCAGCGCCAGCCCGAGGCCGAAGCCGGGGCTGCCCGGGTCCAGCCGCACATAGGGTTGCAGCACCTGGCCGCGCAGTTCCGGTGCGATGCCGGGGCCGTCGTCCTCCACCTGCAGGCACAGCCAGCCGTCATTGACCGTGCTGGCGATGCGGATCTGCCGACGCGCGTAACGCAGCGCATTGCCGAGCAGGTTGCGCAGCGCCAGTTCCAGCATGTGCCGGTTGACGTTGACCAGGCCCACCGGCGACAACGCCTGCTGCACCGGCATCGGCAACGGTGCGAACTGGGCCACCACGCCGCGCACCAGCGCCGCCAGCTGCAGGCGCTGGCGGGTCAGCTGATGGCAGCGGCCCAGTGCGGCGTATTCGACGCCGGCATCGGTGAGGTGCTGCAGCCGATCGACGTCGGTGCGCAGCCCGCCCAGCGCATCGCGCTGCACATCGTCGAGCGCAGTGTCTTCCAGGTCGGCCAGGCCGAAACGCATCCGTGCCAACGGCGTGCGCACCTCGTGCGCGACCGCCTGGGCCAGCACGCGCTGGCTTTCCAGCAGCTGCTGCAACTGCTCGGCCATGTGGTTGAAGGCGTTGGCCAGCGGCCGCACCAGCGCGGTACCGGCGCGCGGCGCGCGGGTATCCAGCTGGCCGTCGCGCATCTGCCGCGCCGCCTGGGCCAACTGCGAGACGTCGCGCCACAGCCGGTACACCATCACGTACATCGGCAGTGCCACCGCCACCATCAGGATCAGCAGCAGGATCGCCACACCGGATACTTCGCTGTCCTGCCAGCCTTCGTCCGGCAGCGCCTCGTCCAACGGGCCCAGCATCACGGCGTAGTCGCTGTCGCCGATCCGCTGCAGGCTGCGCATGTGCTCCAGATCGATCTGTACGCGGCCGTTGTTGAACGGCGGGCGCTGGCTGGCCGGCAGCGCCTTCACCGCCTCGGCCAGCGGCACCATGCGCAGCGCATAGGCGAAATCGGCGTCGAGTTCGCGCGCCAGTGCCGGCCACTGCTCGCGCGGGGTTTCGGCGAAGCGATGCTGCAGCAGCGCGTGCGTGCCGCGCATCTCGGCCTGCAGGCCGGCTTCGGTGCGGTCTTCCAGCAGGGCGTCCCAGGCCCACAGGCCCAGCACGATCAACAACAGGTGGGCGACCAGGAAACCGATGCCGTAGCGCAGGAAGTGGAAGGCGTGGCCGCGCATCGCCGACGGTGTGCGTTTCATCCCCATGCCGAGCGGCTGAACAGGTAGCCGCGGCCACGGACGGTCTTGATCCGTTCCGGCTGCTCCGGGTTGTCGCCCAGCTTGCGGCGCAGGCGCGAGATGCGGGCATCGATTGAGCGGTCCAGGCCATCGAAGGCGATGCCACGCAGGCCGCGCAGCAGCGCGTCGCGGTCCAGGATCTGGCCGGCATTGCTGGCCAGCAGGAACAGCAGGTCGAACTCGGCGGTGGTCAGCTCCAGCAGGCTGCCCTGCAGGTGCACGTTGCGGGTGGATGGGTCGATGCTCAGCTCGCCGAAGCGCAGGCTGCCGTCACGCGGTTCGACCCGGCGGTGGCGGCGCAGGTGGGCGCGCAGGCGGGCCAGCAGCACCCGCGGTTCGATGGGTTTGCCGATGTAATCGTCGGCCCCCAGTTCCAGGCCCAGCACCTGGTCGATGTTGTCGGTACGGGCGGTCAGCACGCAGATGATGCCGTCATAGTGGGGCCGGATCTGCCGACACACTTCGAAACCATCCTGGTCGGGCAGGCCCACATCGAGCAGCACCAGGGCCGGCTTCTCCGCCAGGATCCGGGCCACGGCGCGCTCGCCGCTGCGCTCGTGGGCCACCTGGTAGCCATGCCGTTGCAGGTAGTCGCTGACCATCGTTCCCAGGCGGGCATCGTCTTCGACCAGTACGATATCCAGCATTTCCAAGGCCTCCGTGGGCGCAAACGTACCGCCACGGCACGAGCGCGGCGATGCTATCCCAGCCTTCGGGCCGCCCGGGTCCCGGGGGCGGGCGCCATTCAGCCGGGGTTGCTGGCGCGCGGGCCGGGTCTCAGTCCCGGCAACAACTTGGCGGCCAGCATAGCCTGTTGCTGTTACAAAACGTTACCTTCGTGATACGGCTGGTGACGATCGCTGACAGCAAAGCGACTGACGCCGCGCGCCCCCGCGCCGAGCATGGAGTCTCCTCCGCTCCGCGTGCCGTCCCCATGTCGCCCGCCGCCCCCTGCCTGCCGAACCCGTCCCGCCGCTGCCAGTGCGGAGGCTTCCGATGAGCGGCGTGGTCGGGGCCTGGCTGCCGCCCGCCGAGGATGAGCAGCTGCTGCAGCAGCTGGCGCCGATGCTGCGCGCGCTGCAGCAGCGTGGGCGTGGCCGCATCGGCTACTGGACCGACGCCGAGGCCGGCCTCGCGCTGGGCCATTGCCGGGCGCCGACCGATACGCCGTTGCAGCCGCTGAGCTCGGACTGCGGTCGCTACGTGCTGTGCCTGGACGGCCGCCTGTACAACCGCGGCGACCTGCAGGCGCAGCTGCGCGATCTGCCCCGCAGTTGCAGCGATGCGCGGCTGCTGCTGCAGGCGATCGTCGAATGGGGCGTGCAGCGGGCGCTGTCGCGCATCGAAGGCGCCTTCGGTTTCAGCGTCTGGGACCGGGAGTCGCGCGTGCTGTGGCTGGCCCGTGATCCGGTGGGCGAGCGGCCGCTGTATTACGGCTGGTACCAGGGCCAGTTCCTGTTCGCCTCGGAGTTGAAGGCGCTGCAGGCCTTCGCCGGCTTCGCGCCGAGCATCGACCAGGATGCCCTGAGCCTGCTGCTGCGCCACGACTATGTGCCGGCGCCGCACACCATCTACCGTGGCATCCACAAACTGGTGGCGGGCGCGATGCTGCGTATCGATCTCAGCGACCATGCCGCGGGTTGCTCCAGCCAGGCCGCGCAGGGCGGCGCGCGTTACTGGTGCGCACGCGACGCGATGCAGAGTGCACTGCGGGAGCCGCTGCAGCCGGCGCCGAGCCTGGAACAGGCCACCGACCAGCTTGAAGCGGTACTGCAGAAGGCCATCGCCTCACGCATGCACTCGCCCCTGGCGTGCGGCGCGTTCCTGTCCGGCGGTACCGACTCCTCGCTGGTGACGGCGATGATGCAGGCACAATCGACCCTGCCGATCGAAGCGTGGACGGTCGGCTTCGACGATCCGGGGCATGACGAGAGCGACTGGGCGTCGCAGGTCGCGCGCCATCTGGGCGTGCAACACCACCTGCATCGCATGGACGCGCGCCAGGGCCTGGACCTGCTGCAGCGCCTGCCGCAGGTCTGGTGCGAGCCCTTCGCCGACGCCTCGCAGCTGCCGACGCTGCTGGCCAGTGAACTGCTGGGGGCGCGCAAGCCGGTGGCACTGACCGGTGACGGTGGCGATGAACTGTTCTTCGGGCATCCCAGCTATGGCCGCGCGCTGCGCAATGCGCGCCTGTGTGGTGGCCTGCCGGACTGGGTACGCGACCTGGCGCGGCGCAGCGGCAACCGCATGAACGTCGAGCGCGGCCGCCTCGGTGGTTGGCGCGCCCTGGTGGCCGAGGTGGCTGCCAATGATGTGGAAGGTCACTACCTGCAGCGCGTGACCCGCTGGCGGCAGCCGGCGCAGGTGGTGCTGGGTGCGCGTGAGCCGGTGACGATCTTCCAGCAGCAGGACACGGCGCTGCCGGCCGAGGCGCGCATCCAGCTGCTGGATTTCCGCATGGACCTGGCCGAGGGCATCCTGGCCAAGGTTGATCGTGCGGGCATGGCGGCGGGCGTTGAAACCCGTGCGCCGCTGCTGGACATGGAGGTGGTGCGCCTGGCCTGGCGGCTGCCGCAGCACCTGAAGTACCACGATGGCGAGCACAAGCTGATCCTCAAGCACCTGCTGGCGCGCTACCTGCCGGATCCGCTGGTGTATCGCCCCAAGCGCGGCTTCGGCCCGCCGATGGCGCGCTGGCTGGCCGGTCCGTTGCGCGACTGGGCGGAGGCGCTGCTGGATCCGCAGCTGCTGCGCAATCAGGGCTGCTTCGATGTGGCGCGCGTGCGTGGTGTCTGGGAGGCGTTCCTGCGGGGCGAGCGCAAGTGGCACACGCACCTGTGGAACGTGCTGATGTTCCAGGCGTGGCACCAGCACTGGCACGGTGGTCGCGGGCGCTGAGCCGTTCCTGCATCGCGTGCGGCGGGTTCAATCTGCGCGGCGCAGGGCGGATGCCCTTGCGTACGAATGTCCTCCGGCGCCGGCCGTTGGCCGTCACCTCCCCCTTTACTTCGTACGCAAGGGCCTCCGCCCGGCGTTCGGAGTTCGCCGGCGCCTCCTTGAAAGGCGGCCGCGAGCGCTGTGATCTCCTCGCCGGAAGCCGAGCCTCGTCGGGACGGGCAGGGCCCATCGGTTCGCGGCGGATCAGGACGAAGACATGCGTGTGGCGGATGCATTCTGCGCGGCGCAGGGCGGAGACCCTTGCGTACGAATGTCCCCCGGCGCCGGCCGTTGGCCGTCACCTCCTCCTTTACTTCGTACGCAAGGGCCTCCGCCCTGCGTTCGGAGTTTGTCGGCGCTTCCTTGAAAGGTGGCCGCGCGTGCTGCGCTCTCCTCACCGCACGCCGAGCCTCGTCGGGGCGGGCAGGGGTCTGGGCAAAGTAAAGGAGGAGGTGACGGCCAACGGCCGGCGCCGGGGGACATTTGCCCAGACCCCTGCCCGCCCCGGCGGGGCCCTTCAGCCTGCAGAGACGTCGCACGAAGACGCGGTTCGGTATCCAAACGACAGGCAAAAAAAGACCCGGCAGAGGGAGGGATCTGCCGGGTCCGGATTGCGTGGGGGGAGGGACCCACGCAATGAGTGTTGCGTCGCGTCAGTGGTTGTTCGCGTCCGCCGTTGATTCGTTGTAGCCCTGCACCAGCTCGGACCAAGCCTTGCTGGCCTGCAGGCCGAGACCGACCACGTCCTGCTGGGCCTGGCCCAGCCGCTGCAGGTTGTCCTGCCACAGCTGCGCGCCCTTGGAGAGCGTCCCGGCCGCATCCTCGCCGCGGGCCAGTTCACCCAGCCAGCCGCCGGTCGCAGTCAGGTTGCGCTCCATCACCTTCAGCTGCACGCCGAACATGCTTTCCGCGTTCTCCAACGCCAACCGGTTCGCGCGCGTTGCCGCAGCGGCGAGCTGGCGGGTGGCATCACTGAAGCGATCGCTGAAGGCGGCGGCCATGGGGGCGTCAGGGAGTGGCTTGATGCATTGCAGCATACGCCCTTGATGCGGCAATGCAACAAAAATAACAAAGGCGCCCAAGGCGCCTTTGAAACACCTTTCAGATCAATGGGTTGATCAGGCAGTGGGGCCGCGGTAACGGCACCCCGACGTGCAGGTTTCGTGCACGGTGATCTCGCTCAGCGCCGGCAGGCCGGGCTTGAGCTCGTTCCAGATCCACACCGCCAAGTTCTCGCTGGTCGGGTTCTCCAGGCCGGGGATGTCGTTGAGGTAGTGATGGTCCAGGCGATCGTAGATCGGCTGGAAGGCCGCCTTCACGTCACCGAAATCCATGATCCAGCCGGTCTGCGCACCCGGCTCGCCCTCGACCTTCAGTTCCACCCGGAACGAGTGGCCGTGCAGGCGCGCGCACTTGTGCCCCGGCGGTACGTTGGGGAGGCGGTGCGCCGCCTCAAGCATGAAGACTTTGAAGATTTCCATGGCGCAATTGTACGCCGCAGGTGGCCGGCCATCCTGAGCGGATGCCGGGCTCTCGTGAAGTAACTCTTTCCATCCGGATGAAGAGATGATAGTTTCTCTTATATCCGTATGAAGAGATGTTATTGGCCGGACCCGGGCCAGGCATGGACTACTGCGGAACTTCATCGCCCTTACCACCTCCCCCACATCGTCATGCCCAAGCACACCCTGCTCGTGGCGGCCCTGGCCGTCGCTCTGGCCGCGCCTTTGTCTGCCGCCGCCGAAACCTCCGCCGACGCCAGTGGCGAAGCCAGCACCCTGGCCGCCGTGCGTGTCACCGGTTCCAACATCAAGCGCACCGATACCGAGGCCTCCAACCCGGTGCAGGTGATCGGCCGCCAGCAGCTGGAACAGACCGGCAAGGCCACCGTGGCAGATGTGCTGCGTTCGATCTCGGCCAACACCGGCAACGCCAGCAACGAAACCACCAACAACGGTTGGGCCTCCGGCTCGGCCGGCATCGGCCTGCGCGGCCTGTCGCAGAAGAACACGCTGGTGCTGCTCAACGGCCGCCGCCTGGCCAACTACGGCTTCCCGGCCGGTGGCCTGTCCGATACGTTCGTTGATCTCAACGCGCTGCCGCTGGTCGCGGTCGAGCGCATCGAAGTGCTCAAGGACGGCGCCTCGGCGGTGTACGGTTCCGACGCCGTGGCCGGCGTGGTCAACATCATCACCCGGCAGAACTTCGAAGGCGCCGAGATCGGCGGCAGCTTCGGCGGTGCCGACCAGGGCGGCCTGCACGAGCAGAACCTGAAGTTCGTCGGCGGCCTTGGTGATCTCGACACCGATGGCTACAACATCCTCTTCAGCCTGCAGGGTTACAACCGCGAACGTCTGGACCAGGACGAACGCAACCTGACCAGGAGCGGCATCTACACCGACAAGCCCGGTGGCCGCTGGAACGGCTGGTCGGCCAAGGGCGCGCGCTACCTGGTCAACGGCGTGTCGGTGCCGATGCTCGACGCCAACGGCAACTGCCCGGTCGGTACCACCCGCGTCGCCAGCGCGCCGATCGACGGCCTGGCCGGCGACACCTGCGGCTTCAACCAGGCCCCGTTCACCACGCTGATCCCCTCGACCAAGCGCTACCAGGCCTATGCCAACGGTACCTTCCGCCTGAACGACAACGTCGAAGCCTTCGGCGAAGTGCTGTACAGCCAGATCAAGAGTGCCGCGTGGTTCGGCAGCAGCCCGTTCTTCACCCTGGAGAGCGGCCGCTTCGCATTGAACGCCAACAGTGGCCTGGCCGAACCGGTGTCGTCGCTGCTGCCGGCCAACAATCCGTACAACCCGTACGGCCGTGCGATCCCGATCGAATACACCTTCTTCGACCTCGGCGGCACGATCAAGACCAACCGTTCCACCGCCTATCGCGGCGTGTTCGGCTTGCGTGGCACCACTGCGAACTGGGACTGGGAAGTGGCTGCATTCGGCGCACGCAGCAGCGAGCGTGAGAGCGTGTCCGGCGGCTTCGCCAATCGCTGGGCGCTGGCCGATGCGCTGGCCACCGGCAGCTACAACCTGCTGAATCCGGCGGCCACGCCGCAGTCGGTACGTGATTCGATCAACATCGCCACGCTGCGCCCGGCCGAGTCCAAGCTGCAGGGCGTCGACGCGAAGATTTCCGGCAGCCTGGGCCACACCTGGGCCGGCGAGATCGGCTTCGCCGCCGGTGCCGAGTGGCGCCGCGAGAAGCTCGATTCCAACAACCCGTGGCAGATCGATGCCGGCCTGCAGGTGCGCCCGGCCATCGCCGAAGTACATGGCCAGCGCCAGGTCAGTGCCGCCTACGCCGAAGTGAACGTGCCGCTGGCCTCGACCCTGGAACTGTCCGCCGCCGCGCGTGCCGATCACTACGATGATTTCGGCGATGCGTTCTCACCGAAGATCGGCCTGCGCTGGCAGCCGCTCGATTTCCTGCTGGTGCGTGCCTCGGCGTCGAAGGGCTTCCGTGCACCGTCGCTGTCGGAGAACTCCAACAGCACCAGCATCGCCTACGGCAGCGTGGCCGACCCGCGTGATCCGGACGTGCCGGGCTCGCGCCAGAATCCGACCTTCTTCACCGTTGGCAACAACGCACTGAAGCCCGAGCGCACCAAGAGCGTGAACTTCGGCGTGGTGCTGTCGCCATGGGCCAACACCAACCTGAGCGTGGACTACTACCGCATCCAGCTGGACAACCTGGTCGGCACCAACAACACCCAGACCCTGGTCAACGACAACGTGGCCGGCGCCGTGCAGCGCGACGAGCGCGGCAAGCTGCAGGCCGTCTACAACCGCTACCAGAACCTGAGCGAGCTGAAGACATCAGGCATCGACGTCGAGCTGCGCCAGCGCATCCCGACCGCTGCGCTCGGCGACTTCACCGTGTCCTCCGCCTACACCCACGTGCGCGACTACCGTCGCCCGACCGTGGTCGGCGGCCCGCTGGTCGACTACGCCGGCAGCAACCTCGGCGCGACCCTGCCCAAGGACAAGGCCACCACCACCCTGGACTGGAAATACGGCGACTTCAACGCCGCGGTGACCTGGTACTACACCAGCAGCTACCGCCAGGAGGCCAGCACCGCCGCCAAGGCCGTGCAGCAGCGCGTCGGCAGCTACAGCCAGTACGACCTGTACCTGGCCTACACCGGCATCGACAAGCTGACGGTGTACGCCAAGGTGCAGAACCTGGCCGACAAGACGCCGCCGTACGATGCCTCGTTCCCGGGCATCCGCGCGCCGTACGACTTCAGCCAGTACGACCTGCGCGGCCGCTACTTCACGCTGGGCTTCGACTACCGCTTCTGATCCACCCGCTGCGACCGGTCTCCCCAGGGGACCGGTCGCGCGACCGCCTGCCGTTGTGTTCCAGGGGAGTCACTGTGTCCTTGCATCGTCGTGCCGTTCTTCCGTTGTTGCTTGCCGCCGCCACCGCACTGTTCCAGCCGCAGCCGGTACAGGCACAGAGCACCTACTTCTTTCCGCAGGCTGCCGATGCAGCGGCGTTCGATACCGCCGTGCCCACGCCGGAGCAGTTCCTCGGCTATCCGATCGGCAGCCGTTACACCCGGCACGACCAGCTGGTGGCGTACTTCCAGGAACTGGCCCGGCGCTCGGACAGGATCAGCGTGCGCGAGATCGGCCGCAGCAATGAGGGCCGCCCGCTGTTGATCGCCACTGTCACTGCCGCAGGCAACCACGCGCGGTTGGAACAGATCCGCCAGCAGCACGCGACGCTGGCCGATCCGGCGCAGCCGCGCAGTGCGGCGGGCGACAGCCCGGTGGTGGTGTGGCTGGGATACAGCGTGCATGGCAACGAGACCTCCAGTGCCGAGGCGGCGATGCTGACGGCTTACTACCTGGTGGCCAACCGCAGCGCCGAAACCCAGCAGTGGCTGCAGCAGGCGGTGGTGCTGTTCGACCCGGCGCAGAATCCGGACGGTCGCGATCGTGCCGCCAACTGGCACAACGCGTGGGCCTCCGATCCGGCCTCGGCCGACCCGGCCGACAAGGAGCACGTCGAACCGTTCCCGCAAGGGCGCACCAACCACTACTTCACCGATCTCAACCGCGACTGGCTGGCCCTGACCCAGCAGGACTCGCGGCCGAAGGTGGAGGTGTTCCACCAGTGGTACCCGAACGTGCAGATCGACTTCCACGAAATGGGCAAGGACAGCACCTACTACTTCGAGCCCTCGCCGAAGAGCATGCACAGTCCGCTGATTCCCGCGGCGTCGTACGAATTCAACAAGACCCTGGCCAGGTACCACGCGCAGGCGCTGGATGCGCTGGGCTCGCTGTACTACACCGGCGAGAACTTCGACAACTTCTCGCCGGTATACGGCTCGACCTACCCGGACTTCCATGGTGCCGTCGGCGTGACCGTCGAACAGGCCAGCTCGCGCGGCCGCGTGCAGGAATCGGTGAATGGCCTGCTGACGTTCCCGTTCACCATCCGCAACCAGGTCGCCACCGGGCTGGGCACGGTGCGTGGCGCAGTGACCGAGCGCAGCGGCCTGTTCGACCTGCAGAAGCAGTTCTTCCAGAGCGCGCTGAAGCAGGCCGCACAGCAGCCGGTGAAGAGCTTCGTGTTCGGTGATGCGCATGACCCAGCCCTGACCCGTCGCCTGCTGGAACTGTTGCTGCTGCATCGCGTCGAGGTGCGCGCGCTGGATCGTGCCGTCACTGTCGATGGCCAGCGCTTCGATGCCGGCAGCGCCTACGTTGTGCCGGTCCAACAGGCGCAGTTCCGCCTGGTGCATTCGATCTTTGCCGAGACGCCGCCGATCAAGGGTGATGTGTTCTACGGCAGCACCAGCTATGCAATCGCACCGGCCTACGGCGTGGCCTTCGCCGGTAGCCGCAGCCGTATCGAAGGCGGTGCACGCGTGACCGCGCTGCCGGCGGCGCAGGGCGCGGTGCTGGGCAGCCAGGCCGGATTTGCCTACGCGATCGACTGGCGCGACTACAACGCCGGGCGCGCGCTGGCTGCACTGCAGGGCAAGGGCGTGAGCGCACGTGCGGCATTCCAGCCGTTCACCACCGCGACCGCGCAGGGCGAGGTCAGCTTCGCCGCCGGCAGCCTGGTGATTCCGGTGGCCGGGCAATCGCTGCAGGGCGCAGCGCTGCTTGAGGCAGTGACGTCGGCCGCGCGCGAGGCGGGTGTGCAGGTGCACGCATTGCCCAGCGGCCGCAGCCGCGAAGGCATCGACCTCGGCAGTGACGGCGTCAAGGCGCTGCGCAAGCCCACGGTCGCGCTGGTGATGGGCGAGGGCGTGGCCGCCACCGAGATCGGTTCGGCGTGGTTCCTGCTCGACCAGCAGCTGCACCTGCCTGCCAGCAAGCTGGACCCGCAGCAGCTGGGCAAGGTGCCGCTGGACCGCTACACCACGATCGTGCTGTCCGGCGGCACCTACACCGGCATCGATGCCACGGCGGTGGCCGCACTGAAGCGCTGGGTGCAGGCCGGAGGTTCACTGGTGACCTACGGCAGCGCCTCGAAGTGGGCGATCGAACAGAAGCTGGCCGACGGCGAGAAGCTCGGTAAGGAAGAAGAGACTGCCGACGAGAGCCGCCGTGCGTTCGGCGACCAGCGCGACATCGCTGCGATCGAGCGGGTCAGCGGCAACATCCTCAGTGCCGACGTGGATACCAGCCATCCGTTGGCGTTCGGCGTGCCGCGCCGGCAACTGGCGATCAACAAGGAAAACACGGTGACGCTGCAGCCGAGTGCGAACCCGTTCTCGACGGTGGTACGCATCGACACGCCGCCGCGGGTGAACGGTTACTTGTCCGAGCGCAACCGCACGCGGGTGGCGGGCAGCGCGTGGCTGCTGGTGTCGGCGCAGGGGCAGGGTAACGTGGTGCTGTTCGCCGATGATCCGGCGCATCGCAAGTACTGGCATGGCACGGACCGGCTGCTGATCAACGCGATCTTCTTCGGGAATCTGGTAAATCCGGCGAAAGCGCGGGGTTGAGGTGTTTGGCGCCGAGTTTCTGTTGTGCTTGGGAGGCAGGGGGCCTCAGCCAGGACACGCCGTAAACCCATCCATGGGGGCTCGATGGCGCCATCCTTGGCGCCAACGGTCCTGGCTGAGGCCCCCTGCCTCCCATGACAGTTTCCTGCGGGCGCGGACGCATCAGACCCCAAGGCGGGAGCAAGGGCAAATACAAAAGCAAAAGCAAAAGCAAAAGCAAAGCCAGGAATTGCGACTTCGGCTTTTGCCTTTGAATTTGAATTTGAACTTGAATTTGATCTTTCTTCTCCCGGCTACCCGGCGGGAGAAGAAGGCGCAGGCAATGCTTGAAGCGGATGGGCATGGGGGCAGCGCAGAACCGTTGGCGCCATGGATGGCGCCATCGAGCTTACATGGACGTATTTACAGCGTGTTCTGCGCTGCCCCCATGTCCATCCGCCCTCGGTACTGCCACCGCGTGCTTTATCACCCGGTAGCCAGCAACAAAAAAAGGACGGCGCGTCAGCGCCGTCCCTCGATAGCCCCCCGCGCAGCGGGAAGCGCCATCCATGTCAGCTGGGATCAGCCGGCGCGACCGCCGCCGTTGCCACCCTGGCCGCGACCACGGCCGCCACCATTGCCGCCACCGCCACGGCGCTGGCCCTGACCCGCGCCCGCACGCTGCTGGCCGTTGCCGCCGCCCTCGCGACGGCCACCACCGGCCTTCTTCGGGCCGGCATGCGCATGGCGCGGCGCATCGCCGTGCGGACGGCGTGCGTGGCTCTTGCGCGGTGCGCGCTCACCGGTATCGTGCTCGGCCTTGCCCGGTGCGCTGTTGCCCCAGCGGATCGGCGTCTGCAGCTCGAAGCCCGGCACATCGCGGATGTCCATGTCGCGGCCCAGCAGGCGCACGATCGCGCGCAGCAGCTTCACTTCATCCTGCGCCACCAGCGAAATCGCCTGGCCGGTCGCGCCGTTGCGGCCGGTGCGGCCGATGCGGTGCACGTAGTCCTCGGCCACCATCGGCAGGTCGAAGTTGATCACCTTCGGCAGCTCGTTGATGTCGATGCCGCGCGCGGCGATGTCGGTGGCCACCAGCACGGTCACGCGGCCGGCCTTGAAGTCACCCAGCGCACGCAGGCGCTGGCCCTGGCTCTTGTTGCCGTGGATCGCCGCGGTCTTGATGCCCGACTTTTCCAGGAACGTGGCCAGCTTGTCGCTGCCATGCTTGGTGCGGGCGAACACCAGGGTCTGCTCGCGGCTGTCCTGCGCCAGCAGGTGCAGCAGCAGGTCGCGCTTGCGGCCGGCGTCGACCGGATGCACGCGGTGGGTGATGGTTTCGGCCACGGTGTTCTTCGGCGTTACCTGGATCTGTTCCGGGTTGCGCATGAACTCCAGCGCCAGCTGGCGGATGTTGTCCTCGAAGGTGGCCGAGAACAGCAGGGTCTGGCGGTTCTGCTTCGGCAGCTTGGCCAGGATGCGCTTGATCGACGGCAGGAAGCCCATGTCGAGCATGCGGTCGGCTTCGTCCAGGATCAGCACTTCAATGCCGGACAGGTCGACGCTGCGACGCTCAAGGTGGTCGATCAGGCGGCCCGGGCAGGCCACCAGCAGGTCCACGCCACGGCGCAGGATGTCCAGCTGGTTGCCCATGCCGACGCCGCCGTAGATGCAGGCGCTGGGGATGCGCAGGTACTTGCTGTAGCCACGCAGGCTGTCATGCACCTGGGTGGCCAGCTCGCGGGTCGGGGCCAGGATCAGCGCGCGTGGCTTGCGCGGGCCGGCACGTACCTCCTGCGAGGCGGTGCCCAGGTGCTGCAGCAGCGGCAGGCCGAACGCGGCGGTCTTGCCGGTGCCGGTCTGTGCGCCGGCCAGCAGGTCGCGACCGGCCAGCGCCAGCGGGATCGCCTGCTGCTGGATCGGGGTCGGGTTTTCGTAGCCCTGCTCGGCGAGCGCGCGCAGCAGGAAGGGCGCCAGGCCCAGCGATTCAAAAGACATTGAGTTTGCTCCAAGTACAAGAAACGCCTGTCCGAGCGGACAGACGGGGGCAGATCAAACTGATCGGCTGACTCGGAGCGTTCCCGTGAACCGCGCTGCGAGAATTGGGTGCAGCCGGCACGAAGCGCAGGCTGGAATGCGTGACGAACGGCGTCGGAGTGGGGGCGGGCGAAGAGGGCGGACCCTGGTCGCCGGCGATCCCGGAGGGAAACGGACGGCCGCTGCAGACCCTGCAAGTCTAAACGATGTTCGAGACTTCGCGCAAAAAGGCCTGTTCAGGTAGGGGCGTGTCTGCAGGGCTGCGCCCTGCACCCGCAGAGGCTGAAGCAACGTCAAAGGCCGGTTCCTGTGGGTAGGCGGGGTGGGTCCGGTGGCAGGGGGCGCTGCAAGTACCCCTCCGGGGCCCGGCCCAGCCGCTGGCGGCTGGGCGTTCGGGCGCTTGCGAAGCGGTGCTTCGCAAGCAAAGCGCCCTCACCCATGTAAGCTCGGTCGCCGCATCCATGCGGCTCACGCCCCTGTCACCGGACCCACCCCGCCTTCGACAGTTTCCTGCGATCTGTCGGAATGGCATGGGGTCAGATCCGTTTTCCGCAGGAAAACGGATCTGACCCCGGAATTTCATTCGATATCTGACAGATTTCATCCACGCATGGCGTGGATCTTATCTCTTGCCGATCTGGCACCTTGGGTGCCGAGAGCCCGGCGTGGGCGACCGTGTGGATCCAGGTCTTGCGACCGAGAAGTAGCTTGGGTCCCCACGCCGGATTCTCCCTGAACCGCCCGAACAGTTGGTTGAGTTGGCGCTCGAACTGATAAGACTGGGCAAGCGGGGAGAGCTCTCGACCCTGTCAGCCTAGCGGAGTTCTGCCATGTTTGGGATCGGGATTGATGTGAGCAAAGCCACGCTGGATTTGGCCGTCCATGGAGAGCAGTTTCGCCAATTCAGCAACGACAAGCGCGGCTTTGTACGCTTAATTCGGTGGCTGAAGACGTGGCCGATCAAGCAGGTCGTTCTTGAGGCAAGCGGGGGTTACGAGCGTGCTGCTCTGGATGTATTGCACGCCGCCGGCCTGCCGATGGTGCGAATCAATCCGGCGCGTGCACGGCGATTTGCCCAAGGCACGGGCCGTGCCGCAAAGACCGATCGGCTCGATGCGACAGTGCTGGCGCAGATGGCCCATTTGTTACCGCTGACCCGCTACGTACCGCCTGCCCCTTGGCAGCAGCGTCTGGCTGAATTTGCGCAATGCCGCAGGCATCTGGTGCAGATGCGGGTCAGTGAGATGCAGCGCTTGCGGCGATTGGTTGATCCGGATCTGATTGCGATGAAGCAACGCTATATAGCTCAGCTATCTGACGACCTGAAGCAACTGGACAAAGCTATTGCCGAGCAGCTTGAGGGACAGCCTGGCTGGAAGAACATCGGCGCGCTCAAAGGCGTCGGCCCCATCCTGATCAGCACACTGGCCTGCGAGTTGCCCGAACTGGGCAGCTTGGGAAGCAAAGCCATAGCGTCGCTGGTGGGGCTGGCCCCGATGAACCGCGAAAGTGGCACTTGGCAGGGCCAACGGCGGATCAGTGGTGGGCGCGCGGTGGTACGCGAAGCCCTTTACATGGCGGCCCTGACGGCCATCCGGTACGAGCCAAGACTGCGCGCGTTTTACGCTGGCCTGAAGGCCAAGGGCAAAGCGAGCAAGGTGGCGCTCGTGGCGGTCATGCGCAAAATGCTGGTGATCCTCAACGCCCGTAAGCGGGACGCCGAGGTGGCCCTCGGCTGCCCCTGACAAGACAGTTGCTACTGGCCACCGGCCTACTGTCGAAGGCGGGGTACTGTGGGTTTGCGGGGTGTGAGCGGCATGGATGCCGCGACCAAGCCCCCATGGATGGGTTTACGGCGTCCCCGCAAACCCACAGTGCCTCGCCATCCCACGGAAT
The DNA here is from genome assembly GCF_059369255.1 of Stenotrophomonas sp. YJH_SMC_110. NCBI lineage: Bacteria > Pseudomonadati > Pseudomonadota > Gammaproteobacteria > Lysobacterales > Lysobacteraceae > Stenotrophomonas > Stenotrophomonas sp. YJH_SMC_110. Next base: position 96,380 of record NZ_JCAFSM010000006.1, on the reverse strand, counting down.
GTCCGCTGTTGCTGTTGCGTCGGCTGTTGCCTTGGCTTGAAGCGGGTGCAGGGCTGCAAGCCCTGCCGAACCCCCCACTACGGTAGGGTGGGCCGATGCCGCGCTGCAGCTTGGCGCCGCCGCAGATTTTATTACACTTGAAACTTGTTTGCCCACGACTCCGGACACCCACCCATGAAGCTTGGTTCTTTGAAGGAAGGCGGCCGCGACGGCACCCTGATCGTCGTCTCGCGTGACCTGCGCCACGGCGTGCGCGCCACCGGCATTGCCGCCACCCTGCAGCAGGCCCTGGAGGACTGGAGCCACATCGCACCGCGCCTGAACGCCCTGTACGAATCGCTCAATGCCGGCGATGCCGATGGCGTGTTCGACCTCGATCCGCAGGCACTGGCCGCGCCGATGCCGCGCGCCTATGAGTTCGTCGATGGCAGCGCCTACCTGCCGCACGTCGAGCGCGTGCGCCGTGCCCGTGGCGCCGAGGTGCCGGAGAGCTTCTACACCGACCCGCTGATGTACCAGGCCACCAGCGCAGGCTTCTACGGCCCGCGCGATGCGGTCAAGGTGGTCAGCGAGGACTACGGCATCGACCTGGAAGCGGAGATCGTGGTGATCACCGACGACGTGCCGATGGCGGCGACCCCGGAACAGGCAGCCGGTCATATCCAGTTGGTCGGCCTGGTCAACGATGTCTCGCTGCGCAACCTGATCCCGGGCGAGCTGGCCAAGGGTTTCGGCTTCCTGCAGTCCAAGCCGCGCTCGGCGCTGTCGCCGGTGTTCGTCACCCCTGACGAGCTGGGCGCCGCGTGGCAGGACAGCAAGGTGCACCTGCCGCTGCTGACCCACATCAACGGCCAGTGGTTCGGTGCGCCGGAAGCGGGCGTGGACATGCAGTTCAATTTCGCCCAGCTGGTTTCGCATGCGGCCAAGACCCGTCCGCTGGTCGCCGGCACCATCGTCGGCTCGGGCACCATCGCCAACGAGGACACCAGCAAGGGTGCGTCGTGCTTCGCCGAGCAGCGCGTGGTCGAAACCCTGCGCGACGGCAAGCCGAGCACGCCGTTCATGTCGTTCGGCGACGTGGTCCGCATCGAGATGCTCGATGCCGCCGGTAACAGCGTCTTCGGTGCGATCGAGCAGCGCATCGAACAGGCGGCCAGGCCCTGAGCATGGAGGCGGCCATGGAGATCCCGGTCGACGACGGCATCGTGCTGTACACCTACTGGCGATCCAGCGCCGCCTACCGCGTGCGCATCGGCCTGGAGCTGAAGGGCCTGGCCTGGGAGGCCCGGCCGGTGCATCTGGTGCGCGACGGTGGCGAGCAGCACCGGGATGCCTATCGGGCGCTCAACCCGCAGCAGCAGGTGCCGACCCTGCTGCATGAGGGGCATGTGCTGACCCAGTCGCTGGCGATCCTCGAATACCTGGACGAGCGCTTTCCGCAGGTACCGCTGCTGCCGGCCGACGCCGCCGGCCGCGCGCGGGTGCGGGCGCTGGCCCAGCTGGTGGCCTGCGACATCCACCCGATCAACAACCTGCGGGTGATGCAGTACCTGGAGCGCGATCTGCAGGTGCCGGCCGATGCGCGCACGCAGTGGACCCTGCACTGGATCGCCGAGGGCTTCGCGGCGATGGAAGCCCTGCTGGTCAACAGCCGTGACACCGGCGCCTTCTGCCATGGTGACCGTCCCGGCCTGGCCGATATCTGCCTGCTGCCGCAGCTGTACAACGCCCACCGCTTCGGCCTGGACCTGGCACCGTACCCGACCCTGCGCCGCATCGAAGCGGCCTGCCAGGCAGTGGATGCCTTCGACCGCGCACGCCCGGAAAACCAGCCCGACGCCGCCTGAAAAAAAGGGGACGGAGGGGATTAAGTCGTATATGCACTTACGACTTAATCCCCTCCGTCCCCTTTCTGCCGCAAACGGGCCAGGTCATCGCGGAACACCCGGTAGGCTTCCTCGCGGCGCGCATCGTCGGTCTGCCGCAACACCCATGCCGGGTGCACCGTGGCGTAGCCGCGCGTGCCGTCCTCGAGGGTGTGCCAGCGTCCGCGGTCGCGTGCGAGGTCGAAACCACGACCGAATACCGAGGCTGCGGCTGTCGCGCCCAGGCACACGATCACCCGGGGCCGCACACGCGCGATCTCACCCATCAGCCAGGGGCGGCAGGCCTGGATGTGGCGGCTTTCCGGTCGCTTGTGCAGCCGCACCTTGCCGCGCCGCTCATGGTGGAAGTGCTTCACCGCGTTGGTGAGGTACAGCTGGGCGCGATCGATTCCCAGTTCCGCCAGTGCGCGGTCCAGCACCTGGCCGGCGGGTCCTGCGAACGGCTGCCCGCGCAGATCCTCGGTGTCGCCGGGTTGTTCTCCGACCAGCATCACCTCGGCCCCTGCCGGCCCCTGCCCGAATACGGTCTGCGTGGCCTGCTCCCACAACGGGCACTGGCGGCAGGCACTGGCCTGTACGCGCAGATTGTCCAGGCTGCTGGCATCGGCTGCCGGCGTCGCAGCGTTCGCACGCGGGGGAATCCTGCGTTGCGGTGCCTGTGCCGGCCGGTCATGCATTTCCTGCACGCGGTCGGCCGCGTCGCGCACCAGGCGTGGCAGCAACTGTGCTTCAGGCAGGTGGCGCCAGTACTTTGCCGGCATCTCCTGCATCATCATCCGTGTGTTGAGCCGCGCCGGATTGAAGATGCTGGCGTAGTAGGTCTGCCACAGCGACTCGCGTGCATCCTCGGCCGGGGCATCTTCGCGCCGTGCACCGGGGCCGAAGGCAAGCGCCTGCCCATCCCAGGCGACGCTGCGCGAAGGGGTCAGGATCGCCCAGCGCATGCCGGTGAAGCGGCGCGCGAAGAACGGCGCGACCCGGTCGACGATGTGGTGTTGCGGCTCGAACCAGGCGATGAACGCATCGGGCTGGCCAGGTACCTCGCGGAAGCGCACGAATGCCTTCATCTTGTGCGTGTCACGGCGGACGGCCTGGGCGAGGGCTGTCGCGCGCAGGACATCGGCGTCGGCGGGGTTGCCCAGCACTGATCGCTCGCCATGGGCGATGCGCCACAGCAGGCGATACAGCAAGGCCAGGCGCTGGGGATCCCGATGGCACAGGCAGGTGGCCGCCAGCTCCAGGAAGTCACGTGGAACGTTGGGTGCACCGGCCACGGCAAGCATCGGCGCCTGCTGCACGGCCGGCGCATCCAGCAGCGACGTGTCACTCCCTTCCAGCCAGTCCAGCTGCGGCGGGGCAACGCCGCGCAGCAACGCTTCGCGCGCAGCATCGCGCCAGGCCTGCAGCGACCACGGCGGATCCACCCGCAGCGACCAGCGCTGCGCGTCAGGATGCAGACGGGGCATCGAAAAGCGAACCCTGGCGCGGCGGCGGGGCCAGCTGCGCGCGCAGCGCCGCCGGATCATCCAGTGCTTTGCGCGGGTGATGGTCGGCCAGCAGCACGAACGGCAGCAGCTTGCTCATCGGTGCCCTCAGGCGCGCGATGTCGGCCACGCGCAGCCGCCCGTGGCGGCGTGCCATCAGCACGCGCTTGACGTTGCGCACGCCAAGGCCGGGCACGCGCAGCAGCATTTCCTTCGGTGCCCGGTTCAGATCGACCGGAAAGCGCTCGGGATGGCGGATCGCCCAGGCCATCTTGGGGTCGATATCCAGGTCGAGCATGCCGTCCTGGGTGGTATCGGTAATCTCCTCCACACCGTAACCGTAGAAGCGCAGCAGCCAGTCTGCCTGGTAAAGGCGATGTTCGCGCTGCAGCGGTGGCGGCTGCAGTGGCAGCTGCCGGCTGGCGTCCGGAATCGGGCTGAACGCGGAGTAGTAGACCCGGCGCATGCGGTAGTTGCCGTACAGACTGTCGGCGCTGGCCAGGATCTGCTGGTCGTTTGCCCCGTCCGCGCCGACGATCATCTGGGTGCTCTGCCCGGCCGGTGCGAAACGGGGAGGGCGCGGGCGAGCACTGCGACTGGCCGTCGGCGCCACCGCTGCGGGGGACTTGCGAGCCTCCTTGGCTTCCTCAATGCGCCAGCGCAGTTCGCCCATCGCGCCACGGATCGAGTGCACCGTCTTCTCCGGTGCCAAGGCGCTCAGGCCGGCTTCGGTCGGCAGTTCCACGTTGATGGACAGGCGGTCCGCATAGCGCCCGGCACTGGCCAGCAGTTCCGGCGAGGCCTCGGGAATGGTCTTGAGGTGGATGTAGCCGGCGTAGCGGTGTTCTTCGCGCAGCTGCCGGGCCACTTCCACCATCTGCTCCATGGTGTAGTCCGCATTGCGGATGATGCCGCTGGACAGGAACAGGCCCTCGATGTAGTTGCGCTTGTAGAAGTCCAGGGTGAGCGTGACCACCTCGTCCACGCTGAAACGCGCGCGGGCCACGTTGCTGGAGACCCGGTTCACGCAATAGGCGCAGTCGTAAATGCAGAAGTTGGTCAGCAGGATCTTCAGCAATGAAACGCAGCGGCCATCGGGCGTGTAGCTGTGGCAGATGCCCATGCCCTCGGTACTGCCGATACCGCCACTGGCGCGCGAATCGCGTTTGCCCGAGCCGCTGGAGGCGCAGGACGCGTCGTATTTGGCGGCGTCGGCCAGAATGGCCAGCTTGCGGATGGTTTCCATTGAGGAAACCTACGGATGAGGGGTCTCATTGGATGAGACCGCCCATGAACGCTTCAGAAAAAAGGGGACGGAGGGGATTAAGTCGCAAATGCACAAACGACTTAATCCCCTCCGTCCCCTTTTTCGTGGGGTCAGAAGCCGTGGGTGATGCTGGGTGCGCCGGCCGAGAAATCGGCGTACGGGTCGTGCTCGCCGCTGCTGCCTTCGGACAAACGGAACTTCAGGGCCAGGCCATCGCGCGAGTCGGCCGCGCGCAGCGCTTCCTCCTGCTCGATGATGCCCGCCTTGGCCAGCCGGAACAGGCACTGGTCGAAGCTCTCCATGCCTTCTTCCAGCGAGCCTTCCATCGCCGCCTTGATCTCGTGCACCTGGCCGCGACGCAACAGGTCGCGGATCATCGGCGTATTGATCAGCACCTCGGTGGCCGGCAGGCGACGGCCCTCCTTGTTCTTCACCAGGCGCTGGCTGATCACCGCACGCAGGTTCAGCGCCAGGTTCATCAGCACGTTCTTGTGCGCGCTTTCCGGGAAGAAGTTGAGGATGCGCTCGATGGTCTGGTCGGCGTTGTTGGAGTGCAGGGTGGCCAGGCACAGGTGCCCGGTCTCGGCGAAGGCGATCGCCGCCTCCATCGTTTCCGCATCCAGGATTTCGCCGATCAGGATCACGTCCGGCGCTTCACGCATCGCGTTCTTCAGCGCGTTGTGGAAGGCGTGGGTGTCCAGGCCGACCTCGCGCTGGTTGACGATCGACATCTTGTGCTTGTGCAGGTACTCGATCGGATCCTCGATGGTGAGGATGTGACCGGTCGTGGTGCTGTTGCGGTGGTCGATCATCGACGCCAGCGAGGTGGACTTGCCGGAACCGGTGGACCCCACCACCAGCACCAGCCCGCGCGGGGTCATGATGACGTCCTTCAGCACCTGCGGCAGGTTCAGCTCCTCGATGCTCGGGATACGGCTGCGGATGGCGCGGATGACCATCCCGACCTCGCCCCGCTGCTTGAACACGTTGACGCGGAAGCGCCCGGCATCGGGCAGGGCGATGGCCATGTTGAGCTCCAGCTCGCGCTCGAACTGCGGCACCTGGCCTTCGTCCATCAGCGAGTAGGCGATTTTCTTGACCATGCCCGGCGGCAGGCCGGTGTTGCCCAGCGGATAGAGCTTCCCCTCGATCTTGATGTAGACCGGTGCCCCGGTGGTCAGAAACATGTCCGAAGCGTTCTTTTCGGTCATCAGCTTCAGGAAGTAGCCGATATCCATTGCGAATTTTCCCCAACGAAACGGCCGACGCCCGTTGCCAGCACGGTGTCGGCTTGACGACAATGGCCGTGAACCGACAACCGGTACGGCCTCCCCAATGAAACGACTTAGCTTCGCACGAATGCGCCATGGCCTGTATGTGATGGCGTTTGCATTCGCACTGTCTGCCCCCGCCTGGGCGCAGGACGCCGCCCTGGAACTGGCGCAGGCCCGGCAGGCGGTCGACAAGGCCACCCAGGCCGACGCCGACCAGTACGCCCCGGACCTGATCGGTCTGGCCCGGCAGGGCCTGGAGCAGGCCCAGCGCGCCGCCGGCGACCGCCGCGAACGGAAGAACGCCCCGGCGATGGCCCTGCGCGCCGCCGCCGATGCCGACCTGGCACGCGTCCGCAGCGAGGAAGCCACCGTCACCGCGCAGCTGCAGCTGCGCCGCAACGAGGTCAACCAGCTGCAACGCCAGCTGTCGACCGGGGAGGACCGCCGGTGAAGCCGATGACCGCCGCAACCCTGGCCGCGCTGCTGGCGCTGCCGACCCTGGCCGTGGCCGCCGACAACCCGATGGTGGCGCAGCTGAGCCAGCGCCTGATGGCCATCCAGGCCAACCCGGATACCGCTGAGCTGGGCGCCTTCGAGCGCATGCAGGCCCAGCAGGCCATCGCGACCCTGGACAAGGCCAAGCGCCGTGACCAGGAGCTGGCCACCTACCTGGCCGAGCGCCGGGTGGAGATTGCCGAGACGGCCGTACGCACCGCGATGGCCGCGCGCGAGGTCGACCGCCTGGAGCGCACCCGCAGCGACCTGCTGATCGAGGCCAGCCGCCGCGACGCTGCCCGCGCCCGTCAGGAAGCCGAGCAGCTGCGCATGCAGGCGCAGATGCAGGCCGAGGAGGCCGAACGCCTGCGCCAGGCCGCCGAGGCCGAAACCCTGGCCCGCCAGGACGCCGAGAACGCCCTGACCAGCGTGGCCGGCAAGCAGCAGCAGCGGCTCAGCGCTGCCCAGCGGAACGCCGCCAAGCTGGCCCGCGAGGAGGCCGAGCTGGTGTCGGGCCAGAAGCTGCCGGGTTCGAAGTTCGATGCGCGCGGTGAGGTCTTCACCTTCGGGGGCGACGCGTTCGCTGCAGGTGCGTCCAGCCTGTCTGGCGGCGCCCGCAACCAGGCCAAGGCGCTCGCCGAGTACCTGAACATCGGCAAGAAGGGCCGCCTGCGCATCGAGGCCTACGACAATGCCAACGGCGTGGGTCAGAAGCGGGCCGAAGCGCTGCGCGACGCCCTGGTCGCGGCTGGTGTCGCCAGCAACCGGATCCAGGTCAGCGGCAAGAAGGCAGCCTCCACCCGGGCCCGTTCGGCCGAGGTCATCATCGCCCCGTAATGCATTGATATTGTTTGTTTTTCGTTGCAATGAGCATTCAGCCTGAACCCCGCCCCGGCGGGGTTCGGTCTTTTTGACGCAGGGGTCTTGTACCCCGCCTTGAGCAGGCGTAGGGTCAATCGTCCGGGACGCAATGCCGCGGACCGGACGATGGGAGGGCCGGGCCGATGCAAGCAGGGCGCGAACCGCAGCAGATCGACGTGCGCAGGCCAGTGCCGCAGGTCGTTGCAGGCGTCCAGGTGGCCATCGGCCGGCGCTCCTCCATGAACAACGCCCCGTGCCTTGTGGCCGGGGCGTTCGTGTATCTGTCGAAGGAGGTCCATCATGTTTGAAGATCAGCCCCAGAGCGAGATCGACGCCCGTCGCGCGCGTGATCCGGAGTTCAGGGCACTCCATGACCAGCACCGCAAATTGAACAAGAAGTGCATGGACGCGGAGTTGGGTGTACTCCCGATCGATGATGTCACCCTGGGTCGCATGAAGCGTGAGAAGCTGCTGGCCAAGCAACGCCTTCTGCGAATGTACGAAACACCGCTCCCAACGACGTCCCCCACGCTTTGACGCACCCCGTCGCGCCCGGAACGGCGTGACCCGGCCATCGATGGCCCCGCCGGGCGACCGCGCCCCGGCATCGCGGCACCGCCGATGAGGCGGCCGCGCCAAGGCACCACAGGCGGTGGTGCCTTGGCCAGCAGGCACAACTCACCGATGCGGGCGGTACCGGTCTCCTCGTCGATCCGGGGCCGCCCGCATCCCTTCATGGGGCAGGCGGGCGGCATGCCTGCACCGACCTGACATTCAGCGCCATCCGTCGGATAATCATCGGTCCGGCCCTGCGTGGCGCGAATCGAAAGTCCTCCGAATGCCCATCCATTCTTCCGTCCTCGAACTCATCGGCCAGACCCCGATCGTCAAGGCCCAGCGCCTGGACACCGGCGTCTGCGAGCTCTACCTGAAGCTGGAGAGCGCCAACCCGGGCGGATCGATCAAGGATCGCATCGGCCTGTCGATGATCGAGGCGGCGGAGCAGCGTGGTGACCTGAAGCCGGGCGCGACCCTGGTTGAAGGTACCGCCGGCAACACCGGCCTGGGCCTGGCGCTGGTGGCACAGCAGAAGGGCTACAAGCTGATCCTCGTCGTTCCCGACAAGATGAGCCGCGAGAAAATCTTCAACCTGAAGGCGATGGGCGCTGAAGTGCGCCTGACCCGTTCAGACGTCGCCAAGGGCCATCCGGAGTACTACCAGGACCTGGCCAAGACCATCGCCGAGCAGACCCCGGGCGCCTACTTCATCAACCAGTTCGGCAACCCGGACAACCCGGCCGCGCATGAGTTCGGCACCGGCCCGGAAATCCTCGAGCAGATGGGCGGTGACCTCGACGCCATCGTGTTCGGCTGCGGCAGCTCCGGCACCATGACCGGCCTGTCGCGCGCGTTCGCCAAGCTGTCGCCGAAGACCGAGCTGGTGCTGGCCGATCCGGTCGGCTCGATCCTGGCCGAATACATCAACGACGGCGTGCTCAACGACAAGTCGGGCAGCTGGCTGGTGGAAGGTATCGGCGAGGACTTCCTGCCCTCGATCTCCGACTTCAGCCGCGTCAAGAAGGCTTATGCGATCAGCGATGCCGAGAGCTTCCACACCGCGCGCGAGCTGCTGGGCAAGGAAGGCATCCTGGGCGGTTCGTCCACCGGCACCCTGCTGGCGGCGGCGCTGAAGTACTGCAAGGAGCAGACCACGCCGAAGAGGGTGCTGGTGCTGGTCTGCGATACCGGCAACAAGTACCTGTCGAAGATGTACAACGACTACTGGATGCTGGACAACGGCTTCCTGCAGCGCCCGCAGCACGGCGACCTGCGCGACCTGATCCTGCGCCCGTACGGCCAGCGCGACACCGTGGTGATCGGCCCGAACGACCTGCTGACCACCGCCTACCAGCGCATGAAGCTGTACGACGTCTCGCAGCTGCCGGTGATGGACGGCGAGAAGCTGGTCGGCATCGTCGACGAAAGCGACGTGCTGCTGCATGTCTATGGCGACGAGGCGCGCTTCCGCGACACCGTGGCCACCGCGATGGTCAGCAAGCTGGACCGGCTGGACGTGAAGTCGCCGATCGAGGCCCTGCTGCCGGTGTTCGACCGCGGCCAGGTGGCGATCGTGATGGACGGCGACGCCTTCCTCGGCCTGATCACCCGCATCGACCTGCTGAATTACCTGCGTCGGCGCGTTCAGTAAGGCGTTTATCGCCGCAGATCGCTGCTGAATCCCGTTTATCCGCGTCAAAGCTCGTTAAGGCCGCGCTGATAGACTCCCGCTCCTTCGACGGCGCCGGTCATCGGCGCCAATCAGGAAACGACATGTCCAACGCTTCTTCCCCGGACCGCGCGCTGGCCCTGGCCACGCTGGCCATCCACGGCGGTCAGTCGCCCGACCCCAGCACCGGCGCGGTGATGCCGCCGATCTACGCCACTTCGACCTATGCCCAGTCCAGCCCGGGCGAGCATCAGGGCTTCGAGTACTCGCGTACCCACAACCCGACCCGGTTCGCCTATGAGCGTTGCGTGGCCTCGCTGGAAGGCGGTACCCGCGGCTTTGCCTTCGCTTCGGGCATGGCGGCCAGCTCGACCGTGATCGAGCTGCTCGACGCTGGCAGCCACGTGGTGGCGATGGACGACATCTACGGCGGCAGCTTCCGCCTGTTCGAGCGCGTGCGTCGCCGCACCGCCGGGCTGGACTTCAGCTTCATCGACCTCACCGATCTGGCGGCATTCGAAGCCTCCATCACGTCGAAGACGAAGATGGTCTGGATCGAGACCCCGACCAACCCGATGCTGAAGATCGTCGACATCGCCGCGGTCGCCGCCATCGCCAAGCGCCATGGCCTGATCGTAGTGGTCGACAACACCTTCGCCTCGCCGATGCTGCAGCGTCCGCTGGAACTGGGTGCGGACCTGGTCCTGCATTCGGCCACCAAGTATCTCAATGGCCACTCGGACATGGTCGGTGGCATGGTCGTGGTCGGCGACAACGCCGAACTGGCCGAGCAGATGGCCTTCCTGCAGAACTCGGTGGGGGGCGTGCAGGGCCCATTTGACAGCTTCCTGGCCCTGCGCGGCCTGAAGACCCTGCCGCTGCGCATGAAGGCACACTGCGCCAACGCGCTGGCGCTGGCCCAATGGCTGGAAAAGCACCCGGCGGTGGAGAAGGTGATCTACCCGGGCCTGGCCTCGCACCCGCAGCATGAACTGGCCGGCAAGCAGATGGCCGGCTACGGTGGCATCGTCTCGATCGTGCTCAAGGGCGGGTTCGAGGCGGCCAAGCGCTTCTGCGAGAAGACCGAACTGTTCACCCTGGCCGAGTCGCTGGGCGGTGTTGAAAGCCTGGTCAACCATCCGGCGGTGATGACCCATGCCTCGATTCCGGTCGCGCGCCGCGAACAGCTGGGCATCAGCGATGCGCTGGTGCGGCTGAGCGTGGGCGTGGAGGAGCTGGGGGATCTGCAGGTGGATCTGGAGAGGGCGCTGGCGTGAGCAGTCGCTTGGACAAGAGATCTTCCGGGCTGACGCCCTATGCAACTGCCCGGCGGCGGCCATTGGCGGGCTTCCTGCGTTCGCCCTTGGAGCACCGTCAACTCATCTTCCGTCTGATCCAGCGTGAGATCGTGGGCCGCTATCGCGGTTCCTTCGCCGGCCTGGCCTGGTCGTTCATCACGCCATTGATCATGCTGGTCCTGTACACGTTCGTGTTCTCCATCGTGTTCAAGGCAAAGTGGAAGGACTTTGATACCAGCGGTGGCTTCGCCTTGATCCTCTTTTCCGGACTGATCGTGCACGGCGTGGTAGCCGAATGCATCAATCGCTCCCCGGCATTGATCACGAGCAATGCCAACTACGTGAAGAAGGTTGTGTTTCCGCTGGAAGTCTACGCGTGGGTGACGCTCGGTTCGGCGGTTTTCCATGCCTTCGTCAGTTGGATCGTGCTGACCATTGCCCAGTTGTGCATGGGCGTTGCGCTGCCCTGGACCGTGATCCTGTTCCCCGTGGTGATGCTGCCGCTGTTGCTCGGTTGCCTTGGCGTTTCCTGGTTCCTTGCCGCGATCGGCGTCTACTTCCGAGACGTGGCACAGATTACCGGCACGCTTGCGACGCTGCTGCTGTTCCTTTCTCCCGTGTTCTACGCGCTTGATTCGATTCCTGAACGCTATCGTCCCCTGATCCAGGCCAATCCCCTGACGGGTGTCCTGGAGGCGGCACGCAAGGTATTGATGTTCGGTGACATCCCGTCTCCTGCGTACTTCGGGATCGGCCTGCTGGTGGGCCTGCTCATGGCCATGGCTGGTTACGCTTTCTTCCAGAAATCTAGAGATGGATTTGCCGATGTCATCTGATCCGGTCGTTCTCAAGATCGACGGCGTTTCCAAGCACTATCAGGTCTACGGCTCGCCCCAGGACCGGTTGAAGGACGCCCTTTTTTCGCGCGCTGCGCGTGTCGTGGGAAGCCGAGGCAAATCCTATGGCCGCCAGTTCAGTGCGCTGAAGGATGTTTCATTCGAGATTCGCAAGGGTGAAACGGTCGGCATCATCGGACGCAACGGGTCGGGCAAGTCCACGCTGCTGCAGCTGCTGAGCGGTACGCTGGCGCCATCGGAAGGCCAGATCCTGGTCGACGGAAGGGTTGCGGCACTGCTGGAGCTTGGGGCGGGCTTCAATCCTGATTTCACCGGCCGCGAGAACGTGTTCTTCAACGGTGCCCTGCTGGGACTTTCGGACGAGCAGCTGCGCAGCAAGTACGACTCCATTGTCGAATTCGCCGATATCGGCGAGTTCATCGACCAGCCGGTGAAGACATACTCCAGCGGCATGTTCGTGCGGCTGGCCTTCGCCGTGATCGCGCACGTGGAAGCTGACATTCTGGTCATCGACGAGGCACTGAGTGTCGGCGACGCGTTCTTCGTGCAGAAGTGCATGCGATTTCTCCGTTCCTTCATGCAGAACGGCACGGTGGTCTTTGTATCCCATGACACCGCCGCCGTCATCAATCTCTGCGACCGAGTGGTCTGGTTGTCGCACGGGAAGATCGTTGCAGATGGCGCCCCCAAGGAAGTCACCGCCAAGTATCTGGAAGATCTCTACGCGGTGGAGATGGCCGCTGCTGGTCCTGCTGCGGTGGCCGTTGACGCTCCCGAAAGTGACGCGCAACCGGCAGCTGCTGGTGCGACCGCCATCGAACCGGACCACGCAGGCATGGCGCCCCGTGATTTTCGCCAGGATCTGATCAACGCCAGTGAGCATCGGCAGGAAATCCGGGTCTTTGAGTTCAATGCAGACAAGGGGTTCGGACAAGGCGGGGCGCAGGTCGAGTTCGCTGCCTTTGTTGACGTGGATGGCAACCCGCTGTCCTGGGTGGTGGGTGGAGAGCCGGTCCGGCTGCAGATCCGCTGCCGTGTGAACCAGGTGTTGAGCTCGCCCATCATCGGTTTTGAGGTGTACGACCGCCTGGGGCAGACCCTGTTCGCGGACAACACGTATGTCGCCTCCATCGATCCCCCTCCCGGCGCTCAAGCGGGGCAGGTACTGGTGGCTTCCTTTGATTTCCGGATGCCTGTCCTGCGCGAGGGTGACTACACCATGAGTGCAGCCATCGCAGACGGCAATCAGCATCACCATGTCCAGCACCATTGGCTGCATGACGCGCTTGCCTTCCATGTTCATGCACGTGGCATCTGCCTTGGATTGTTCGGCGCACCCATGCAGCGCGTGCGCCTTGTAGTCGAGCAACAAGATCTGGTATCCGGGTGACCGGCTTCAGCAGCAATCATGTATTGAGGTGACCCATGGCAACCCAGCTTGACGAGCACGTAGAAGATCTCGCATTCACCGGCGAACGGTTCATGCCCGAAGTGGCCGGTCAGATCGCCTTCGAACATCTCCATCGCTATCACTTCGCCGCCAGGTTCTGTGCCGGCAAGCAGGTGGTGGACGTGGCCTGTGGCGAAGGTTATGGCAGCCAGATCCTGTCTGGCGTTGCGGACTCGGTGACCGGCATAGATATCTCGGCCGAGGCCGTCGCCCATGCGGCTGGCCGCTACGGGTCCGATCGCTTGCGCTTCGTCGAGGCGTCTGCTGCCTTGCTGCCATTGGAGGACGACTCCGTTGACGTGGTGGTGAGTTTCGAGACCATCGAGCACCACGACCAGCATGAGGAAATGCTGTCGGAGATCCGGCGCGTTCTACGTCCGGGTGGGATGCTGATCATGTCCAGTCCGAACAAGCAGCACTATTCGATCGACCCGGGCTACGAAAACCCCTATCACGTGAAGGAGTTGTTCCGTCACGAGTTGATCGAACTCATCCAGCGCTACTTCCCGCAGCAGCAGGTGTATTCGCAGCGCGTCGTCTACGGTTCCCTGTTGGTCGCTGACGGTCCGGCGGCCTTCGATTCGATCCTGGGCACCGGCCCTGAAACCAGTGAATGGGCCGAAGGCCTCAGCCGCCCGCTCTACGACCTGGTGGTTGCGACGGATGGGGTGCTGCCTGTGCAGTCGTCCTCGTTCTTCGAACTGAAGGTTCATGGAATGGATGCCGGCGCCTTCTACGGGGTGCACTTGCCTGAGCGCGTCCAGAACGCGGATATCGAAGTCCTGCAGCTTCGCGCCAAGGTCGAGGAACTCGAGGCCCAGGCCCAGTCCCATCTTTCCCATCGGGAAGCCGCTTCCCTGGAGGCGGCGGAGGAACTGCGGCGGACGCAGGAAGCGCATCTGGCCGAGATCGAGCGGCTGCGTGACAGCCGCAACGAGGTGCTGTCCTCGATCCCCGTGCTGGGTTCGCTGGTCGATGATGTTCGCCGCGAAGGCGGTCATGATCGGCAGGCCCAGGAACGCAGGCTGGAAAGCCTGCAGAATGCGCTGGATCAGAATCGAGCGCTGGTTGCTGAAGCGGCCAGCAGCCAGTCGATCGACAACAGTCAATTCAAGGCTCAGCTGGCCGAACTCCGCCAGCAGTTGATTCAGGCCGTTGCCACCGAGGAGAGGATCCGCTCCCTCGAGCGCATGCTTTCCGAGTCCCAGGAGATGGTGTTGGGGCATATCAATGCCAACGGCAGCCTGCGCGAAGAAATGTCCGCTCTACGTGCGGAAATCGACCGGACCATGGCCGAACGGGATGAGGCAAGGCAGTCCGTGCAGCAGCTGCAGTTGGCCGTAACCGAGCAGCGCGTCATCAGCGAGCACCGCGAAAGGGATGTGGAACTGCTTAAGGCGTCACGGAGTTGGCGTTACACTGCATGGCTCAGGAAACTGTCAGGAAGTGCCAGGAGGCACCTGTAAGCGATGCATCAGGGTCAGAAAATGGGAAAACTGGGGGCAGTTGCACGCCGCATGTACATGGCGGTGCCGGGCTGGAATGCGCGGCTTGCACTGAAGGATTTCCTGTTCCGGAACTTCAGCTTCGCCTTTGCCAATACAAATGCCTACCGCCGATGGAAAACCTTCGGCGCAGGGCAGGAATTTGCTGTTGTCACGGCGGGCGCGCAGCAGCCGCCAGCGGCTGCCGCTCCGATCCTTGCCGAAGGCGTGAAGGTGTCCTCCGTGGCGCGTATCTACGCAGACGCTTTCGACGTCGCTGCAGGCGTGCGCGGGTCTGAGTACGTGGAGCTGGCGCCTGCGCTACAGCCACCGACCAGCCTCCGCTTCAAGACGATCGCGTTCTACCTGCCGCAGTTTCACCCCTTCGCCGAAAACGACGCATGGTGGGGCAGGGGCTTCACCGAGTGGACCAATGTGAGCAAGGCCGTGCCACAGTTCCAGGGGCATCGCCAGCCGCACCTGCCCGGTGAACTGGGTTTCTATGACCTGCGCTTGATCGATGTGCTCAAGCGCCAGGCCGAGCTTGCCAAGCTGTACGGGGTTCACGGCTTCTGCTTCCACCATTACTGGTTCTCCGGTCATCGACTGATGGAGCGGCCGGTGGACCAGCTGCTCCCGCATCCGGAGATTGACCTGCCGTTCTGCATCTGCTGGGCCAACGAGAATTGGACCCGGCGCTGGGATGGGCATGAAAACGATGTGCTGATTGGTCAGAACTACACGGCTGACAACGACATCGCGTTCATTCGTGATGCGATGCCGTACCTGTCTGATCCGCGGTATATCCGCATCGATGGTCGGCCGTTGCTCATCATCTACCGGCCATCGCTGCTTCCCGATGCCCGCAATTCGCTGGATGTCTGGCGCGGCTATGCGCGTGAGCAGGGCCTTGGCGAGCTGTTCATCGCCATGGTCCAGTTCGACGTCGATGATCCGCGCACGTATGGCTTCGATGCAGCGCTCGAGTTCCCGCCGCACAAGGTGGCGCGTGGCCTGTCCAGCATCAACCACACGCTGGACATCGCCAACCCGCGTTATGAAGGCTACGTGGTCGACTACCGCGAGATGGCCGAACGTTCCAGGAACTGGCCGGAAGAAGACTATCCGCTGTTCAAGGGGGTTACGCCACGCTGGGACAATGAAGCGCGAAAGCCGGGGCGCGGCTACACGTTCGCCCATTCCTCGCCGAGCGAGTACCAGCGCTGGCTGGAATCGGCGGGCGAGTTCGCACTGGCCAAACCTGTGCGTGGCGAGAGCGTGGTCTTCATCAACGCCTGGAACGAGTGGGCCGAAGGCGCCCATCTGGAACCGGACCGTTACTACGGTTATGCCTTCCTGCAGGCGACGCGCAATGTCACCGCCGGCACGGCGAAGCCGCGTGTCGCACTGATTTCCCATGATGCGCACCCGCATGGCGCGCAGTACCTCGCGCTCAACATGGCACGCAAGATGACGGCCGGCCTGGGACTGGACGTGCATGTCGTGCTGCTCGAAGACGGCCGCCTGCACAGCCAGTTCGCCGAGTGCTCCACGGTCCACCTGCTGGGCGACCGGGATCCAGCGGTGCTGGCCAATGAACTACGCCAGCTGGGCGTGCGCTCGGTGCTTGCCAATACGGCGGTCAGCGGCCGCATCGTGCAGGCGTTGGGTGATGCAGGTCTTACCGTGGTGTCGATGATCCACGAGCTGCCGGGTGTCATCCAGAGCTACGGCCTGCAGCCTGCACTGGCGGACATTTCCCGTGTGGCCAAGCGCATCGTCGTCGCCTCGGACGCAGTACGCGAAGGTTTGCAGCCCTTCCTCGACCCGGCAGGGCAGGCCAAGGTAACCAAGCTGCCGCAGGGGCTGTTTGCAGCCAACCGCCATCGCGGGAAGCGCAATCGAGACGCTGCGCGCGCAGCGCTGCGGCAGCGCTTGGGTCTCAAATCCACGGACAGGATCGTGTTGTCGGTGGGCTACGCCGATGCGCGTAAGGGTGTCGACCTGCTGGCCGAGGCGTTCACCAGCGCATTCGCCCAGCGACCTGATGTCCACGTCGTTTGGGTCGGTCACCGTGAAGAGGCTGCGTGTGAGGCCGCGGAAAAGGTGCTCCGCCGCCATGGCATGCTGGAGCGGTTCCACTTCGCCGGTCTCGACTTTGACACCGATGACTACTACGCAGGCGCTGACATCTACGCGCTCGCGTCGCGGGAAGATCCTTTCCCATCCGTCGTGCTGGAGGCCTTGTCTGTCGAGCTGCCGGTCGTCGCATTCGCAGGCACGGGGGGCGGTGCGGACCTCGTGGCCCAGCACCAGGCGGGCATGGTCGTGCCGGCACTGGACGCCGTCGCCTATGGCGGCGCCTTGGCGCGTCTGCTCGATGAGGATTCGGTGCGAGCAACGGCAGGCGAAGCCGGACGACGCCTTGTCAATGCCGACTTCTCCTTCCGCAGCTACCTGCTGGACTTGCTGGATCTGGCCGGGCATCGCATTCCGCGTGTCTCGGTGGTAGTGCCGAACTACAACTACGCCCACTACCTGGAAGAGCGTCTGGCGTCGGTGTACGGGCAGGACTTCCCCCTGTATGAGGTCATCATCCTGGATGACGCCTCATCGGATGGGAGCCTGGCAGAACTCGAACGCCTCTGGCCAACATTTGATCCGGAGCCGCGCCTTGAGGCGTCGTCGGACAACAGCGGGTCGGTCTTCCGCCAGTGGATGAAGGGCGTGAGCTTGGCGCGCGGCGAGTACGTCTGGATCGCCGAGGCCGACGATCTTTCCAAGCCAGCATTCCTGCGCTCGCTGGTGGACCTGCTCGAGTCCAACCCCCGCTCGGTGATGGCGTTCTCGCAGTCGGAACAGATCGACGAGTTCGGCGAGGTGATGGCTGGCGACTATCTGGAATACACCAATGATCTCTCGCGTGATCGCTGGCGCAGCAGCTATTCGGCGATGGGTTCCGAAGAAGTTGAAGCCGGTCTGGCTGTTAAGAACACCCTGCCCAACGTCAGCGCCGTGCTGTTCCGTCGCGAGGCGCTGCTGCGCGTGATGCAGGAGCACATCGAAGAGATCACTCAGTATCGGATCGCGGGCGACTGGCTGGTCTACCTGCTGTTGCTGCGCGATGGCGGCCTCAGCTTCAATGCGGAATCGCTCAACCAGCACCGCCGCCATGGCAACAGCGTGACCATCGGCTCCAAAGCGCAGGGTCACCTGGATGAAATCCGCAGCCTGCATGCCCATGCGCAACGGTTGTTCCCGCTGAGCGCGGCCACGCGAAGTGCGGCGGCGGCTTATGAGGACAAACTGCGCACCCACTTCGGGCTTCGCAACCTCCCGGCCGGGGCGGAATAATCGCATGAGCGTGCTTGTCATCGGTGGCAATGGTTTCATCGGCTCGCGACTCGTCGACGCGCTGCGCACGCGCGGTGACGAGACAGCGGTGCTGGATCGCTTTGCTGCCCGCCTGGACATGGACTGGAGTGGCGTGCGCTATTTCCAGGGCGATTTCCATGACGCCGATGTACTGGAGCAAGCACTGCAGGGGGTGGACACCGTCTACCACCTGGCCAGTTGCACGGTGCCGAGCACGGCCGATGCCGACCCCATCGCTGACATCCAAGGCAATCTGGTCGGAACACACCGGCTGCTGGAGGCCATGCGTGAGCGCGGTGTCCGCAGGTTCTGCTACTTCTCCTCGGGAGGAACGGTGTACGGCAACCCCGACGCCGTTCCTGTGCCCGAAACGCACGCGCTGCGGCCAATCTCGTCCTACGGCATCGTGAAGGTCGCCATCGAGCAGTATCTGGCCATGTTCCAGCGCAAGGGGTGGCTGGATCCGGTGATCATCCGGCCCTCCAACCCGTACGGCCCGGGTCAGCCGGCGCGCAGCATCCAGGGGGCCGTTGCTGTCTTCCTTGGAAAGGCGCTTGCCGGTGAAGGGATACAGATCTGGGGCGATGGAGAGACGGTCAGGGACTACATCTACATTGACGATCTGATCGACCTGTCCCTGCGTGCGGTTGATTCGGGCCGCAATGCGGTCTTCAATGCGGGCTCGGGTAGCGGCGTCAGTCTCAACGAGCTGTGCAACTTCATTCGCAGCGTGACTGGCAGTGCATTGTCGGTTCAGTACCAGCCGGCTCGCGCGTTCGATGTGCGCGAAATCGTGCTCGATGTGGCAAGGGCAAGAGAGAACCTGGGGTGGCTGCCCCAGGTGGGAATTCACGATGGTATCCGCAGAACCTGGCAGGCGATGCTGGAGGGGAGGGCTTCCAGGGGGTGACGTAGTGGATGCCGCCCATTCAGGGAGCAGACCATGTACCCGCAGACGATGTGGTTTGATTCTGTAGCAGCGATCTCCGAAGCGGTAGCCGGCTCGCTGGATGTAATGCGTGAAATCGATGGCGAGATCGCCAAGGGCAGCCTGACTCGTGGCTTCTGCGCCCATTGTGGCAAGGTGCGGGATTTGCAGGTCAACGGCGGCGCGATGTTTGGTGCCGACGTCAACCTTCGGGAAGGGCTGGTCTGCCAGTCGTGTGGGCTCAACTCACGGTCCCGGCACCTGTACATGGAAGCACGCACCTGCTTCGAGCCAACTGACCGTCTCGCGCTCCTGGAGGCCTTTTCGCAGCTGTCGCGCTATGCCGCGGCGGTATGGCCCGCGATGATGCTGTCTGAATTCCATGGGCCTGGCTCACGGGGTGGGGAACCGTATACCTTCCTCGATCATCAGGGGGGCACGCGCACAGCGGTTCACTAGGATATGCAGGCACTCTCGTTCGACGATGGATGCCTGAATGGAATACTCCACAACGACGTACTTGAGCACGTTCCAGATCCCCTGGCGGGCCTGAAGGAGTGTCACCGCGTGCTGGCGCCAGGTGGCGTGGCGTTGTTCACGGTACCGTTTTTCCCTTGGCTTCCTGAAACCCTGGTCAGAGGGCGACTGGACGAGAGCGGGGCTTTGGTGGAGCTGCTGCCAACAGAGTTGCACGGCGATGGCCTTCGCCCCGAGGGGATCTACACATTTCACAATTTCGGTGCCGATTTCGCCGATCTGGTGACGCGTGCGGGGTTCGCGGACGTCTCCTTTGGCGTGTGCTATGACCCCTATGCTGGCCTGGTGACAAACAACTACCGTTATGGGGATGAGTTCCTTATGCTACCCACGGTCGTCCGTGCGGTCAGGGAGCGGATGGATGAGACGGATCCTTCCCCGGCGTCGATCATGGAGTGAAAATGCAAGACAACACCGCTGTTGTGTCCGCCGTTACCGCTCTTCCCAAGCGCGGACGGTTGGAGTTTCTGGACGCACTGCGTGGCCTGGCGGCCGCCTATGTGGTGATCTACCACATGACCCTGATGCCCCACCCCCAGTTGGCATTGCCGCGTTGGGCCGAGAAGTTCACCCTGATGGGGGGGACAGGTGTCACCCTGTTCTTCATCGTTAGCGCTTTCTCGCTCTATTACACGATGCCGATGCGCGAAGGCAGCCCGAAGCCGACTGCCAGTTTCTATCTGCATCGTTTCTTCCGCGTAGCGCCTCTTTTCTACTTCCTTATTCTGGTGAGCTGGCTCCGCGACGCCTGGCTGTTTGGTGTCCACCATTCGGCAGGCGCGGTGGCAGCGTCTGCGACTTTCATCTTCAACCTGTTCCCCATGCGCCAGGAGGGATTCGTCTGGGCAGGCTGGACCATTGGCGTGGAGATGATCTTCTACGCGGTGTTTCCTTTGATCTATGCCCGGGTAAGGGATCGGTACAAGGCAGTCGCGTTCATTTTCGTCACCCTCCTGTTCTGGTACTTCATCGGACTGGTGCTCGATTACCTGGTGTTGCCGGAGGGATGGCGCGAGTCGATCCTGCAGTGGAGCACGTTCAAGCATTTCCCGATCTTCGCCACGGGCATCCTTCTGTACTACTGGTTCATGGATACCGATGCCGACTGCAGCATGGCCCGAAGCAAGGGACAGGCTGCGTTGTTCGCAGGCGCCTTCACCTACCTTGCGTTGGTGCAGGGCTGGCTGCCCAACATTCTGGGCAACCCTTACTACTTCCAGGCGCTGGCATATGGCCTGATCTTCGTCGGCCTTGCCCTGTTCCCGTGGAAGCTGGTGGTCAACCGCTTCACCTCCTTCCTCGGCAAGGTCAGCTACTCGGTCTATCTGCTGCACCCGACCATCGTGTACCTGCTGATCCCCGTCTATCGCCGCATCCATGAACAGCAGGCCGATCTGACGGTAGCGTTCATCGTGTGCGCCGGCGTGACCTTCGCAATTCTCCTGCCGCTGGCGTGGCTGTCCTATCGCTTCATCGAACTGCCGGGCATCCGGCTGGGCAAGTCGCTGGAAGCACGTTGGATCCCGAGGAAGACTGCGCAATGAAGAGCTGGAATAGCCTGTTCCTTCTTTCAATCTTGCTCCTGGCAGGTTGCCGGGAACCAAACGCACCGCTGCCAGCTTCCACTTTGCCTGCTGGCAGTGGGTCTGATGACGCGCAATCGGCAGCTGAAGTCGAGCCGCCCGTTGCGCAGGATCAAGCGGGGCCTAGCGTCATGGAGGGCATCGATGTCGCCAAGGCATCTGACCAGTCCTACTGCAACATCGAGAGCGTTGGGTCCAATGCTTTCGTCGCGGGACCGCTTGTGGTGGCGCCGGCGCAGAAGGTGCACGGCTGGTTGGGTCATTCCACGCCCGCCCCTGTAGGTTCACCCATGCTAGTGCTGCTGGGTGAGCACGGCGCCGCTGCGGGAATCGCCCTGCAGCTGTCCATGGTGCGGGACGATGTGGTGAACGCCTACGGAGGGCGAGCGGAACTACGCGAATCCGGTTTCGAGGCTGCGCTTCCGGACGTGCCGGCGGGCACCTATAAGCTGCTTCTGCACTACATTGTCGATGGAAAGACGTATCGTTGCGACAATGGCCGCCAAGTCACTTTCAATCAGTGACGAAACTATTCAACTGCACTGATCGCTCCTGAATCGATCCGCTATTCAATAAGGAAAACCAAAATGAAGTTCAGTATCGGATTGTCCTCGCTGTGCCTGGCAGGAGCGACGTGTCTGGCGTTGACGGCATGTGATCTGCGTGAGCCAGCAGCCACGCCTGCTGCGGCAGCGGATCCGGCCCAGAGGGCGAATGCAGCGCCGACTGCGGGGGCGAACGGGGATGCGGATTCCGCCGCCAAGGCTCAAGTGGAGGCAAAGCTGCTTGCTGGGCTGGATGCAGTGCAGCCGCTGATCAGGTCGAAGGAGGATGTCTATCAGCCTATCGCACCGCTGGCTGACCACCGGCTCCTGGTGCACCCAGCTGAAGGCAAGCGTGCCCGCCTTGTGCTCGATGTGAGCAGCCTTTCAGGTCTCACGCTTTCGCCTGTCATCGAGAGTTTCCAAGGTAATGCGACCTGTGAGGCGGATCCGAGCGCCGGCGTTGCAGGACTGCACTGGCAACTTGATGGGGCGCCGATGAACGACGTCGTCGTAGACCGCAACTATACCTCGACCATCCGGGTCGATGTCGGTGGCGCCAAACAGCTGGTCATCGAGTCTAGCGACCAGAACGGTGTCATCTGGTGTGACTGGCTTGCGGTCGGTTTCCACGACGTTGTACCCAAGTAAGCGCATCCTAGGAATGTGAGTTGATCCAATGAATGAAAGCCTGACCAGATTCGATAGCGGCACCTTGGTAACATGGAAGC
Organism: Stenotrophomonas sp. YJH_SMC_110; assembly: GCF_059369255.1. Lineage (NCBI taxonomy): Bacteria > Pseudomonadati > Pseudomonadota > Gammaproteobacteria > Lysobacterales > Lysobacteraceae > Stenotrophomonas > Stenotrophomonas sp. YJH_SMC_110. Next base: position 74,101 of record NZ_JCAFSM010000006.1, on the reverse strand, counting down.
GCCTCGCGCCGCTCACTATTTCGGTTGTCCTGTTGTTCTGGGCATATCTGCGCTTCAACAAAGGGTTCGCGGTAGATGATTCCTACATCACGTTCCGGTATGCGCAGAATGCATTGGCGGGTCATGGCTTCGTCTTCAACGTAGGCCAGCACTACTACGGATCAACCGCAACCGGCTACGCCATGCTGCTCGCCGGCATAGTGAAGTTGCTGTCGTTCGTGCGCATTCTAGTCGACATCCCGCAGGTATCGACCTTCCTCTCAGCGTTGTCGGTCGCTGGGATCGCCTGGATCGCTGGGCGAGCCTGCCTCTGGAATCGCTCGTTGCTCGGGCAGGTCGCAGCGGTTGCAGTAGCTGTGTTCATTGTGGTCCTTCCGCTGTCCAGTTCGGTATCTGGCCACGAGACATATGCCTTCACCGCGGCGCTTGCGGTGGGCAGCTACCTGATCATCATGAGACGCGCGTTGTTTGCAGGGGCACTGATGATGGTGCTCGCGATGACGCTGCGCCCGGACTCGCTGTTGTTCGTCATCATCCAGTTCTCAGGCCTGGTCTTCGCCTTTGGCGTTGACCGGACACAGTCCCGCTACACCCTGCGGCAGATCTGCATTGCGGTGGGCATCGTCCTGATCGGGATGCTGGCGTGGGTGGTGGCGATGAAGCTGTATTACGGTACCTTCTTCCCGGGCACGATGGACGCAAAGAAGGCCCAGGTGCAGATGGGCTATTGGCCGCTGTTCAAGATCAGCACCGTCGTAACGGCGCTCGACCAGCTGTTCGCGGGGCGCTACTGGCTATTGCTGCCGGTGCCGGCACTGGTCGCCGCAGGTGTATTCCTGCGACAGTTGCGCGCGCGACTGCCAGGTCCGTTGGTCAATCCTTTGATCCTTTACTGCGCGGTCTGGCTCTTGTTCGCACTGGGTGTCGTATGCGCCTATACCCTGTTCAAGGTGACGTTGTGGACGTGGTACGTCGCGCCGATCGGTTTCGGGCTGTTGCTCTCAGGCGTATACGGCGCCAACTACCTCGCGCAGCAGCGGGTAGCCAGTGCCGCCAGTGTGGGCCAAGTGCCGAGCACACCTGGAACGTGGGCATCCTTCATCCTCGTTTTCCTGCTGGCGGTCGGCCTGTCGATCACGCCGCGGATTGACCAGCAGACAACGACGTTCGCAACCAGCCGAAACGTCAACGGGCACCTGACAAGCTATGACCCGATCATGTATTACCTGAAGAAGCATGAGCCTGCTGGTACGAGCGTGGCCATCGCTGAGCCGGGCACCTTCGGATACAAGCTGGGTCCTGACTACCAAGTGCTGGACGTGCTCGGTCTGGCAAGTCCGGGTGTAGCGAAGGCTCTGCGCGCTGGAGACTTCAACTACACGGTGACAACCTGGAAGCCCAAGTACGTAGTGACGAGTTGGCAGGGCAAGTACAACCCTGACCAGCAGCCCGGCTTCTTCGATCACTACGAACTTGTGGGAGAGTTCCGGGAGCCCTACTGGGATGTGCTGCTGAAGCAAGGCGCCATGCTCTACCGACGTAAGGACGACGCAACGGCTCACTGATTCAGTGGGGGGCCGGGTTCTTCCACAGCGAGGCCCGGCCATTTCCTCTCGTACGCCCGCCGTAGGATCGGGATGCCGACCGACATGGTCTCTTTGGCTGCGGCGTCATCGCTCCAGTAAAGTGCAGCATTGCGCTCTATGACCGTGGGGATCGGCATGTGCCTATCCCTTATATCCCTGTATGCCAGCGCCTTGCTGGAAGAGTGCTCCTTGGTGTATGTCGTGCGCCAGAATTCGGCCTCGACCCAGCCAGTCCCCAATGCAAGCGTAAGCAGAACACCAACGGCTCGCGTGGCCATCGGCCGGTTTCGGCCAGCAAGCGTCAGCCATGCCAGAATCGGAACTAGCATGGAGATTGCGCCATAGTGCATAGCCAACCCAGGTTGCCAGCCGCCCTGGTACTGCGCACGTCCCCACGCAACGGCGCACAGCTGGAGCATGACGGTAAAGACCAAGAGTGCGCAGACGCGGGCGGCAGGATTTTCTTGCCCAGCGCGCAGTCCAGCCAGCACCGCGGCTGCCGCAGCTACGCCGATGATCGCTGCTGCGAGGTACACATTCCAGACTGGCAACAGGCTCGCACCGATCAAGCCCGCAAAAAACTGTCCGAACGCAGAGGGAGAGGGGGCTGCCTCACCCGCACCGGCCCGTGACCATGAAAACCACAGCAATGCCAGAAGCAGACTGGCCAAGCATAGCGCGGCAATGAAGTATGGGCCGCGCTGCGTCTTCGTTGTGCGCAGCCATGCCAGCGGGAGCATGAACCCGGCCTGCAAGAGGCCATTCAATCCACACAAGCTGGACGCAATGACCGCCAGAATCGCCACGGCCAGATGCCATGGGCGTACGGAATGACGGACAACTGCCCACGCAAATACGCAGACAAAGAGCGCGCTCGACAGAAACTGCAGGTGAAATCCCCACATGGCGTAACCGGCCATCGGGTTGAAAAGCAGGATGGGAATCATCCCATCCCATACGCTGGTGCATCCGCGGAGATTGCGGGCGACCTGCAGAGTGATGAGGCCGATCGCTGTAGCTATAAAGAGATTGAGGATGACCAGTGATCTGAAGTCGAAATCTGATGCGTTGAGCAGGGCCCACTGCACGGCCTTCTGCAGAGGAATCCTGTGGTCTCCATGCTGCTCCCAAAGCCAGGCCCACGGAACCCCACTCTGTGCCGCGACAGAGGTTACGTAGTACCACTCATCTGCAAATGGGTAGACCTGAAGGTCTCCGAAATGCCGGGCGATCTGCACAATCGGCAAGGCAAGCAACAACGCGTAGGGGAGCGAGCGATTCGCAATGTGCCAATGGATGGAGGACGACGAGCGGTTTGAGGGCTGTATCATGGCAAATGACTGGCGGCAGGCCGTCCCAGCATACTCCTTGCAGTCACGTTGGATCGTGCTGCCTGGAAAATACGAATCTCGCATCCAGCTGATACTTCACGATATACCCGATGCAGAGACCCACGATCCCACCGATGTAGCGCATCGCGTCGCTTTCGAACACAAAATGGAATACGGTCTCCGTTCCCCAGAATATGACCGTAGTTGCCAGGCCCATCAATGTGTAAAGAATGAAAGTCTTGGCTTCGTGCTTGTGGTCGCGCGAACGATGGTCGAATACAAATCGCTTGTCGAGGATGTATTTGCAGACGAGCCCGGTACCCGTACCAAACGCCATCGAGAGCGCAACTGCCCAAGGCCCTGAATACACGGCGATGGCCAAGGCCTGTGAACCAATGTTCACAGCGATCGACAACGCTGCGAATGCTGCGTAGATCGCTACGAGCTTAGTGCGGGTCACAGGCGGACCTTCCGGAACATCCGCTCGGGGATGTGCTTGATGACTTGCATGATCAGCCACCAGAATCCGGGAAGATAGGCGACAGGGCGTCGCCGGTCGATCGCCTTGACGATTCCCTTTGCAACGTTGTCCGCAGACGCCCAAAGGGGACCCTTCTTGAAGGAGGCAGTCATCGGCGTGTCAACGAAACCTGGCTTGATCGTCAGAACGTTGATGCCTTCGCTCTGCAGGCGTTGCGACAAGCCGCTCATGTACGCGGTGACCGCAGACTTCGCGCTCCCGTAAAGGTAGTTGCTGGCGCGGCCCCTGTCTCCAGCAACAGATGAGATGACCGCGATGGTCGAACCCGCCTGTATTCTGGAAGTCAGCTGGTGTGCAAGTGCGATAGTCGCGGTTCCGTTGACATGGAACTCGCGTAGCGCAACATCGACGTCCGCATCGCAATCCGCTTGTGAGGGAAGCGTTCCGTGCGCGATAAGGGCAACATCGATCTGCCCCAGGCTCTGCATTGCCTCATCCAGGATCGCAGCATGGGCGCGAATGTCGGCCACATTCAGTACGGAAGAGGTCACCCGCGCTGCACCACGCGTTAAGAGATCCGCCGCGATGATGTCCAGTTTCGCGCTGCTGCGGCCCACAAGGTGCAGTGCACTGGCGCGTTGTGCATAGCAACGCGAAACGCTTTCAGCAATGGCCGAAGTGGCGCCGATGATCAGGATCTTCTGCATATTTACTCCGTCATACGTCGCCAGAAATCTGACGAAAATCTAGGATCCATGTGGCTTTCAAAGGCGCTGAGCGCGTGCCCATACCCTTGCTGGAAAAGCTTGGGCGCCATGCGGGCATCCTTGGCCGGGTACAGGGTTCCACCCGCTTCAGTGACGATATCGTCCAACCTGCTCAGCAACTTGAAGACACTGGGCCCAGTGTTTGGGAAATCGAGCGCAAGGGTTGTGCCCGGCCGGGGGAAGGAGAGCAACCCGCTGGAACTGATGTCCCCGAATTCCTTGAGTACCGCGAGAAAGGAGCCGTTGCCGCTGTCGGAGATTGCCCGCAGCAGACTCGCGGTCGCGTCCTTGGCGCAGGAAGGTGGAAGCACGCATTGATGTTGCAGGAACCCTCGGGGGCCATACATACGGTTCCAGTTCCCTATTCCATCCAACGGATAGAAATAACCCTGATAATGCTGCTGACGACGCTGGCGCAGGGCCAGCTGCCGCCAATAGTAGGCAGTGTTGAACGGCCGCAGGGTGAGCCGGTTCACCAGCGATACCGGTGGCGTGGCAGGGAAGGACAATCGTTGCCGCCCGCCGGGGACCGGTGCTAACGGGTCGCCGGGCGCATGGTCGCTGCGAATGAAATGCCCGCGACCGAGCCTACTGCCTTTTGCCAGGCAGTCGATCCACGCGACCGTGTATTCGTGCGTGGAGGCGGACTCTGCAGAAAGTGCGAAGAACTCATCGAGTGAGCCGAAGCGGACTGTTTCAGTGTCGAGCCAGGGTCCTGGGACACGTCGCAGCTGGATTTCGCAGCGGGTAATGAGTCCGGTCAGCCCCAGGCCCCCGATAGTGGCTCGCAGCCGTTCGCTTCCCGTTCCAGCAGCGAGATGTTCTCTTGATCCATCCGAACGCAGTAGCTCAATCGAGCGCACGTGGTGCCCGAAGCTGCCTGCGACGTGATGGTTCTTGCCATGCACGTCATTGCCGATGGCCCCGCCCAGCGTGACCCAGCGCGTACCAGGCGTAACGGGGAGAAACCATCCGTGAGGTAGGACCAGCGAAATGACATCAGCCAGGGTGACGCCCGCCTCCGCTTCGAGTACGCCAGTGCAAGGATCAAAGGAAATGAAATGGTCCAAGGCACGGGTGGTAAGCAGACTTCCGCCGGCGTTCAGGCAGCTGTCGCCATAACTACGGCCGTTGCCACGAGGAAGCGCGGCTCCACTGAAATCAGGCAGAGGCGCAAGCCGACCCGCCACGGGTAGGTTACGCTGTCCGTAGGCGACGGGAAAGCGGCCCCATGAGCTGAACTCGCTGCTCATATGGCGATCAAAAGCGCCAGCAGTCCCAGGGCGCCGACCACCTGGCTTACGCGGTCTGTCGCGGCGAACACGATGGGGTCATCGTGCATGTCGCCACGGTGCGCAACGACCCAGACGCGGCTCACCCAGTACAGCAGGATCGGGCACAGCAGCCACAGAAGCTCCGGCCTGCTGTAGAGCTGGATGCTGGCAGGACTGTTGATGTACAGGGCGAACACCAGGACCGCCAGGTAGCCCGCGCTGGTTCCCATTGACTGGATGAGCGGCAGGTCATTGACACTGTATCCCCGCCCGATAGCGGTTTCCTTGCCACTGCTCAGCGCTGACTCGAGTTCACCATACCGCTTCACCAATGCCAGGCTCAGGAACAGGAACATGGAGAAGGCTAGCAGCCAGAACGACATGTCTGCATTGATGGCGACTGTTCCGCCGATGATCCGGACGGTATACAGAGCTGCAAGCAGGACGACATCGATCATGACGATCCGCTTCAGCTTCAACGAATAGCTGAGCGTCATGATGTAGTAGCCCACCAGGACCAAGGCGAACTTCCAGTTGCAGGTCAGTGCAAGTGCAAAACCGCTCAGCGTGAGCAAGGGGGCGGCAAACAGGCCCTGCAGGATGGGAAGCCGGCCTGCAGCAAAGGGGCGAAGGCGCTTGCGTGCGTGCAATCTGTCGGGGGTAAGATCCAACAGGTCGTTCAGGACGTAGACGCCCGACGCGCACAGGCCGAATGCAAGGAATGCCACCACGCCTTGGATGATCGCATCAATATCGAAAAAGCGGTGTGCGGTGAGGAGCGGAACCAGCACGAGCAGGTTCTTGAGCCATTGATAAATGCGCAGCGCCTTTACCCAGGTCTTCAAGCCTTCCCGTGCGCGTGGCAGGGTGCTTCCCACCGTGGTGACCTTTGCTGCGGCCACTGCCAGCGAGTCAGCACCATTGACTACGATCGCCGAGGCTGCATGCTTCCAAACCTGCAGGTCAACGCGCCCGTTGCCGAGATAGTCAAAGCCCCGCTCACCGAAGCGCTCCACGAGCGCCCCCGCCTTGCGATGCCCGGCCAGGTTACGGTTGCCGTCGCTGCACAGCACCTCCTCGAAGAGCCCAAGGTGTTCTGCAATCGGAGTTACCAGCAATGCATCCGACGCAGTGCAAAGCACGCGGGGTCGTTGTGGGGTGGTCCGCAACAGTTCCAGTACGCGCTCGTCATACGGCAGCGTCTCCGGCGGCAGCGTTGTGCGTTTGGCCAGTTCACGCTTCAGTGCCGCCTTTCCCTTGAGCAGCCAGAGCGGCAGCATGAACACGTAGAGCGGATTCTGTGCGAGTAGAGCGAGCAATGACTCATACAGGACGTCAGAGCGCAGCAGCGTTCCATCCAGGTCTACGCAGAGGGGACGACTATCGGTGCTCACGCGGCAGCGCTCCCCACGGGACGGATTGGCTTGGACTGCATAGGTTCCATTTCCGGATGCAAAGGACATCCAGTATAGCGGCAAGTCCAAAACCTCCCGGCGCATGCGTGCCGGGAGGTTCGCGCTGTTTACAACGCCTTTTCCAGCTCCGGCAGGATCGCAAACAGATCCCCCACCAGGCCGATATCGGCAATCTCGAAGATCGGCGAATCCGGATCCTTGTTGATCGCCACGATCGTACCGGCGTCCTTGATGCCGGTCAGATGCTGGATCGCACCGCTGATGCCCACCGCCACATACAGCTCCGGGGCGATGATCTTGCCGGTCTGGCCGACCTGCAGGTCGCTCGGCACGTAGCCGGCATCAACCGCAGCGCGCGAGGCACCGACGGCGGCACCGAGCTTGTCGGCCAGCTGGAAGATGACCTTGAAGTTCTCTTCCGAACCGACACCACGGCCACCGGAGACCACGCGCCTGGCGCTCTGCAGGTCCGGGCGGTCGCTGGCACCAGCGGCGAGGCCGACGAAGCGGGTGTGGGTCGGCAGGGCAGCATCGATGCTGGCCGCTTCGATGGTGGCGCTGCCGCCCTGGGCGGCTTCCGGCCACGAGGCGGCACGCACGGTGGCGACCACGATCTGGTCGGCCGGGGCTTCCACGGTGATGATCGCGTTGCCGGCGTAGATCGGGCGCTTGAAGGTGTGGCTGCCTTCAACGCTCATCAGGTCGGAAACCTGGTTGACGCCCAGCAGGGCGGCCACGCACGGCATCAGGTCCTTGCCGAAGGTGGTCGACGGGCCGAACACGTGGGTGTAACCCTTGGCCAGCTGCGCGATCTGCGGTGCCAGCACCTGGGCGATGGCCTGCGCGTTGGCAGCGTTGGCCACGGTCAGGACCTTGGCGACGCCAGCGATCTTCGCGGCCTCGGCAGCCACGGCAGCCGGATCGGTGGCCAGCACCAGCACGTCGATGCTGGCGCCGCTGATGGCGGCAGCAGCGCTGACGGTCTTGGCGGTGGCGGCGTTGAGCTTGCCGTCGTGGTGCTCGGCGATGACGAGAATCCTGCTCATTACAGCAACCCCTTCTGCTTGAGTGCGGCAACCAGTTCGGCCGCGTCCTTGACCATCACACCCTTGCTGCGCTTGGACGGCGCGGCGTACTGGGTGGTCTTGAAGGTGTCGGCGGCTTCAACGCCGAGGTCGGCCAGCTGCAGGGTCTCCAGGGGCTTGGCCTTGGCCTTCATGATGTCCGGCAGCTTGATGAAGCGCGGCTCGTTCAGGCGCAGGTCGGTGGTGACCACGGCCGGCAGATCGACTTCCAGCGTTTCCAGGCCGGCGTCGACTTCGCGGGTCACCGTGGCCTTGCCGTCGGCAATGTCCAGCTTGCTGGCGAAGGTCGCCTGCGGGCGCCCCCACAGCGTGGCCAGCATCTGGCCGGTCTGGTTGGCGTCGTCGTCGATCGCCTGCTTGCCCAGGATCACCAGGTCCGGCTGTTCCTTCTCGATCAGCTTGAGCAGGGTGCGCGCGGCGGTCAGCGGCTGGATGGCCTGGTCGGTGACCACATGGACGGCGCGGTTGGCGCCCATGGCCAGGCCGTTGCGCAGGTGCGCCTGGGCATCGGCCGGGGCGATGGTGGCGACCACGACTTCGCTGGCGATGCCCTTGTCGCGCAGGCGCAGGGCCTCTTCCAGGGCGATTTCATCGAAGGGGTTGGGGGACAGCTTGACGCCGTCGGTGACCACGCCGGAACCGTCCGGCTTGACCTGAATGCGGACGTTGTAGTCCACCACGCGCTTGTACGCGACGAGGATTTTCATCTGGTACGGGGTCCTTCAATAACGGAGAGAACGTCCGGTCCTCGCACAGCAACCGGTTCGGGGGTGGGACCCCGATTCTAGCTGGCTTGAGGGGACCATGCGAATGCGTATGGTCTTGTAGTGATGCTGCGCCGCCGCATAGCTTTGGCTTGAAGGCAGCTTTCTGATGTCATGTTCACGTCATGCAGGCAGTCGTGAAGGTTTCCCCGATGTATCCTGTCCCGCTATGTCGGGCACCGTGGGTGCCTGTGGACGTCATCATTGAACAGGAGATCAGGTAGTGCCCACATGGCTTGTCACCGGCGGTGCCGGCTTTATCGGCGGAAATTTCGTCCTCGAGGCAGTTGCCCGTGGCATCAAGGTCATCAACCTCGACGCCCTGACCTACGCCGGCAACCTGAAGACCCTGTCCAGCCTGGACGGCAACCCGAACCACGTGTTCGTGCAGGGTGACATCGGCGACGGTGCTCTGGTGACCCGTTTGTTGGCCGAGCACCAGCCCGATGCGGTGCTGAACTTCGCCGCCGAGAGCCACGTCGACCGTTCCATCGATGGCCCGGGTGCCTTCATCCAGACCAATGTGGTGGGCACTCTGGGCCTGCTGGAAGCGGTGCGTGACTACTGGAAGGCGCTGCCGGCCGAGCAGGGCGCGGCCTTCCGCTTCCTGCACGTATCGACCGACGAGGTGTACGGCACCCTGGGCGAGACCGGCAAGTTCAGCGAAACCACGCCGTACGCCCCGAACTCCCCGTATTCGGCGTCGAAGGCCGCTTCGGACCACTTGGTGCGTGCGTTCCACCACACCTACGGGCTGCCGGTGCTGACCACCAACTGCTCCAACAACTACGGTCCGTACCACTTCCCCGAGAAGCTGATCCCGCTGGTGATTGCCAAGGCGCTGGCTGGCGAACCGCTGCCGGTGTACGGCGATGGCAAGCAGGTGCGCGACTGGCTGTTCGTGTCCGACCACTGCGAAGCGATCCGCACCGTGTTGGCCAAGGGCCAGGTGGGCGAGACCTATAACGTCGGCGGCAATTCGGAAAAGCAGAACATTGAAGTGGTGCAGGCGATCTGCGCACTGCTGGACCAGCGCCGTCCGCGCGAAGACGGCCAGCCGCGCAGCAGCCAGATTACCTACGTCACCGACCGCCCCGGTCATGACCGCCGCTATGCGATCGATGCCTCGAAGCTGAAGAACGATCTGGGCTGGGAACCGGCCTACACCTTCGAACAGGGCATCACCTTCACCGTTGACTGGTACCTGGACAACCAGGAATGGGTCAACGGCGTGCTGGACGGCAGCTACCGTCTGCAGCGCATCGGCACCGCAGCCTGAATCCAGGAGATTTCATGACCCAGCGTAAAGGCATCATCCTGGCCGGGGGCTCCGGCACCCGGCTGTATCCGATCACCAAGGGCGTCAGCAAGCAGCTGCTGCCGGTGTACGACAAGCCGATGATCTATTACCCGCTCAGCGTGCTGATGCTGGCGGGCATCCGCGAGGTGCTGATCATCAACACCCCGCACGAGCAGGCGCTGTTCCAGCAGCTGCTGGGCGACGGCTCGCAGTGGGGCATGGACATCCAGTACGCGGTGCAGCCGAGCCCCGATGGCCTGGCCCAGGCCTACCTGATCGGCCGCGACTTCGTCGCCGGCAAGCCGAGCTGCCTGGTGCTGGGCGACAACATCTTCCACGGCCACGGTCTGCGAGAAGTGCTGCGCAACGCCGACCAGCGCGAGCAGGGCGCGACCGTATTCGGCTACTGGGTCAACGACCCGGAACGCTACGGCGTGGCCGAGTTCGACAAGGACGGCAAGGTCATCGATCTGGTCGAGAAGCCGGAGAATCCGCGATCGAACTACGCGGTCACCGGCCTGTACTTCTACGACGGCAGTGCCAGCGACTATGCGGCCGAGCTCAAGCCGTCGCCGCGTGGCGAGCTGGAGATCACCGATCTGAACCAGCGCTACCTGCGCGAGGGCCATCTGCATCTTGAGGCGCTCGGCCGTGGTTACGCCTGGCTCGATACCGGCACCCATCAGTCGCTGCTTGAGGCGTCCAACTTCATCGAGACCATCCAGACCCGTCAGGGCCTGCAGGTGTGCTGCCCGGAAGAAATCGCGTTCGGCAAGGGCTGGATCAACGCCGAGCAGCTGGAAGCACTGGCTGCGCCGCTGATCAAGAATGGCTACGGCCAGTACCTGCACAAGCTCGCCCTGCGTGGAGTCGTTCCGTGAAAGTGATTGAAACCAAGTTGCCCGGCTGCGTGGTGATCGAGCCGGCGGTGTTCGGCGATGCCCGCGGTTATTTCTTCGAAACCTGGAACGCCGAGCGCTTCGCCGCGCTGGGCCTGCCGGACCGTTTCGTGCAGAGCAACGTGTCGACCTCTGCGCAGGGCGTGCTGCGCGGCCTGCATTACCAATGGCCGCGGCCGCAGGGCAAGCTGGTCAGCGTGCTGGAAGGCGAGGTCTATGACGTGGCCGTGGATATCCGCCGCGGTTCGCCGACCTTCGGCCAGTGGGAAGCGGTGGTGCTGAGCGCGGAGAACAAGAAGCAGTTCTGGATTCCGGAGGGCTTTGCCCATGGCTTTGCCGTGTTGTCCGAGCGTGCGGTGTTCAGCTACCTGTGCACCGAGGTTTATCTGAAGGACTTCGATGCAGGTGTCCGCTGGAACGACGCCGACATTGCCGTGGACTGGCCGGTCAGCGCACCGACCCTGTCAGCCAAGGACGAGAACGCACCGTTCCTGAAGGACATTGCTGAAGATCGCCTGCCGGTCTACGTGCCATGACCGTGCTGGTGTTCGGTGGCAACGGGCAGGTGGGCCAGGAGTTGCTGCGCGCGCTGGCGCCGCTGGGGAAGGTGATTGCAACCACGCGCAGCGGCCAACTGCCCGACGGAAGTACCTGCGAAACGGCCGATTTCGGCCAGCCCGACAGCCTGCCGGCATTGCTGGACCGCGTGCAGCCGTCGCTGGTGGTCAATGCGGCCGCCTATACCGCAGTTGATCGTGCGGAGCAGGAGGTCGAAGCTGCCTTCGCTGCCAATGCGCAGGCGCCGGGCGTGATCGCGCGCTGGTGTGCGGCGCATGGCGTGCCGTTCGTGCATTACTCCACCGACTACGTGTTCGACGGCCAGGGCAGCGCGCCCTACCGCGAGGACGAGCCGACCGCACCGCTGGGCGTGTATGGCACCAGCAAGCGCGATGGCGAGGACGCGGTGCGCGCGGCCGGTGGCCGCCATCTGATTTTTCGCACGGCGTGGGTGTATGCCTCGCACGGCGCGAACTTCCTGCGCACGATGTTGCGTGTGGGTGCAGAGCGTGACGTATTGCGTGTGGTGGCTGACCAGATCGGTACGCCGACGCCGGCGGCGCTGATCGCCGATGTCACCGCGCAGGCACTGCAGCATCCTGGACAGTTGTCGGGTACCTGGCACCTGACCGCCAGCGGCCAGACCAGCTGGCATGGCTTTGCCGAGGCCATATTTGCCGAGGCGTTGGCCAGCGGCGTGTTGGCCAAGGTGCCGACGGTCGAGGCGATTCCCACTTCCGAGTATCCGACCCCGGCCAGGCGCCCGGCCTGGTCGGTGCTGGACAACCGCAAGCTGCAGCAGGATTTCGGCGTCGTGCTGCCGAGCTGGCAGGATGGCCTGAAGCGGGTGATGGCGGAGCTGGCCTGATGGCCGTAGCGCCGGGCCAAGCCCGGCGACGCAGCGCTGCCGGGCCGATCAGGAACGGGTCAGAGCCCGTTGCGCAGCAACGGGATCCGACCCCGGGCAAACCTCAGCTGCGCCCGTAGGTATCCTCGAAGCGCACGATGTCATCCTCGCCCAGGTAGCTGCCGGACTGCACTTCGATCAGTTCCAGCGGCAGCTTGCCCGGGTTGCGCAGGCGGTGGGTCACGCCCAGCGGAATATAGGTGCTCTGGTTCTCGCTGAGCAGGATCACCTCGTCACCACGGGTCACTTCAGCGGTGCCGCTGACCACGATCCAGTGTTCGGCGCGATGGTGATGCATCTGCAGGCTCAGCGTGCCGCCGGGCTTGACCGTGATCCGCTTGACCTGGAAGCGCTCGCCGTTGTCGATCGAATCGTAGGCACCCCACGGGCGATAGACCTTGCGGTGCCAGGTGGCCTCGCTGCGGCCCTCGGCCTTCAGCTGCGCCACTACGGTCTTGACCTCCTGCATGCGATCGGCCTTGCCGACCAGCACCGCGTCGTCGGTTTCCACCACCACCACGTCATCCAGTCCGACCAGCGCCACCAGGCGCTGTGCGTAGGCATAGGTGTTGCGGCAGTCGATGGCGATCACGTCGCCCTGGTGGGCGTTGCCATCGCCGTCCTGCTGCGAGACATCGCGCAGCGCGGTCCACGAGCCGACATCGTTCCAGCCGGCATCCAGTGGAATCACCACGGCATCGGCGGTCTTCTCCATCACCGCATAGTCGATCGAATCGGACGGAACGGCAGTGAAGCCCTCCTTGTCCAGGCGGGTGAAATCGGCATCGCGACGCGCCTGCTGCCAGGCCTGGCGGCTGCCGGCGAGCATGGCGGGCTGGAAGCGTTCCAGCTCCTGAAGGTAGCGCGAGGCCTTGAACAGGAACATGCCGCTGTTCCAGTAGTACTGGCCGCTGCTGACGTAGCGGGTGGCGGTGCCCAGGTCGGGCTTCTCGACGAAGCGCTCGACCGCGCGCAGGCCCTGGCCATCGGCGGCCTTGATATAGCCGTAGCCGGTTTCCGGGCCGGTCGGCACGATGCCGAAGGTCACCAGCTTTCCGGCTTCGGCGGCAGCGGCGGCGGCCTGGACGGCGCTGCGGAATGCAGTCTCGTTGTTGATCACATGATCGGAGGGCAGCACCAGCAGCAGCGCGTCGCCGCCGTCGCGGGTGGCTTCCAGCGCGGCCACCGCGATCGCCGGTGCCGTGTTGCGGCCGACCGGCTCAAGGATGATCGCGGCTGGCTCGGCGCCAACCTGCTGCAGCTGCTCCGCGGCTACGAAGCGATGCTCTTCGTTGGCGATCACCAGCGGTCCACGCGCGGCGATCGGCGCCACGCGCTTCCAGGTAGCCTGCAGCATCGTCAGTTCGCCCGCCAACGGCAGGAACTGCTTTGGGTACGCCTCGCGCGACAGCGGCCACAGGCGGGTACCGGATCCACCGGACAGGATGACGGGCTGGATGCTGCTCATGCGTCCCTCGGTTACTGCTGGATGAGGCGGGAGATGTCGTCGGTACGTGCCTGCATCAGTGCGGCATCGCCCCGGGCTTCAACATTCAGGCGCAGCAGCGGCTCGGTGTTGGAGCTGCGCAGGTTGAAGCGCCAGTCGCCGAAGTTGGCACTGATGCCATCGGTGTGGTCCAGCGTGGGCGACTGCGCTGCGAAGTGCTCCATCACGCGTGCGACGGCGGCCTTGGCATCGCTGACCTTGAAATTGATTTCGCCGCTGCACGGGTAGGCAGCCATGCGGTCTTCGACCCAGTCGGCCAGCGAGCGCCCGCTTTCGGAAACCAGCTGGGCGATCAGCAGCCACGGAATCATGCCCGAGTCGGCATAGGCGAACTCGCGGAAATAGTGGTGGGCGCTCATCTCGCCACCGTACACCGCGTCTTCGGCGCGCATCTTTTCCTTGATGAAAGCGTGGCCGCTCTTGCACTGCACCGGTACGCCGCCGGCCTGTTCGACCATGTCCACGGTGTTCCAGACCAGGCGCGGGTCGTGCACGACCTTGCCGCCGGGATTGCGCGCCAGGATTGCCTTGGCCAGCAGGCCGACCAGGTAGTAGCCCTCGATGAAGCGGCCGGTATGGTCGAAGAAGAAGCAACGGTCGAAGTCACCGTCCCAGGCAATGCCGAAATCGGCACCGTGTTCGCGCACGGCGTCGGCGGTGGCGGTGCGGTTCTCCGGCAGCAGCGGGTTGGGAATGCCGTTGGGGAAGCTGCCGTCCGGCTCGTGGCAGATGCGGATGAACTCGAACGGCAGGTGCGGCGATAGCAGGTCGACGATGGCCCCGGCACCGCCGTTGCCGGCGTTGACCACCAGCTTCAGCGGTCGCAGCTTGCCAGCGTCGACATAGCTCAGCAGGTGCTGGATGTACGCGCTCTTGTCGTGCTGCGCGCTCTGCGCGGCGCGCGGCGGCTGTGCCGCGGACGTATCGGCGGCAACCGCATCGGAAATCGCGAACAGGCCAGTATCGGAGCTGATCGGTCGTGCGTTTTCCTTGACCAGCTTCATGCCGTTGTAGTCCATCGGATTATGGCTGGCGGTGACCATCACACCGCCGGCCGCGCCCAGGTGGTCGGTCTGGAAATAGACCTCTTCCGTGCCACACAGGCCGATGTCGATCACCTCGCGCCCGGTACCGCGCAGACCTGCGGCCAGTGCATCCTGCAGCGCGGGGCTGGTCAGGCGCACGTCATGGCCCAGCACCACCGGGCCCGGCGCAAGCTGCGCCGCCAGGGCAACGCCGATGCGGCGGGCCAGATCTTCGTTCAGTTCTTCCGGCACGCGGCCGCGGATGTCATAGGCCTTGAAGGCGGGCAGGGGCATTGATCGGGATCCTTGGGTGGCTCAGCACGCGATTGTAGTACCTGTCTTGTATGGGAAGCGTTTCCATGCCGCAACGCCACGTGACCGCCTGCCGTGCTGGCCTAGAATGGTGTGATTACATCAACGAAGTGAGGGCGTAGATGAGCAATCCGGCAACGACCGGCGGAAAGCGCGGCAAGCGCTTCGCCAGTGCGACGGAGGCCCTGCAGGGGGTGGTCGCCGATGGACAGACCCTGGCCGTGGGCGGCTTTGGCCTGTGTGGCATCCCCGAGGCGCTGATCGCTGCGCTGCGCGACAGTGGCGTCAAGGGCCTGACCGTGATCTCCAACAATGCCGGTGTCGATGGCTTCGGACTGGGCCAGCTGCTGGAAACCCGGCAGATCAAGAAAATGATTTCGTCCTACGTGGGCGAGAACAAGGAATTCGAACGGCAGTTTCTGGCTGGTGAGCTGGAGCTGGAGTTCAACCCGCAGGGCACACTGGCCGAGCGCCTGCGTGCCGGTGGTGCGGGTATTCCGGCATTCTTCACTGCCACCGGCTATGGCACGGTGGTTGCCGAGGGCAAGGAAACCCGCGAGTTCGACGGTAAGCACTACGTGATGGAGACGGCGCTGCGCGCCGATGTGGCACTGGTCAAGGCCTGGAAGGCCGACGAGGCCGGCAACCTGGTGTTCCGCAAGACCGCACGCAACTTCAACCCGGCCTGTGCGATGGCCGGCAAGGTCTGCATCGTGGAAGTGGAGGAGGTGGTGCCGGTCGGTGCCATCGACCCGGACCAGGTGCACCTGCCAGGCATCTATGTGCACCGCATCGTGCACAACGCGCATCCTGAGAAGCGAATCGAACAGCGCACCATCCGCGTGGAGGGCAACTGACATGGCGTGGACCCGTGACGAGATGGCGGCACGCGCCGCCCAGGAGCTGATCGATGGCGCCTACGTGAACCTGGGCATCGGCCTGCCGACGCTGGTTGCCAATCACATTCCCGAAGGCGTGGATGTGTGGCTGCAGTCGGAGAACGGCCTGCTCGGCATCGGCCCGTTCCCGACCGACGCTGAAGTCGACGCGGACCTGATCAATGCCGGCAAGCAGACGGTTACGGCGCGTGCCGGTGCCAGCTACTTCGGCAGCCACGACAGCTTCGCGATGATCCGCGGTGGCCATGTGAACCTGGCCATCCTTGGCGCCATGCAGGTCACCGACAAGGGTGACCTGGCCAACTGGATGGTGCCCGGCAAGATGGTCAAGGGCATGGGCGGGGCAATGGACCTGGTCGCCGGCGTGCAGCGGGTTGTGGTGCTGATGGAGCACACTGCCAAGAACGGCGAGCACAAGATCCTGGCCGAATGCACGCTGCCGTTGACCGGCGTGGGCGTGGTCGACCGCATCATCACCGATCTGGCGGTGTTCGACGTGACTGAAAAGGGCCTGTTGCTGGTGGAGGCCGCGCCGGGTGTCAGCGATGAAGAGCTGAAGGAAAAGACCGGCGTCGCGTTCCGGCGCGGCTGAGGCTGCAAGGGCGGCCAAGCGTGCCGCCCTGCTTCTTGAGGTGCCGCCATGCTGTTCCCCCACGACCTGTCCGATGCCGATGTCCTGCACCTGCCGGGATGGCTGGCTGCGGCCGAGGCCGACCAGCTCCTGTATTCGCTGCAGGCCGAAGTGCCCTGGGAAACCCATCGCATCCGCATGTTCGGCAACTGGGTGGACTCGCCGCGGCTGAGCTGCTGGATCGGCGACCCGCAGGCCCGCTATCGCTATTCCGGTGCCGAGTTCGTGCCGCGCCCCTGGCCACCGGTGTTGCAGGCCATGCGCGGGCGCCTGGAAGCCGAAGGCCACGGCCGCTTCAACAGCGTGCTGCTGAACCGCTACCGCGGTGGCGGTGACTACATGGGCTGGCACAGCGATGACGAGCCGGAGCTGGGTCCGGCCCCGGTGATCGCGTCGCTGAGCCTGGGCGCGGCGCGCCGATTCCTGCTGCGACGCCGCGACGACCCGGCACGCAAGGCTGAATTCGTGCTGGGCCACGGCGACCTGCTGCTGATGGCCGGACAGACCCAGCGCTTCTACCAGCACGCGCTGCCGAAGATGGCGCGGGTGCACGGCGAGCGGATCAACCTGACCTTCCGTTGGATTTCGCCGCGTTGACGAAGAAGGGGTCAGGTCCCTTTCCGGCCGGAAAGGGATCTGAGCCCGTAACCACACGCCCGGCGAATGCTGCGATCAGCGCGCAACGGTCGGCTGGTCGGCCTGCCCGCTCTGCAGCGTCCAGCCCACCACGTCCTGCGCCAGCTGCTGCAGGCCACGCTCGAACGCGGCGGTCACCGCCGGTACGTCGGTGCTGCCGACCGGCTGCGCCTGGCGGAAGGTGCGGTCAGCGACCACACGCTGGTCGGCGACATGGATCAGCTTGGCGTTGACCTCGATCACCACGGTGGGCGTGGCCTGGCCCTGGTAATCCGATTCGAAGCGGCGCACATCGGTGGACAGCTTGTAGTCGGCGCGGATGCCGGCGGTGCTGCGGGCCACGCCGCGGATGCGGCCGGAATCCTCGAAGCCACGCAGCAGGGTGTCCTCGATCATGTCGGTGGCCGGCTGCGCCCAGCTGGCGCCCTTGTAGATCTCAAGCTGCGACGGTGTCGGCCGCACATTGATGCGCGGGCTGTCGACCATGCGCGCGGCGCTGGGCTTGGCCAGTACCAGCTGCCAGCTGGCCTGCGGCCACGCCGGGTCCGCCTTGACCTGCACGGACGGCGAGTACAGCGTCACCGCGGTTTTCTCGCTGCTGCCGAGGATGGAGCAGCCCCCCAGCAGGGTGACCATCGAAGCGGCCAGCAGCAGGCGCGGAAGGGTGGTCGGGCTCATTTGGGTTCGAACTCCTTCGGTGCGTCGCGGCCCAGCAGGTAGCGCGCGGGGTTGTTCTCGAGGCGGTCGCTGACCCGGCGCAGGTCGCGGATCAGGCCGCGCAGTTCGGTCAGCGTCGGGCCCAGCTGGCCGAGGCCATCGTTGGCGAAGCTGTTGATCGCGGCGCGGTTCTCGCCAAGGATCGAATCGGCGTTGCCGGCGGCCGAGTCGAGCTTGGCCAGGGTCGCGTCGAGCTTGTCGATGATGCCGGGCAGCTGCTGCACCAGGTTCCTGTCCAGGCGCTCGATGGTGCCGTTGGTGGTCTTCAGCGTGGTGTCCAGGCTGCGGGCGGCATCGCGCGCGCTGAGCAGCAGCGCCTGCGTGCCCTGGTCACGGTCGGCCAGGCCGCCGCTGATCGTCTCCAGGTTGGCCAGCGTCGCGTTGATCGAGGCCACGTTGCGGTCGCTGAGGATCTGGTCCATGCGCTCGACGATGCGGTTGGCGACGTCGGTGATGTTCTGCAGCGCAGAGGGCGTGGTCGGGATGATCGGTGCCGGGTCCTTGTTGACCGTGGTCAGCGCCGGCGACTGCGGCGTGCCGCCGCTGAGCTGGATGATCGACGGGCCGGTCAGGCTGGTGATCGCCAGCTTGGCGCGGGTATCGGTCTTGACCGGCGTGTTGGAGTTCAGGCGGATGCGCGCGACTACCTGGCGCGGGTCGTCCGGCACCAGGTTCAGTTCGGTGATCGAGCCCACCGCGATGCCGTTGTACTGCACCGGGCTGCCCACCGACAGGCCGGTCACCGCTTCGCGGAACACCACGCGGTACTCCTGCCAGGTACGGTCGGAGGAGTATTTGGCGGCCCACAGGCCGAAGGCCAGCAGGGCCAGGCCGGTGATCAGGGTGAACGCGCCGATCAGCACGTAGTTGGCTTTGGTTTCCATGGCTCAGGCACTCTCGATCTGTTCGCCACGCGCGGCGCGCGCGCGGGGTCCGTGGAAGTATTCCTGGATCCACGGATGATCCAGTTTCTCGATGTCAGGCAAGGGTGCGTTGGCCACCACCCTGCGGTCGGCGATCACCGCGACCCGGTCGCAGATCGCGTACAGCGTGTCCAGGTCGTGGGTGATCAGGAACACGGTCAGCCCCAGCGCTTCCTGCAGGGTCTTGATCAGGCGGTCGAACGCGGCCGCGCCGATCGGGTCGAGGCCGGCGGTGGGTTCGTCCAGGAACAGCAATGGCGGATCCAGCGCCAGTGCCCGGGCCAGGCCGGCGCGCTTGCGCATGCCGCCGGACAGCTGCGAGGGCAGCTTGTTGATCGCATCGGCGGGCAGGCCGGCCAGCTTCACTTTCAGCAGCGCCAGTTCGTAGTGCCAGCGCTCGGGCAGCTCGCGATGGTGTTCCTTCAGCGGCACCTGCACGTTCTCGCCCACGGTCAGCGAGGAGAACAGGGCGCCATCCTGGAACAACACGCCGGTGTTGCGCTCGATGTGCAGCCGGCTCTCGGCGTCGTCGGCCCGCGCGTCGCGGCCGAGTACTTCGATCTGCCCGGCATCGGGCACGCGCAGGCCCAGGATCGAGCGCATCAGCACCGATTTGCCGGTACCGGAGCCGCCGACCACGCCCAGGATTTCGCCGCGGCGCACATCCAGGTCCAGGTCTTCGTGCACGGTCTGGCTGCCGAAGCGGTTGACCAGACCACGCACGCGGATGGCCAGTTCGTGGCCCTGGTCGTCGCGCATGTCGATGGGGTCGGGGAGGGCGGATGTGCTCATGTCACCAGTCCATGTGCATGAACCACAACGCCGCGAAGGCGTCGATGATGATCACCAGCGAGATCGTCTGCACCACGCTGGAGGTGGTGCGCTCGCCGACCGACTGCGCGGTGCCCTCGACCTTCAGTCCTTCCAGGCAGCCGATCAGGCCGATCACCAGCGCGAACACGGGTGCCTTGGACAGGCCGACCAGCAGGTGCCGCACTTCCATCGTCTCGTGCATGCGCGCGATGTACATCTGCGGCGGGATGTCGAGGTCGAACGCGCCGACGGTGATGCCGCCGGCCAGGCCCGCGATCATCGCGATGAAGGTCAGCAAGGGCAGGGTGACCAGCAGCGCCAGCAGTCGCGGCAGCACCAGCAGGTCGACCGGGTCCAGGCCCAGCGTGCGCATTGCATCGATCTCCTCGCGTGCCTTCATCGCACCAATCTGCGCGGTGAACGCACTGGCGGTGCGGCCGGCCAGCACGATCGCGGTCAGCAGTACCGCGAACTCGCGCAGGAAGGCGATGTTGACCAGCTCGACCACGTAGATCTCGGCGCCGAAGTCGCGCAGGATGGTCGAGCCGAGGAATGCGATCACCGCACCCACCAGGTAGGACAGCAGCGCCACCAGCGGTACCGCATCCAGCCCCACCTGCTCCATCTGGTGCACGGTGGCGGTCAGCCGGAAGCGGCGGGGTTCCTTGACCAGCCGGGCCGCCTTGACCAGGTTCTCGCCGAGGAAACTGCACAGCGCCTTGATGTTGTGGCCAGTGGCGTGGACGCTGACACCCAGCCGTTCCAGCGCGGCCAGCACGCCGAAATCCCGCTTGGGCTTGGGGCGGTCGTCGGCCACTTCCTCGATGGTGCACACCAGCGCCTGGTGGTCCGCGCGGAACTGCAGTGCGTCTTCGTGCAGATCGGCACGGTGGGCCACGCGCAGCACCTGCAGCACGCCGGCCGAATCCAGCTGCTCGATGCCGGTGGCATCGATGCCGGTCAGCTTGTCGGGAACGCCGTGCAGGACCTCGGCCGCGGCCAGCGCGGTCTTCAAGGTCCAGGTGCCGGACAGGTGGATCAGGCCCGGGTCATGGGCATCCTGTTCGAGCTGGGGGGCGAGGTTCGGGGTGACGTGGGCCATTCGGGTCGCAGCATAACCGTTCTGTATCGGGCTTCGCGTCGAACTCGGGTGAATTTCTCCGGTGGGCCCCAGCGTAGGTAATACTACGGCGCATGTCCGCAGACGCTCACACGATCCCCACGCCCCAGGCCACCTACGCACAGCGCGTGGCCTTTGTTTCCGAGATCGCCGGACGCCTGCACAGCTATGGCACCACGGCCCAGCGCCTGGAAACGGCGGTGGTGGCACTGGCCCGCCAGCTCGATCTGGATTGTGAACCGTGGTCGAATCCCACCGGTATCATCCTCAGCTTCAGCGATCCGGCGCAGGCGATCGGCTCCAGCGACATCACCCGCGTGATCCGCTTGGCGCCCGGTGAGAACGACCTGCACAAGCTCAGCGTCGCCGACCATATCGCCGAAGAAGTGTCCAACGGGCGGATGAGCATCGCCCAGGGCCATACCGCGCTGCGCCAGCTGGACAAGGATCCGGGCCGGCGCGGCAAGCTGCGCACCATCCTGTCATTCACCCTCGGCGCGGCCGGCGTGGCCGGCATGTGGAAGCTGCCGTGGCTGGACATCGCCACCGCCGGTGTCATCGGCCTGATGATCGGCCTGCTCGGCATGGTCACCGACCGCCGCCCGGCCACCCGCGAAGCGGCCGAGGCGCTGGCGGCGCTGCTGGCCGGCATGGTCGCCACCCTGGTGGCGTCCTTCATTGGCGCGCTCAACCTCAATACGGTGATCATCGCCTCGCTGGTGGTGCTGCTGCCCGGCATGTCGCTGACCAATGCGGTCAATGAGCTGGCCAGCCAGCACTGGGTGTCGGGCACCGCGCGCTTTGCCGGCGCGCTGACCACCATCATGAAGCTCAGCGTCGGCGCGATGATCGCGGTGACCCTGGCCGACGTGCTCGGGCTGGATCCGGTGATCCGCGCCACGCGGCCGCAGGGGCCGTGGGTGGAGTGGGGTTCGCTGCTGACCGCGGCCTTTGCGTTCGCGATGCTGTTCAAGGCCAACCGGCGCGATTACCCGTGGGTGATCGCCGCCTCGGTGGCCGGTTATGCGATCTCCAAGTTTGGCGGCCATGCCTGGGGCGCGCCGGCCGGCATCTTCCTGTCGGCGATGCTGCTGACCGCGGGCGGCAATCTGTTCGGTCGCCTGGTCGGGCGTCCGGGCGCGATCATCCGCCTGCCCGGCATCATCATGATGGTGCCCGGCAGCACCAGCCTGCGCGGCGTGCTGACCCTGGTCCAGCAACAGGATGTCGGCGCCGGCCAGAGCGTGTTCCTCACCGTGCT
The DNA here is from genome assembly GCF_059369255.1 of Stenotrophomonas sp. YJH_SMC_110. Classification (NCBI taxonomy): domain Bacteria; kingdom Pseudomonadati; phylum Pseudomonadota; class Gammaproteobacteria; order Lysobacterales; family Lysobacteraceae; genus Stenotrophomonas; species Stenotrophomonas sp. YJH_SMC_110. The sequence continues at coordinate 51,890 of NZ_JCAFSM010000006.1, read as the reverse complement.
CAACGTGGTGATGGCGCTGGTCGCCGGCCTGCTGTTCGGCAACCTGCTGATGCCCGCTCGCAAGACCCTGTGATGATGTCGGTGGGTGTGGACCCCGGTCCACACACCGGAGAATGAAAAACGCCGGCGTCCGCCGGCGTCTTTCATTCCAACCTGATCCCGGCCTCAGGCCTTCTTGATCAGGAAATCTTCCGGCTTCTTGTTGCCCTTGGCGGTCAGTTCAGCCATCCAGCGCGGCTGCTTGCCACGGCCGGTCCAGGTTTCCTTCGGATTGGCCGGGTTGCGGTACTTCGGTGCAACCTTGCCCAGCTTGCGGCCGGCGGTCTTCGACGGGGCCTTGGCGGCCGGGGCGGCCTTGCGGGCACGCGTGGCCGGGGCGCTGCCGAACAGTTCTTCGATGGTGTAACCCTCGGTCTTGGCCAGCTTGGTCAGCTGGGCCCGGACCTTGGTGATCGGCCGGCGCTTGGCGACGATGGTCTGCTGCTTCTTGGCGGTACGGATCAGGGCGCCCAGCTCGCGTGCTGACAGGCCGGTCAGGTCAATGCTCATTTACGGTTACTCCGGAAACTAATGTGTGGACGGGACAAGCCAGTCCATGGCGTCGGCGGACAGAATAGAGATGAATTAATCACAGCACAAATGCAGGCGGGTCATGGCGTGGCGGCATGCAGACGCCGTCGCGGTGATTTTGACCGGATTATGTCCGCTGCAATATCGGGGAAGGGCGCGGGCAAAAAAAAAGACCGGGGCAGGCCCCGGTCTTTTCCTGATCAGCCCTGCAGACGCTGCAGCAGGGAGGCCTTGTCCAGGTTCTCCGCGTCGCTGGCGCGGCGCGAGCGGTACTCGTAGGTGCCAGCGGCCAGGCCGCGTTCGCTGACCACCACGCGATGCGGAATACCGATCAGCTCCATGTCGGCGAACATCGCGCCCGGGCGCAGGCCGCGGTCGTCGAGTGCAGCGTCCAGGCCCGCCTCGCGCAGCTCCTGCAGCAGGTTGGCAGCGGCGTCGGCCACGGCCGCATCGCCCTTCGGGTTGATCACACACACCACCACCTGCCACGGCGCCATCGCGTCCGGCCAGATGATGCCGGCATCGTCATGGTTCTGTTCGATCGCGGCAGCCACCACACGCGAGATGCCGATGCCGTAGCACCCCATCGCCATCACCGCGGCCTTGCCGTTCTCGTCCAGCACGGTGGCATCCAGCGCTTCGGCGTACTTGCGGCCGAGCTGGAACACATGGCCGACTTCGATGCCACGTGCGATCTTCAGTTCACCGCCGTCCACGGCACGGTCGCCGGCCCGCACGTTGCGGATGTCGGCCACTTCCGGTTCCGGCAGGTCGCGGCCCCAGTTGACGCCGGCCAGGTGGAAACCGGCTTCGTTGGCGCCGACGACGAAGTCGGCCATCGCCGCCACTTCGCGATCGGCGACCACGCGGATGGCCTTGGCCGGGGCGACCGGGCCAAGGAAGCCCGGCACGCTGCCCAGGTGCTCGGCGATTTCCGCCTCGCTGGCGAAGCGCTGCTCGTCCAGGCCGGCGACCTTGGCCAGCTTGATCTCGTTGACCTCATGGTCGCCACGCACCAGCGCCAGCACGAACTGCTGTGCCTTGCCTTCGCCGGCGATCAGCGCCACCGACTTCACCGTGCGCTGCAGGTCGATGCCGAGCAGCGCCGCGACGTCCTCGCAGGTCTTCTGGGTGGGGGTATCCACCTTGCGCATCGTTTCGGTGGCGGCCGCACGCGGCGCCGGATCGGCGGCAATCGCCGCTTCCATGTTGGCTGCGTAGTCCGAGCCGGTGGAGAACACCAGCGCGTCCTCGCCGGAATCGGCGATGACGTGGAATTCCTGCGACGCATCACCGCCGATGGCACCGGAGTCCGCCTGCACCATGCGGAAATCCAGGCCGAGGCGGGTGAAGATGCGGCTGTAGGCCGACTTCATGTTCTCGTATTCGCGCACCAGGCACTCATCGTGCAGGTGGAACGAATAGGCGTCCTTCATCAGGAACTCGCGCGAGCGCATCACGCCGAAGCGCGGGCGGATCTCGTCGCGGAACTTGGTCTGCACCTGGTAGAAGTTCACCGGCAGCTGCTTGTAGCTGGACAGCTCGCTGCGCGCGAAGTCGCAGGCGGCTTCTTCGGCGGTCGGGCTGTAGCAGAACACCTGGTCCTTGCGGTCCTTGATCTTCAGCAGCTGCGGGCCGAACTTCTGCCAGCGGCCGGTCTGCTCCCACAGTTCCTTCGGCTGGATGGTCGGGATCTGGAATTCCACGGCACCGGCCCGGTCCATTTCCTCGCGCACGATGCGCTCGACCTTGCGCAGCACGCGCAGGCCCAGCGGCGACCAGGTGTACAGGCCCGATGCCAGCTTGCGGATCATGCCCGCGCGCAGCATCAGCCGATGGCTGGTCAGCTCGGCGTCGCTGGGGGTTTCCTTGGTGGTGTGCAGGTGGAACTGGGAGAGGCGCATCGTCGGCTTCGGATAACGGCAGAGACCTCTATTCTGCCAGCCCGGCCGGGGGGAGGGGTATCGGCAGGGCTGCGCCCTGCACCTGCGGGTAGTGCCGGCCGCTGGCCGGCAACAGCAACAGCAAAAACGGGTTTCCTGGGAGATGGCGGGGTGGGTCCGGTTACAGGGGACGCCGTAAACCCATCCATGGGGGCTTGGTCGCGGCTTGCTCGTGTGCGCTGTCCTGCGCACACGGCAAGACCGGTGTTGAGCGTCCTGCCCAACCCGCCCGAGGCATGCCTCGGGCCCATGGCGCTCACACCCCTGCCGCCGGACCCACCCCGCCTTCGACAGTTTCCTGCGAGCTGTCGGAATGGCTCCTGGGGTCAGATCCGTTTTCCGCAGGAAAACGGATCTGACCCCGAATTCAATTCGAGATCTGACAGATTTCATCCACGTATGGCGTGGATCTACCACCGTCACCGGGAAACTGTCGAAGGCGGGGCGGTGTCGGATTGCGGGGTGTCCGCGGCATGGATGCCGCGGCCAAGCCCCCATGGACGGGTTTACGGCGTCCCCGCAATCCGACACCGCCCCGCCAAACCCACAGATAGCCCAGAGCCGGCTGTTGCCCTTGCTGTTGCCCTTGCTGTTGCCTCTGCAGGTGCAGGGCGCAGCCCTGCCGATACCCTTAACCGGCCGGTGGGCAGTACGCCTTGATGGCGGCCTCCGCCAATCCCCTCTGCGCGGTGTGCTGCTCCGGAGTCAACGGGGTATCGGCCTTGCCATCACCATCGGTGTCCTGCATCACCTGGCCACCACCGTCCAGCAGGGCCAGGTTGGCCCGGGCCGTGCTGCACTGCCCAGGGACCGGCGCGGCCGGGGTCTCGGTGCTGGCTGCGGCCTGCGGGGTGCGGGCCTGCTCGCGGGTCTCGAACTTCTTGCCCGCCGGCGGGGTCTCCGAATACTGGGTTACGCCATGGGCGTCCTTCCATTTGTAGACGGGGCCGGCCACGGCGTTGGCAGTGGCCAACAGCAGCAGGCATCCAAGGCAGGACAGGGCACGCATGGCAGACTCCACGGAATGGGCGCAGAACGTCGATTGCAGCATTGGCGCCGACCGCTGGCAAGTCGATTAAACTGGATTCCATGGACCCGATCACACCGCCGCCGCGCTCGCGCACGATTTACCTGCTGCCCAACCTGTTCACCACCGCCGGCCTGTTCGCCGGTTTCTACGCGATCATCGCCGCGGCCAACGGGGATTTCGTCAATGCCAGCATCGCCGTGTTCGTGGCGGCGGTGATGGATGGACTGGACGGGCGCGTGGCGCGCCTGACCGGTACCAGCAGCGAATTCGGCGTGCAGTACGACTCGCTGGCCGACCTGGTCAGCTTCGGCATGGCTCCGGCGCTGGTGATGTACCACTGGTCGCTGTCGTGGCTGAAGTTCGACGATCCGCTGCTCGGCCGCGTCGGCTGGGCCGTGGCCTTCCTGTATGCGGCCTGCGCGGCGCTGCGCCTGGCCCGCTTCAATACCCAGGTAGCGGTGGTCGACAAGCGCTGGTTCGTCGGCCTGGCCAGCCCGGCCGCAGCGGGCCTGATGATGTCCTTCGTCTGGGCGTTCGCCGATGGCAACCTGGGCTGGGACGGCAACCAGCTGCGGTACGTGGCGCTGGCGGTGACGATCATCGCTGCGCTGCTGATGGTCAGCCGCATCCGCTTCTGGAGCTTCAAGGGTGGCGCTGCCAAGGGCACCCGTTCGGACCGCGTGCCGTTCCTGGTGCTGGCACTGGTGCCGGTGGCGATCGCGATTGCGGTCATCGACCTGCCGCGCGTGCTGTTCGCGGTCGGCATCCTGTACGCCTTGTCCGGCCCGGTGATGTGGGCCGTGCAGCGCCTGCGCAAGAAGCCCGAGGCCGCGTGAGCCAGGACCTGCCCGTGCTGTGGTCACCGGCCCAGCAGGCCTGGCTGCAGGCCATGGGCTACACCGTCTATCACGATGGCCAGCTGGCTGCCGAGCTGGATGCCGCGCTGCAGTTGAGCGTGGCCGAAGCCGAGGCCAGCGTCGCCCCGCCGGAACCGGTGCGGGCCCCCGTGCCGTCGCGCGAACAGCATGCCGGGGTGGCGCCCGCAGCCCGCCCGGAACGGCCGGCACCGCCGCGCCGCGAAACGCCGGTCAGTGCCCCGGATACCGTGCCGGCGGCTGAGCGCCCGATGCCCAGCGGCAACGCGCGCCAGCCGGTGGTCCGCCTGCCGGATCGCCTGCAGATCGCGCTGCTGCGTGCGTCCGGCTGCAACCCGAACGACCCGGCTACGCAGCGGTTGATGGACAGCTGGCCGCTGGACCAGCTGCGCCACGACCCGGCCGCCAAGCGTGCGCTGTGGCCGCAGCTGCGTGCCCTGCGCAAGCGGGGCACGCCATGAGCGCGGTCACCCGGCCCGGCCCGGTCAGCCTGCGTGCGCTGCGCGAGAGCGACCTCAATGCGGTAATGGCGATCGAACTGCGCGGCTACCCTTTTCCCTGGACCCGCGGCATCTTCATCGACTGCCTGCGTGCCGGCTATCCCGGCCTGGCGATGGAGCGCGATGGCCTGCTGGTCGGCTATGGCGTGCTCAGCATCGCCGCCGATGAAGCGCACGTGCTGAACATCTGCATCGATCCGCTGGCACAGTCGCGCGGGCTGGGCCGCCAGCTGCTGCGCGCGCTGGTGCAGCTGGCCGCCGACCGTGGCGCACAGCGCGTCTTCCTGGAAGTGCGTCCGTCCAATACGCCGGCGCTGGCGCTGTATCACAGCGAAGGATTCAACGAGATCGGCCGCCGCCCGCGCTACTACCCGGCTGCACAGGGCCGCGAGGATGCGGTCGTGATGGCGATCGAGCTGGTCGACGGCGATCTGCAGGAAATGCCGCCGCTGTAACGCAGACGGGTTGCCGGCCAGCGGCCGGCACTACCGATGCGTCGCTCACGCCAGCCGCAACGCCAGCACGCCGCCCACGATGAGCGACGCTGCCAGCCAGCGCGTGCGCGGCACCCGCTCGCGCAGCAGGAACACCGAGATCAGCAGCGCGAACAGGATCGAGGATTCGCGCAGCGCCGAGATCATTGCCACCGGCGCCTGGGTCATGGCCCACAACGCCATCGCATAGGAGGCGGTGGTGCCGACGCCACCGGCCAGTCCCAGCGGCCAATGCTGCCGCGCATAGTCCAGTACCGCGCCGCCGCGCGTATACAACGCCCACAGCGGCAGCGGGATGCCCGACAGCAGGAACAACCACAACGTGTAGCTGAGCGCGCTGCCGGACTGGCGCGCACCCTGCGCATCGACCAGCGTGTAGGTGGCGATCATCGCCGCTGTCAGCAGCGGCAGGCGCAGCTGGCCGCCGCGCGCACCCAGTGCCATGCACAGGATGCCGGTGCTCACCAGCACCACGCCCAGCCACGCTGCGGCGGGCAATGGCTCACCGAGCAGGGTGCCGGCCAGTGCGACCAGGATCGGCGCGCTGCCACGCATCAGCGGGTAGGCCAGGCTCATGTCGACCTGCTGGTAACAACGCGCGACCAGCCCGTAGTAGGTCACCTGCAGCAGCACCGACGCAGCCAGCCAGGGCCAGCTGTGCGCGGCCGGGAAGGGCAGGAAGGGCAGGGCGGCGGCCGACAGCAACGCGGCACTGCCGGTCACCAGCACGGTACCGAGGAACTTGTCCGGGCCGCGCTTGACGATCGCATTCCAGCTGGCATGCAGCGCCGCGGCAGCGAGGACGAGCAGGAAGATGGAAAGCGGCATCCGCCGATGATGCCATGCGGGACAAATGGAAACGCCGGGCATCGCCCGACGTTTCCGATTCCGCTTCGGTGGGTGCCAACCTCTCCCGCCGTGGCAGGTGCCAATCCTCCCCTGCCGTGGCAGGTGCCAACCTTGGTTGGCACGCACCAGAGCGGCGTTACAGCTTCGCGCGCTGCTCGCGCAGGCCGGCCAGCTGGGTGTTCCAGTCGACCAGGCGCACGCGCTCCTGGTCGACCACCGCCGGTGGCACCTTGTCGGTGAACCTGGCCAGCTTGGTTTCGCTCTTTTCCTGCTCGCCTTCCACGCGCTTGATCTCCTTGTCCAGGCGCGCGCGCTCGGCATCGAGATCGACCAGGCCTTCCAGCGGCACCAGCAGCTTCAGCTCACCCACGATCGCGGCGGCCGCCGGCGGTGCGCTTTCGCCCTCGGCCAGCCACTGGATGCTGTCCAGCTTCAGCAGGAACGACAGCGAGGCGCTGAAGCGTTCGATGCGCACGCGGTCCTGCTCCAGGCCGGCCTGCAGGCGCAGCGGCACCTGCCTGGACGGCGCGACGTTCAATTCGCTGCGCACGCGACGCACCGCACTGATCACCGCCTTCAGCCATTCCACGTCGGCCTCGGCCTGGGCGAAATCACCGGCGAATTCGGCGGCGGTCGGGTAAGGGCGCAGCGACAGCGTGGTTTCGGCCAGGCCCAGGCGCGGGGCCAGCTGCTGCCACAGCTGTTCGGTGATGAACGGGGTGAGCGGGTGCAGCAGGCGCAGCAGCGCTTCCAGCACGTACAGCAGGGTGTGGCGGGTGCTTTCGGCATCAGCCGCGTCGGCACCGTTCAGTGCCGGCTTGCTCAGCTCCAGGAACCAGTCGCAGAACGCGTTCCAGGCGAACTCGTACAGGCACTGCGCCAGCAGGTCGAAGCGGTACGCGGCGAAATGGCCCTGCGCTTCGGCGGTGGTGGCGGCCAGGCGCGAAAGGATCCAGCGCTCGGCATCGGTGCGCGGGGTCGGCACGCCGGTGAACGCCGCACCTTCGGTGTTCATCAGCGCGAAGCGGCTGGCGTTCCACAGCTTGTTGCAGAAGTTCTTGTAGCCCTCGGCGCGGTTCATGTCGAACTTGATGTCGCGGCCGTGGGTGGCCAGCGCGGCGATGGTGAAGCGCAGCGCATCAGCACCGTGGGCAGCAATGCCGTCCGGGAATTCCTTGCGGGTGGCCTTCTCGATCTTCTCCACCATCTTCGGCTGCATCAGGCCGCCGGTGCGCTTGGCGACCAGGTCGTCGATGGTGATGCCGTCGATGATGTCCAGCGGGTCGAGCACGTTGCCCTTGCTCTTGGACATCTTCTGGCCCTGGCCGTCGCGGATCAGGCCGGTGAAGTACACGTCCTTGAACGGGATCTTCCCGACCAGGTTGTCGGTGGCCATGATCATGCGCGCCACCCAGAAGAAGATGATGTCGAAGCCGGTGATCAACACCGACGACGGCAGGTAACGATCGAAGCCGCGCTCGGCCATGGCCTGTTCGTTCGGCCAGCCCAGGGTGGAGAACGGCCACAGCTGCGAGGAGAACCAGGTCTCCAGCACGTCGCTTTCCTGGTTCAGCACCACCTCGCTGCCCAGGTTGTGCTTGGCCCGCACTTCCTCTTCGCTGCGACCGACGTAGCAGCTGCCGGTGGCGGCATCGAACCACGCCGGGATGCGGTGGCCCCACCACAGCTGGCGGCTGATGCACCAGTCCTGGATGTTGTTCATCCAGTGGCGGTAGGTGTTGATCCAGTTCGGCGGCACGAAGGCAATGCTTCCGTCCTCGACCAGGTCCAGGCCACGCTTGGCCAGGTCGTCCATCTTCACGAACCACTGGTCGGTCAGGTACGGCTCGATCACCTGGCCGGTTCGGTCGCCACGCGGCACCTGCAGCTTGTGCGCCTTGGTCTCGACCAGGATGCCCAGGTCTTCCAGCTCGGCCAGCACGGCCTTGCGTGCTTCATAGCGGTCCAGGCCCCGGAAGCGTTCCGGCGCGTTCTCGTTCAGCGCCGCCACCGGGGTGAACAGGTTGATCATCGGCAGGCTGTGGCGCACGCCCACTTCATAGTCGTTGAAATCATGTGCAGGGGTGACCTTGACCACGCCGGTGCCGAACGCGCGGTCCACGTAGTCGTCGGCGATCACCGGCACGCGGCGCCCGGTCAGCGGCAGCACTACGTTCCTGCCGATCAGGTGCGCGTAACGCTCGTCTTCCGGGTGCACCATCACCGCGGTATCGCCCAGCAGGGTTTCCGGGCGGGTGGTGGCAACGACCAGGTAGTCGCGGGTTTCGCGCAGGGTTTCCACGCCGTCGGCATCGCGCTCGACGTGTTCGTAGCTCAGGCCGTCATCCAGCGTGTAGGCGATCGACCACAGGAAGCCGTCCTCCTCGGCGCTCTCCACTTCCAGGTCGGAAATGGCGGTCTTCAGCACCGGGTCCCAGTTGACCAGGCGCTGGCCGCGGTAGATCAGGCCCTGCTCGTACCAGCGCACGAAGGCCTCGTTGACCGCCGCCGATGGCTGCGGGTCCATGGTGAAAGTGCTGCGCGACCAGTCGGCGGAGGTGCCGAGGCGGCGCATCTGGCGTTCGATGGTGTCGCCGGACTGCTGCTTCCACTCCCAGACCTTGCCGATGAAGCCTTCGCGGCCCAGCGAATCGCGGGTCTCGCCCTTGCCTTCCAGCGCCAGGTTGCGGCTGACCACCATTTCGGTGGCGATGCCGGCATGGTCGGTACCGACCTGCCACAGCGTGTCGTAGCCGCGCATGCGGTGGTAGCGCACCAGCGCATCCATCAGGGTCTGCTGGAAGGCATGGCCCATGTGCAGGGTGCCGGTCACGTTCGGCGGTGGCAGCAGGATGGTGTACGGCTCGCCCGTGCCGGACGGCTTGAAGTGGCCGGCCTTCTCCCAGGCCTCGTAGAGGTCGGTCTCGAAGGACGTCGGGTCGTAGCTGGAGGCGAGTTGGGTCATGCGGGGGAACCGGTAATCAAGGCGGAAGGGAGATCAGCGCGACCCGAGGGCGCGGCGGATCTTCTGGTCGGTGTGGTACTGGCTGACCGCGTAGGCGGCCCAGATGGCGGCGGGCAGCCAGCCGATCAGGGTGATCTGCAGGATCAGGCAGACGATCCCGGCCAGCGGCCGGCCGATGGTGAAGAAGGACAGCCAGGGAAGAATCAGGGCGATCAGCAGGCGCATCAAGGGGTCCTCGCCGGGCTCACATGTCGTGCTTGTTGAGGTCGTAACCGGCGGCCTTGTACTGGCGCCAGCGCTCGCGCAGCGGTTCGCGCGCTTCCGGATCGGCCGGGACCACTTCCAGCACACGCTCGCACTGGCCCAGCCAGGGCTCATCGCGCAGGTTGATCACCAGCGGGCGTGCCGGCGCGTCGGTGCCGGGTACCGCGATCAGCACCAGGGCCTCTTCCTCGTCCATGTCTTCGCCGGCAATCTGGTGCGGGATGTAGGCATCGTTGTCGAACGCCCACAGCAGCTCGTCCAGTTCCTCGGCCTGGGCCTGGTCACGGGCCAGCACCAGGGTGAACAGCCCTGCGTCGTTGGCCTTGCGCGCCAGTTCGCAGACCAGGCGCAACGGCTCGGTCAGGAAGCGGGGCTTGGCGATCAGGTAGAAGTCGGCGCGGGGCATGGCAGGGTCCGGGTCAGGCAAGGGCCCGGCAGTGCCGGGCGAGGCCCCGGCCGGCGTCTGCCGGCCAGGGTCGGGTACGGCATCAGGCGCGGGCGACCTGGTCCAGCAGCCACTGGCTCAGCAGGCCGACCGGGCGGCCGGTGGCCATGCCACGCTTGCCTTCATCGCTGGCGACGCCGGCGATGTCCAGGTGGGCCCAGCGCTGGCCTTCGGTGAAGCGCGACAGGAAGCAGCCGGCGGTGATCGCGCCGGCCCAGCGGCCGCCGATGTTGTAGACGTCGGCGAAGGTCGAATCCAGCATCGGCTGGTACTCGTCCCACAGCGGCAGGCGCCAGGCGCGGTCGAACACGTGCTCGCCGGCGGCCAGCAGCTCGTTGGCCAGGTCGTCGTGCTTGCTCATCAGGCCGGCGGTCTGGTGGCCCAGGGCGACCATGCAGGCACCGGTCAGGGTGGCGACGTCGACCAGCGCGGCCGGCTCGAAGCGCTGTGCGTAGGTCAGCGCGTCGCACAGGATCAGGCGGCCTTCGGCGTCGGTGTTGCCGACTTCGATGGTCTTGCCCGACATCGAGGTGATCACGTCGGAAGGACGGTAGGCGTTGCCGTCGATGGCGTTTTCCACCGCCGGCACCACCACCACCAGGTTCAGCGGCAGCTTGGCCTTGACCGCCGCGACGAAGGTGCCGATGACGTTGGCGCCGCCGCACATGTCGTACTTCATCTCTTCGATGCCGCCCTGGGTCTTCAGGTTGACGCCACCGGTATCGAAGGTGATGCCCTTGCCGACCAGCACGTAGGGCTTGGCGTCGCCGCCATTGTTCCACTTCAGCACGACCAGGCGCGGGCGGTTGGCCGAACCGCGGGCCACGGCCAGCAGCGAGCCCATGCCCAGCGCTTCCATCTGGTGCTCGTCGAGGATCTCGGCTTCGGCACCCTCGTGCTCGCCGGCGAACTTCACGCCCACGTCGGCCAGATAGGCCGGGGTGCAATAGTTCGGCGGCAGGTTGCCCAGCTCGCGGGCGAACTCGACACCGGCGGCGATGGCCTGGCCCTGGGCCAGGGCCTGGGCGTCGTCACCGGCCACGGCCAGCTGGGCCAGGCCGGCATCGTCGGCCTTCTTCTTGCCCAGGGTGGCGGTGTAGCGGTAGGCGGCGTGATCGGCGGCGATCACTGCCTGGCGGATCGCCCAGGCCGCGTCGCGGTCCTTGATGGCCACTTCGGACAGGGTGAACAGCGCGCTGCGGACGGCGCCGGCCTTCAGCGCGCGCACCGCGTCGCCCACGGCCTTCAGGTACTGCGGCACGCCGAAGCGGGCGGCGTCGCCGAGGCCGACCACCAGCACGCGCGGCGCGGTCACGCCCGGCAGGTCGTGCAGCAGGGTGGTCGCGCCGGTCTTGCCGGACAGGTCGCCACGCTGGGCCAGGGCGGCCAGGCGGCCACCGCTGGCGGCGTCCAGGGCCTGCGCGGCCGGGGTCAGGGTATGGTCGGCATACGCGCCGACCACCAGGCAATCAACGGTGGCGGCGGCCGGAGCAACGTGGTTCAGGGTGAATTCGAGGGCCATTGAGCAGATTCCATTGGCGAGTCCGTACAATCGCAGGCCGTTTACGCCCAGACAGTAGACTGGGCGGCACCGCGAACGAACCCCAGAGTTTAAACCACCGCCCCATGCTGAAGCTCGACCGATACCTGCTGGGCGATTTCGTCCAGAGTTTCCTGGCTACCCTGATCGTCCTGCTGGTGGTCAGCGTGGGCGGCGTGCTGGTGGACATCCTCGGCAACATCGCCGACGGACGCCTGCCGGCCAAGCTGCTGTTCTCCCAGCTGGGCCTGCAGTTCATCGCCTACCTGCCGCTGATCCTGCCGCTGGCGCTGATGCTGGGCCTGCTGCTGGCCGTGGCCCGGCTCTACCGCGACTCGGAGATGGCGGTCATCACCGCCATTGGCGTGGGGCCCAAGCGGCTGCTGCGGCCACTGCTGATGCTGGTGGTGCCGGTGGTGCTGCTGGTCGGCGCCTGCTCGCTGTGGCTGGGCCCGTGGGCCGGCCGGATGGCCGAGCAGATGATCATCGAGGCCAACCGCAGCGTGCTGATGGCCGGCCTGGAGCCGGGCCGCTTCACCCCGCTGCCCAATGGCGGCGTGGTGTACCTGTCCTCGATCTCGCCCGATGGCACCCAGCTGGGCAAGGTGTTCCTGCAGCGCCAGAAGGATGACCGCCTGGAAGTGGTATCCGCCAATGGTGGCCGCATGTTCTTCGAGGGCACCCGCCAGCGCTTCCTGGAGCTGGATGATGGCCACCAGGTGGAAGGCCCGGTGGCCGGCGCGCTGGATTACCGGCTGGCGACCTTTGCCCGCAACGACGTGGCCCTGCCCGACGGTGCACAGACCCGCACCGAGGACGACCCGGAACTGATGCCGACCCTGCAGCTGATCGGCGATGAGCGCCCGCAGGCGCAGGCGCAGCTGCACCGCCGCCTGGCACCGCCGCTGATCGCGCTGGCCTTCGCCCTGCTGACCGTGCCGCTGGGCCGCAGCTCGCCGCGCCAGCAGCGCTACGGCCGCATGATGCTGGCCCTGATGGCCTACATGGTGGGCACCAACCTGATGTTCATCGGCAGTGGCTGGATCGCCAACGGCAAGATTCCGGCCGCGCTCGGCCTGTGGTGGTTGACCGTGCCGCTGCTGGCGCTGGCGATCTGGATGTATGCACGTGATGGCCGCCTGGGCCGCTCGAAGGGAGCCCGCGCATGAGGCTGCGCCCGATGCGTTTCGATCTGTACCTGGGCCAGTCGGTGTTCACCACGGTGCTGCTGACCTGGGCGGTGCTGGTCGGCCTGGACGTGGTGATGGCGTTCTCCGGCGAGTTCAAGGACATCGGCAAGAACGGCTACACCCTGGGCCATGCCGCCGCCTGGGTGCTGTACACGGTGCCGCGCCGCGCCTACACGATGTTCCCGACCGCCGCGGTGATCGGCGCGCTGATGGGTCTGGGCCAGCTGGCCGCGACCTCGGAGCTGACCGCCCTGCGTGCGCTGGGCCTGTCGCGCAAGCGCCTGAGCGTGTCGGTGGCGATCGCGCTGTCGCTGCTGACCGCAGTGATGGTGCTCAGCGCCGAGACGCTGGGCCCGTGGGGGCAGGACCGTGCCGATGCATTGAAGGCCAGTGCCAAGTGGGGGCGGGACATCTCCACCACCCGCTACTCCGGCCTATGGGCACGCGAAGGCGACACCTTCCTCAACGCCCAGAGCGGCGAGGAACAGCTGGTGGGCGACAAGGGCACGCGGCTGATCCTGCGTGACGTGCGGCTGTACCGGATCGCCGAAGACGGCAATATCGCCTCGTTGACCCATGCCGCCACCGCCGAGCACGACAAGGACGGTTGGGTGCTGACCGGGGTGCGTCGCGACACCTTTGGCGAGCGCTCGGCCACCCGTCAGGAAGTGGCGCGTGAGCCGTGGAACTCGAAGCTGGATCCGGCGGCGCTGGCCACCGGCATCGCCAAGCCGCGAAACCTCAGCGTGGCCGAGCTGAGCACCAGCATTGCCTACCGCCAGCGCAACGGGCTGGATGCGCGCGATTTCGAGGATGTGTACTGGAGCCGCTGGTTCTACCCGGTGAACGTGCTGGCGCTGTGCCTGGCCGCGGTGCCGTTCGCGTTCGGGTCGCTGCGTAGCGGCGGCATGGGCAAGCGCCTGTTCCTGGGCATCCTGTTTGCACTGGGCTTCTGGCTGCTGCAGCTGTTCTTCGGCCGCATGGCCGGTGCGCTGAAGTTCGATTACCGCATTGCCTATGCGCTGCCGCCGATCGTCATGCTGGCCGTGTCCGGACTGTTGTTCCGGCGCAAGTCGGGCTGATTCTGGTAGCGCGGGGCCATGCCCGGCGCTACCGGGGCAATCCACCGCTTCGGCATCCGTGCCACGACCACCAGCATCCCGGCCCAGCGTGCTGGATTCTGTAGAGCCGAGCCCATGCTCGGCTGCTTTTTGCGCACCGCCTGCCAGCCGAGCATGGGCTCGGCTCTACAGATCGTGCATCACCGCTTGGGCATGCGCACCAGGCGGGTGCCGCTGGCGCGGTCGTGCCAGGTCAGGCGTTGGCGGTCGACCCAGGCCCACCAGAATCCCAGGCCGCCCAGCAGCAGCGACAGCGTCCCCACCGCGAAGCGCAGCCACAGCTGGCCGTGCCGCAACGGCGTGCCATCGCGCGACTGCAGTTTCAGCCGCCACGGCCGCATGCCCAGCGTCTGCCCGCCGCGGCGCCAGCTGGCCGTGGCATACCACCCCGTGATCGCCCAGCACACCGCCCACAGCAGCCACTGCCAGATACTGAACGGTGCGATGTTCTCGCGCTGCGCGTGGCCGCTGAAGGTGTAGGCGAGGGTGAACAGCGTGCCGGCCAGCATCCACAGCGCCAGCACCGGCAGCGCGTCGTAGACCATCGCCAGCATGCGCCAGGACAGCAGCGCGCGCGGACGGGGGGTTTCGGTAGCGGCCGCAGGGGCCGTGTCGTTGGCAGGGCGGGACATGCGCCGAGGATACGCAAAGCTGGCCGTGCCCGCAGTGGCCCTCGTATCCTGCATGCATGGCCCTTGTTTCCACCCCCGCCGAACGCCGCCAGCTGGTCCAGCAACTGCCCGAGCTGCGCGCCGACGACAGTGTGCGCATCCAGCGCTTCCTCGATGCGATCTGGGCCGAGAACGGCCTGGCCCGCGCCACCCTGGACAGCTACCGGCGCGACCTGGAAGGGCTGGCGCGCTGGATGGATGGACGCGACGGTGGCCTGGCCGGCATCGAACGTCCCGGGCTGTTCGACTACCTGGCCTGGCGCACCCGCCACGGCTGGTCGCCGCGCAGCAACGCGCGCCTGCTGTCGGCGCTGCGGGCGTTCTTCGCCGATGGCGTGCGCCGTGGCGAACGCAGCGAAGACCCCAGTGCGCTGCTCGACCCCCCGAAGCTGCCGCGGCTGTTGCCCAAGGCGCTGGCCGAGAGCCAGATCGATGCGCTGCTGGCGGCACCGGACATCGACAGCCCGCTGGGCCTGCGCGACCGCGCCATGCTGGAACTGATGTATGCCGCCGGCCTGCGCGTGAGCGAGCTGGTGCTGCTGCCGGCCACGGCGGTCAACCTGCGCCAGGGCGTGTTGCGGGTCACCGGCAAGGGCAGCAAGGAACGGCTGATGCCGCTGGGCGAGGAATCGCAGCACTGGCTGGAGCGTTACCTGCAGCAGTCGCGCCCGCTGCTGGTCGGCAAGGGCAAGGTGCATGCCCTGGCGGATGGTCAGACCCCGTTGTTCATCGAGCCGACGCTGCATGCGCTGACCCGGCAGGCGTTCTGGCACCTGGTCAAGCGCCATGCGCAGGTGGCCGGCATCGACCCGGCGCGGATCAGCCCGCATGGCCTGCGCCACAGCTTCGCCACCCATCTGCTCAACCGCGGTGCCGACCTGCGCGCGCTGCAGATGCTGCTCGGCCACAGTTCCTTGTCGACCACCCAGATCTACACCCTGGTAGCGCGCGAGCATCTGCAGAAGCTGCACGCCCGCCACCATCCGCGCGGCTGAGCGCCGGGCTGAATCGCTGCCCGGGGCCGTGCCGGGCGTCGCGGCCCGGTACCGGCGGCTGTGTCAGAATCCGGGGTCTTCTTCTGCTGCGGATCGCTCCATGCTCCGATTTGCCATCGCCGCCGTGTTCGGTGCGCTCAGCCTGACCGCCTGCGCCCAGCCGGCTCCGCCGGCCGCCAAGGCGCCTGCTGCCGCTGCGACCAAGGCCAGCCCGGCCGCCAACGCGCCGGCCGACCAGGCGGTACGTGCCGCGTTGACCGCGCTCAATCCGGGTTTCCAGGTCGATTACATCGGTGCCGCGCCGTTCCCCGGCTTCCGCGAGGTCGTCGTTTCCGGCCAGCTGCTGTACGTGTCCGATGACGGGCGCTACCTGTTCCAGTCGCAGCCTTACGACACCCGCGCCAAGGGCCCGGCCAACAGCGAGGGCCTGCTTGGTTACCGCCGCGGCCTGCTGGCCAAGGCCAACCACGGCGATCGCATCGTGTTTGCCGCGCCGAACGCCAAGTACACCATCAGCGTGTTCACCGACATCGAGTGTGGTTACTGCCGCAAGCTGCACCAGGACATCGCCGAACTCAACCGCAACGGCATCACCGTCGAGTACCTGGCGTTTCCGCGCATGGGCCTGGGCAGCAAGGACTACACCGACATGATCTCGGTCTGGTGTGCAGCGGATCGTCGCCAGGCGCTGACCAACGCCAAGCGCGGTGGCAGCGTGCCGGCCAGGAACTGCACCAACCCGGTGGCGATGCAGTACGCGCTGGGCCAGCAGCTGGGCGTGAATGGAACGCCGGCGATCTTCGCGCCGGATGGCACCCAGCTGGGCGGCTACCTGCCGCCGGCGCAGCTGCGTGCCGCGCTGGAGAAGCTGTCGGCCAAGCGCTGATCGTCGCTGGTCTTTTCCTGTAGAGCCGAGCCCATGCTCGGCTGCGGAAACAGCAGCCGAGCATGGGCTCGGCTCTACAGGCAGGGAGCCGGGGATGCGTGTCGCATCCCCGGCCTTTTGCTTACTTCAGGCCATCACTGACCGCCTTGGTCAGCGTGCCCTGCGCATCGTCACCGCTGAACTCCCAGACGAACGCGCCGCCCAGGCCCTGGGTCTTCACGTAACCCATCTTGCGGGTGATGTTGGCCGGGGTGTCGAAGCTCCACAGCGTGCTGCCGTTGTAGATCCAGGTGGCACCGGCGGTGTTGTCGGTGTAGCCCGGCCACGCCAGGTTCTTCAGCACCTTCCAGTCCTCGATGCCGGCTTCATACGTACCCGGGGCGGCGCCGGTCGCGGTCTGGTACAGGCCGTTGTTGGCGTTGGCCACACCCGTCCAGCCACGCCCGTAGTAGCCAATGCCCAGGTTGAGCTTGGCGGCGGGCACGCCACGGCTGATGAAGGCCTCGATGGCGTCGTTGCTGTTGTACAGCTTCTGGTCGCCGGTGGACGGATCATTCGGCGAATCGAACAGCGCCGACTGGTGATTGGTCTTCGCATCCCACGCGCCGTGGAAGTCGTAGGTCATCACGTTGATGTAGTCCAGGTACGGGTGGTATGCGGCCGGATCGGTGACACGGATCTTGTCGATGCCGGCACCCACCGCCACCGTCAGCAACAGGCCCGGCCGCACCGCATCGAGCTGGCGGCGGAACTCGGCCATCAGCGCGGTGAAGTTGGCGTTGTCTTCCGGCTTGCCGCATTCGATGCCACAGGCCACCGGGTATTCCCAGTCGATGTCGATGCCGTCGAACACGCCCAGCGCGGCACCGGCACCGCCGGCACCGTCGGTCACCGGCAGGTTGCCCTTGATGTAGGCATCGATGCACGAGGCGACGAAGGCCTGGCGGTTCTCCGGGCGCGCCGCGCTGGAGAAGCCGCGCGACCAGGTCCAGCCACCCAGCGAGATCAGCACCTTCAGGTTCGGGTATTTGGCCTTGAGCTGCTTGAGCTGGTTCCAGTTGCCGCGCAGCGGCTGGTCCCAGGTATCGGCGCTGCCGCTGACGCTCTCGGCGGCACTGAAGGCCTTGGTGTAGTCGGCGAAGGCATCGCCACCGGCACCGCTGTTCGGATCCGACGGCTGGGTGATGCCGACTTCGCATCGGTTGTTGCGCACGTTGCCGAACGCGTAGTTGATGTGGGTCAGGCGTGCGGCCGAGCCGCTGCTGTCGATGTTCTTGACCCGGTAGTTGCGGCCGTAGATGCCCCACTGGGTGAAGTAACCGATGACCCGCTTGCCGGTGGTGCCGCCGTCACCGGCCAGCGTGGTGGCGCTGATTTCGGTGCCCTGCGCCGACGCGTTGCCGGCGTTGTCGCGCGCCCGCACGCGGTAACGGTAGGTGGTCGATGCGGTCAGCCCGCCATCCACATAGCTGGCGCTGGACGGCGAACCGACCAGGCTGCCGTTGCGGTACACGTCATAGCCAGCCAGGCCACTGCCACCGGTGTTGTCGGTGGACGGGCTCCAGCTGAGCGCGATGCTGTTGGCGGTACGGGTGCCGACCGCCAGCCCGCCCGGCACGCTCGGTGCGGTGGTGTCGCCACCGGCGGCGTTGACGGTGATGGTGATGGTCGGGGTGCTGGTGGTGGCGTTGTTGTTGTCGGTCGCGACCGCACGCAGGGTGTGGCTGCCGGCGCTGGCATTGGCCCAGCTGGCCGCATACGGCGCACCGGTGGCCACGCCCAGCGAGCTGCCGTCGCGGAAGAACTCGACCTTGGCGACGCTGCCGTCCGGGTCACTGGCGGTAGCGGTCACGTTGACCGTGCTGCCGGCGCTGAAGGTGGCGCCGTTGGCCGGCGAGGTGAGGCTGATCACCGGCGGCTGGTTGCTGCCGCTGCCATCGCAGGCACCAAGGTTGGTGTAGTAGGGCGCACCGGCCGGATGGTCCGGCGGCGCGTTCCAGATGTCCTGGTTCGCCCGATAGAGGACGCCTCCTTTCTGCAGGGTATCGCCGGCCCGGTAGATCCTGGCCTGGTCCCACTGGGCCACGCCGGCACAGCTGGCAGCCTGCGCCAGGCCGGGCAGGGCGGCGGTACCGGCGGCCAGGGCAAGCAGCCAGGCCAGGTGGCGGGGACGACAGCTTCGGGTCGAACGTTCGGCACTGCGCACAATCGGGTCGTACATGGGTAAGTCTCCGATCAAAGGGCGCGCGGGCCCCGATGGCGCCGCGCGTGACGCAGGTCCGGGCGTCGCCCGGGAAGGCGACGGAGGGGGCGGACGGGGTACCTGGGGGGCCGGGGAGAGAGTCCGGCGCCAGGTGGGGACAACGTTGTCATCAATCGCGTGGTCAATCCGTGAGCAAGCGCATGGTTCCGGGATTCGGGCGGAGAGCGGCGCTGCGCGCGGTCGGCGGCCATCAGCGGAGCCCCCTCGTGGCTGGGGGCTTTCCGCGAAAAGCAGATTTCTGGGGTTGGCCGGGTGGGTGGGCTGCGCAGGGGACGCCGTGAATACGTCCCTGTAGGCTCGGGCGCGCCATCCATGGCGCTTACGCCCCTGCGCAACCCACCCGCCCGGCCACGGACAGGTTCCTGCGCGGCCAGCCACGAAAGACAGAACAAAAAATCAAAAGCAAAAGCCGGTCGCTTCGCTCTTCAATGCCTGACTTCTGAGATTTCCCTGGTTGCCGGCCAGCGGCCGGCACTACCGCAGAGCATGCACGCATGGCGTGGATTTACCGCAGATCGCGGAAATCTGTCGAAGGCGGGGTGGGTCCGGTGGCGGGGGTGTCCGCGGCATGGATGCCGCGGCCAAGCCCCCAGGGACGGGTTTACGGCGTCCCCCGCCACCGGACCCACCCCGCCACCCCACGGGAACCCCGCTTTTGCTTTGGCCGTTGCTGTTGCCGTTGCCCTGGCCTCGGCGGGTGCCGGGCGCCGCCCGGCCAGAGCCCTTCCCCCGCTTCCGGTACAATGTCGGGCCCGTTTCCCAACTACGGTTCCCCGGACATGATGGTCCTCGAGGGCGCGCCCGCCCTGTCGCCGTTCCGCCGCGAACGTCTTGAATCCCGCCTGCAGTCCATCGCTCCCTCCCTGCGCATCAGCGGTGCCTGGCACGTCTATTTCGTGCAGCCCGAAGGCAGCGCCGCCCCCGACCTGACCACCCTGTGCCGCATCCTCGAAGCGGCGCCGCAGGCCGAAGCCGTGGCCGACGGCGCGGTCAGCCGCATCGTGGTGCCGCGCCTGGGCACGCTGTCGCCGTGGTCGAGCAAGGCCACCGAACTGGTCCGCGGTGCCGGCCAGCCGGTCAGCCGGGTCGAACGTGGCCTGCGCATCGACGTGCAGGGCTGGCCGGCCGATGCCGCCGCCCAGCAGGCGTTGGTCAAGGCGCTGCACGACCCGATGACGCAGTCGGTGCTGGAGACCGTGGAACAGGGCCAGGCGCTGTTCTCGGCACCGGCCCGGGGTGAACTGGAGCGCGTGCCGGTGGACCAGCTGGAGGCCGCCAACCAGCGCCTCGGCCTGGCCATGGCCCAGGACGAGATCGACTACCTGCGCGAGCGTTTCACTGCGCTGGGCCGGTCGCCGTCGGACGTGGAACTGATGATGTTCGCGCAGGCCAATTCCGAGCACTGCCGCCACAAGATCTTCAACGCCAGCTGGACCATCGACGGCCAGGAGCAGGACCGCTCGCTGTTCCGGATGATCAAGAACACCCACCAGCAGACTCCGCAGCACACGCTCAGCGCGTACAGCGACAATGCCGCGGTGATCGAAGGCCATCCGGCCTCGCGCTATCGCCCCGATCCGGCCAGTGGCGAATACCGCCGCGAGCCGCAGGTGCCCAGCGCGTTCCAGATCAAGGTGGAAACGCACAACCATCCGACCGCGATCGCGCCGTTCCCGGGTGCCTCGACCGGTGCCGGTGGCGAGATCCGCGACGAGGGCGCGACCGGCCGTGGCGGCAAGCCGAAGGCGGGCCTGACCGGCTTCTCGGTCTCGCACCTGCGCATCCCCGAGCTGCCGCAGCCGTGGGAAGCGCCGCGCGCGCTGAACCCGCGCATGGCGCCGGCGCTGGAAATCATGACCGACGGCCCGCTCGGCGGCGCCGCGTTCAACAACGAATTCGGCCGCCCGAACCTGCTCGGCTACTTCCGCAGCTTCGAGCTGCCCGAAGGCGCCGATCTGGTGCGTGCGTACGACAAGCCGATCATGCTGGCCGGCGGCCTCGGCGCGATTGATCGCGTGCAGGTCGACAAGATCCCGCTGCAGGCCGGTGATGCGGTCATCGTGCTCGGCGGGCCGGCGATGCTGATCGGCCTGGGCGGTGGCGCCGCCAGTTCGGTGGCCTCCGGCGAGAGCGCCGAGGACCTGGACTTTGCCAGCGTGCAGCGCGACAACCCGGAAATGGAGCGCCGCTGCCAGGAGGTCATCGACCGCTGCGTGGCGATGGGCGCCAACAACCCGATCAAGTTCTTCCACGACGTCGGTGCCGGTGGCCTGTCCAATGCCATCCCCGAACTGCTGCACGACTCCAAGGTTGGCGGTGTCATCGACCTGGGCAAGGTGCCCACCGATGATCCGTCGCTGTCGCCGATGCAGCTGTGGTGCAACGAGTCGCAGGAGCGCTACGTGCTGGGCGTGGCCCAGGAGCGCCTGGCCGAGTTCGCCGCGCTGTGCGCCCGCGAGCGCTGCCCGTTCGCTGCCGTCGGCGTGGCCACCGCCGAGGAGCACCTGGTGGTGGCCTACGGTGCCGTGCCGGGCCACACCCCGGCCGATGCGCCGATCGACCTGCCGATGGACGTGCTGTTCGGCAAGCCGCCGAAGATGCACCGCGACACCGCGCACCCGCCGGCACCGCGCTGGCCGGCGCTGAAGACCGGCGGCCTGGACCTGCAGGAAGCCGGCCTGCGCGTACTCGCGCACCCGACCGTCGCCTCGAAGAACTTCCTGGTCACCATCGGTGACCGCAGCGTCGGTGGCCTGACCGCGCGTGAGCAGATGGTCGGCCCGTGGCAGCTGCCGGTGGCCGACGTGGCGATCACCCTGGCCGACTTCGATGGCGTGGCTGGCGAAGCGATGTCGATCGGCGAGCGCACCCCGCTGGCCCTGCTCGATGCGGCGGCTTCGGCACGCATGGCGGTGGGCGAAGCGCTGACCAACCTGTGTGCGGCCCCGGTCGATGCGCTGGATGAAATCAAGCTGTCGGCGAACTGGATGGCCGCGGCCGGTCATCCGGGCGAAGACGCACTGCTGTACGACGCGGTGAAGGCGGTGGGCATGGAACTGTGCCCGCAGCTGGACATCAGCATCCCGGTGGGCAAGGACTCGCTGTCGATGCAGGCGCAGTGGCACGACCAGGGCGAAGCGCACAAGAGCGTGTCGCCGGTGTCGCTGGTGATCTCGGCGTTCGCGCCGGTCGCCGACGTGCGCCAGCAGCTGACCCCGCTGCTCGACCGCGACGTGGACAGCGAGCTGTGGCTGATCGGCCTGGGTGCCGGCAAGCAGCGCCTGGGCGGTTCGATCCTGGCCCAGGTGCACGCCGACCATGGCGACCTGCCGGCCTTCGCCGGTGCCGCTCCGGACCTGGACGATCCGCAGCGCCTGCGTGGCTTCTTCGAGCTGATCCGCGATGCGCGCCAGTCTGGCCTGCTGCTGGCCTACCACGACCGCAGCGACGGTGGTGCCTTCGCCGCGCTGTGCGAAATGGCCTTCACTTCGCGCCTTGGCCTGGACATCACGCTCGATGCCTGGGGCGATGATCCGTTCCGCAGCCTGTTCAACGAAGAACTGGGTGCGGTGGTGCAGATCGCGCGCGAAGACCGCGCTGCGTTCGCCGACCTGGTCGAACGCCACGCACTGACCGAATGCGCACAGCGCATCGCCAAGCCGACCACCGCGCCGGTGGTGCGCGTGTCGCTGGGTGGCGAGAACCTGGCCGAATGGCGTTGGGACGCACTGTTCGACGCCTGGTGGTCGGTCACCCACGCGATGCAGAAGCGCCGCGACAACCCGGCCAACGCCGATGCCGAGCGCGAGGTCGCCCGTGCCTTCAACGCACCGGGCCTGAAGCCCAAGCTCAGCTTCGACCTGAACGAGGATGTGGCGGCACCGTTCATCAGCACCGGTGCGCGTCCGCGCGTGGCGGTGCTGCGCGAGCAGGGCGTCAACGGCCAGATCGAAATGGCCAACGCCTTCGAACGTGCCGGCTTCCGCGCCTTCGACGTGCACATGAGCGACCTGATCGAAGGCCGCGTGGCGCTGCAGGATTTCACCGGCCTGGTCGCCTGCGGCGGCTTCAGCTACGGCGATGTGCTCGGTGCCGGCCGTGGCTGGGCCACCTCGATCCTGGAGCGCAGTGCGCTGCGTGATGCCTTCGCCGCGTTCTTCGCGCGCGAAGACAGCTTCGCGCTGGGCGTGTGCAACGGCTGCCAGATGATGAGCCAGCTCAAGAACATCATCCCCGGTGCCGGACACTGGCCGCAGTTCCGCCGCAATGCCAGCGAGCAGTTCGAAGCCCGCACCGCGCTGCTGGAAGTGGTGGAATCGCCGTCGATCCTGCTGCGTGGCATGGCCGGCTCGCGCCTGCCGGTAGCGGTGGCGCACGGCGAAGGCCAGGCCGTGTTCGACAACGCCGTCGACCAGGCTGCCGCCCGCGTCTCGCTGCGCTACATCGATGGCCATGGCAACGTCGCCAGCCAGTACCCGCTGAACCCGAACGGTTCGCCGGACGGCATCACCGGCCTGACCAGCACCGACGGCCGCGTCACCATCATGATGCCGCACCCGGAGCGCACCCCGCGCGCGCTCAACCTGAGCTGGGCACCGGCTGAATGGCAGGGTGAGTCGCCGTGGATGCGCATGTTCCGCAACGCGCGGGTGTGGTGCGGCTGATCGCATCGTTCCGCGCAGGCCGCAATGCCACCGCGTATGGAAAAACCCGCCGCTTTGTCGGCGGGTTTTTCTTTGTGTGCGTGAAATTGCTGATCTGGCCGCTAGTTACATCCGTTTTTCATGCGCCAGCAGTTCGTCACGTATGTCTAACAAAATGCCTTTATAAACACGTGAAATAGTGAACTGCTTCACGGCAATAGGATTTGTCGTGTCAAAGTCTTGACGATCTGCAAAGTTGCCGTTAACACTTGAACCCCGTTTCAGAATCATTCATTTCGCAGTAACCGGTTGGCGCACGCGCTCGGTTTTCTGTCGCTGCGCGCCGTTCGGCAATACCCCGCAGTAAATCACGCGAATAAACGCCCCCAGGGGACGTTGGGCCGGAAAGCCCAGCGGTGGCGTTGCTTTGCCCAAAACCAGTCCAATCAGGAGCCGTACCGATGAATCGGATTTATCGCAAGGTCTGGAACAAAGCACTGGGTCAGTTGGTGGTGGCCTCGGAACTGGCCTCCTCCGACAGCAGCAGTGGCGGGGTCGTCGACCAGCGCCGCGATGCGACACAGGCCACGCCCGCACTGCTGGCGGTGGCACTGGGCCTGGTATTGGGGTTGGGCATGAGCGGCAGCGCGACGGCACAGTCGGTGCAGATCGGCGGCAGCGCCACCTGCGTTGCATTCAGCGGCAAGCTGCTGGAAAAGTGCCTGATCGAAGGCTCGGCCACGGCCAAGGGCAGCAACGCGGTGGCGATCGGCAGCAACAGCAATGCCAGCGCCGCCAACAGCGTGGCGCTGGGCGCTGGCTCCAAGGCCACGCGGGCCAATACCGTGTCCATCGGCGATGCCGGCAAGGAGCGGCAGATCACCAATGTGGCTGCTGGCACGCAGGGCACCGATGCGGTGAACAAGGCGCAGCTGGACGCGCAGGCGCGCGCCACGCAGGCCGCGCTGGCTGATGTCGCCGCCGATGGAAACCGCTATTTCAAGGCCGACGGCGCAGGCGATGACAGCGACGCGGCGAAGATCGAGGGGCAGGGCGCAGTCGCGGCCGGCGCCGGTGCACAGGCGCTGGCCAACGCCACCACCGCCATCGGAACCCAGGCCATTGCCGCCGGTCTCGGCGCCAGTGCCTTCGGCCAGGGCGCCCTGGCCATCGGCGATGCCAGCGTGGTGGTCGGGCAGAGCGCGGCCGCGTTCGGGCTTGGCGATACAGCCGTCGGCGCCAGCGCGTACGCAGCCAGCGAGAACGGCGCGGCCACCGCACTCGGTGCGTTGTCCGAAGCCACTGCCGATGGCGCGACGGCCGTCGGCGGTGGTGCCGTGGCGATGGGCCCGGGCAGCACCGCACTGGGCCGCGGCGCCACTGCCGCCAATGAAGCATCGATCGCGGTGGGGGCGTTCAGCACTGCCGTGGGTGAGTACAGCACCGCGCTGGGGTCCAACTCGGCGGCGGTCGCCACCGGCAGCGTGGCGCTGGGCGCCGGCTCGCTGGCCGACCGTGTCGACACCGTGTCGGTCGGCGCCGCCGAATACGGCCTGACCCGGCAGATCACCAGCGTCGCGGCGGGCACCGAAGACACCGACGCGGTCAACGTCGGCCAGTTGAAGGGCGTCGCCGCCGTGGCCGATGCCACCGCCAAGCGTTTCCAGGCCACTGGCAGCAGCAACAGTGATGCGGGTGCATTGGCCGAGGGCGACGAGGCGCTGGCGGCTGGCGAGGCGGCCAACGCCATCGGCAACGGCACCACCGCCGTGGGCGCGGGCGCCAATGCCGTCGCACAGAACGCGACCGCGGTGGGCAACAACGCACTGGCCTCAGGTCAGAACAGTGCCGCGTTCGGCAACAACGCGCAGGCCAACGGCCCAGGCAGTGTCGCCGTCGGTGGTGCTGCGGTGGATGCCGATGGCAATCCGCTGATCACCAGGGGCGGCGTGCCGGTGGAAACCGGCGCCACCAGTGCCGGTGTCGGTGGTACTGCGGTGGGTGCGAGTGCCGAGGCCGGCGGTTTCGCCGCGTCTGCCTTTGGCGTGGGCGCATATGCCGCCGGCGCGCAGTCGTCCGCGTTCGGTGCGGTTGCCAATGCCATCGGTGATTACTCCACCGCGCTGGGTACGCAGAGCAATGCCACCGGCACCAGCAGCGTGGCCATCGGCGGCCCGGCCGATCTGATTCCAGGCCTGGGCTTCTTCGTGCAGACCCAGGCCAGCGGCGAAGCGTCGACCGCCGTCGGCGCCGGTGCCATCGCCAGCGGTGATCGCGCGGTGGCCAACGGCAGCCTGACCGAAGCGTCCGGCGCCGAAGCGACTGCGGTCGGCTACTTCGCCTACGCACCGGGCGAGAACGCCAGCGCGCTCGGCGCGCAGACCTGGGCCAGCGGCGCGCAGAGCACCGCCGTGGGCTACTACGCCACCGCACGCGGTGCCAACAGCGTTGCGCTCGGCGCCAACTCCGAAGCGGTGCGTGCCAACAGCGTAGCCGTGGGCAGTGCCGGCAACGAACGGCAGATCACCAGCGTCGCCGCGGGCAGTGAAGCCACCGATGCAGTGAACAAGGCGCAGCTCGACGCGGTGGCCAGCACCGCCGACAGCACAGCGCGCTTCTTCCAGGCCCAGCCGGAAGCAGGCAGCGATGCGGGTGCATTGGCCGAGGGCGAAGGTGCGGTTGCGGCGGGTTCGTCGAGCAATGCGATCGGCGCCGGCGCGGTTGCACAGGGCGCAGCAGCCTCGGCCATCGGTGACGACGCCGTGGCGGTGGGTCGCAACAGCAACGCCACCGGCAATGGCGGTGTTGCCATCGGTGGCCTCGGCCAGGCCTACGACGAGTACAACCAGCCGATCATCGGTGCCGACGGTACGGCACAGCAGGTCGGCACCACTGCCGTCGCCGACGCCACAGCGGTCGGCAGTGGTGCGCAGGCGACCGGTGCTGCCAGCAGTGCGTTCGGCAACGCCGCCAGGGCCAGCGGAGACAAAAGCTTCGCGGCCGGCGGCAAGTCGCGTGCGGCCGGCAGCTACGCGGTTGCGGTTGGCGACAGCGCCTTCGCCAGCAGTGACGACAGCACCGCCGTCGGTGGCTACAGCTGGGCTACCGCAAGCGGGGCGAGTGCGTTCGGTTCCGGCGCCTGGGCAACGGCCACCAATGCCTCGGCATTTGGCAACGCGGCCTGGGCCAGTGGCAGTGGTGCGACCTCCATCGGTTACAACAGCTGGGCCAACGGCACCAGCTCCACCGCCGTCGGTCGCGGCGCATTCGGTTATGGCGACAACAGCGTGGCGCTGGGCTTCCAGGCGCTGGGCAACAGCCTCAACAGCATCGCCATCGGCACCAACACGGTGGCCGGTGGTGAAAGCGCGATCGCGCTCGGTGCCGGCAGCAACGCCAGCGCCAGCAACGCCGTCGCACTGGGCGCCGGCTCGGTCGCCAACCGCGCCCGCAGCGTTTCGGTCGGCAGCACCGGCAACGAACGCCAGGTGACCAACGTCGCCGCCGGTACCCAGGCCACCGACGCGGTGAACAAGGCGCAGCTGGATGCCGTGGCGGGCGCGGCAGCCACCACCAGCCGCTTCTTCCAGGCCAGCGGCAACGGCGGTGATGTGGCCGGTGCACTGGTGGACGGTGACAACGCGCTGGCCGCCGGTGATGCGGCCAACGCCATCGGCAACGGGGCCACCGCACTCGGCAGTGGCGCCAACGCGCTGGCCAGCAATGCGCAGGCACTGGGCGTCAACGCCCTGGCCAGCGCCGCCAACGCCAGCGCGGTCGGTGCAAATGCACAGGCGACCGCTGAATACGCAACCGCGCAGGGTGCGGAAAGCGAGGCCAGTGGCGAGCAGAGTGCGGCGTTCGGTGCGGCCAGCATCGCCAGCGGTGCTGGCAGCACCGCGACCGGCGTGCTGTCCGAAGCCTCCGGCGAGGAGGCGGTGGCAGTGGGGTACTTCAGCAATGCCAGTGGCAGCGGCGCCACCGCGGTCGGCAGCGAGAGTGTCGCAAGTGGCACCGCGTCGGCAGCGTTCGGCATCGGTGCCGAGGCGACCGGCGGCTACAGCACCGCCATCGGTGGCTATGCACAGGCCTCGGCCTTCAATGCCACGGCCTTCGGCAACTTCGCCAATGCCTCCGGCTCCAACAGCGTGGCGCTGGGCGGTGATTCGGAAGCCTCCGGTGCCTACAGCACCGCCACTGGTCAGGGCAGCCTGGCCACCGGCACCAACAGCGTCGCCGTCGGCGGATCGCTGTTCGGCGTGCTGGCCACCGAAGCATCGGGCAACTACTCCACCGCCGTCGGTGGCGGCGCCTGGTCCGGTGGCATCAACAGCACCGCGCTGGGCAACGCCGCCGAATCGCGCGCTGCCAACAGCGTGGCGCTGGGTGCCGATTCGATCGCCGACCGCGACAACACCGTGTCGGTCGGCGGCGGTGGCAACACCCGCCAGATCACCAACGTGGCCGATGGCACGCAGGGCAATGATGCGGTCAACAAGAACCAGCTCGACGCCGTAGCCGCCGCAGCGGAAAAGACCAGCAGGCAGTTCCAGGCCAGCGGCAACGCCGATGGCGAAACAGGGGCACTGGTCGAGGGCGACAACGCGCTGGCGGCCGGCGATGCGGCCAACGCCATCGGCAACGGGGCCACCGCGCTGGGCAGCGGTGCCAACGCGCTGGCGGCCAACGCCACGGCCGTGGGCATCGATGCATTGGCCACCGGCAACAATGCGGCGGCGCTGGGCAGCACAGCGCAGGCCAGCGGTGAAGACAGCCTTGCGCTCGGCACCGGTGCCAGCGCCAGCGAGCTCGGCGCCAGCGCGGTCGGTGCGCGTGCACAGGCCAGCGGTGCGTACAGCACGGCAACTGGCACCGAATCCAACGCCAGCGGCACGCAGGCCCTGGCCAGCGGCTTCCGTAGTGCCGCCTCTGCCGATGGCACCACTGCCGTCGGTGGCTATGCCGAGGCCAGTGGACGCCTCGGCACCGCATTGGGCTACGGCTCGGCGGCCAGTGGTGCCAACACGACCGCCGTCGGCTTCGGTGCTGCTGCAGCCGGTACCGGTGCCGTGGCGGTGGGTCAGTCCAGCGAGGCCAGCGGCGAGGAGAGCGTGGCCATCGGTGGCAGCACCTTCTTCGGCCTGATCCCGTCGCGTGCCAGTGGCACCGGTGCGGCGGCGTTCGGTGCCGGCGCATGGGCGACCGAAGACTACGCCACGGCAATCGGCTGGAACTCGTGGGCCGCCGGCAGCAATGCCACGGCCCTGGGCGCCAACGCCACCGCCAACGGCAGCAACAGTGTCGCCCTCGGTGCCGGCTCCAAGGCCGACCGTGACAACACCGTGGCCGTCGGCAAGGCCGGTGGCGAACGCCAGGTGACCCATGTGGCAGCCGGTACCGAAGCCACCGACGCGGTGAACAAGGGCCAGCTGGATGCCGTTGCCAGCGTCGCCGACAGGACCAGCCGCCAGTTCCAGGCCAGCGGCAATGCCGATGGCGAGGCCGGTGCCCTGGTGGACGGTGACAACGCCTTGGCCGCCGGCAACGCGTCCAACGCCATCGGCAACGGTGCCACCGCGCTGGGCAGTGGCGCCAACGCGATGGCCGCCAACGCCACGGCGGTAGGCGCCGACGCCCTGGCGACCGGCAGCAACGCGGCGGCACTGGGTACCAACGCACAGGCCAGTGGTGTCGACAGCGTGGCCGTGGGCAGCGCTGCCCGCGCCAGTGAACTCGGCGCCAGCGCTACCGGCGCCGGCGCCCAGGCCAAGGGCGCCTACAGCACCGCCAGCGGCGCGCAGGCCACGGCCAGCGGCACGCAGTCGCAGGCCAGCGGTTTCCGCGCCACTGCCTCGGCCGATGGCGCCTCGGCGCTGGGCAGCTACGCCGAAGCCAGTGGTCGACTGGGTACTGCGGTGGGCTACGGCAGCAAGGCCACCGGTGCGAACGCCACCGCGGTGGGTGTCAGTGCCAACGCTTCGGCGGCCGGCAGCATCGCACTGGGCGCAGGCTCGGTGGCTGATCGTGCCAACACCGTGTCGGTCGGCAGTGCCAGCAGTGATCGACAGATCACCCGTGTCGCCGCCGGTACCGAGCGCACCGATGCAGTCAATCGTGGCCAGCTCGATGCGGTCGCGGCGACCGCCGATGGCACCGCACGCTACGTCAAGGCCAGCGGCGCGGGTACCGCCAGTGCCAGCGGCAGCGATGCCGCAGCGATCGGTTCGGCCGCCAGTGCCAGCGGCGCACGCAGCAATGCGCTGGGTGCCAATGCGATGGCCATCGGCAACGGTGCGCTTGCACTGGGCAACAGTGCCGGCGCGTCCGGTGCGAACTCGGTGGCACTGGGTGCGGGCTCGCGTGCGCTCGATGCCAACGTGGTGTCGGTCGGTGGTGGCAACGGCACCGATGGCCCGGCCGCGCGCCGCATCGTCAATGTGGCCGACGGCCGCATCGCCGCCGGCAGCAGCGACGCGGTCACCGGCTCGCAGCTCAACGTCACCAACCAGCGCGTGGGCGCCGTGGAAACCCGTGTCGGTGATTTCGACTCGCGCATCGCCACGGTCGAGACCACGGCGGCCAGCGCCGTCGGCTATGACGACGCCAGCCGTGACCGCCTGACCCTGTCCGGCTTCCAGGGCACCACCATCGACAACGTCGGCGCGGGCAACATCGCCGCCGGCAGCCGCCAGGCGATCAATGGCGGGCAGCTGTTCCAGTCGCTCAGTGATGCCGCCAGCTTCCTCGGCGGTGGTGCCAGTGTCGGCATGCAGGGTGTGTTCGTGGCGCCGAACTACGTGATCCAGGGCGCCACCTACAGCAATGTCGGCGATGCGCTGGGCGCGCTGGACCGCAAGGTCAGTGAGATTGACCGTCGCACTGCCGGTGGCACGCGAGCAGGCGCGTCCAGCCTGCGCGCAATGAGTGCTTCGCTGGATGAAAGCCCGCTGGCCAGCGTGGCCGACGCACCGGCAACGGCCGATGCCGCGCCGGCCAGTACCGCACGCGTGCAGGGCACGCCGACGGTGGCCGCGGCGGGGGCGGGCATTCCGGTCGGCACCCCGGCTACCGGCTTCAACGCCGTGGCCATGGGCGATGGCGCGGTAGCCAGCGGCGCTTCGTCCACGGCCATCGGCCAGGGCGCCAGTGCAACGGCGGCAAATGCCGTGGCGCTGGGCCAGGGCTCGGTTGCCGATCGTGCCAACACGGTCTCGGTGGGCAGCGAAGGCAACGAACGCCAGGTCACCAACGTCGCCGCCGGCACCACCGCCACCGACGCCGTCAACAAGGGCCAGCTGGACCGTGGCATGGCGACGGCGAACAGCTACACCGACAGCCGCGTCCAGGCCGTTGCCGACAGCTTCGATGTGTTCAAGGGCGAGATCGACGGACGCCTGCGCCACATGGACCGCCGCATCGACCGCCAGGGCGCGATGAGCGCAGCGATGCTCAACATGGCCACCAGTGCCGCCGGTATCCGCACCCAGAACCGTGTCGGCGTCGGCATCGGTTTCCAGGGTGGCGAGTCGGCGTTGTCGCTGGGTTACCAGCGTGCGATCAGCGATCGCGCCACGGTCACCTTCGGCGGCGCCTTCAGCAGTGACGACAGTTCGGTCGGCGTCGGTGCCGGCTTCGGCTGGTAAGCCACTCCATCGCGCCGGCGGCCACCCACGCCGGCGCCGTACCTGCAGTGAGGGCCTGGGGGGAGGTCACGGCAATCCCGGCTGGGCCGGCCGGGAGTCGTCAAGGAATGATGGCCGCAGTGTTGGTTCGATCCATGACCCAGAAGAGGAATTCGACGTGATCAAGAAGCAGAACCTTCGCATCAATGTGCTTGCCGCCGCCGTGCTGTCGATGACGGCGGTCGGTGCCGTCCACGCCGCCGGGTTGCCGACCCGTGAACCGGTGCGCCAGGCCAGCACCGCCCAGCCGGGTACCGAGCGCATCATCGTCAAGTACCGGGCCGGCGCTGCTGCCGCCACCGACCGCTCGGCGAAGCTGTCCACCGTGCAGTCCGCACTGACCCGTGCCAGTCTCTCCGGCGGCACGTCACGCGCCAGCACGCTCGGCCCGCAGGTGGTCCGCAAGCTGTCTACCGGTGCGGACCTCATCCGTGTGCAGGGCCGCCTGGCACCGGCCGAACTGCAGCGCGTGCTGAAGGAACTGAAGGCCGATCCGTCGGTGCAGTACGCCGAAGCCGACGTGAAGCTGCGCCGCAGCGAACTGCGTGCCGGCAACGTGCAGCCGGCGCTGGTGCCGAACGATCCCTTCTACCAGCAGAACCAGTGGCATCTGCACAATGCGGTCGGCGGCATCAACGCACCGGCGGCGTGGGATGTCTCGCAGGGCGAGGGCATCGTGGTGGCAGTGATCGACACCGGCGTCCTGCCGCAGCATCCGGACCTGGTCGGAAACCTGCTGGAAGGCTACGACTTCATCAGCGATGCGGAGACCTCGCGGCGCCCGACCAACGATCGCGTGCCGGGTGCGCAGGACTACGGTGATTGGGTCGAGAACGACAACGAGTGCTATGACGGCTCGCTGGCCGACGACAGTTCCTGGCACGGCACCCACGTCGCCGGCACCGTGGCCGAGCAGACCAACAACGGCGTCGGCATGGCCGGTGTCGCCTACAAGGCCAAGGTGCTGCCGGTCCGCGTGCTGGGCAAGTGCGGCGGCTACCTGTCCGACATCGCTGATGCGGTGACCTGGGCCTCCGGCGGTACCGTGACCGGCATCCCGGCCAACACCAATCCGGCCGAGATCATCAACATGAGCCTGGGGGGCGGTGGTTCCTGCGCCAGCACCTACCAGGACGCGATCAACGGCGCGATCTCGCGCGGTACCACGGTGGTGGTGGCTGCCGGCAATGAAGCCGACAACGCGTCCAAGTACCAGCCGGCCAGCTGCGAAGGCGTGGTGACCGTGGGTGCCACCCGCATCACCGGTGGCATCACCTACTACTCCAACTATGGAGCCCGCGTGGACCTGTCCGGTCCGGGCGGTGGCGGCAGTGTCGACGGCAACCCGGGCGGCTACATCTGGCAGACCGGCTCCAATGCGGCCACCACGCCGGAATCGGGCACGCCGGGCTACATGGGCATGGGCGGTACCTCGATGGCCTCGCCGCATGTGGCCGCCGTTGCGGCACTGGTGCAGAGCGCACTGATCGCCAAGGGCAAGGATCCGTTGACCCCGGCCGCGATGCGTACCCTGCTGAAGGAAACGGCGCGTCCGTTCCCGGTCGCCATCCCGGCGGCGACCCCGATCGGTACCGGCATCCTTGATGCCAAGGCCGCGCTGGCCAAGGCACTGGAAGAACCGTGCACCGAAAACTGCGGGCCGGTGGCCACGCCGCTGACCAACAAGGCCGCAGTCGGCGGCCTGAACGGTGCTGCCGGCAGCAGCAAGCTGTACAGCTTCGAAGCCGTTGCCGGAAAGCAGCTCAGCGTGATCACCTACGGTGGCACCGGCAACGTCTCGGTCTACATTGCCCAGGGGCGTGAGCCGAGCGCCAGCGACAACGACGGCAAGTCGACCCGTCCCGGCACGTCCGAAACGGTGCGGGTGAACAAGCCGGTGGCGGGCACCTATTACATCAAGGTGGTGGGCGAAGCGGCATACAACGGCGTGAGCATTCTCGCCACGCAGTAATCACCTCGTGTCGTAGTTGAACGGCCGACGCCCGTCACCCTGTGTGACGGGCTTCGTCTTTTTACGAAAGGTGGCCGCAGGGCGGCGGAAATCACGGCTTAACTGCTAAAGTCGGGCCGATTGACAGGAGAGTCACGTGAACGCGCTCGCTGCAACCGTTACCGACGACGCCGAAGGCCGCATCCTGGATGCGTTGCTGGCGCGCGGCCGGCTCAAGGAAGGAGACCTGGCACGCGCGCGGCCATTGCATGCCGAGGCCGGCGGCAGTCTGCTGGGCCTGCTGGTGCGCCTGGGCCTGGTGTCTGAACGCGACCAGGCACAGGCCAGCGCTGAGGTGCTGGGCCTGCCGCTGCTGGAGGGCAAGCAGGTGCCGGAGGCCCCGCCGCAGGCGCTGGCCGAGGGACTTCCGCTGTCGCTGCGCTTCCTGAAGCAGTTCCATGTGTGCCCGCTGGAGTTGGATGAACACGGGGTGCGGCTGTGGCTGGCCGATGCCCACGACGCCTATCCACAGCAGGCCGTGCAGTTGGCCCTTGGGGTTCCGGTGACACCGGTGCTGGGCATGCGCGCGGAGATCGATGACCTGGTCGAGCGCTGGTTCGGCCAGGGCCGCAGCGCGATGGGCGCGATCGTGGAAACCGCGGATGGCGAGGGCGGTGCGGTCGACGACATCGAGCACCTGCGCGACCTTGCGTCGGAAGCACCGGTGATCCGCCTGGTCAACCTGGTGATCCAGCGTGCGGTGGAGCTGCGCGCTTCGGATATCCATGTCGAACCGTTCGAGAGCCGGTTGAAGGTCCGCTACCGCGTCGATGGCGTGCTGGTGGAGGGCGAAAGCCCGCCGGCCAACCTCACCGCTGCGGTGATCAGCCGCATCAAGATCATGGCCCGGCTCAACATCGCCGAGCGCCGCCTGCCGCAGGACGGCCGCATCATGCTGCGCGTGCAGGGCAAGGAGCTGGACCTGCGCGTGAGCACGGTACCGACCGCGCATGGCGAAAGCGTGGTGATGCGCCTGCTGGACCGCGAAACGGTGGTGTTCGATTTCCACCGGCTCGGCTTCACCGATGCCTTCCTGCCGCAGTTCCGCAAGGTGCTGGAACAGCCGCATGGCATCCTGCTGGTCACCGGCCCGACCGGCTCGGGCAAGACCACCACGCTGTACACCGCGCTGAGCCAGCTCAACACCGCCGACGTCAAGATCATCACGGTCGAAGACCCGGTGGAATACCAGATCGAAGGCATCAACCAGATCCAGGCCAAGCCGCAGATCGGCCTCGACTTCGCCAATGCCCTGCGCAGCATCGTGCGCCAGGATCCGGACATCATCATGATCGGTGAAATGCGCGACCTGGAAACCGCGCGCATCGCCATCCAGTCGGCGCTGACCGGCCACCTGGTGCTGTCCACCCTGCATACCAACAACGCCGCCGGTGGCATCACCCGCCTGCTCGACATGGGCGTGGAGGACTACCTGCTCACGTCCACCATCAACGGCATCCTGGCCCAGCGCCTGGTACGCCGGCTGGAGCCGACCCACGCCGAGCGCTACGAAGCCTCGCCGGAAGAGATCGAGCGGTTCGAACTGCGCCGCCTGCAGCCGGAAGGGCCGATCCACCTGTACCGCCCGAAGCCGTCTGCGCTGGCACCGACCGGCTACCTGGGGCGTACCACCATCATGGAATTCCTGGTGATGAACGATGCGCTGCGCCGTGCGGTGATGCGCCGCGATGGCATGGGCGAGATCGAGCGCATCGCCCGCGAGGCCGGCATGCGCACCATGTACGAGGATGGCCTGTCCAAGGCGTTGAGCGGGCAGACCACCATCGAGGAAGTGCTGCGCGTGACCGAGGAAAGCTGATGCGTGCAGGACGCCGGGGCTGACATGCCGAACTATCGCTACAAGGCGCTCAATCCGCATGGCGAGGTCTTCGATGGGCAGATGGAAGCGGCCAGTGAGGCCGAGCTGATCGCGCGCCTGCAGGACCAGGGCCACCTGCCGATGGAGACGCAGCTGGCCGACGCCGGCGCGATCGGCGGCAGCAGCTGGCGCAACCTGCTGCAGCAGCGCCCGCTGCAGGGGGCGGCGCTGCTGCAGTTCACCCAGCAGTTGGCGACCCTGCTCGGTGCTGGCCAGCCGCTGGACCGCGCGCTGTCCATCCTGCTGGGGTTGCCCGAGGACGAACGATCGCGCCGCGCGATCACCGACATCCGCGACGTGGTGCGCGGTGGCGCACCGCTGTCCACCGCGCTGGAGCGCCAGCATGGGCTGTTCTCGCGCCTGTACGTGAACATGGTGCGCGCCGGCGAAGCCGGTGGCAGCCTGCATGAAACCCTGCAACGCCTGGCCGACTACCTCGAGCGCAGCCGCGCGCTGCAGGGCAAGGTCATCAACGCGCTGGTCTACCCGGCGATCCTGCTGGTGGTGGTCGGTGGCGCGCTGTTGTTCCTGCTCGGCTACGTGGTGCCGCAGTTCGCGCAGATGTACGAAAGCCTGGACGTGGCGCTGCCGTGGTTCACCAACGCGGTACTGCAGCTGGGCCTGTTCGTGCGTGACTGGTGGGTGCTGCTGCTGGTGGTGCCCGGCGTGCTGGTGCTGTTCTTCGAGCGCAAGGCGCGGCAACCGGCGTTCCGGTTGGCGCTGGATGGCTGGCTGCTGCAGCGGCGTGGCATCGGTCGCCTCATCGGCGAGCTGGAAACCGCCCGGCTGGCGCGCACGCTGGGCACACTGCTGCGCAACGGCGTCCCCTTGCTGGGGGCACTGGGCATCGCGCGCAACGTGCTGGGCAACCGCGCCCTGGCCGCTGACGTCGAAACGGCCGCCGATGAAGTGAAGAACGGCGCCGGCCTGTCGCTGGCCCTGTCGCGCGGCAAGCGGTTCCCGCGCCTGGCGCTGCAGATGATCCAGGTCGGCGAGGAATCCGGCGCACTCGATACCATGCTGCTCAAGGCCGCCGACACCTTCGAACAGGACAGCGCCCGGCGCATCGACCGCATGCTGGCGGCGATGGTGCCGGCGATCACCCTGGTGCTGGCCTCGGTGGTCGGCGCGGTGATCGTGGCCGTGCTGGTGCCGTTGTATGACCTGACCAATGCCATCGGTTGACGATGGCACTCCCTGCAACCCCGACACTCCGCAACTGAAAGGACCGTCCATGATTGCCCGTCGCCGACCGATCCGCCTTTCCTTCACCGCCGCGCGCAACCAGTCGGGCATGAGCCTGCTGGAAATCATCATCGTCATCGTGCTGATCGGCGCGGTGCTGACCCTGGTCGCCAGCCGCGTGCTGGGCGGCGCCGACCGTGGCAAGGCCAACATCGCCAAGGCGCAGGTGCAGACCGTCGCCTCCAAGATCGACAACTACCAGATCGACACCGGCAAGCTGCCGGCCACGCTCAACGACCTGGTGACGGCGCCGGCCGGTGTCGGCGGCTGGCTCGGCCCGTACGCCAAGCCCGCCGACCTGAATGACCCGTGGGGCCACGCACTGGAGTACCGGGCGCCGGGCGAAGGCCAGCCGTATGAGCTGGTCAGCCTGGGCAAGGATGGCAAGGCTGGCGGCAGCAGCGTCGACGCTGACATCCGCTACCAGCCGTAACCGCGCATGACGCACTTCCTGCCGCGCCGGTTGCCACGCCCGCGCCTGCACGGCAGGCGCGCGGCTGGACTGTCGTTGCTGGAAATGCTGCTGGTGATCGCATTGATCGCGGCGATCGGCCTGATCACCGCCGCCGGCCTGTCGCGCGGGTTCGCCGGCATGCAGCTGCGCAGCGCCGGCAAGGACATCGCCAGCCAGCTGCGCATGGTGCGCGCGCAGGCGATCGCCCGCGGCGAACCGCAGCGCTTCGTGATCGAACCGGCACGGCGCCGCTGGGAGGGGGCCAACCAGCGCCACGGTGAGGTGCCGGCACAGCTGCAGGTGCAGTTCGAAGGTGCCGCACAGCTGGCCACCGCGGCGGGGCAGGGCGTGATCGAGTTCCATCCCGATGGTGGCTCCAGCGGCGGCCGTATCCGGTTGCAGCGCGACGGTGCCGAATGGCGCGTCGACGTCGGCTGGCTGACCGGCGAGGTCCGCTCCGGCCCCTGGCGGGCGCAATGAAGCGGCGCGCGCGTGGCTTCACCCTGCTGGAAGTGATCGTCGCTTTCGCCCTGCTGGGCCTGGCGTTGACCCTGCTGCTGGGCAGCCTGTCCGGTGGCGCGAAGCAGGTACGTGACGCCGAGCTGCGCACGCGTGCGGTGCTGCATGCACAGTCGTTGCTGGCCCAGGCCGGTGTCGACGCGCCGCTGCAGGTGGGCAGCCAGCAGGGTGACTGGGAACAGGGGCGCTATCACTGGGAGCTGCAGGTCCAGCCGTGGGTCGAGCCACGCGCCGGCAACGTCGTGCAGGCCACGTCAGCGGGCACCCCATGGCTGGCCGAGCTGCAGCTGCGGGTGCGCTGGGGCGACAGCGAGCGCGAACAACTGCACTGGCGCAGCCTGCGCCTGTTGCCGCCCGACCTGGAGAACGCGCGATGAAGCGGCGCGCCGCGGGCTTCACCCTGGTCGAAGTGATGCTGGCCACCGTGCTGCTGGCCGGTGGCCTGGCACTGGCCTTTGCCAGCGTGCGCTCGGCGATGGCGGTCAGCCAGCGCGGCGAGCAGATCGCCGCTGAAAGCGAACGCATGCGCGCGGTCGAGTCGTTGCTGCGCAGGCAGCTGGCGGGTGCACTGCGCACCCCGCTGGAGGCCCCGGACCCCACCCGCGAACCCATCTTCTTCCAGGGCGAGGAGCAACGCATGCTGTTCGCCGCCGACCTGCCCGGTTACCTCGGCCGTGGCGGCCCCTACCTGCACGCGCTGCAGGTGGACGGACGCGGTGGCCAACAGCGCCTGCTGCTGGACCTCGTGCTGCTGCAGGAAGGCGAGCGCATCGCCGAGAATCCGCCGCGCCCGCCGGAGGTGCTGGTGGACAACCTGAAGTCGGTGCAGCTGCGCTATCGCGGCATCGATGCCAGCACCGGGCAGGTGACCGACTGGCTGCCGCGCTGGGATGACACCCGCCGCCTGCCGATGCTGGTGGAAATCCAGATCGTGCCATCCCGGGGCGCGCCGTGGCCGCCACTGGTGGTGGCGCTGCGTGCCGGTGGCAGTGGAGGCACGCGATGAGCCGTCAGCGCGGGGCGGCATTGGTGCTGGTGCTGTGGCTGATCGCATTGATGACGGCGCTGGTCGGTGCGTTCGCGCTGAGCGCACGGGTCGAGCACCTGCAGCAGCGCGTGCTGGATGACGATGCACGCGGGCAGGAACGTGCGCGCGCCGGCCTCGAATATGCCCTCCTGCGCCTGTCAGCCGATCCGCAACGGGCGCCCTGGCGTGCCGATGGCCGTACCTACCGCTGGCAGTTCGACGACGCCAGCATCGAGATCAAGGTGCTGGACGAGAACGGCAAGATCAACCTGAACCTGGCCGACGCCGCACTGCTGACCGCCTTCCTCAAGGCGCTGGGCGAAGACGATGCACAGGCCCGGCAGTTGGCCGGCGCCATCATCGACTGGCGCGACGAGGACAGCCTGCTGCAACCGGGCGGTGGCGCCGAAGCGCCGGACTACGCCGCAGCCGGATTGCCCTACGGCCCACGCAACAAGCGCTTCGAGACCCTGGGCGAGCTGCAGCGGGTCTTGGGCATGCGCGGACCCCTGTACCGGGCGATGCTGCCGCACCTGACCCTCTACAGCCGCCAGGCACGGCCGGATCCGCAGTTCGCCAGCGCGCCGGTGCTGACCGCGCTGGGCCTGGATGCGGACAGTGTGATGGCGCAGCGCGCACAGCAGGAGCGTGATGCAGATTCCGCTGGCGGCACGACAACGCTTGCCAGCAGCAGCGGCACCTATAGTATCGAGTCCGGTGCCATCGACGGCAGTGGACGCAGGTCGGTGTTGCAGGCAGTGGTACGCAGTGGCTCGGGCGGGGTTCCCGGGCGGACTTACACAGTGCTTCGCTGGGAGCAGGGAATGACAGCAAGATGACGGCGTGGCAGGACAGTCTGCGGCAGGTGCAGGGCCGGATCGGCCCGGGCGCCGGCCGTTTCCTGCGCTGGTGGCGGCAGTCGCTGCTGGCCTGGGTGCCGGTGCGCTGGCAATGGGCATTGGGCTGGGGCCAGGCACGCCTGCTGCTGCAGCACGAGGGCGACCAGCTGCAGGTCTGGCGTGAAGCCGGCGAACGCCGCGAAGCGGTGGCGCGCCTGCCGTGGCCGCTGTCGCCGGTGGAGCTGGACCGCGTGCTGGAGCCTCGCCTGCGTACTCTGCCGCGGGTGTGGCTGCTGCCGGCGACGGACGTCCTGCGGCGTAGCCTGCGCCTGCCTGCCGCAGCGGCCGACCGCCTGCGCGCCGTGGTCGGTTTCGAGATCGACCGGCAGACCCCGTTCGAATCATCCCAGGTCAGTTATGACGTGCGTGAGCTCGGCGCGGGCGGCGAGGGCCAGCTGCAGGTCGAACTGGTGGCGTGGCCGTTGCGGCAGCTGGACGCATGGCGCACTGGTGTGGGCCCATGGGCCGATGCGCTGGCGGGCGTCGATGCCATCGATGCGCAGGGCAACGTGCTGCAGGTGAACCTGCTGCCTCCCGCGCAGCGCCAACTGCGGCCAGACCCGATGCGACGCTGGAACCTGCTGCTGGCAGTGGCTGCCGTCGTGATGCTGGTACTGGCCGCGGTGCAGCTGCTCGACAACCGCCAGGCCGCCGCCGATGAGCTGCGTGCACAGGTCGAGCGCAGCGCGCGCAGTGCGCGAGGTGTGGCCAGCGAACGCGCGCAGCTGCAGGCGCTGATCGATGGCGCCGCATTCCTGGAGAAGCAGCGCAGCCAGCGCGCCGGCACCGTTGAAATCTGGAACGAACTGACCCGGCGCCTGCCGGAAGGTACCTACCTGGAGAAGCTGGCGATCGAGAACAACAACCTGCAGCTGATCGGCCTGAGCCGCGAGGCGTCGCAGCTGGTGCAGCTGCTGCAGGACGCACCGCAGTGGCGCAAGGTCAACCTGACCGGGGTGCTGCAGGCCGATGGCGCGGCCAGTGGCCGCGACCGCTTCACCATGACCGCCGAACTGCAGCCGTTGCCGGCCGCCGCACCAACTCCGGAGGCGGCCGATGCCGATGCCAAGCGCACGCCGTGACCGCTGGCTGGCGCTGGCACTGCTGCTGGCAGTGCTGGGCCTGGCCTATCTGCTGCTGGTGCACCCCTGGTTCACCCAGCCGCTGCGTGCGATCGATGCCGATGTCGCCGCCCTGCGCGAACGCGAGTCGCGCGTGCAGGCGCAGCTGCAGCAGCAGCCGCAGATCGAACAGCACCTTCGCGCTACCCGCGAGGCACTGCAGCAGCGGCCAGGCTTCCTGCGCGAAGCCACTGCCGAAGCTGCCGCCGCTGCATTGGGCGCCCGGCTGCAGGATGCGGTGGCGATGGCCAGCCCGGGCAACCGCAGCTGCACCATCAGCAACCGCACGCCGCTGACCGACAACCGGCGCGACGCCGAGTTCGTGCGCGTCGCCATGCAGGTGCGCCTGCGCTGCGGGGTGGCCGAACTGGCCACCGTGCTGCACAGCCTGGAAACCGGCAGCCCACGCCTGTTCGTCGACAACCTCAACCTGATCGCGCAGCGCTTCCAGCAATCACCGAACGAATCGGGGCTGGGCCTGGACGTGTCCTTCGAGCTGGCCGGCTATCTGCTGCCGGGCGCTGCCGCCGATGGCACGGTTCCGGCGCCCGCTGCGACACCGGCACCGTCCGCGTCGCCGGCCGAGGCCGTACCTGCGCCGCAGCCGGCGCCCCCGTCCGAAGGGCAGGAGGTGGCCGATGAAGCTTGAGCAGATCAGCCTGCGTACCGGCTTCCTGCTGGCGCTGGCCGGTTGGGCGGCCGCCGTCTGGCTGGCGACCGGCTTCGGGCTGGGCAGCCAGCTGCCGGGTGCCGGCGGTGATGCCGACGCCGCGCCATCGCTGCCATCGCTGCCGCCGCTGGCGGCCGAGCGCATGGCCAGCGCCGACAGCTACAGCGCGATCGGTGAGCGCCCGTTGTTCGCCGAAGACCGCAGGCCGCGGCCTTATCTGCTGGGTGGCAGCGAACCGGCGGCCAGCGCCGCGTTGCGCCTCACCGGTGTGCTGCTGACCGGCGATTTCGGCATGGCCACGTTCACCACCGAACAGAACCGCTCGCTGCGCCTGCGCCTCAACGGCGAAGCCGTGGATGGCTGGCAGCTGGTGGCGCTGCAGCCGCGCCAGGCGACGGTGATCGGCCCCGGTGGCAACCAGGTCCTGGAACTGGCGGTGTTCAACGGCCAGGGCGGTGAGCCGCCGACGGTGCTGCGCGGTGCCAACGGCGCACCGCCTGCAGGTGCGATCGTGGTGCCGCC
Organism: Stenotrophomonas sp. YJH_SMC_110; assembly: GCF_059369255.1. Taxonomy (NCBI): domain Bacteria; kingdom Pseudomonadati; phylum Pseudomonadota; class Gammaproteobacteria; order Lysobacterales; family Lysobacteraceae; genus Stenotrophomonas; species Stenotrophomonas sp. YJH_SMC_110. The sequence continues at coordinate 10,617 of NZ_JCAFSM010000006.1, read as the reverse complement.
CTCGGCGGGCGCTCCGCCGGCGCCGCCACCGCCCGCGGCAATCCCATCGCCGTCGCCCGCTGGCAATGCACCAGCGCCTGCGGCGGCCGCTGCAACAACCCCACCGGCCAACAACAACGGTCCCAGTGAAGCGCAGATGCAGGCCATCCGCGAGCGCATCCAGGCCCGCCGCCGCCAGCTGCAGCAACAGCAGCAACAACCGTCGCCGCCCCCGGGCGATGGCACCAACCGATAGAGTGAATGCATGAACCTGCGTTTTCTTCCCTGGTCCTTTGCCCTCGCGCTGCTGGTCGGCTGCAGTACGGTGTCCGCGCCGCACGTGCAGCGCAACGGCAATCTGTCGCCCAGCGCCGACGCCGGCCAGGCGGCCGATGTCGCTGCCGATGCCGCCCGTGAAAGCCAGGGGGCACCGCAGGCGGTGATCCGCCGCGGCACCGGCACCATGATCAACCGCGAGGCCGCGCGTGCGCCGGCACCGGCGCTGCACGGTGCCAGTACCGGCGAGGCGACCTTCAACTTCGAAGGCGAATCGCTGCATGCGGTGGTCAAGGCCATCCTTGGTGACATGCTTGGCCAGAACTACGTGATCGCGCCAGGCGTGCAGGGCACGGTCACCCTGGCCACGCCCAAGCCGGTATCGCCGGCGCAGGCACTGAACCTGCTGGAGATGGTGCTGGGCTGGAACAACGCGCGGATGGTCTACAGCGGTGGGCGCTACAACATCGTCGCCGCCGACCAGGCGCTGGCCGGCACGGTCGCGCCAAGCACGGCACCCGCGGCCAGCGCACGCGGCTTCGAAGTCCGTGTGGTCCCGCTGCAGTTCATCTCCGCCACCGAAATGAAGAAGGTGCTGGAGCCGTACGCGCGCCCCAACGCCATCGTCAACGTGGACAGTGGCCGCAACGTGATCACCCTGGGGGGTACCCGCGCGGAACTGGAAAACTACCTGCGCACCGTCGAGATCTTCGACGTCGACTGGTTGTCGGGCATGTCGGTGGGCGTGTTCCCGATCCAGTCGGGCAAGGCCGAGCAGGTCGCGGCCGACCTGGAAAAGGTGTTCGGCGAAGAGAGCAAGACGCCCAGCGCCGGCATGTTCCGTTTCCTGCCGCTGGAGAATGCCAACGCGGTGTTGGTGATCACGCCGCAGGTGCGCTACCTGGACCAGATCCAGCAGTGGCTGGATCGCATCGACACCGCTGGTGGCAGCGCCCGCCTGTTCTCCTACGAGCTGCGCTACATCAAGGCGCGCGACCTGGCCGAGCGCCTCAGCGAGGCCTTCGCCAGCAGTGGCAACCGCGGCGGCTCCAGCCCGGCCTCGCTGGCACCGGGCGCCATTCCGTCGCAGCTGGGCGGCGACGGCGACCGTGGCATGGACAACAGCAGCAGCAACCTGGGTTCGACGCTGGGCGGAACCAGTGGTAGTGGCAGTGGCAGCAGCAATGGCAGCCTGAACCTGCCGCAGCGCCAGCCCGGCAACGTCAGTGTCAGCCTGGAAGTGGAGGGCGACCGCGTCGGCGTGTCGGCGGTGGAGGAAACCAACACCCTGCTGGTGCGCTCGACGCCGCAGGCGTGGCGCTCGATCCGCGAGGTGATCGAGAAACTGGACGTGATGCCGCTGCAGGTGCACATCGAGGCACAGGTGGCCGAAGTCGCGCTGACCGGTGACCTGAAGTACGGCGTGAACTGGTTCTTCGACAATGCCGTGGCCGGTCGCGCGCTCACCGGAGCCCTGGCGGGCCTGACCCTGCCGCCGGCTGCAGGTGGTTCGTGGAACACCTTCGCCGGCGGCGTCACCGGCAATGACGGTGTGGGCTGGGCCTTCACCGGCCACAACGCGGCCGCGGTGGTCAGTGCACTGGACAAGGTGACCGACCTGCGCCTGCTGCAGACGCCGTCGGTGTTCGTCCGCAACAACGCCGAGGCCACGCTCAACGTCGGCGACAAGGTGCCGATCAACACCACCACGGTGAACACCGGCGTGGGCACCAGCACCTACAGCTCGGTGCAGTACATCGACACCGGCGTGATCCTCAAGGTGCGCCCGCGCGTGACCCGCGACGGCACCGTGTTCCTGGACATCGTGCAGGAAGTCAGCAGCGCCTCGGACGTGCCGGAGGCCTGCAACCCGACCGAGCGCAACTGCAACCCGCGCATCTCGACCAAGAAGCTGTCTACCGAAGCGGCGGTGCAGAGCGGTGACACCATCATGCTGGCGGGCCTGATCACCGATTCGGCCACCGACGGCAGCAGCGGCATCCCGGGGCTGAGCAGGATTCCGGTGGTCGGTGCGTTGTTCGGGCAGAAGACCCGCACCAGCCGTCGTTCGGAAGTGATCGTGCTGCTGACCCCGACCATCGTCCGCAACAGCCAGGAATCGCGCAACCTGACCGACGAGTACAGCAAGCGCTTCCGCGCGATGGAGCCGCTGAACCAGCCGCGCGCGAAGAAGTAAGGGGTTACGGCCGGGCGGCGCCCGGCACCCGCCGAGGCCGGAGCAACGGCAACGGCCAAAGCAACAGCAACAGCAACAGCAACAGCAACAGCGGGTTTACTGAGGGAGGGTGGGTCGGCGTGGGGTGGCAGGACACGCCGTAAACCCGTCCCTGGGGGCTCGATGGCGCCATTCATGGCGCCAACGGTCCTGCCACCCCACGCCGACCCACCTCTGACAGACTCCCGCGGCTGTTGGTAGGTGTCGACCTTGGTCGACACGATCCACGCCATGCGTGGATGACTGTCTGTCAGATTTCGAAATCAGAAAATGGGGTCAGATCCGTTTTCCTCTGGAAAACGGATCTGACCCCAGGCTTTGCCCACAGATCGCAGAAATCTGTCGAAGGCGGGGGGGGTCTGGTTGCGGGGGCGTGAGCCGCATGGATGCGGCGACCGAGCTTACATGGACGTACTTGCAGCGTCTCCCGCAACCGGACCCCCCCCGCCATCCCACGGATAGCCGGCTTCTGCTGTTGCTTCGGCTTCGGCTCCAGCTCCAGCCTCCGCGGGTGCCGGGTGCAACCCGGCCGATACCCTCCCGGTGCTACGCTGTGGCCACCGACAACCACGGAGGCGGGATGGGGGCGATCGTGTTGTTGCCGCTGTGCGTGGACGATGCCGCACTCGACCGCTGCCTGGCCGCGCTGGATGTCGGCACGGCGCCAGGGACTGCGGTCTGGTTGGCCGATGACGCACAGACCGGGCCACGCGCGCAGGCGGTGGTGGAACACTGGCTGGCGCATACGCCGCTGCAGGCCGAGTACACCCGGCGCGCGCGGCCACTGGGCGAAGTCGCCCATCTGGACGAGATGCTGCGCGCCTGCGATGGCCTGGACGTGGCCGTGCTGGCGCCGGACAGCGTGCCATCACCCGGCTGGTTGCAGCAGTTGCAGGATGCCTTCGCCCGCGATGCCGCGATCGCCACCGCAACCCCCTGGTGCAATGCCGGCGAGACCGCCGCGTGGCCACGGCTGGGCGAGATCAATCCCGAGCCGCAGGACCCGGTCCTGCTGGCGCACACCTGCGCGACGCTGCCGACGCTGCACCCGGAGCTGCCATCGGCGGTCACCCACGCGGTGCTGGTGCGCGGCAACGCGCGCCGTCGCGCCGGCGGCCTGGACGTGGACAGCTACGCTGGCTGGAACGCGGCACTGGTCGACCTCAGCCTGCGCATGGCCGGCCTTGGCTGGCGCAACGTGCTGTGCGAGACCGCCTTCGTCAGCCGGGCAGGGGAGGCGGTCAGCCGCGATGGCGATCTGGAGGCCCTGGCCGCGCGCTGGCCGGCCTGGGTACCGCGGCTGGCCGATTTCCTGATGCACGACCCGCTGCACGGGCTGCGCGCCGACCTGCAGCAGCGCATGCGGCAGGCGATAATGCCGAAGGAACAGGGCGACCTGTTCGTCCCGTCAGTGCCGGAGCCACCCGTTTGAATGTTGCCATCGCCGCCATCGTCGTCACTTACCAGAGTGGGAGCACCATCGATGCCTGCCTCTCGCGCCTGCGCCAGGCGCAGGATGTGGCCGAGATCCGGGTGATCGACAATGGTTCGCTGGATGGCACCCTGGACATCGTGCAGCGGCATGCCAGCCACGATCCACGCGTGCGCTTCGTCGGCAACCCGGACAATCCCGGCTTCGCCGCCGCCAACAACCAGGGCGTGGCCGACTCGCACAGCCCGTGGCTGGCCTTCATCAACCCGGACCTGATGGTCGAGCCGGACACGCTGGCCGAACTGCGCTCCCGCGCCGAAGCGCTGGGCGACTGCCTGCTGGGCGTTGAACAGGTGGACGAGCATGGCCATGCCGACGAGGCGGTGCGCCGCCGCGACCCGGATTTCCTGAGGATGCTGCGTTCGCCCGGCAAGGGCTCGAAGCTGGCGGTTCCGCGTGAGCCGCACCAGGCACTGCAGCGGGTGCCGGCACTGTCCGGCGCACTGCTGATGATGCCGCGCGCGCTGTTCGACCGTATCGGTGGCTGGGACGCGGGCTATCGCCTGCACGCCGAGGACCTGGACCTGTGCCGGCGCGCGCGCGAAGCCGGCGCGGTGGTAGCGATCGCCAACGACCTGCAGGTTACCCATGTGCGCGGTGTCTCCAGCCGCTCGCGGCCGTTCTTCGTGGAATGGCACAAGCACAGGGGGCTGTGGCGTTACTTCCAGAAGTTCGAGGCCAGGCAGCGTTCGCTGCCGGTGCGCGCGGCGGTATGGGCTGCGATCTGGGCGCATGCGCTGATGCTGGTGCCGCGCCTGCTGCGCAGGTCGTTGTAGAGCCGAGCCCACGCTCGGCTGCATGGATAGGGGCATCCACGCGTGGTGTGGCTCCACTCGCCGCGCCCACGGTTCACTCCGCCGGGCGCATAATCCGCCCCATGCCTATCATCCAGTCCCTGCTCGACACCGACCTGTACAAGTTCACCATGATGCAGGCGGTGCTCCACCAGCACCCCGGCGCCCAGGTGCAGTACCGGTTCAAGTGCCGCACCCCCGGCATCGACCTGGCAAGCTACATCGCCCAGATCGATGAGGAAATCGACCACCTGTGCAGCCTGCGTTTCAGCGACGCGGAACTGGACTACATGCGTGGCCTGCGCTTCGTGAAGCCGGACTTCGCCGATTTCCTCGGCCTGTTCCATCTGGACCGCAAGTACATCCAGCTGCGTGCGTCGACGGCCGTGCCCGGCGAGATCGAGCTGGACATCACCGGCCCGTGGCTGCACACCATCCTGTTCGAAGTGCCGCTGCTGGCGATCATCAACGAAGTCTGGTTCCGCAACACCACCACGGCCGACTTCGCCGAAGGCGAGCGCCGCCTGCAGGCCAAGGCCGCGCTGCTGCGCGATACCCCCGGTTTCGAGCACTGCCGCATCGCCGACTACGGCAGCCGCCGCCGCTACTCGCGTGACTGGCATGCCCGCCTGCTGCCGCTGCTGCGCGACGCGCTTGGCCCGCAGCTGGTCGGTACCAGCAACGTCCACTTCGCGCGCCTGTATGGCATGACCCCGCACGGCACCATGGCCCACGAGTACCTGCAGGCGTTCCAGGCGCTCGGCCCGCGCCTGCGTGATTCGCAGGTGGCAGCACTGGAATCGTGGGCGCGCGAGTACCGCGGCGATCTTGGCATCGCGCTGTCCGACGTGGTCGGCCTGGACGCGTTCCTGCGCGACTTCGACATGTATTTCTGCAAGCTGTTCGACGGTGTGCGCCATGACTCCGGCGATCCGTTCGACTGGGGCGACCGCATGCTGGCGCATTTCCAGCAGCGCCGGGTCGATCCGCGCAGCAAGGTGCTGGTGTTCAGCGATGGGCTCGACATCGCCAAGGTGATGCGGCTGTACGACTACTTCCGCGGTCGCTGCCAGGTCGCGTTCGGCGTTGGCACCCACCTGACCAATGACCTGGGCCCGACGCCGCTCAACATCGTCATCAAGATGGTCCGCTGCAACGGCCAGCCGGTGGCCAAGCTCAGCGATTCGCCGGGCAAGAGCATGTGCGACGACCCGGGTTACCTGGCCTACCTGCGCCAGGTGTTCGAATTGCCGCAGCCGGAGTAATACTGGCCTGCAGGGCTTACAGGTAGTCGACGACCACCAGGTAGGCGCCCTGCAGCGGCTGCTGCTTCGAAGCCTGCACGCTGTAGCGCTCGGAGAAGGCGATATCGCCGGCGCGCATCGCGCTGGCCGACACCGACAGCTTCTGGCCCTGGCGCTTGCCGTCACGCAGCGTCGCCGCCTGGCCATCGGCCAGTGCCGTCACGGCCACCGTCGAACCCTTGGCCGACGGCGGGCAGGCCGCCAGGCTCAGCTCACCCTGGGACAGGTTCGTCGTGCAGCCCGGCTCGGCGATACGGCCGCTGAAACGGATGCTGCCGCTGCTGGCCTGGGCCAGCGCACTGACGGACATCAGGGCCACGCACAGCAGAATGGAGTTCCTCATGACACGTTCTCTGGTTCGGTGTGTCCTAGTTAGCGACAGGATCGATCAACCTTTAATAGGACGATTCCGAATCTGCTAGGGCCATCACCAAGAAAGAGTGATGCGCATCAAAGAAGCCAAATTCCCCTGAAAAATGCCTGTTTCCGCGCGTGCCGAACGCGTCGCGCAATGCGACATCCCCAGTCGTTTGTAGCGTGACCGGGCCCCGCGTCAAATCCCCCGCACCCCGAGGCTGTGATTTCGCATAGCACGTCACATTTAATGCGTCAATGAATTGGCGTTCAGAAAAATAATGAGACTTTCATCACAGTTGTGCCTATACTTGCGTCACGGATTCAGGGAGGGGTATGTCCGAGTCCGGCCACAGGTGAGACGCAAGGATGGGTCTTGTTAGCCCGGCAGTGCTCCTTGCTTCCTCCTCTACTTCTCATCTCTTCAGTAGGGTTAGGTAAAAGCGAATGCACAAGATGAACCTCATTGCCGCTCTGATGCTGGCCGCCGCTCCGCTGGCCGCCAACGCCGCCGACGGCACCATCACCTTCAATGGCAAGGTGACCGACAAGACCTGCACCATCTCGACCCCGGGCGGCAAGGACTTCGCCGTGACCCTGCCGACCGTGTCCAAGAACACCCTGGCCACCGCCGGTGCCGTTGCGGGCCGTACCCCGTTCGCCATCAACCTGACCAAGTGCAGCGCCGGCAACGTCGCCACCTACTTCGAGCCGGGTTCGACCGTCGACTTCAACAGCGGCCGCCTGGTCAACCAGGCCTCGGCCAACGCTGCCACCAACGTGCAGCTGCAGCTGCTGGGCTCGAACAACCAGTTCCTGCCGATCAAGGCTGCCGGCGCTGGCCTGGCGCAGACCAACTCGCAGTGGGTCACCGTCGGCACCGACGGCTCGGCCGATCTGAACTACTACGCTGAGTACTACGCCACTGCCGCCGCCACCCCGGGCGACGTCACCAGCAGCGTCAAGTACACGATCATCTACAACTGATCGTCGTCGTACCCGCACTGGCCGGCGTACGCGCCGGCCAGTGCTTCGCGGCCCCTGGCCACACCCCTCGAGCGTAGTACTTCCGATGAAAGCAATCTTTCCCCGGGCGCTGCTGCTGGCAGCGTTCACGCTGCCCTTCTGCCAGAACGCTCTGGCCGGCGTGGTGGTCAACGGCACGCGAGTGATCTATCCGGCGCAGGCGCGCGAAGTGACCGTGCAGGTCGACAACGTGGGCGATTCGCCGGCGCTGGTCCAGGCCTGGATCGACAGCGGCGACGCCAACCAGACCGCCGACAACAGCGACGCCCCGTTTGTACTGACGCCGCCGATCGCGCGTGTCGAGCCGGGCCGCAGCCAGGCGCTGCGCGTGATCTTCTCCGGTGCGCAGCTGCCGACCGACCGTGAGTCGGTGTTCTGGCTCAACGTGCTGGATGTGCCGCCGTCGCCCGACAACGCCGACAGCGGCGACCAGAATTACCTGCAGGTCGCGTTCCGTTCGCGCCTGAAACTGTTCTACCGGCCGCAGGGCCTGAAGGGCGTCGCCAACGACGCGCCGGCAGCGTTGCGCTGGACCCGCACGGGCGATCGCCTGCGGGTGGAAAACCCCAGCCCCTTCCACGTCACGCTGGCCGAAGTGCATGCCGTGACCGGCAGCAGCGAGAAGACCGTCGAGGACAAGGGCGCCATGGTCGCGCCGAAGCAGAGCCTGGAGTTCACCGCACCGGCGGGCTCCGACCAGGTGCGCTTCATCACCATCAACGATTACGGCGGTCGGGTGGAGCACACGGTCCGCCTCGGCAGTACCGGGGGCTGAACGCGCCGCGCCGGCCATGGGCCTGCGCATCCCGCCACCGCCGCCGTGCGGCGAATTGAAGGAATGTCAGTGTGATCGGAAACAGATTGACATTGTCGATCCACCAGGCGATCTGCCTGCTGGTTGCTGGCGTGGCCTGCCCAGGATGGGCGCTGGCTGCGCCGGCCAATCTCGGCGAACAGGCGCTGATGGCGCAGAGCGGTGCGGCCAATGCGCGTGCACCCGAGTCGGCCCAGTTCAACTCCAGCTTCCTCTCCGGCCAGGCCAAGCAGGTCGACCTGGCCTCCTTCACCAATGGCAACCCGATGGTGGCTGGCACCTACCGTGTCGACGTCTACGTCAACGGTGGCTGGCAGGGCCGTCGCGATCTGCAGTTCAAGGCCGATGAGCAGGGCCGCGTCGACGCCTGCCTGCCGCTGCCGATGCTGGAAGAAATGGGTGTGGACAGCGAGGCCGTGCTGCTGCAGCAGGACCCGACGCTGCCGACCGACACGAACAGCTGCGTGCCGGTACAGCGGCGCATGGCCAATGCCTATGGCATCTATGACAGCGGCAACCTGCGCTACGACCTCAGCATCCCGCAGGTGTTCCTGCGCCGCGAGGCGCGCGGCTACGTCAATCCGTCGCTGTGGGACCGCGGCATCAACGCTGGCTTCGTCGGCTACAGCTTCAACGCCATCGACAGCGACAGCCGTGTTGAAGGGGGGCAGCGCAATCGCAGCGCCTACCTCGGCCTCAACGCCGGCCTGAACCTGGGAGGCTGGCAGTTCCGCCACGATTCCAACCTGACCTGGTCCGAAGGCAACGGCCGCCACTGGCAGAGCATTGCCACCTATGCGCAGCGCGGCATCCCGCAGGTGCGCGGCATGCTCACCATTGGTGAGGCCTACACCACGGGCGAGCTGTTCGATTCGATCGGCTACCGGGGTGCCAGCCTGGCCAGCGACGACCGCATGCTGCCCGATTCGCTGCGCGGTTACGCGCCGGTCGTGCGCGGCATTGCCGAAACCAACGCGCGCATCGAAGTGCGCCAGAACCAGCAGCTGATCTACTCCTCCACCGTATCGCCGGGCAGCTTCGTCATCGACGACCTGTACCCGACCGGCTACGGCGGCGACCTGGAAGTGAGCGTGATCGAGGCCGACGGCCGCCGCCGCGAATTCAAGGTGCCGTTCGGTTCTGTGCCGCAGATGCTGCGCGAAGGCGTGTCGCGCTACTCGCTGACCGCCGGCCAGGTGCGCAACAAGCTGCTGGCCGATGAGCCGTGGCTGGTGCAGGGTACCTACCAGCGCGGCATCGGCAACCAGTTGACCCTGTACGGCGGCAGCGCGCTGAGCGAAGGCTACCTGTCGCTGCTGTACGGTGTCGGCCTGTCCACGCGCGTCGGTGCCTTCGCTGCCGACGTCACCCATGCACGGACCTCGTTCGACCACTACGGCAGCCATACCGGCGCCAGTGTGCGGCTGAGCTACAGCAACATGATCGGCGAGACCGGGACCAACCTGACCCTGGCCGCCTACCGCTACTCCACTGAAGGCTTCTACAGCCTGCAGGACGCGCTGTATGGCCGTGATTCGGACAAGCGCGGCATCGATCCGACCACCCGTGGCCGTCAGCGCAGCCAGTTCCAGGTAACGCTGAACCAGCCGCTGGGCCGACGTGGCGGTGCGCTGTACGTGACCGGCTCGGTGCGTGACTTCTACGACCGTTCCGGCACCTCCAAGCAGTACCAGGTGGGCTACAACAACGCCTGGCGCTCGGTGAACTACGGTTTCTCGGCGCTGCGCACCGAAGAAGGCGTGCTCGGCCGTTCCGATACCCAGTACCTGCTGTCGATGAGCGTGCCGCTGGGCCGGGGCACCCACCCGGTGTCGTTCAGCGCCGACCTTGGCGCGCGCGACCGCGGTGGCTACGACAACAGCCGCGTCGGCATCACCGGTTCGGCCGGCGTCGACAACAACTTCAGCTACGGCGTGGCCCTGTCCGATTCCCGCGAGGGTGGCACCACTGCGGTCGGCAATGCCGAGTACCGCAGCCGCTACTCGGCGTTGAACGCCACCTTCAGCCACTCGCGTGATTTCCGCCAGGCGTCGGTCGGTGCCAACGGCAGCGTGGTCGTGCATCCGGGCGGCTTCACCTTCACCCCGCAGCGCGGCGACACCATGGTGCTGGTCGAAGCGCCGGGCGCGCGCGATGCGATCGTCAGCAACGCGCCGGGCCTGCGCGTCGATGGCCGCGGCTACGCCGTGGTGCCGTACGTGTCGCCGTACCGCCTCAACACCGTCACCCTCGATCCGCAGGGCATGGCCCACGACGTCGAACTGGAAAGCACCAGCCAGTCCATCGCGCCGTTCGCCGGTGCCATCAGCTACCTGCGCTTC
>NZ_JCAFSM010000005.1:0-311647 GCF_059369255.1 Stenotrophomonas sp. YJH_SMC_110 | reverse complement strand
GCAGGGCGGCATGGGCCTGATCCTGACGACGCTGATCCTGACTGCGCCCCCAATGGCTGCGATGTTCTTCCAGGGCACCCTGGGTACCTTCATGGCATATTCGCAGATAGGTGGTAGCGCCGTGCCGACCTCGCCGGGTCCGACTGAGGAGCCGCCGGGTTCTAGTGGGTCGGGTGGTATGTTTACGCCTCCCGCGCCAGCTTTGAACCCAAGTGCCGGTGTGTTGGCCAACCAGAGTGAGACACCTGGGCTCCGAGGTCAGGGCGAAGTGCAATCTACTTCAGGTCCAGGTTTGCGGGGCAATGCTCCCTCCGGCAACAGTTGATTGACCAAAAATGTCGTCAATGGAATCCCGTCCGCATGAAATCGCTGTTGCCTGCATTGATGGTCCTGATGGTTGGAACTGCTTGGAGCATTGATTCCGCCTCGGCAGAGGGAAATTGTCCGCCTGGCTTCTACCCAATCGGAGGACAGGGTGTTCAAGGGTGCGCTCCGATTCCTGGCGCCAATACCGGGGCGACGGAGCGAGGGGGGGCTTCGAAACCAAGGATGCGCTATATGGATCAATGGGGGGCCATAGCGTTTTCTGAGACTACGAGCGACGCGGGTGATGTGGTCGGTCGCGATAGCGAGGCTCTGGCTGAGTCCGAGGCCTTGCGACAATGTGGTAGGAATGGGGCGCGCGACTGCAAGATGATCCTGAAATACAGAAACCAATGCGCCGCTTGGGTGATGCCCTCGGAGAATAGAGCGGGTGCGGCAGGTGGTTTGGGGACTGGTTCCTCGGAGGCTCTCGCAGTGGTGGCGGCCAAAAAGAACTGTGCCGATCCATCCCAGAAGGGATGCCACGTCGTATACAGTGCGTGCAGTCTCCCCGTTTTAGTGAGAGGGTGAACTACAGCGTTGAAGAAGTGTGGCCGGCAGAAGGCTGTGACCTGTCGAGTGAGTGTGGAGTGCAAAACTGACAAAGTGGCTGAGATTTGAGCGGTCAGATGCACTTGATAGAAGCTTACTCGTTTGAATGACGATGTACTTGTAGTCCAGCAGTGCTTGAGCTGTAAGTAGGCTGATGCTCGACGTCTATGCCGTTGGCGCGAACGGGGTTCTACGGTGTCAGACTCCGCGTGCGTGTCCTGGTGTCCTGGTACGTCCACAGGTGTGTTTGCGGACACGGCAGGGGCCCCTTGCTTGTGATTGGTCTTCAGGAGTGACTGAGCAGAACGTGCCTCGAGGCATCCCTTAGGGAGGGTCCTGCGGGCTCTGATGCAGTTCCAGATCAGACTGACACTGATTCTTGTGAAAGCCGCCGGCCAGTTCCGGTGGGCTTTGCACTTTCAATCCGTTGCGGCTGCTATCAGCCTTCGATTCGGGAACAAGTCGCGCTAACCGCACTTTTTTGTGATCAAGTGCGCTTTTCATCCCAAGCACCCTTCGACGAGCGCTGCCTCCTCGAAGTAAGCTGCGTGCGCGTCAAAATCCCGACGCGCCGGTGCCATCGAACACAGGAGCTTTTCCGTCCATGAGGACTGTGTCCCCCCGCGGTGCGGGTGACGCTTGCCACCATCGCGGTTGCCGTGGGCTCGGGGCTATCATCCGCCATGGCGGCCGCAGGGCACGTGCGAGGCATCGCCCCGTTTCCGGCCTCCGCTCGGGAACTGGCAAGACGGGATTGAAGGAGTTGCAGGGGATGGAGAAGGGGAGTGGCACGCACATGGACAATGCCCTGGCGTTCGTTCCGTCCGGCGCGAACCTGCTGGAAGCCGTACGCGGCGATCTGACCGGTAATGGTTTCCAGGACCAGCTCCTGGTGATCGACCAACCTCCTCCGGAGGGCTTGCTGCCCGGCGAGCACGGACCGAACCGGGTCCTGTTGTTGCTGCTGGGCGATGCCACGGGCCGCTGGCAGCTGGCGGCACGCAACGACAAGCTGGTGCCGTGCTCAACGCGCGGTGGCATTGCCGGTGATCCCTTCGCCTACGTGACGATTGAAGACGGCGCGTTCAGCGTGATCACCAACGGCGGGAGCCGCGAACGCTGGAGCAGCATCTACACCTTCCGGTATGCACCTGCCGAGCAGGCGTGCTGGGTGCATGGCGTGCAGTGCAAGGTGGTGGACACCGAAACCGAAGCAACCCACACGCGCGATTTCTCCGCGGCCGAGCTTGGCCGGGTGCGGTTCGAGGATTTCGATCCGTCCGTCGTCGCCGACGTCAGCTTGCCTTGAGTGCCATGCCTGTGAGGAGGCGGGAGTATCCAACGATGATCGAGCAGGAGTTTCACCGTGTCGCAGGATAGGGAGTCGTTGCTGTTGCGGCAGGCCACGGAGGCCGGCATGACTTCGTCCCGGGAACTGGCCAACTTCATGGCGCAGGCCGGGCATGAATCCCGTGGCTTGAGCCGTCTCAACGAGAGTTTCAACTTCACCCGGGGCATCTCGCAGATCCCGGTGGAAGCAGCGTGGCGCAATGGCAACGGTGCGCTGGAGAGCGCCCGCCAGGAAGCGCTGCGTGGCCGCCCGGAAAACCTGGCTGAGCTGATGTACGGCGGGCGCATGGGCAACGATGCCCCTGGCGACGCACTGAAGTATCACGGCCGTGGCTATCTGCCGCTGGTCGGCAAGGAGAATTACGAGCGTGCCGGCAAGGCGCTGGACCTGGACCTGGTGAATCAGCCGGAGCTGGCCGCGCAACCCGAGCACGCAGGTCGCATTGCCGTGTGGCAGTGGCAGACGCGGGTGCCGGAGACGGCACGCGAGGATGTGCGCGAAGCCACGCGTGCCCTGAATGGCGCACTCAACGGCATCGAAGCCCGCCAGCAGCGCTTTGACGTGTGGCAGCAGAAGCTGACGCCCGATGTGATGGCGCGGCTGGAGCGTGGCGAAGTGGGGGCGCCGGCCCAGCAGGCAACGGGACGCGACATGTCGCAACCGGGCGAGCCGGGATACATTTTGTTCCTGGGAGCGCGCCAGCACCTGCAGCAGATGGGGCAGCAAAGCGGAATGCGCAGCGCGCAGGAACTGGACAATGCCGCCGGCGCACTGGCGCTGAGCGCGCAGAAGGCCGGAATGTTGCGTATCGACCACCTGTTGGCCGGCAATGACGGTCGCACGCTGTTTGCCGTGCAGGGCGCGCTGGGCGATCCGGCCATGCTGCGCGCATCGGTCGATCGCGAACAGGCGGCGCAGCAGCCGCTGGCGCAGAGCAGCCAGCAATTGGCTGCCAATGTCGCCCAGCAGGACCCGGCGGCCGCGCTCGCCCGCGAGCAGGAGCAGCGTTCTCGATCCCTGTAACACCGATGCCGGCGGGCAGGGTGCCCGCTGGCGCTTCATGTACGACGCGTGGCGCCCTGTGGCGCCGACATGGAAACCCACCCGTAAGGACACCACATGCGAATCGTTCCCCCGAATGCCCGCCACGCCGCTGCCCGCTGCAATGCACCCGTGCGCCGCCTGCCGCCGCTCTGGCTGCTGTCACTTGGACTTGCCGCAGCGTCGGCACAGGCTCAGGAGGCAGCGGCGCCCGTCGTGGAGACGCGCCCCGCTGCCGAGGCTACCGTTGAGGCGCCTGCAGGGGCGGCGCCCGTTGCAGCGCCCGCGGCGGCCGACGCCGTTGTCGCGGCGCCGGCTCCCGAAGTACCGGCTGCCGCGACACCCCCTGCGACACCGGTGGTGGACACGCAGCCGGCGCCGGCTGCGGACCCGGCGCCTGCGCCCGTTCCGCCCGCAGCGGCGGCGCCTGTGGCTGCACCGCCTACAGTCGTCGAGTCAGCGGTCCCGGCGGTAGCGCCGGCACCGCCTGCATTGGCCATCGTGCCGTTGCCGCCCGAGCAGGCGACCGAGCGTGCGCTCGGTGCCCGCTGCCCGGTGGATCTGGCCGGGCGGCTGGCGAGCCAGGGCGACCTGCTGATCGGCGCCTGCCAGGGCACCATGCCGGCGCATCTGGCTGCGATGCTGGTCGCGCTGCCCGAGCAGGACATCCACCTGCCGCGCAGCTGGCGCGAGCGTGAGGTACGGCAGAAGGCCTGGTTCAAGGCGGTGCCGGGCTACGGCCAGCGCCCGGACTTCATCGTGCGGATGGGCGACATCTGGGTGCGCTCGTTGGAAGGGCGCGACGCCGACAGCACGTTCTACCTGGTGTCGGCGCCGTTCACCTGCAGCGACCAGGTCGCCAACCGGGATGAGTACGGCGCGGAGCCGGTCCGCGTGCCAGCGGGTGAATGCAGCGAGGCCCATGTGGCCCAGCGTGTGTACCAGGTCCGCGGGGATGCGGCGCCGAGGGATGTAACCACCGATGCCATGCCGGCCATGCCGCAGCAGGCGGAAGCTGATCGTGCGCGCCAGCTCTCGCGTGAGGGACGGATCAGCCTGGACCACAGCAAGTTGCAGTATGGCCCGGCCATGCGCTGGTTCGTGCAGTATCCGGAGTCGGCGCAGAAGGGTGGTCCGCGCGCCTACGGTGACTGGAACCGCGAGCACATCGCGTTCGTGGTCTGGACCGGCGATCGCTTCGAGCTGCGCGACAAAGTCGCGCGGGCGCAGTGGCCCTGTGATCCGGTGGCGCCCGGCGATCGCGCCTGCGGTGGATTCCCGGATTCCGGGCCGGATCTGTTCGTGACGGCCGGAGCATCCGTGCCAATGGCAGCGTCCAGCCCCTGAGCCGGAGTTTCGAAGTGATGCGGGAGCCGGGCTGACCGGCTCCCGCGCTGCATCAGGCCTGCAGGCTGCGGGTCTGATTCTGCTGCTGTTCCAGCTGCTGGTCGCGCTCAAGTGCAAGGCGCTGACCTGCGGCCTGCTGGTCGATGCGCTGGCTGCTCTGTTCCAGCGGTGTGTTCATCGCCACCGCCGTATCCACTGACACGCGAAGGTGGGCCGGGTCACCGCCCTGGCCCTGCACGGCGAAGCTGCGCGAGGCATCGGCATTCATGACCACCTCGTCGATGCGCTTCCCGCCCGCCGCATGCATTTCGGCGGCCAGGCTGCCGGCCAGTTGCGTGCTCATTACGTCTGGTACCCGGCCGACGCGGACGTCCTGCGCGTGCACGCCACGGATCGCGTCGTTGAACAGTGGGTTGCCCACGTGGTTGGCATCGTCCATGCGCAACATGCTGGTGTGATGGCCGTTCTTCTCCGCTTCGCGGCGTGCCGGCTCACCGGGCTGCAGCGGGCCGCGGATATGGTCGTACAGATCGACCGCGCCGCCCGGAATGCCGCGCGCCGCGCGGGTGACACCACGGCGCAGTGATTCAACGTCGTCGCGGTACTCCTCGATCATCCTGGCGTTGTCTTTTGCCAGCTTCTGCGTTTCCGGGTGTTTCAGCACCGAGCCGTCGCCGAGGAAGTTGCCCAGCTTGTGCGCGCCGAACGAACTGCCTGCTGCGACGAGCGGGCTGTCCGGGATAAGGGCGCGCAACGAGTGATTGCTGAAGCCGTTTGCGGCGAGTGTCTTGATCTCATCCGGCTTGGCGTAGATGCGCACTTGGCCGAAGTGCGGCGAGGCAGAGCTGACCGGATCGGAGGCCATGACATGGTTGATCATGGTGTTGCCGCCTTCCGGGATGCGGTAGCTGAGGCTGACCGCGCCATAGGCGTTGAAGGTCTCGCCCTTGACGTTGAAATGGTGCGAGGTGATCTGGGCCAGAGCGCCGCCGAGGGAGTGACCGGTGACGGTGACCTGGGGGGCATGTCCGCCATTCAAGCGTCCCTGCAATGCGGCAGTTTCGAGTGTTCGCTGTGTCAACGCGATCGCGTCCGG
Organism: Stenotrophomonas sp. YJH_SMC_110; assembly: GCF_059369255.1. NCBI lineage: Bacteria > Pseudomonadati > Pseudomonadota > Gammaproteobacteria > Lysobacterales > Lysobacteraceae > Stenotrophomonas > Stenotrophomonas sp. YJH_SMC_110. Next base: position 305,897 of record NZ_JCAFSM010000005.1, on the reverse strand, counting down.
CGCCTGCACATTGGTGCGCGCAACCACCATGCCGCCATCGGTCAGAATCGCGTCGCGAGCTATCTGCTCGGTGCCACGATGCGCAATGACGATCTCTTTGCTGTCTACGCGCTGATAGACGGTCCCTTGATAGCCGTTGAGACGATTATTGACATGCTCAAGAATCTTGTACTCATGGCCGTTTAAGGTGACTTTCTCTTCTTGGCCGGGTTCACGTCGGCCGACGGCCCGATCCTTGTAGGCGTCATCAGATAACGCAGCGTAATCCTGGGAGGTGATGGTCACGGCGCCACCTCACTTGCGGAGAGGGTGATCGTAAACAGCTTGTCCTGAAGATCAGGGGCGTAATTGCTGCGATCGGGTTCGCCACTGGCGGGGAAATTGGGAACGCGATCTGCCTTCGGATAGACCAGATCCGGATAGTAGAGCGTATGCGCGCCACCTTCGGTCAGTGGCTTGGCGTCAACGAAGGTTAGGAAGCGGGTCTCTTCTTCAGCGCCCGTTGCCTTCAACATCGCCCCAGCGCCAGTGAACTCCCAACGGCACACGCCGCGGCCGTAGTAGTCTTCATCCAGCATGCGATCCACATACAGCGTGCCGCGGTACTCGCCATCAGCGACCTTGCGCAGTTCCACCGGTTCCTGGCTGGTAATCCGTGCGGCCGTGCCGGTGGCCGGCTCGATATAGCCACACTGGTCTTCGTTGGTGACGTCGTACTGTGCGACGCCTTCGACCACCGCAAAATCGCCGGGGGCGTCCTTCAGGCGCAGCACCAGTTCATAGGCCTTGCGCGGGCTGGGGTTGAGCTTGGCGAGGCCGCGCCCACCCTGGGCGACATCGGCTTCAGCAGCGGCACGTTCCTGGTTCATGGCGGTCTCCGGATGGCAGGCGGTCAACAGAAGCAGAGCAAGGCACGGAATCATCTTGTGGCGCAATGTCGGCCTCCTGGTGTGTAGGGGGAAATGTGGCACTGGCAGCTCATGGCGCGAGCGTCCGCACAGTGGTTGTGGTCGAGAACAGCGCGTCGCGCAGTTCCTCCTTGTAGGCCGACGGATCTTCTTTGCCGCTGGCAGGGAAGTTGGCAGCGAGCTCGGCGCGGGGATAAGCAGTCTTCGGATAGTAGAGAGTCAACGGCGATCCCGCGTCCATGCGCTTCTTGTCGATGAGCGTCAGGAATCGCGTATCAGCTTCGCCGGTCGTGGCACGCAACATCGCGCCAACGCCGGTCAGCGTCCAGTGGCACGTACCGCGATCGTAATAGTCCTGGTCCTGCATGCGGTCGAGGTAGAACGTACCGCGGTATTCGTTCTCGCCCGTCCTGCGCAGTTCCACCGGTTCCTGGCTGGTGATGCGGCTGGCCGTGCCGGTGGACCAGATGACCCTCCCGCAGTCTCCGTAGTTGCTCACGTCATACTGGGCCACGCCCTCAACAACCGCGAACGGGCCTGGCGCGCCCTTCAGTGTCAGCACCAGCTCATAGGCCTGCTTCGGCGCCGGGTTGAGTTTGGCCAGGCCGCGTCCACCCGCGGCGACGTCGCGCTCGGCATCGGCGTAGGGCGAGCATGCCGCCAGCAGGACGAGGGCGAGCACTGCCAGCAGCGGCCGTCCCCTGTGTGCGAGGTGCGCTACACCCATGGCCCGATCCTGCATCGTGCGTCCGTGTCCATCTATCCTTCCTGGGTGGCAGGTTTCTCGATTATGGAACGTGCCGGGAGCCCTGTGCCACCCCTTGGAGACGGATTTTTGACGCTCCCGGGGCGCGCCGCCGGCAGATCGCTTGCCGCACAGGGCATCCGATCGTCGCGTTGGCTCTGACGCCGGACGCAGGTTCGCAGCTGAATCCGTGACCGGAATCGATCATTCACATGTCCATCACTTCATCAAAGGTGTTGTCCTTGAACTGCACGATCCGCCCTGAAACCCGCGAAGACCACGCGGTCATCCATGCACTCACCGAGGCGGCCTTCCGCGAAGCCCCGCACAGCAGCCACACCGAGCAGTTCATTGTGGATGCGCTGCGTTCGCGTGGAGAGCTGAGTCTTTCGCTGGTCGCCGAGAAGGACGGGGAGGTCGTCGGACATGTTGCCTTGTCGCCGGTGACGATCAGCGATGGCAGCACCGGCTGGTTCGGCCTCGGGCCAATCTCGGTGCTGCCGGACTGGCAGGGGCAGGGCATCGGTGCGGCGCTGATGCACGCGGCGCTCGGCGCATTGCGTGAGCAGGGGGCACAGGGCTGCGTATTGCTGGGAGAACCCGCGTATTACGGTCGATTCGGATTCCGCGCCGAGCCGGGCCTGGTGCTGCCGGGTGTGCCGCCAGAGTACTTCCAGGCGCTGTGCCTGCGGCCACCGATGGCGCAGGGAGAGGTGCAGTACTCGCCGGCATTCGAGGCCACGGCCTGATGATCGGGGCGGGCCTCGAACATCCGTCGAATGTCAGCCGTTGTACCGGAGATGGATCAGGGGATACGGGCGGCCCTGCGAATCCAGCGGTGAACGTCCGGTTTCGACGAAGCCCATGCGCTGGTAGAAGCCGACGGCCTGCGCGTTCTGTTCGTTGACGTCGGTACTCAGCTGCGGATGCAGGGCCAGCGCGTGCTGCAGCAACTGCCGGCCGATACCGGTGCCGCGTACGTCCGGATCGATGAACAGCGCTTCCATGTGCGTGCCGTCGATCAGCATGAAGCCAAGGGGGCGGTCCTGAGCGTCGACGGCCACGGTCATCGGAGCCTGCGGCAGGAAGCCGGCGACTTCGCCATCGATGGCCTGGCGGTCGTCGGCGCTGAGGAAGTTGTGGGTGGCGTCGACGGCGCGGCGCCAGAGGTCGACGAGGGCGGCGCCGTCGTCGGCGCGCGAGGGACGGAGGGTGGTCATGGGTTCACCAAGGTGCTTGCAAAGAGCGCGTAGTATGGCGCGTCCCGACCCAGCGCGCAGGCGTGGATTCCTCCGGTGTTGCGATGGCGGATGAAGGGGCTGTAGGCAGTGGCCTCCGCGCGCAGCACCACGCCATCCTCGAAATCGCCGCTGTCGTTGAAGGGCACGGTGGGCCACCGCGGCCATTGCGCCAGGCGTTCGCGGTAGTAGTGGGTTGCTGCAGCCAATGCCTCGTCGTGTGCCTGCACGCGCTCCGCTGCCAGCCCGGAACGCACGCCATGCACCAGATGCGGCTCCAGCACGTCGAAGCCGACGTAGCGCAGGCTGTACATCAAGGGCCACAGCAACAACCGGGTATCTCCCTCGCGGCCGTCGACGGCGCAGGCCCGTGCCGATGAGCCGGTGGTGACGCTCAGCAACGCACGCTTGCCGCGCATCGCGCCGTGCTCGTGGCGCAGGCGGCTGTTGTACATCGGCCCGTAAACCAGCACGCGATCCAGCCAGCCCTTGAGGATTGCCGGCGGCGCGAACCACCACAGCGGGAACTGCAGGATGACCAGATCCGCGGCCTGCAGCAGCTGCAGATGGCGCTGCACATCGGCGGGCAGCCGACCCTGTTCGGCGCCGTGGCGTTGTTCGCGCTGGGCATCGAAACGGCCGGGCTGCAGGCGACTTGAATGATGGTGGGCCGCTTCCAGCGGATCGAAGCCCTCTGCATACAGGTCGACCACGTCCACCTGCAGCGCGTCATGCCGCAGCTGCTCCGCGGCCTGCGCGGCCAGGTGGGCGTTGAAGGAGCGGGGTTCGGGATGGGCAAGCAGGATCAGGGCGCGCATGGGGCGAGGTGTTCGAGGAGTGTGCGACCATCCTCGCGGCGCCGGTATGCCCCGGCAATTACGCACCTTGAGGTAACCATGGCCTATCCGGGCGATGTCTATGCCGCCGATTGCTCGGCACGCGATGCGCTGGCGCTGATCTCCGGCAAGTGGGTGATGCTGCTGTTGCCGGCGCTGGCGCAGGGCCCGCAACGCAATGGCGCGCTGCTGAGGAAGATCGAAGGGATCTCGCAGAAGGTGTTGACCCAGACCCTGCGGCAGCTGGAGCGCAACGGCCTGGTCGAGCGGTGTGATCTGGGCAGCAAGCCACTGCATGTGGAATACCGGCTGACCGAGGTCGCACGTGGACTGGTTGACACGCTGTCCGCCCTGGACCGTTGGGCCGAGCACAATTTCCCGGCGCTGGACGCTGCCCGCGAGCGCTTCGACACGCGTTAGCGGCGCCTGCACGGCCGCGGGCGTACAATGCGGCCCCGGCGGCCATCCTGGCCCTGCAGACACGCGAGAACCGCCATGACCGACGCCCTGGGTGTACCGGTGCACGACGCCGATGAACACTGGATGCGCCATGCGCTGGCGCTGGCCGAGCGTGCGCAGCGCGAGTACGACGAGATCCCCGTTGGTGCGGTACTGGTGGGCGCCGATGGCCAGCTGCTGGGCGAGGGCTGGAACCTCAACATCGCTTCGCACGATCCCAGTGCGCATGCTGAGATCGTGGCCATGCGGGCCGGTGGCACGCGGCTGGCCAATCATCGGCTGCTCGGCAGCACCCTGTACGTGACCCTGGAACCGTGCGCGATGTGCGCGATGGCCATCGTGCATGCACGCGTTGCCCGCCTGGTCTACGGCGCCAGCGACCCCAAGACCGGCGCCTGCGGCAGCGTGTTCGACCTGCTGGGCGATGCCCGCCACAACCACCGGGTGGAGATCCACGGTGGGGTGCTGGCCAAGGAGGCCAGCATGCGCCTGACCAACTATTTCCGTGCCAAGCGTGGCAAGCCGCCGCTGCTGCTGGAAGACCATGCCGGCGAGGCCTGAGGGGGCGAACCGGTATGATGGGCGCCTCTTTCCATCACCGGCAGGCCGCGCGCCTGCCCAGCAACGAGGCGACACATGGCGGACAACGGCGCGGCCAACGAGCGACTGATCTGGATCGACCTGGAAATGACCGGGTTGGATACCGACAACGATTCGATCATCGAGATCGCCACCGTGGTCACCGATGCCCAGCTCAACGTGCTGGCCGAAGGGCCGGAATTCGCCATCCACCACCCGCTGGAAACGCTGGAAGCGATGGACGAGTGGAACCGCAACCAGCATCGCCGCTCGGGCCTGTGGCAGCGCGTGGTGGACAGCACCACCACCCTGGGCCAGGCCGAGGCGCAGACGGTGAACTTCCTGGCGCAGTGGATCCCGGCCGGCCTGTCGCCGATGTGCGGCAACTCGATCTGCCAGGATCGCCGCTTCCTGCACCGCCAGATGCCGCGACTGGAGAAGTACTTCCACTACCGCAACCTGGACGTGTCCACGGTGAAGGAACTGGCCAAGCGCTGGGCGCCGAGCGTGGCCGCTGGCGTCGGCAAGAACAGCAACCACACCGCGCTGAGCGACGTGCACGATTCGATCGCTGAGCTGCGCCACTACCGCCAGTTCATGGGCGCGCTGTCGGGGCTGCCGGTTGCCTGAACAACGACGCCGGGCATGGCCCGGCGCTATCGGATGACACGCCAACGGGTAGTGCCGGCCGCTGGCCGGCAAGGCGCCGGGGTCGGATCCCTTTCCTGCGGAAAGGGCTCTGACCCCTCTGTCGTACCCCGCGACGAACCGTTCAACTTCCTGGCGCTAAGATCGGCGCCATGAACGAGCCGATCCTGCTCCCCCGCGACATCGCCCATGACGCCCGCGACTGGTCCGACCTGCAGCGCGCGGTGGCCCTGCTGGAAGCGCCGACCCTGACCGCGCGCATGGCCAACCTGGTCGGCACGCCGCTGGAGTTCGCGGTGAAGGCGCTGCCCAGCTCGGTCTCCAACCGCATCCACGGTGCTGTGCAGGCGGCGCTGAGCAAATCGGCGCAGGCCGCGCTGTGGAGCATGGACAACACCCCCGGCAAGGGGGCGTCCACCCGCTGGCACAAACTGGCGGCGGCCACCTCGGGCGCGGTCGGTGGGGCCTTCGGCTTCGCGGCCTTGTTCATCGAGCTGCCGGTGTCGACCACCATCATGATGCGTGCGGTGGCCGACGTGGCCCGCAGCGAGGGCTTCGACCTGTCCGAGTTCAGCACCCGCCAGGCGTGCCTGGAGGTGTTCGCGTTGGGCGGCAACTCGCCGCGCGATGATGCCAGCGAGACCGGCTACTACCTGGCCCGCGGCTTCACCACGGATGTGATGCGCCACCTGTCGGCCGAGCTGGCCGGGCGCGTGGTGACCGGCCGCGACCTGACCCTGGGCGTGGCGCCAAAGGAAGCTGGCAAGCTGCTGGCGAAGATGGTGGAAAAGGTGGCGGCGCGCTTCGGCGTGGTGGTTACCGAGAAATTCGCTGCGCAGGCGGTGCCGATCGTCGGTGCCGCCGCCGGTGCAACACTGAATACCATGTTCACCGACTACTACCAGGACATGGCGCGCGGCCACTTCATCGTGCGTCGGCTGGAGCTGAAGTACGGGGAAGACGTGGTGCGCGCCTGCTATGACCGCGTGGCGCATGGCGGCGTGCTGATCGAGCCCACGCTGTAACCGGCTTCGGGGTCGGAGCCCTTTGCGTTGCAAAGGGATCCGACCCCGGTTGCGCGCGGGGTCGGATCCCGTTCCGCAGGAAGGGGCTCTGCCCCCCGGCCGGTCATCCTTGCCTTGGGGGAACAATTGTTTTGCCAGTACATGCCTGTTGCCTGGCAGCTGGCATCCCCATCCTTTGCGGCAGTCCCCCCCGCAAGAGATCGCCGCCATGTTGTTCACTCCCCACCGCTTGGGCGCCTTGACCCTGCCCAACCGCATCGTGATGCCGCCGATGACCCGCTCGCGTGCCGCCGACGGCAACGTCGCCACCGCGGACATGGCCGCCTACTACGCCCAACGCGCCAGTGCTGGCCTTATCGTCAGCGAAGGCACCCAGATCAGCCCGCAGGGCCAGGGCTATGCCTGGACCCCGGGCATCCACAGCCCGGAACAGGTGCAGGGCTGGCGCCGGGTGACCGATGCGGTGCACGCCGCTGGCGGCCGCATCTACGCCCAGCTGTGGCATGTGGGCCGGGTCTCGCATGTGGCCCTGCAGCCGGGTGGTGCCGCCCCGGTGTCGTCGTCGGCGCTGCTGGCCGAACGCGTGAAGGTGTTTGTCGACCCTGCAGGCGCTGGCCCGGAAGCGGGTGTGGGCGAGATGATCCAGCACTCGATGCCGCGCGCGCTGCGCGAAGACGAGATTCCGGGCATCGTCGCCGACTATGCACAGGCCACCCGCAATGCACTGGCCGCCGGCTTCGATGGCGTCGAGCTGCACGGTGCCAATGGCTACCTGATCAACCAGTTCATCGACTCGCAGGCCAACCGGCGCACCGACGGCTATGGCGGCGCGTTGCAGAACCGACTGCGTTTCCTGCGAGAGGTCGTGCAGGCGGTGACGGCCGTAGCCGGTGGTGACCGCGTCGGTGTCCGTCTGGCGCCGCTGACGACGTTGCAGGGCGCGGTGGACGATACGCCACAGGCGACCTATCTGGCCGCGGCGCACCTGCTGGGTGAGCTGGGCGTGGGCTACCTGCACATCGCCGAAGCCGACTGGGACGATGCACCGCTGATGCCGGTGGCGTTCAAGCAGGCGCTGCGCATGGTCTACCCGGGTACGCTGATCTACGCCGGCAAGTACACCGCCGAACGCGCCGAGCAGGCACTGGCTGAAGGCTGGGCTGACCTGATCGGCTTCGGCCGGCCGTTCATCGCCAACCCGGACCTGCCGGAGCGACTGCGTACCGGTGCGGCGCTGAATCCGCCGGATCGTGCGACATTCTTTGGCGGTGGCGCGGCGGGCTTCACCGATTATCCGACGCTGGAAGAGAGCGTCGCGGCCTGATCCTGGACGCTGCCGGCCAGCGGCCGGCACTACCAGTGGGCGAGGGGTAGTGCCGGCCGCTGGCCGGCATTCCGATGTCGTATCGCCGATGGGTGGGTGCCGACCGTTGGTCGGCACTACCGGCATGGATCAGGGCTTGTCGCGCACCAGCGCGTCAGCCTCTATCACCCCGCCATCCTTTCCATGCAGGTACAGGTGCATGTCCTGCTGCGGATACGGGATGTTGATGCCGGCCTTGTCATAGCCCAGCTTCAGCTGCTCCAGCAGCGTGACCTTGGTACCGAACCAGTCGGCCGACTTCACGTAGCAGCGGATGCCCAGGTTGATGGCGTGCGCGCCCAGCTCATACACCACCACGTCCGGTGCCGGTGTCTGCAGCACGCGTGGGTCGGCCTTCATCAACGCCAGCGCGGTATCGCGCGCCAGCTGGATGTTGTCTTCATAGCCGATGCCGATCACCAGTTCGACGCGGCGGGTCGGTTCGGCGGTGAGGTTGATGATCGGTGCAGCGGTGATCAACGTGTTCGGAATGGTGGTGTGCTGGTTGTCGGCACCGGTGATGACGGTCTGGAAGATGCGCACTTCGCGCACCGTGCCGGTCTGTCCGGCCACGGTGACCACATCGCCCACGCGGAACGGTCGCAGCGTCACCAGCATCACGCCCGAGGCGATGTTGGACAGCGAATCCTTCAATGCCAGGCCGACGGCCAGGCCAGCGGTACCGAGCACGGCCAGCAACGGGGTGATCTGCACGCCCAGCGTGCCGATCGCCAGCACCACCACGATCACAAGCGATGCGGCATACACCACGTTGCGCAGGAAGCTGCCCAGCATCGGGTCCACACCCATGCGAGCCGTAGCGCGCGGCATCGCGTTGGACAGGCGTCGTGCCACCCACAGGCCCACCAGCAGCACCACGATCGCGGCCAGCAACGGTACGCCGTAGGTTTCCAGCAGGCGCTCCCAGTTGAGCGAGTGGAACCAGGGCGTTGCGGCGGGGGCGGGTCGGGCGGCGGCGATCATGCGGGAGTTCCTTTGCTGCTGAGGGACAGGCGCGAGGTGCGCGTGGCGTGCACGGACGCCAGAAACAGCAAGCCCCGCAGAGGCGGGGCTTGCGTGCGGCAGCAGTATGTGCGGACGTCGATGAAAGCGACGTCAGCCCATTACGGCATCAGCCGTTGGCCTTCAGCTTGGCCAGGCGCAGCCAGGTATCGACCACGGTGTCCGGGTTCAGCGACACCGACTCGATGCCTTCCTGCATCAGCCATTCGGCCAGATCCGGATGATCGGACGGGCCCTGGCCGCAGATGCCAACGTACTTGCCCTTGGCGCGTGCGGCCTTGATCGCCATCGACAGCAGCTTCTTCACTGCCGGGTTCCGTTCGTCGAACAGGTGCGCGACGATCGACGAGTCGCGGTCCAGGCCCAGGCTGAGCTGGGTCAGGTCGTTGGAGCCGATCGAGAAGCCGTCGAAGATCTCCAGGAACTCATCGGCGAGCAGTGCGTTGGACGGCACTTCGCACATCATGATGATCTTCAGGCCGTTCTCGCCCTGCTTCAGGCCGTTCTGTTCCAGCACCTCGACGACCTTGCGGCCTTCTTCCAGGGTGCGCACGAACGGAATCATGACCCACAGGTTGTCCAGGCCCATTTCGTTGCGCACGCGCAGCACGGCCTTGCACTCCAGCGCAAAGGCGGCCGAGAAGCTCGGGTCGACGTAACGGCTGGCGCCGCGGAAGCCGATCATCGGGTTTTCTTCGTGCGGCTCGTAGTTGCTGCCGCCGATCAGGTTGGCGTACTCGTTGGACTTGAAGTCCGACAGGCGCACGATCACCGGGTTCGGTGCAACCGAGGCGGTGAGCGTGGCGATGCCTTCGGCCAGGCGGTCCACGTAGAAGCTGACAGGATCACCGTAGCCGGCGATCTTCTCGTCGATCTTCTTCTTGGTCGCCGCATCCTGGCGGTCGTATTCCAGCAGCGCGTTCGGGTGGATGCCGATGTGGCTGGCGATGATCATTTCCAGGCGGGCCAGGCCGATGCCGGCGTTCGGCAGCTGGCCGAAGTCGAAGGCACGTTCCGGGTTGGCCACGTTCATCATGATCTTCAGCGGTGCCGGCGGCATGTTGCCCAGATCGGTGGTGGTGCGCTCGAAGCCGAGCTTTCCTTCGTAGATGAAGCCGGTATCACCTTCAGCGCAGCTGACGGTGACCAGCTGGCCATCTTCGATCACCTTGGTGGCGTTGCCCGAACCGACCACGGCCGGCACGCCCAGCTCGCGCGCGATGATCGCGGCGTGGCAGGTACGGCCGCCACGGTTGGTGACGATGGCCGAAGCGCGCTTCATCACCGGTTCCCAATCGGGATCGGTCATGTCGGCGATCAGTACGTCGCCCGGCTGCACGCGGTTCATGTCGTCCAGCGTCTTCACCACGCGGGCCACGCCCGAGCCGATCTTGGCGCCGACGGCGCGGCCTTCGGCCAGCACGTTGCCGCCCTTCTCGGTCAGCGCGAAGCGCTCGATCTGGGTGGCGTGGCTGCGCGACTTCACCGTTTCCGGGCGCGCCTGCACGATGAACAGCTTGCCGCTGACACCGTCCTTGGCCCACTCGATGTCCATCGGGCGGCCGTAGTGCTTTTCGATGACCAGCGCCTGCTTGGACAGTTCCTGCACGTCCTCGTCGCTGATCGAGAAGGTGTTGCGCAGCTCGGCCGGGGTGTCCTCGATCCTGACGCGCTCACCCGGAACATCCGAATACACCATGCGGATCGCCTTGCTGCCGAGCGAGCGGCGCAGGATCGCCGGCTTGCCGGCCTGCAGGGTGGGCTTGTAGACGTAGTACTCGTCGGGATTGACCGCGCCCTGCACGACCATTTCGCCCAGGCCGAACGAAGAGGTGACGAACACCACGTCGCGGAAGCCGGACTCGGTGTCCAGGGTGAACAGCACGCCGGACGAACCGACGCCCGAACGCACCATCAGCTGCACGCCGGCGGACAGGAACACGTCCTCATGCTTGAAGCCGTGGTGCACGCGGTAGGCGATGGCGCGGTCGTTGTACAGCGAGGCGAACACTTCCTTGACCTTGTGCACGACGTCGTCGGCACCGGTGACGTTGAGGAAGGTTTCCTGCTGGCCGGCGAAGGAGGCATCCGGCAGATCCTCGGCGGTGGCCGAGGAACGCACGGCCACGGCCACGTCGCCGCCGCCGTTGTCGGCGCTCAGCTTGGCGTAAGCGGTGCGGATGTCCTGGTCCAGCTGCGGCTGCAGCGGCGCATCGATCACCCAGCTGCGGATTTCCTTGCCGGCGGCGGTCAGCGCGTTGACGTCCTCGACGTCCAGCGTGGCCAGCCTGTCGAAGATGCGCTTGGACAGATCGTTGTGCGCAATGAAGTCCTTGAAGGCTTCAGCGGTGGTGGCATAACCGCCCGGCACCGAAACGCCCAGACCGGCCAGGTTGCCGATCATCTCGCCCAGCGACGAATTCTTGCCGCCTACGCGGGCCAGATCGGCCAGACGCAGTTCGTGCAACCACAGGATGTTCTCGTTCAAGCGCGATGCTCCGTTTGGCCATCGCCCGAGGCGGGCTGAGTGGCCGCGTCCGTAGGAAGAAGCCGATATGATGCCGGGCAGAGCACCGTCGGCACAAGCTTGTGCTGGCGGCCTTTTTAAGCTTCGTAGGGGGTAAAAGCGCGCATGTCGACCATCCGTCCGGTGTTCTACGTTTCCGATGGAACCGGTATCACCGCTGAAACCATTGGGCATAGCCTGCTGACCCAGTTCTCCGGGTTCAGCTTCATTACCGACCGCATGTCGTTTGTCGACGACCCCGAAAAAGCGCGTGAAGCCTGTGCCCGGATCCAGGCGGCAGGGGAGCGCTACCAGGTCCGGCCGATCGTGGTGAACTCCTGCGTGGACCAGAGCCTGAGCCTGATCCTGGCCGACAGCGGGGCGCTGATGCTGGATGTGTTCGCGCCGTTCATCGAGCCGCTGGAGCGTGAACTGGCCAGCCCGCGCCTGGCCCGGGTCGGCCAGGCCCACGGCATGGTCGATTTCGATACCTACCACCGTCGCATCAACGCGATGAACTTCGCCCTGACCCATGACGACGGCATCGCGGTGAACTACGACGATGCCGACGTGATCCTGGTGGCGGTGTCGCGCGCGGGCAAGACGCCGACCTGCATCTACCTGGCCCTGCATTACGGGGTACGCGCGGCCAACTACCCGCTGACCGACGAAGACCTGGAAAGCGATCGCCTGCCGCCGCGACTGCGCAATTACCGGCGCAAGCTGTTCGGCCTGACCATCGATCCGGACCGGCTGCAGCAGATCCGCCAGGAGCGCCGTCCGAACTCGCGCTACGCCAACCTGGAGACCTGCAAGCGCGAGGTGGCTGCGGCCGAGACCATGTTCCGCATGGAGCGGATCCCGACCCTGAGCACCACGCATACCTCGATCGAGGAGATTTCCAGCAAGGTGCTGGCCACGCTGGGGCTGCAGCGCGAGCTGTATTGAGCCTTTCCGGCGCGCCGCACTTCGCCCTGTAGAGCCGAGCCCACGCTCGGCTGGGCCGCCGGGTTCTTCCCGAACAGCAGCCGAGCATGGGCTCGGCTCTACACGGGGATCGTCGTTGTCGGGTTGGCTGTGGCTTGAGGCGCCCCCAGGTTGAAGCACCAACGTGTAGGATCGACCCATGGCCCAAGCCTCGCCCCGCACCGAACGTATTCCCCGCCTGAGCCGGTTGAGCTGGCTCATGGGCCTGTACGCGGAGAACTACCGCCATCTGGTGCGCCTGTTCGAACCGGCCGGATTGGTGGCGGGCAGCTACATTTCCTCGATCGGCGACGGCCTGGACGTACGCCTGGACGTGATCGAGTGCCACCGCTACACGGTGGAACTGCGCCTGACCTACGACCTGGCTGACCCGGTCACCGGTGAGCCGGATCCCTCGGCGTATGTGCGTCTTTACCGTGACGCACGCCAGGCCGAGACCACCCATTGCTACGTCGGCCGCCGCTGGCAGGACACGATGGGCCTGTACCCGCCGCCGGCCGAGCTGATCAGCCACCGCATGCGGATGAACACCTTCCTCGGCAAGTGGCTGGAATACCTGGCTGAGCGCGGTCACGGCGTGGCCACCCTGCGCCGCGATCCCGATGGCGCAGGCACACCCGCCGAGCGCCGCCTGTCGCTGGTGCGCTGATCGGCCATAATCCACGGCTGACCTGCCGCTGGATGCCGCCCATGCCGTACACCCCGATCGTCGCCACCCTGGGCTACGTGCTGTCGCCTGATCGTCGCCAGGTGCTGATGATCCATCGCAACACCCGTCCGGGTGACCACCACCTGGGCAAGTACAACGGGCTGGGCGGCAAGATCGAAGCGGACGAGGACGTGGCAGCCAGCATGCGTCGCGAGATCGCCGAGGAAGCCGGCATCGACTGCACCGGCATGCGCCTGCGCGGCACCCTCAGCTGGCCGGGCTTCGGCAAGCACGGTGAAGACTGGCTGGGCTTCGTGTTCGTCATCGACACTTTCGAAGGCACCCCGCACGGCGGCAACCATGAAGGCACGCTGGAGTGGGTGGACCTGGACAAGCTGGACACGCTGCCGATGTGGGAGGGCGACCGCAACTTCCTGCCGCTGGTGTTCGACGCCGACCCGCGCCCGTTCCACGGCGTGATGCCGTACAAGGACGGCCGCATGGTCAGTTGGTCCTACAGCCGGCTGTGAGGTGACGAATCGGGTGGGTGCCAACCTTGGTTGGCACGCTCTTCTGGCAAATTAATACCCGGACAATATTGACTCGGTAAAATTACCCGGGCAATATTCACGCATCGCCTCTGATGCCATTGCCATGCCTGTGTCCCGACTTCCTCCCTTCAGCTGTTTCGACGGCCATCGCCTGGTCGCTTCCGGTACCCCGGAAGTGGCAGCGCTGGCGTTGAAACAGCTGCGTGCCGACAACGCAGCCGGTCCGCTGCTGGTGTTCGACAACGCCAGCGGGCGAACCCGCGATTTCGACACGCGCGGCAGCGACACAGAGCTGCTGGCGCGGGTGACCGAAGCGTTTCCCTCCGCCGTGGAGGCGGATGCCGACGTCACTACCGGAGAGGCACCCGCAACCCCGCGTGGCCGTGGCCGCCCCAGACTGGGCGTGGTCGCCCGCGAAGTGACGCTGCTGCCGCGGCATTGGGCGTGGTTGGCCGAACAGCCGGGTGGGGCCTCGGTGGTGCTGCGCAGGCTGGTGGAAGCGGCCAGCCGTGCCGGTGCCGACGAGGATCGGCAGCGCCGCCACAGCGAGCGTACCTATCACTTCCTGCAGGCCATCGCCGGTGACCTGCCGGGCTTCGAGGAGGCCATTCGGGTGCTGTTCGCGCATGACCGCGCGGGCCTGGAAGCAGCGCTGCATTCCTGGCCCAGGGATGTGCGCGACCACGCCCTGCGGCTGGCGTTCGAAGACGCTGACGGCTGAGCCATCGCGCCGTTGCTGAGCGACGGCGTCATCTGATCGCGGGCCGCGGCCCGCTTCCCCTGTGCTTGCTTTGCTGGCGGAAACGCCGGGCAGGGCGGCGCCTTGCCCAGAGAATCCCATGAGCCCCCCTGTACATCCGACACCTCCGGCAGCACCCCCGCTGTGGCGCACCTACCTGACGCTGCTGCTGCCGATGCTGCTGACCAATGCGTTGCAGCTGGCCGCAGGCACGCTGGACAACATCTATCTCGGCCACCTGCTTGGCACACAGGCGGTGGCTGCGGCCGCGGCGTTCTTCCCGGTCTTTTTCCTGCTGCTGGCCCTGGTGATGGGCCTGGCCACGGGCGCGATGGTGCTGATCGGCCAGGCCTGGGGCGCGGGCCGCCCGCAACAGGCGCGCGCGGTGGCTGGCAGCGCGGTGGCGCTGATCCTGCTGTTGTCGGTGCCGGTGATGGCCCTGGGCGGCGGTTTCGCGCCACAGCTGCTGGCGGCACTGGGCACGCCGTCAGCGATCCTCGGCGAGTCCATCGTGTACGCGCGCGTGCTGTTGCTGGCGGCTCCGGTGTTCTTCCTGCTGTGGCTGGCCACTGCCGTGAGCCGCGCAGTGGGCGATGCAAAGACGCCGCTGCAGGCGCTGCTGCTGGCCACGGTGGTCGGCCTGCTGTGCACGCCGCTGCTGATCCTGGGCTGGACCGGCCTGCCGCGGCTGGGGTCGGCCAGTGCGGCTGTATCGGCGGCGTTTGCCTCATTGTTGGCCCTGGGCTGGTTGCTGTGGCGCTGGCATCGGGTAGGACATCCCCTGGCGCCACGGCGCGAGCAGTTGCGTGCCATCCGTTTCGATGGCGCGCTCATCCGCGCGATGCTGCGCATCGGCGTACCGTCTTCTCTGCAGATGCTCAGCCTGGCCATTGCCGAGATCGTATTGCTGGGCTGGATCAACCGCTACGGCTACACGGCCACGGCCGCCTACGGTGCGGTCAACCAGTTGATGAGCTGGGTGCAGCTGCCGGCGATGTCGCTGGGCATTACCGCCACCATCCTCGCGGCGCATGCGATGGGTGCAGGGCGTACGGCACGGCTGCCGGCCATCGCCCGCACCGGCGTGCTGCTTGGACTGGCGATGCTGAGTGCAGTGGTGCTGCTGGTGATGGTGCTTGCGCCCTGGCTGACCGGCCTGATCCTGGTGGCTGCCGAAGCGCGTGAACTGGCGACGCTGCAGTTGCGCACGGTGGCATGGGGCGTGCTGGCGATGGGCGGCAGCACCGTGCTGGTAGGGGTGATGCGCGGCAGTGGCACGGTATGGCGGCCAGCGCTGCTGGGCATGGCGGCGGTATTGCTGCTGGAGCTGCCGCTGGCGATGTGGATGCAGGCGCAGCACGGGCTGGCCGGCGTGTGGTGGGCGTGGCCGCTGGGGTTGCTGGCGATGCTGGTGATGCAGGTGTTCTGTTTCGAGCGCTGGCGGCGGGTGCAGGCTGGGTAGTGCCGGCCGCTGGCCGGCAACGCGGAACGGTCGGGGCAGCCGGCCAGCGGCCGGCTCTACCACTTCAGGGCCGCTGCGCCAGCGGCAGATGGAAGCATCCGGCATATCGCCGCCCGTCACCAGGAATCGGACGCGGCGGCGGCGGGCCCGCCGGTGACCATAGCGCCGACTCTGCGGCTTGGGAAGTAGGGAAACCCCGCGGAAGAGTGATGAGGAAATGTCCACCGTCGCAGTCGGTGAGATCTGGTTGTCCACAGGGGGTGTGGATTACGCGTGGGCAACTTTGTGGATAAGCCCCGACAGGCGCCACCCCCCTAGGCTGTCAAGATGGGTGGCGAAAAATTCACCGCCGGTGACGACGGGTGAGGGGGCGGTGAAGGATCGGCTGAGCCAGCGCTGTCGCCAGCGGCGGCGCTCGCGGTAACCTGTGGGCCTTGATGCTCCGTGAGACCCCATGAAACGTCACTTCTCGATGCTGCGCGAATTCCAGCTGGCCGACTGGTTCACCCTGGCCAATGCTTTCTGCGGCACCGGTGCGGTCTTTGCCGCGATGCGCTTCCTGCAGGACGGCGAGCGCGGCTATCTGCTGTTCGGCATGGCGCTGATCCCGCTGGCCTTCATCTTCGACGCCCTCGACGGGCGCATCGCGCGCTGGCGCAAGTCCAGCTCCACCCTGGGCCGCGAGCTGGACTCGCTGTCCGACGTGATCTCCTTCGGCGTGGCGCCGGCGGCGCTGGCCTATGCCTGCGGCATGCAGGGCGGATGGGACTGGCTGGTGCTGAGCTACTTCGTCTGCTGCGGCGTCAGCCGCCTGGCACGCTACAACGTCACTGCCGAGGCGCTCGCCGGCGACGAGGGCAAGGTCACGTATTTCGAGGGCACCCCGATCCCGACCAGCCTGGTGCTGGTGATCGTACTGGCGATTGCCGCCGGCACCGATGCCATCGGCCAGAACATCTGGTTCGGCCAGTGGCAGATCGGCCCGTGGCAGCTGCACCCGATGGTGCTGTTGTTCGCCCTGTCCGGGTCGCTGATGATCAGCAAGACCTTGCGTATTCCCAAGCCATGAGCCAGCCCTGCGGAGGCCTGCGATGACCAGCTCGGCCCACGACACCGGCAGCAGCGATTTCGAAACCCTGGCCCGGCAGTATTTCGGCGCCTGGGGCGATGCCCTGCGCCATGCGAGCACGCCCGGCGCACCCGCCGGTGACGATCCCGGCAGTTGGCAGCGGTTGTTCGACTGGTGGGGCCAGCTGTTGCCCGAGCAGGCGCAGGGCGCGCCGGAAGATGCCGTGCGCCGGTTCCGCGAACAGGCGGGCAGCTGGTACGGCACCATGCAGGAGGTCGCCGCACGGTTTGCGGGCCGCGACGCCAGCAGTGCCGATGTGGCCCAGGCCTGGCGCGAGGCGGTGCAGGGGCAGGGCGACGGCATGCTCCAGTGGATGCTGCAGGGCGCCCGTGGCAGCACGCACGCCGGCGCCGCGGTACCCGAATTCGCCGCCTGGCTGCAGCAGTTCCAGCTGCAGGCGGGCCCGTGGCTGCAGAGCCCGGCATTCGGCCCCGGCCGCGAGCACCAGGCGCGCTGGCAGGCCCTGCTGCGTGCGCAGGAGGAATACCAGCAGCATTCGCGCGCCTATGTCGATCAGATCAAGCAGGCACTGGACGAAGCCTTTGCGCTGTTCGAGCAGCGCCTGGCCGAGCACGAACAGCCCGGCAGCCAGCTGACCAGCGCCCGCGCGATGTTCGACCTGTGGATCGAAGTTGCCGAGGAGGCCTACGCCAAGGTCGCCATGTCCGAACCGTTCCAGCAGGTGTACGCCTCGCTGGGCAACGCGCAGATGCGCCTGCGCGCCGGCCTGCAGCGGGAGGTGGAACAGATGAGTGAACGGATCGGCCTGCCGACCCGGAGCGAGATGGATGCCGCACACCGTCGCATCGCCGAGCTGGAGCGCAGCCTGCGCCGCCTGCAGGCGCAGGTGGCTGTGCTGGCCGGAACCGCTGAGGTCGATCCGGTGGCGCAGCCGGCGCCGGCGAAGGTGAAGCCAACTGCGCGCAAGACCGCGAAGAAGGCCGCGCCGGCAAAGAAGGCGCCTGCGAAGAAGACATCTGCGAAGAAGGCCGCACCTCGCGCTTCCGCTCGGGCGCGTGACCGATGAAGGGACCATTGGGCTTCAACGCCGATGACCTGATGCAGGAGAGCCTGGCCATGCAGCGCAAGCTGATGGAAGGGCTGAAGCTGCTGCCGCAGGTGGAAGACGTGGACTATGGCGTGACCGCGCGCGAGGAAGTCTGGCGCGACGGCAAGGTGGTGCTGTATCGCTTCGTCGGTGAGCAGGCGCCGACCCGGCGCACGCCGCTGCTGATCGTCTACGCGCTGGTCAACCGGCCGTACATGGTCGACCTGCAGGCCGACCGTTCGCTGGTGCAGAAGCTGCTGGCGCTGGGCCAGGACGTGTACGTGCTGGACTGGGGCTACCCGGACCGGTCCGAACGCTTCCAGACCCTGGAGGACTACCTGCTGCGCTACATCGACGGAGCGGTCGATGCGCTGCGCGTGCGCAGTGGTGGCCCGGTCGACCTGCTCGGCATCTGCCAGGGCGGCGTGTTCGCGCTGTGCTACGCAGCGTTGCGCCAACAGAAGCTGGGCAAGCTGATCACCATGGTCACCCCGGTCGATTTCCAGACCGCCGACAACATGCTCTCGCACTGGGCGCGGCAGGTGGACGTGGACCTGCTGGTCGATACGCTGGGCAACATCCCGGCCGACCTGATGAACGCCAGCTACCTGATGCTCAAGCCGTTCCGCCTGAACGTGCAGAAGTACGTCGGCCTGCTCGACATCCTCGATGACAAGGCGGCGCTGGAGGACTTCCTGCGCATGGAGAAGTGGATCTTCGATTCGCCGGACCTGGCGGGCGAGGCGTTCCGCGATTTCATCAAGCAGTTCTACCAGGCCAATGGCCTGATGAAGGGCACGGTAAGGATCGGCGAGGAAGCAGTGGACCTGTCGCAGGTGACGCTGCCGGTGCTGAACATCTACGCCGAGCAGGATCATCTGGTGCCGCCGGACGCCTCGCGCGCGATGCGCGGGCGCCTGGGCACGGACGACTACACCGAGTCCAGCTTCCGCGGTGGCCATATCGGCATCTACGTGTCCGGGCGCGCGCAGCGCGAAGTGCCGGCCACGATCGATGGTTGGCTGAAGGCGCGCGACCTGTAGAGTCGAGCCCTGCTCGACTGACTTGGAGGGATGATGACGTACCGGGTTTTGTTGATTCTTGCGGTACTGCTGGCAGCGCCCCTTGCCCAGGCCGCACCCAGTGCGGATGCACGGCGGGAGATCGCCCAGTTGATCGCCAGCCTGGACGGCTCCCAGTGCCGGTTCCAGCGCAATGGCAGCTGGTACGACGGCGGCGATGCGCGCGCGCATCTGCAGCGCAAGTACGACTATCTGCTGAAGAAGGACATGGTGGACAGCGCCGAGCAGTTCATCGAGCGCGCCGCCAGCCAGAGCAGCATGAGCGGCAAACCCTATCGCATCCAGTGCCCGGGGCAGCCTGAACAGACCGCAGCCGCCTGGTTCGGTGCGCGCCTGCAGGCGCTGCGTCACCGCACGCCGTAGACATGGGCAGGGTGTAGAGTCGAGCCACGCTCGACTGCCCTGTCCGTTGCCCGGAGCCGCCGCCATGAACACCACGCCCAAGACACTGTCGCGTTCATTGAACGACCGCATGATCGCCGGCGTGATGGGTGGCATTGCCCATCGCTTCGGCTGGAATGCCAACCTTCTGCGGGTGGTCTACGTGCTGCTGTCGCTGGCCTCGGCGGCCTTCCCCGGCATCCTGGTCTACCTGATCCTGTGGCTGCTGATGCCGAACGAGGCCGATTGAACACCGCCTCCCGGCCTTGGCCGATCTGGCTGCGCGCGCTGCAGGTGCTGGGCGCGGTGTGGACCCTGCCCAACACCCTGATCGGCCTGATGGGTGGGCTGGCCGGCATGCTCGGCGGCGCGACATTGCGCTGGAGCCGGCGTGACTGCGCGCTGGTGTTCGACCGCTGGCCGTGGGGGCCGGGTGGGGCGATCACCTTGGGCAATGTGATCCTGCACACGGGCCACGATCTTGGCATTTCCTGCCGGACCTACGCGCATCAGGCGGGGTGGGGCGTGGAGCCGCTGATCCGGCTGGACGACCATGAGCGTGCGCATGTCTACCAGTACATGGTGCTGGGGCCGCTGTACCTGCCGGTGTACCTGCTGTGTGGCGGGGTGAGTGCGCGCAATCCGTTCGAGCGGGCGGCCGATCATTTCGCCCGGTTCGGGCACGGCTGGTGGCCGTAGTTTCCAGCCAACGGCGCAGCCCCTCGTGGCTTGGTCGCGGAATGCCTGCTTCCTGGGGGCTGGCCGGGTGGGTGGGGCCAGCGCGGACGCCGTGAACCCATCCATGGGGGCTTGGCCGCGGCTTGCACGTGTGCGGTGTCCTGCGCACACGGCAAGACCGGGGTTGGGCGTCCTGCCCAACCCGTCGGGCGCATGCGTCCGACCCATGCCGCGGATACCCCGCCACCCCCACCCACCCGGCCGCTGACAGATTCCGTGCGCGTCCAGCCACGGAAGAGATAAAGAACAGCAGAAGCGGGTCGCGCGCTGCGCTTGCTCGTGTAGAGCCGAGCCTGCGCTCGGCTTCGCGGACTGGCCTGAAAGCAGCCGAGCGTGGGCTCGGCTCTACAAAAAGCGGCCAGGCAAGCTGTTTTTGCTTTTGATCTTCTTTTTTCTTTTCCGTGGCTGGACGTGCCCGAAAAACTGTCAGGGGCCGGGCGAGGTGGGTGCGCGGCCCAATCACATGAAACGCGTTACACGACCACCCACGAGGGGTTGCGCCGTTGGCGGGAATCCCCCACGGATTCGTTAGCCGGAAGTTAAGGATCCGTAAGCATTCTGCTGCGATCCCGCAGTCATCTGCATGCAACCGATCGTCATTAGCCTTCGTGACGTTCCAGTCAGGTTCGACGCGGTAAGCTCTCCCCCGATGAGCTCGCAGCATCGCTCATCGAGTGCAGTACGCAGTAGCAATTTGGAGGAATACATCACATGGCAATCGTTCTTTATGTCGGTGGTAGCAAGGATGGCGAGAAGGGCGTGGTGCCCTACGGCTTCAGCAAATCCCGCGCCGACACCGCGCTGGGGCCGGAGTTCTACACGGAGCGGTTCATGGAACTGCAGGGTGTCGGCAAGGTCCGCCTGATGGCCCTGGAAGGCATGCGTGACGAGATCGTCATGCAGCGCGCCGCCCGCCACTACCGCTGACCTACGCAACACGCGGCAGGGCGCGCCCACCATCGCGCGCCCGCGCCGGCATCCCAGCCCCGGGCCAGTCCGGGCCCGCTCTTTGCCAGGATGCCGGCGTCCACTCCGGCTACGCCGCTGTACCTCGTCCCCTGTCAATGCCTTGTCCGGCTCCGTCGTCGGTTGCCAGAATGGGGTCTTCCCGTAACGCGGCTCAGACCTGAAGCAATGCACGACGCCAAGAACGCCCAGAGCGCGCTCGCCCAGCAGATCGCCCAGACCATCGCCGACGAGATCGGTGCCCAGTCCGCCCAGGTACGCGCCGCCGTCGGCCTGCTCGACGAGGGCGCCAGCGTTCCGTTCATCGCGCGCTACCGCAAGGAAGTGACCGGTGGCCTGGACGACACCCAGCTGCGCAACCTGGAAACCCGGCTGACCTACCTGCGCGAGCTGGAGGACCGCCGTGCGGCGGTGCTGGCCAGCATCGGCGAGCAGGGCAAGCTCAGCGACGAGCTGCGCAATGACATCCTGGCCGCCGATACCAAGAGCCGGCTGGAAGACCTGTACCTGCCGTACAAGCCCAAGCGCCGTACCCGCGCCCAGATCGCCCGCGAGGCCGGTCTGGAGCCGCTGGCCGATGGCCTGCTGGCCGATCCGACGCAGGACCCGCAGACGTTCGCGGCCACCTTCGTCGATACCGACAAGGGGGTGGCCGACACCAAGGCCGCGCTGGAAGGCGCCCGCGCGATCCTGATGGAGCGCTGGGGCGAAGATGCCGCGTTGGTTGGCGAGCTGCGCACCTGGCTGGGCGAGACCGGCGTGATCCGTGCCCGCGTGGCCGAGGGCAAGGAAACCGAAGGCGCCAAGTACCGCGACTATTTCGAACATGCCGAATCTCTGGCGAAGATTCCCTCGCACCGGTTGCTGGCGCTGTTCCGCGCGCGCCGCGAAGAGATCCTGTTCCTGGAACTGGACCCGGGCAGCGATGCCGAAGCGGGCCACCAGTACGCCGAGGGTCGGGTGGCACGCAAGGCCGGCATCGCCGACCGGGGGCGTGCCGCCGACCGCTGGCTGCTGGATGCCTGCCGCCTGACCTGGCGCGCCAAGCTGCACACCCATCTTCTGCTGGACCTGTTCAACCAGGCCCGCGAAAAGGCCGAAGCCGAAGCCATCGCGGTGTTCGGCGACAACCTGAAGGACCTGCTGCTGGCCGCACCGGCCGGCCCGAAGACTGTGCTGGGCCTGGACCCTGGCATCCGTACTGGCTGCAAAATTGCCGTGGTCGATGCCACCGGCAAGCTGGTCGCCACCGACACCATCTACCCGCACGAACCGCGCCGCCAGTGGGAGCAGTCGGTGCAGACGATCAAGCAGCTGTGCGCCAAGCACAACGTGGAGCTGATCGCGATCGGCAATGGCACCGCCAGCCGCGAAACCGACAAGCTGGCCGGCGAAGCGATCAAGGCTGCCGCCAACCCGAAGCTGCAGAAGGTCGTGGTCAGCGAGGCGGGCGCCTCGGTGTACTCGGCCTCCGAGTTCGCGGCCAAGGAGTTCCCGGGGCTGGACGTGTCGCTGCGTGGCGCGGTATCGATCGCTCGTCGCCTGCAGGACCCGCTGGCCGAACTGGTCAAGATCGAACCCAAGGCGATCGGTGTCGGCCAGTACCAGCACGACGTGGACCAGTACCGCCTTGCGCGGGCGCTGGACGCGCGCGTGGAGGACTGCGTGAACGCGGTCGGCGTGTATGTCAACACCGCCTCGGCCGCGCTGCTGTCCCGGGTGTCCGGCCTGTCGGCCACGGTGGCCGAGAACATCGTGCGCCATCGCGACGACAACGGCCCGTTCAAGCGCCGCAAGGACCTGCTGAAGGTCGCGCGCCTGGGCGAGAAGACCTTCGAGCAGTGCGCCGGCTTCCTTCGCATCGCCGATGGCGACCAGCCGCTGGACGCCTCGGCGGTACACCCCGAAGCCTATCCGGTGGTTGAGCGCATCGTGGCCAGCACCGCGCGCCCGATCAAGGCGCTGATCGGTGACGGCAGCTTCCTGCGTGGCCTGAAGGCAGAACAGTTCACCGACGACACCTTTGGCGTCCCGACCGTGCGCGACATCCTGAAGGAACTGGAAAAGCCGGGCCGCGACCCGCGCCCGGAGTTCAAGGCGGCGCGCTTCGCCGAGGGCGTCGAGGACATCAAGGACCTGCGCGAGGGCATGGTGCTGGAGGGCGTGGTCAGCAACGTGGCCGCCTTCGGAGCCTTTGTCGATATCGGCGTGCACCAGGACGGCCTGATCCACATCTCGGCGCTCGCCGATACCTTCGTGAAGGACCCGCGCGACGTGGTCAAGGCCGGTGACATCGTCAAGGTGAAGGTGCTGGAGGTGGACGTGGCGCGCAAGCGCATCGCCCTGACCCGGCGCCTGGACGATACCCCGGGCCAGGCCACCAGCCGCCCGGGCCAGCGCGATGAGCGGGGCCAGGGCCAAGGGCCGCGCCGTGACGCTGGCGGCCAGAACCGTGGACCGAACCGCGGCCAGGGCGCTGGCGGCCGTCCGGCCCAGTCTGCGCCGCCGGCCAACAATGCCCTGGCCGAAGCCTTTGCCCGGGCCAAGCGCAGCTGAGGATCGTGCCCCCCGTCACGGTTGATCCGGGGCGGGGGGCTTGTCGGTTTTCCCCGTGATTGCGCACACTTGCGCCTGAGGGGGGCGTTTGGCCTCCCCGCTGTCGCTGGGGAGGACCATGACGCCAGCACGACCCGCCGTCTTCGTTGCAGGCCGCAGTGCTTCGCTGCGGTCGGCGCCTGCCCGTGCCGGCAGGGGACCGGAGTGATGCCGGGCCAGGGCACCCACGGCAATGGACTGCTGGAGCGCCGCCTGCAGGCGTTGGCTGAAGAGCGTCGCCGGCTGGCGATGATCATCGACGGTACCGCTGCGGGTACCTGGGAATGGAACGTGCAGACCGGCGAGATGCGGGTCAATGCGCGCTGGGCCGAGATTGTCGGTTATCGCCTGGATGAGCTGGAACCGATCTGCCAGAAGACGTTCCTGAAGCTGGTCCATCCCGATGACATTGCGCTGTCCGATGCAGCGCTGGACGACCATTTCGAAGGGCGCAGCGACAACTACGCCTGCCTGCTGCGCATGCGCCACAGGAACGGCCAGTGGATCTGGATCCAGGACCGTGGCCGGGTCTTTGAATGGGACGGGCAGGGCAAGCCGCTGTGGATGGCCGGTGCCCATGCCGATGTCACCGAACTGCAGCAGGCAAGGCAGGACGCGGCCGAGACCCGGCAGCGCCTGCAGGCCGTGGTCGATGCGTCCGATGAGGTGGCGGTGATCGCCACCGATACCGATGGCACCATCACCCTGTTCAACACGGGGGCGGAGCGCCTGCTGGGCTACAGCGCGGCGGAGGTGGTCGGCCAGCGCCGGCTCGACGCCTTCCACGATCCAGCCGAACTGAAAGCGTGGTTGCAGCCGCTGGCTGATGCTGATGGCAATCTTCCCGGCGTGTTCGAGGCGCTGAGCGCGCGTGCCGACGGGCAGACCTACTCGCGGCAGTGGACGCTGCTGCGCAAGGATGGCCAGTCACGCCAGGTACGCCTGTCGATCAGCCGCATGGAGAGTGCCGATGGAACGCGCATCGGCTACGTCGGCATGGCCATCGACATTACCGAGATCCTGCAGGCACGCGCCGAAGCACGACTTTCGGCAGAGAAGTTCGCTGGCGCGTTCACCTCCGCCGCACTGGGCATGGCACTGGTGTCGCTGGAAGGACGCTGGCTGGATGTCAACGACGCGCTGTGCCGGATACTGGGCTACCCGCGAGAAGAGCTGCTGCAGGTCGATTTCCAGCGCCTGACCCATCCCGATGACCTGCAGACCGACCTGGCCCTGGTACAGGACCTGTTGGCCGGGCGACGCAGCCACTATCACCTGGAAAAGCGCTACCTCGACCGCGACGGCCGCATCATCTGGGCGCGGCTGTCGGTGTCGCTGGTGCGCAACGAGCATGGCGAACCGCTGCATTTCGTGTCGCAGATCCAGGACATCACCGCCCAGCGCAGCAGCGAGCAGCGCCTGTTCGAGAGTGAACAACGCAGCCGAATCACGCTGGATGCGGTGGCCGACCTGGTGCTCAGCGTCAGCCTTGATGGCCGCATCGACTACGCCAACGCGGCTGCGGTGCGCACCCTGGCCGGTGATGGCGCCTTGTCGCTGGCCGGGCACAAGGTTCAGGACGTGCTGGCGCTGACCACCGAGTACGCGCCCGGTTCGGTACTGGATGTGACGGTGCTGCTGGACCCGGAGAGCAACGCGGTGGACCTGCACGCCGACCTGCTGCTGCGCCTGGGCACGGCAACGGTGCCGGTGGACCTGACCCGCGCCTGGCTGCGCGATGACGAAGGCCACGTGCGCGGCGCGGTGTGGGTGCTGCGCGACGACACCCAGCAGCGGGCACGCCAGCGCGAAGCCCGCCACCTGGCCGAGATCGATCCGCTCACCGAACTGAGCAACCGCCGCGGTTTCGAGGTGCACCTGCAGCAGGCGATCACCCGCGTGGAGCGCACCGGCCAGGCCGCCTCGCTGATGTACATCGATCTGGACCGCTTCAAGCCGGTCAACGACACCTGGGGCCATCTGGCCGGCGATGCCGTGCTGTGGGCGGTGGCCAGCGTGCTGCGCCATGGCGTGCGCGATTCGGACGTGGTGGCACGGTTGGGCGGCGACGAATTCGCGGTCATCCTGTCCGGTTGCACGCCGCGGCGTGCGGCCCGCATCGGGGGCGAGCTGCTGCACACCCTGGCCGCGCTGTCCATTCCGTGGGACCAGGACCGGCTGCGGATCGGTGCCAGCATCGGTATCGCGCCGCTGGCCGGCGGCATGAGCGTGGACCAGGCGGTGGCTGCGGCCGATGCCCAGTGCTACCGGGCCAAGGCGATGGGGCGCAACAACGTGCAGGTGCAGGGCGAGTTGTCCCAGCTTCCGGGTGACGATCCCGACGCCGCGGAGGACTGATCTCAGCCTGTGAGAGGACGCGCGCGAATACTGCGCGCACTCCACTCACGCAGGTAACCTCCATGAATGCCTGGAACCCGGTTGCGGTACGCAAGTTCATTCCGGCCCTGATCGGCTGGTGCCTGGCGCTGGCCGCCTGTCTACGCGCCGAACAGCTGCGCGGCGACCTGCACGCACGGGCGTTGTTGCCCGTGTTGCAGCAAGGTGCGGTCGCGCTGCTGGTCCTGAGCCTGTCCTGCACGGTTGCGGCCTGCCTGTTGCTGTGGCGGCATGGCCGCAGCGATCATATGCATCCCGCTGCAGGCACTACACCCGTACGGCATCCATCAGCAGGAACCGGCACGGCGCACACTGGAAGGCATTGATCTGTGGCACAAGGCGCTGGAAGTGTTCGCTGGCACAGTGCAGGTCGAGCGCGGCGCGGTCGGGCCACAGCTCGATGAAGATGAAGTGGCCCGGATCCTTCTGGTCGACGAACAGTTCATAGCCGAGGCAGCGCGGCTCGCGCAGCGTGCATGCGACCAGCTCCCGGTACAGGGGAAGCACGGTGTCCACCGCATCGGGATGGATGAAATCCTCGGCGATCACTTTCAGCATGTCGGCACCTGCGAATCGGGCCTTGCAGGATAGCGCCGGCGCATGGCCGGCACCTGTTCCCGTCAACGCAATACCGTGTCCGCACTGACCAGCCGCACGTCATGCATCTGATTGAGGTAGGCCTCGTAGTAGCCCTTGTGCGAGGCACCCACGATGGCCAGCATGCGTCTGCCAGGATGCTGGCTCAGCACGTCGCGGATGTTGGCGACCATGCGCAGGTTGCGGGTTTCCCAGTAACCGACGTACATCCGGCCGAACGCCTTGGAGGACGGCTCGACGAGCGTCGCGCCGAAGTCGCTCTGGTAGGCGGCCATCGCCGCCGCCGGGCTGTTGTAGTCCCGATACAGCGCCATGACACCGCCGGGCTTGTCCAGATCGGCCACGAGGCGTTCATCGGCCTCCCGCCGCGCGCGCGAGTGCGTATTGTTCCAGGCACCGGTGATGGCCGCGCTGGCCGCCGCTTCATCCTCGGCGGGCGTGGGCGAATCGGCCGTGTGGTCGTCCACGGCCCACAGGCGTTCCTGCCCGAGGCGGGCGGCGACCTCGGCGGCGATCAGGTGGGTTTCATTGCGGCGAACCAGGCCTTTTTCGAGGATCTCGACCAAGGCAGGTGTCAGTCCATCACCGCCTTTGCGCTCAGACGCAGGCAGGCGCAGCCACTGCACCTGCGCCGAGCCGCGTTCACCCGCTGCCAGGAACAATGCTGCGAGCCGACGACGCTGGGCGGGCGTCGGCTCGTCCGGCCAGGTCGCAAGCAGGTGCTCGGCCTGGGTGTTCGCCGTAGGCACGTCCAGTCCGGTCGCAGCCTGCGCAGCGGTGGTGTCGAAGCAGTAGGTGGCCACGCTCTCCGCATAGCGTGCCGGGTAGCGACGCATGAAATCGCACTGCAGGCCTGACAGGTCTTCGGTGGCGATCAGCTCGGGCTTCCAGGCGACCAGTCGCTGCAGCAACGGTTCAAGCAAGGCGGGCTGGAAGGACTTGGGCAGGCCGGACAAGTGGGGGGTGCCCAGTACCAGCACTTCGTTCGGGCGCCCGGCAGGCGGGCCCTTCAGCTGGTCGGGATGGAAGCTGGGGCGGTAGGTGGCGTCGGCAGCGAAGGCGCCGCTGCTGCACAGGCCCAGGATGAGGAAACTGGCCAGGCGTGGGAACATGCGATCTCCGTGTCAGTGAGCGTCCTGCGGTTCGCTGCATGCTGGCCAGTTTCATCTGCCATCGGATCTCCCGTTGGTCATGCAAACCTTTTCCGCTTGAACTGCATCCGCGTGCCGGGCAAGGCTATGCCCAGTGACGGCGACAACGCGCGACATATGCCCTGACGACACCCGGTGCCGAGCAGAACCTGCCCAGCCGGCGCCTGGCGAAACCGCTCGGCGGTGCCCCTGTCGCGCGTGAGCAGAATGTGAAGTGCATCGCGATTGTCTACCGCATCCCTGCAGCAGCATCTGAAGATGCGATGGACGTCGCGGAATCCGGCTAAAGCCACCGATCGCATCGCCGATATTCCCTCTGGATCCCGCTCAAGTCGCCCGCTGCAGGACCCCAGGCTGCCCCCGACGGGCGGCCCGCGCTGTGTGTTCCGCCGCTCCCTATGCCGATCGCACCCGCACCAGACGTTCTTGCCAGCCGCTCGAGGGGTGCCTGCCGGTACCTGTAGTCCCAAGCAACTGAAGTTGCCGCCGGGCATCCCGCCCGTCGGGTCGCAACCGCTTACCGGACACCGAGGATCAGACAATGCTCATTCCAGGCTTTACGGCGGGCGCGCAGGCGCCGGCCGAGCTGCATACCCGTTGGTCGCCGTGGCGCGCCCTGCTGGGCGCGCTGGCACCGCAGCACCGCAGCGACGTCGAGGCGGCGGCCGATGGCCGTGCCGAGCTGGAGGCGCAGGTCGCGGCGCTGCACCGGGTCCAGGCGGTCATCGAGTTCGCCCTCGATGGCACCATCCTGCAGGCCAACGAGAACTTCCTGCAGGCGATGGGTTACCGGCTGGAGGAGATCCAGGGCAAGCATCATTCCCTGTTCGTCGACCCCGAGCAGGCGCGCAGCGCCGGATACCGTGACTTCTGGGCGCGGCTGGGTCGTGGCGAATATGACGCGGGCCAGTACCGGCGTTTTGGCAAGAACCAGCGCGAGATCTGGATCCAGGCCTCGTACAACCCGGTGCTGGACCGGCAGGGGCGTCCGTACAAGGTGGTCAAGTTCGCCACTGACATCACTGCGCAGAAGCTGCAGGCGGCCGACTCGGCCGGCCAGCTGGCGGCGATCGACAAGTCGCAGGCGGTGATCGAGTTCAGCATGGATGGCCGCATCCTGTCGGCCAACGACAACTTCCTGGCTGCCACCGGTTACAGCCTGGATGATGTGCGTGGCCAGCACCACTCGCTGTTCGTCGAACCTGAGTATCGCTGCAGTGCCGAGTATCGGCAGTTCTGGGAAAAGCTCGGCCGTGGCGAATATGATGCCGGCCAGTACCGGCGCCTCGGCAAGGGCGGACGCGAGGTCTGGATCCAGGCGTCCTACAACCCGATCCTGGACCTCAACGGGAAGCCGTTCAAGGTGGTCAAGTACGCCACCGACATCACCGCGCAGGTGCATGAGAACCAGGCCATGCAGCGTGCCGTGGCGCAGACCCGTGAAGTGGTGGCGGCCGCCAAGGAGGGCGACCTGACCCGGCGCGTGGCCACCGCCGACAAGACCGGGCCGATCGCCGAGCTGTGCGAAGGGGTGAATTCGCTGGTCGAGGCGATGGCCGCGATCATCGGCCAGATCAAATTCGCCGCTGACACCATCGCCGTCGGCGCCACCGAGATCGCGCAGGGCAACAGCGATCTGTCGCAGCGCACCGAGCAGCAGGCAGCGTCGCTGGAAGAGACCGCGGTGTCGATGAAGGGCCTGGCCGAGACCGTGCAGCGCACCGCGACCAACGCACGGCAGGCCAGTCAGCTGGCCGGTGGTGCCGCCGATGTCGCCGCGCGCGGCGGTAACGTAGTGCACGAAGTGGTGGAAACCATGGCGGTGATCAACGCGTCCTCGCGCCGCATCGTCGACATCATCGGCGTGATCGACGGCATCGCCTTCCAGACCAACATCCTTGCCCTGAACGCCGCGGTGGAAGCCGCGCGTGCGGGCGAACACGGGCGTGGCTTCGCCGTGGTCGCCACCGAGATCCGGGAACTGTCGCAGCGCTCGGCCAGTGCCGCCAAGGAGATCAAGCAGCTGATCGATGCGTCGGTGGCCAATGTCGGTGCCGGTACCGCGCAGGTTGAGAGCGCCGGCCGCACCATGGACGAGATCGTGGTCAACGTGCGCCGGGTCAGCGACCTGATGTCCGAGATCAGCACGGCCGCGCAGCAGCAGAGCGACGACATCCAGCAGATGAACCATGCCGTCGATCTGATCGACCAGGGCACCCAGCAGAACGCCGCGCTGGTCGAGGAAGCTTCGGCCGCGGCGCGCAGCATGGAAGAACAGTCGGCGCAGCTGCTGCAGACGGTGGCCAGCTTCCGCGTGCAGGGTGGGGCGGGGCACCTGCATGGTGCGGCGGTGCTGCGCGCGGTCTAGGCGCGGCGGTCGGCGTGTTGTTCCCCGGCCTCGACGGCCGGGGCGGCGTGCACGCAGTTGCGGCCGGCATGCTTGGCCCGGTACAGGGCCTGGTCGGCACGCTCGACCAGGCTGCGCGGGTCACCCTGGTCATGCGCGGCCTGCCAGGCCACGCCGATGCTGATGGTCACGTGGGCCTGGGCGGCGGGCAGGGCGGCGGCTTCCACGGCGGCGCGCAGGCGCTCGCCCAGGCCCAGGGCGTGGCCGATGTCGGGCGCGGGCAGGGCGGCGATGAACTCCTCGCCGCCGTAGCGGGCCAGCAGGTCATCACCGCGTTGCAGGCAGCCGTCGAGGATCGCGGCGACCGCCTGCAGGCGGCGATCACCTTCCGGATGCCCGTAGGTGTCGTTGAGTCGCTTGAAGTGGTCGATATCGATCATCAGCACCGCCAGCCCCACGCCCTGGCGACGGGCGCGGCCGTGCGCGCTGCCGAGCGCTTCATCGAAGTTGCGCCGGTTGCCGAGCCCGGTCAACGGATCGCGCCGGGCCAGCAGCGCCAGCTCGTCGCGCTCACGCTGGATCTGCACCTGGGTGAGCACGCTGCGCAGGGCATGGCCGAGCATGGCACCGATGAACCCCACGGTGGCCAGGGTCGGCTGCAGGCGTGCCACCAGCAGCGCCACCATCATCAGCAGCAACGGCAGCATCAGCGGCACGCCGGCATCGACGATGCGGCGGAGGTTGCGCGGCACAGCCACCGCCGGTGGGCGGTACGTGCTGCCGGCCAGCACTGCCAGCAGCACGAACAGCCCGCTGATCAGCAGGTCGCCCCAGCCACCATCGGGTACCTGCGGCTGCCAGGTATTGATGTAGAGCGCCATCAGGAAGTAGCCGAGCGCGTAGATCGTCAACGTGCGGAAGAAGTCGCGGCGGTCGGCATTGTCCTCGGCCAGGAAGCGGATCAGCGCGAAGCAGAACACCAGGCTGTTCTGCACGTTGCTCAGGGTGTGCAGGCATTGCGTCCACAATGCGGTGTTGAGGTGTGCCATCGCCCGCGTATGCACGAAGTACAGCAACCACAGCAGCGCGATGACCGCCAGGTCCACCGCACGGATACAGCGGTTGCCGCCGCCTGGGCTGGCGGCAACGTAGGTCAGCGGAATCCGGTAGAACACATACAGGATCAGCGACGAGGCGGTCATCTGCGCAGGGCTGAGGCCGGCCACATTGCGATACAGCAGGGCCAGCAGGGCCAGCGAGAACAGGCCGACGGCAGCGCCCAGCGTTCGCCACTTGCAGGCCGCCTGGCTGTCGCGCGCGCGTCGCACGCAGGCCAGAGCGGCCAGAAGGGGGGCGGTGATCAGCATCAGGTAGGAGCCAACCGGGTCCTGCGGGCCGATCAAGGCAATGACGAGCGCGTGCGTGACCATGAAAAACAGTGCCGCACGCAACGTCATGCATTCCCCCGCCCCCAGATCCGGCTGGGATCACGATAGGCAGAAGTAGGTGAGGCTGGCAAGAAAAGTGTGCGCTAGTGCTATTCACAACCTTGTCGGTTGTCACATTTTCGTTTCAGCGGGGTGACACGACGGCGTTGACGTGGGCGTACGTCCAGCAGTCGCGGGGCTGCCCCCGCAGGTGGCGATGGGCGCGCAGTATGTCGGCGAGCGTGGGAGGGGCATGCTGGGGCATCCTCGCCAGTGTCGGCGCTCCGGTCCGGGAAATGCAAAAGGCCAGGTCATGGACCTGGCCTTTGATGCAGTGGTGCCGGTGAAAGGACTCGAACCTTCATGGGGTCACCCCCGGCTGATTTTGAGTCAGCTGCGTATACCATTCCGCCACACCGGCAGGCAGCGTGCGAGTGTAACCGAGGTCGGCAGGAGATGCCTAGTAGGAGAGCCTATCAGGGCGGTTCCTGTCGGCATTGGCCCCTTGGTAGCTATACTCCCGACGTGCAATTGCCTCCAGGAGCGGTAGCTGATGACAGTGTTGCAGGACCTGAGGGTGCTGGTGGTCGAGAACGACGAGATGAGTGCGGCCCTGCTGCAGATGCAGCTGGTGCATGCCGGTGCGACTGTGGTCGGGCTTGCCGCGAGTGTGTCCGAGGCCCTGCGGCTGCTGGAGCAGAGCACTCCTGACGTGGCCCTGCTGGATTACCGGCTGGCCCGCAACGAGACCAGTGAGCCAGTGGCTGCAGCGCTTTCGGCGCGTGGCATTCCGTTCGTGCTGGCCACCGGGATGCTGGCCGAGCAGCTGCCTGCGCCGATGCTGGCCGGCCTGTTGCTGGTCAAGCCGTACCTGTCGGCCGATCTGTCGCGGGCGCTGGCGCGTGCGGTGGGACGCTCCAGCGCCAAGGCCTGAGCCGCTCGCCACGCACCGGCAGGGGGAAGCTGCGGGGGCTGAATCCTCACGTCTGCGATGCGCGGCGGCAACCCCTGATCCAGGAGCCCTGCCCACGCGCGGTTTTTCATTCGCGTCCGGCGCTCAGCCCGCTTCCTCGTACACGTAACGGATTTCCTCGCGGTCATCGAGGATGCGGTACTGGCGCGCCAGATCATCCGGTTCGGGGTTGAGCCAGGCGTCCAGGTGTTCCCTGCGGATCGGTACCACGCCGCGGTCATGCCCGGCAGCGGCGACGTCGCTGGGCGGTGTGTCGGTGATCGTGGCAAACGAAAGCAGGCGGCCTTCCGGTCCTTCCCATTCCGCCCAGAGGCAGGCCAGCAGCAGGTCGCGGGGTGGATCGGGGCGGAATTCGAGCACCACGTCCTGCTCCTTTTCGTCGGCACCGAGGCTGCGGCCGGCGATGGCGTGGCGGGGCACGTGCTCGTAGAAAGCCTGCACCACCACCACGCCGTGGCGCAGTCCGAACGCACCCCGCCAGTAACCTTCCAGGCTGTCGCGCCGCGCGTTGTAGGTGCCGGGGTACAGCACGTCGTTGCGCGCCGGCTTGTCCGGCAACCGGCACTGGTAGCGCATCGGCTTGATCACGCGCCGGCCGTTCTCGCTGACCATCACCGGCGCGTAGGTGCCGGGGAAAATGCGGTTGTCGCGCGGCAGCAGCTGCACCCGATGCAGGTCGTCCAGCCGGGCCTGCGCGCGCTCGATGCGGTTGCCAGCCACGCGCAGGTCATTGCGCGCTTTCTGCGTGGGCCGGGTGGCCAGCGTGGCATGGGCAATATCGCGTCGTTCGCGCTGCCGGACCAGTTCAGCCTCCAGCGCCTGCTGCTCCTGCGCATGCCATTGCTGGATCTTCGCCACGATGTCCCGGCCCTGTTCGGTACGCGCACCGGCGAACCCGTCATCCATCGCCTTCGGCGTCTTCGGCCGCTTCTTGCCTGGATCGTGTGCGTACAGTTCGGCGAACTCCTCCAGCGACAGGATGGCGCCGAACTCGCGTACCAGCTTGGCGTAGTCAGCGCGGATCAGGGCGGAATAGCACATGGGACTCTGGGGGCCTGGGTCGCAGCGGCTGCGACGTGGATGCGGCAGGATAGCCCGACCCATCTGGAGATGCCGCATGACTGATTCCATCACCTGCCAGTTCCGCGAAGCCGTGCCCACGGTCGAGGACTACTGCCGGTTGCGCGTGCTTGCAGGCCTCAGTGCCAAGGCCCGGGAAGCGGCCGCCCGCGCGCTGCCCAATACGCTGTTCGGCGTGTGTGCCTACCAGGGCACTGAGCTGGTGGCGATGGGCCGTATCGTCGGCGATGGCGGCTGCCACCTGCAGGTCTGTGATATCGCGGTGCTGCCGCGGTTGCAGGGGCAGGGCCTGGGCAAGGAAGTGATGCGGCGCCTGGATGGCTGGATGCAGGCCAACCTGCCGCCATCGGCGTACGTCAGCCTGCTGGCCGATGGCGAGGCGCATCGGTTGTACGCACAGTTTGGTTTCGCGCCCACGGCACCGGCATCGATCGGGATGTATCGGCGGTTCTGAGCCGTAATCGGGGTGAAGCCATCCACACCATGCGTGGATAGGGCCTTCCCAGGAATCACAGGCAAAGAAAAACCCCGATCGGAGTCGGGGTTTTCAAGAATTGGCGTCCCCACGGGGATTCGAACCCCGGTCGCCACCGTGAAAGGGTGATGTCCTAGGCCTCTAGACGATGGGGACGCACGAAAACTTCAAGTTGTAGATCCTTCGACGGCCTAATGTCGAAGTGGTGGAGCCAAGCGGGATCGAACCGCTGACCTCCTGCATGCCATGCAGGCGCTCTCCCAGCTGAGCTATGGCCCCATGAAACTCCGGATGATCTGCCGGGAGCAGAGTCCGTTTTGAAACTGGCGTCCCCACGGGGATTCGAACCCCGGTCGCCACCGTGAAAGGGTGATGTCCTAGGCCTCTAGACGATGGGGACGCACGAAAAACTTCAAGTTGTAGAACCTTCGACGGCCTAATGTCGAAAGTGGTGGAGCCAAGCGGGATCGAACCGCTGACCTCCTGCATGCCATGCAGGCGCTCTCCCAGCTGAGCTATGGCCCCGTGTTACCGAGCCGCCTATCATACCTGCGTGTTCAAGTTTGTGGAAGTTTTTTTTGAACTTTTTTCGTTCCGGTTCGACCATCGCCACGAGGGCAGGGGAACCGCAACGCCACAACCTGAATGCCGGTAGGCGGTGAACAAAAAAGACCCGGTTATCGGCCGGGTCCTCGTTGTTCGTGATGAGTGGCGTCCCCACGGGGATTCGAACCCCGGTCGCCACCGTGAAAGGGTGATGTCCTAGGCCTCTAGACGATGGGGACGCAATTCTCATCAATGTTCTTTAGCGACCTTTCGACGGCCTAATGCCGAAAGATTGGTGGAGCCAAGCGGGATCGAACCGCTGACCTCCTGCATGCCATGCAGGCGCTCTCCCAGCTGAGCTATGGCCCCACGTCGCTGAGGAGCGAAATAATAGCCTTGCCCCCGGGGGTTGGCAAGCATTTGTTGCACTTTTCTTCACGCGCGTTGCTATGCCGCGTCGTCGGTCAGCGCCGCCAGGATCGGGCACTGATCCAGCGTGCCGTGGCCGGGGCAGGCGTCGACCAGCTGAGAAAGCGCGGTGTGCATGCGCTGCAGTTCGGCCATGCGTTGTGCAATGTCCTGCAGCCGGGCCTGCGCCGTGTCGCGCACACTGCCCATGTCCTGTGAGTGGCGGTCACTGAGCGCCAGCAGTTCGGCGATTTCTTCCAGGCTGAAGCCCAGCGTCTTGGCGCGGCGGATGAAGCGCAGCCGGCGCAGGTCCTGCTCACCGAAGATGCGGTAGCCCCCGGCCGAGCGTGCCGCCGTGGGCAGCAACTGCTGGCGTTCGTAGTAGCGCACCGTATCGATCGGCACGCCGGCCCGGCGTGCCAGTTGACCAATGTTCATGGCGGATTCCTGCGGATGCTGCCGCTCATTGTGAAGCCTTGAGTCTGGTCCAGGGTCAAGGTCTCGTCGCTGACGGCGCATTCAGCGCACTTTGCAACTTTCTTCATAGCCCCACCGTCGTGGCAGTTCCTACCCTGCGCCTGAACCGGCCGCTGGACGGCCTGCAACGAACCGAGGAGATGGTCTGTGGAAGGATTCAGGAACGAAGGATTCGTCGAGGTCGCGGTGGTCGAATACCCGGGAGGCGACCCGTCGGCCGCCTCCGTGCTGACCGAGATGGCACATGTCGCCAACCGGCTTGCCCAGCAGCAGCGCCGTCCGTTCAAGCGTGTCCTGGTGACCCGCTGGATCGTGCCGGCCAGCCAGACCGGCGTGCATCGCATTGCCGGCGCGGAGATGCTCGAGGCGGACATCCCCGCCGTGATCGCCGTGCCTGGCCAGATCAGCCAGGGCGTCTGCCTGCGCGCCGATGAGGTGCTGCTGGATTGGCTGCGCGCGCATTACGACGGTGGCAGTCTGCTGGCTGCCGCCAGCGACGGTGTCAGCATGCTGGCACGCGCCGGTCTGCTGGCTGGGCGCACCGTCAGTGGTCCGGATCTCGGGCGCCATCCGGGCCTGCAGGGGCAGTCGGCCAGCTGGGTACCCAGCGAGCGCGCGCTGGTCGATGACGGCGACCTGCTGACGGTGGCCGGTTCCCAGGCCTGGCGCTTCCTCGCCCTGCGCCTGCTGTACCGGCTGCACGGCCAGGGGGTGGCGAGTTCCGTGGCGCAGCAGCTGGGGATCACGGTTCCGGCGGCGATCCAGCAGGATCTCGAGCGTTTCAGTGCCAACTTCGCCCACGGCGATCGCGACGTACTGAAGGCGCAACGCTGGCTGCATACCACCGCTGCGCGAGGCGCCACGCTCGGTGCGATCTGTGAGATTTCCGGGCTGGAGCCGCGCACCCTGCAGCGGCGCTTCCTGAAGGCCACCGGCCTGCGCCCGATCGAGTATTGCCAGCGGTTGCGTATCGCCAAGGCGCAGACGCTGTTGCAGCAGGGGGCGGGTATCGATGAAGTGGCCTGGGGCGTGGGCTATGCCGACCAGAGCGCATTCCGTCGCCTGTTCCTGCGCATTGTTGGAATGACGCCGGCCAACTATCGCCGGTTGGTCAACAACAAGCGGCGCGAGCGGCCGCTGTTGTCATCGGTGGCGGGCAGCCTGCGTGGGCTGCAACCGGCGCCCGGCATGCAGATGCCGCGCAGCGTGGCCTGATGCCTGCGGTAGGCGTCGCGCTTGCAACCTGGGCGCGACGCTTCGACCATGCAGGCAACGGATGATGGGGCAGGTGGGCTGATGTCGAGTGTAGGACCGGTGCCGATGCCGGTGGTGTTGATCCTGATGTGCGTGCTGCTGGCCATGGCGGTAGCACGCCTGTGGCCGCGTCGGAAAGACGGGATGGCAGTGCCTTCCGCGGCCAGCCTGGTTCTGGACATGTTGCTGATCGGCCTGCTGTGCGGACGCATCAGCTTCGTCGCCTTGAACTTCGCGCTTTACCGTGAGGCCCCGTGGAGCATCCTGCAGATCGCCGACGGTGGGTATCACCTTGCAGTCGTGCTGGCTGCGGGCCTGGCGTGGGGCACCTGGCGGCTGCGGCTCTGGCGCGCGTTGCGTGCGCCGGTGCTGGCGGGCGCACTGGTGGGCGTGGTGTCGTGGGTGGTGGGCAGCCACCTGCTGTCAGCTTGGCAGGAGCAGCGGATGCCGCTGCCGGCGGTGCAGGTGGCCGATCTGCAGGGGCGCGTGATCGACCTGCAGCAGTTCCGGGGCAAGCCACTGGTGCTGAATCTCTGGGCCAGCTGGTGTGGGCCCTGCCGGCGCGAGATGCCGGTGCTGGCATCCGCACAGCAGACCCACACCGACGTGCAGTTCGTGTTCCTCAACCAGGGGGAAACCCTGGACGAAGTGAAGGGTTTCATCGCATCCGAGCAGCTCCGGCTGGGCAATGTACTGCTGGACGATACCGCCTCGGCGTCAACCGTGCTGGGTGTGCAGGCCTATCCGTCGACGCTGTTCTTCGACGCCGAAGGTCGCCTGCGTGAACTGCACCTTGGCGAACTGACGGCCGCGGGTCTTGAACACAAACTGCGCCGGCTGCGGTAGCCTGCGCGGGCATCTCATTACGGAGTTCCCATGTTGTCGACTTCCCTGCGCATCGCTCCGGCGGTGCTGTTGCTGCCGGTCATGCTGGCATTGGCCGCCTGCAGCCAGGCCCAGACCCCGCCGGGCAAGACGGCGGCAGCGCCGGCCGCCGGCGCTCCGGCCACCGCGGCCAAGGGTGACCGTCCCGCAGTGCTGAAAGGCATCGAGAAGCACGGCTTCGAAGTCGTTGCCGAGTTTGATGCACCGGGTGGCCTGCGTGGCTTCGCCGGCGTGGTGGGGGGGCAGCAGCCCGCCGCCGCGTACGTGACCGCCGACGGCAAGCATGTGCTGGTGGGCAGCCTGTTCGATGCCGAAGGCAACGATGTGGCCGCCGAGGCGGTGGAGAAGCTGGTCGCTGCACCGATGTCGGCCAAGATGTGGACCAAGCTGGAAGCCAGCGCCTGGGTGCGTGACGGCAAGGCCGATGCACCGCGTGTGGTCTATACCTTCAGCGATGCCAACTGCCCGTACTGCCACAAGTTCTGGGAAGCGGCGCGTCCGTGGGTTGACGCCGGCAAGGTGCAGTTGCGCCACATCATGGTCGGCGTGATCCGCGAGGACAGCCCGGCCAAGGCCGCCGCCATCCTCGCGGCGCGTGATCCGAGCGCGGCGCTGCTGGAGAATGAGCACCAGTTCGACCGTGGCGGCATCAAGGCGCTACCGAGCATCAGTCGCGAGATCGCAGGCAAGCTTGATGCCAACCAGGTCCTGATGATCGAGATGGGCTTCCAGGGCACGCCGGGCATCCTGTTCCAGGATGCACAGGGGCAGGTGCAGCGTCGCGCGGGCCTGCCGCAGGGCGCCGACCTGCAGACGGTGCTGGGTCCGCGCTGATCGCCGCCAACGTCGTGATGTAACCGACAGGCCCGCATGGCAGCATGCGGGCCTGTTGCATTTCGGCGCTCCTGCGGCGGGCGGAGAGGGCAGCAGGGCTGCGCAGCAGCTGTTCGTCGTCACATCTGAATCGTGACTGACATCAAGCATCGCGCCTTGATTCCAATCAAGGTCAAAAACGACAGGCGGATTAGCCTGTTGACGCATGGAATACAGCGTCAACGCGCCATGGATGCCGCGCCAGACATGCCTTGAACCAGGGCGGTCGGCACAGCCATTCACGACACTCTCACTCCCCGATTGTTACCCAGACCGCTGCGGTCGCCACCTCTCTGGCAGCGCGGCCTTGATGGACTCGACACCGGTGCGGGCAGGGCAGTGTCATCGTCCTGTTGCCTGTCGGATGCAGGCTGGCCGGTGTCGTCAACGCAGTATCCGCATTTCCAGCAACGGCAACGCGAGGCCAGGGCACTGTGCGCCTGTATCCGGCCAGCGCGCTGCGAGTGTTTGTCCAGGGAGGATGCAATGCGCTTGGCTGTACTGAGTCTGGCCTGTTCGACCGCACTGGCGATCGCGCCAGCGTATGCGCAGCAGCATGGCCAGGAAGATGCGCAGGCGTTGCGGCAGGAAATCGCTGCCATGCGCCAGGCATTGGAAGGCATGCAGCAGCGCCTGGATCGGCTTGAGCAGCGCGAGGGCTCAGCGCCTGCCGCCGTGGCGCAGGCCCCGACCCCGGCAGCAACGGCGGGCGGCAGCGCCAGCATGCTGCACCCGACCCAGGTGCCGGGCGTGGCGCAACCGGTGCTGCCGCAGCGCGAATCGGTGGCCGATCCCTCAACGGCGGCGTCGCGTCCCGACAGCGCAGCCGGTCCGACCGACCCCGATCTGAAAGGCTTCTTCACCATTCCCGGCACCGATACGGTGATCCGCATCGGCGGCTACGCCAAGCTCGATGCGATTGCCGATTCGCGTGCGGCCGGTGACGAAGATCAGTTCATTCCGTCGTCGATGCCGGTGGGTGGCAGCCATCGCGATGTCTCCAATTTCAACATCCATGCCAAGCAGACCCGCTTCAGCTTCGAGGCGCGGCGCCCGACCACGCACGGCAACCTGCGTTTCTACCTGGAGAACGATTTCTTCGGCAGCAGTGAGGGGTATGAGTTCCGCCTGCGACACGCCTATGGACAGCTTGGCAACACCTATGCCGGCTATGGCTATTCCAGCTTCATGGACCCGGACAGCCTGCCCGATACGCTTGACTTCGCCGGGCCGGGCGGCGCCGGATACCTGCTGGTGGCGGGCATCCACCACAGTTTTGCGATAGGCAAGGGCAACACCCTGACCGTCGCTGCTGAAGACCCGAAGACTGAACTCGCCGGCGCCAGCGATGCTCGCACGGCAGTCAACCGCCTGCCCGATGTGACCGTGACCGCGCGCCTGGAGCGCGACTGGGGCCACCTGCAGCTGGGCGCGGTGGCACGCAGCCTGGCCTACGACGGCGATGGCGAGCGCGACCGGCGCATGGCCGGTGGCCTGCAGCTGAGCGGCTCGGCGTCAGTGGGCGAGCGCGACCTGCTGCTGTTCGGCGTACTCGGCGGGCGCGGCCTCAGTCGCTACACCGCCGACCTGACCGGCTCCGGACTGGACGCAGTGGTCGGTGCCGACGGCCGCCTCGCCGCGTTGGACCTGCACGGCGGTTTCGTCGGCTACACCCATTACTGGTCCGCGCTGTGGCGCTCCAACCTGATCTTTGGCCAGCTGACCCTGGAGCGCAACGCCGCACTCGCCGCTGATGCATTCCGGCAGAGCCGCTACGGCGTGTTCAACCTGATCTGGAGCCCGGCGCCGTCCTGGACGATGGGCATGGAGCTGCTGTACGGCCGGCTGGAACAGCAGGGCGGCGCACGCGGCGACACGGTCCGGGTGCAGGGCAGCCTGCAATACAACTTCATCAAATAGACGCCAGCGGTCGTACGCCAGCGTAACCGTCCCCACGCCCGGTGCTGCCGGGCTCATGCCAGTACCGGAGATCGTCATGGCAGAAGCAAAGAAAATCGGGGTGGTCGGAGCCACCTTCCTCGTCGCCGGCAACATGATGGGCTCAGGCGTGTTCCTGTTGCCGTCCAGCCTGGCCAAGATCGGTACCGCCTCGATCTGGGGCTGGCTGATCACCACCGCCGGTGCGCTGCTGCTGGCCTTCGTGTTCGCCAAGCTGGGCAAGCTCGCACCCAAGGCGGGCGGTCCCTATGCCTACGCGCGCGACTGGTTCGGGCCGTACATGGGCTTCCAGACCAACACCATCTACTGGTTCGCCAACTGGATCGGCAACGTCGCCATCCCGATCGCGGCGGTGGGCTATTTCAGCTATTTCTTCCCGATCCTGTCCGAGCCGCTGGTGCGTTGCATCGCGGTGCTGGTGCTGGTGTGGGCACTGAGCTTTGCCAACGTGATCGGTCCGGCCTTCGTCAGCCGCGTGCAGACGGTCACCACCAGCTTTGCGTTGGTGCCGATCCTGGGCATCGCCATTTTCGGCTGGTTCTTCTTCGATGCCGACATCTTCAAGGGCGCCTACAACGTGTCTGGCGAGTCGAACTTCGGTGCGATCTCGAGCGCCGCGGCACTGACCCTGTGGGCCTTCATCGGCGTCGAGTCTGCATCGGTGACTGCCGGTGTGGTCGAAAATCCGGAGAAGAACGTCGCCCGCGCGACGCTGGCCGGCGTGTTCCTGGCTGCCATCGCCTACATCGCCAGTTCGTCGGTGATCATGGGCATGGTGCCGAACGCGGAACTGCAGGTGTCCGACGCACCGTTCGCGCTGGCGGCGGCCAAGGCGGTCGGTGGCTGGGGCGGCGCGCTGGTCAGCCTGTGCGCCTTCATCGGTGCCGCCGGCTCGCTGGGTGGCTGGATCCTGCTGACCGCGCAGAGTGCCAAGGCAGCGTCGGATGACGGCCTGTTCCCGAGCATCTTCAGCAAGACCAACAAGGACGACGTGCCGGTCAAGGGCGTGCTGATCGTGGCGGTGCTGATGACCCTGGCGGTGCTGGTGACCTCCACCTCGGAAACCGCGTCGGCCCAGTTCGACGTGATCACGTCGGCGGCCGTGGTGCTGACCCTGCTGCCCTACATCTACTCGTGCGTGGCGTGCTACTTCGTGGTCGAGCGTTCGCACACCCTGGTCCACACCGGTGCGTTCTGGACGCTGACCAGCCTGACCGTCGTGTACTGCCTGTGGGCGATCTACGGCTCGTCGGGGACCATCGTGCAGTACGCCTTCCTGTTCGTGCTGTTCATCACCGTGTTCTATCCCTTCTTCAGCGAGGAGCGCCGCCAGCAGCGGCAGCGCGCCCGCGAGGCCTCGGCGATCAGCGCCGGCGCCCGGCATTCCTGAGTTCGACAAGGAGAATCAACGTGTACTTCAAGTCCCTGGACTACCCGGTCATTGTCATCGACAACGACTACGAGTCGCCGCGCATCGGTGGCATCCTGATCCGTGCGCTGGTGGAAGAGCTGCGCAGCAACGACCAGCGCGTGCTGTGCGGGCTGAACCTGGATGACGCCCGGGCCGGTGCCCGCACCTACGTGGCGGCCTCGGCGGTGCTGATCTCGATCGATGGCAGCGAAGAGGTGGATGGCGAGTTCCAGCGCCTGACCGCCTTCCTGCGCGAGCAGAGCGCGCGCCGTGCCAATCTGCCGGTGTTCCTGTACGGCGAGCGCCGCACCATCGAGAAGGTGCCGAGCAAGCTGCTCAAGTACATCCACGGTTTCATCTTCCTGTTCGAAGACACCAAGAGCTTCATCTCGCGGCAGGTGATGCGCGCGGCCGAAGACTACATGAAGAACCTGCTGCCGCCTTTCTTCAAGGCGCTGATCCATCATGCGGCCGAGTCGAACTATTCCTGGCATACGCCGGGCCATGCAGGCGGCGTGGCATTCACCAAGTCGCCGGTCGGCCGCGCATTCCATCAGTTCTATGGCGAGAACACCCTGCGCAGCGATCTGTCGATCTCGGTGCCGGAGCTGGGCTCGCTGCTCGATCACACCGGCCCGATCAAGGATGCCGAGAACGAGGCGGCACGCAACTTCGGTGCCGACCACACCTTCTTCGTCACCAATGGCACCTCCACCGCCAACAAGATCGTCTGGCATGGCACGGTGGCCCGCGGCGACGTGGTGTTCGTTGACCGCAACTGCCACAAGTCGCTGCTGCACGCGCTGATCATGACGGGTGCGGTGCCGGTGTACTTCACGCCCAGTCGCAACGCGCACGGGATCATCGGCCCGATCAGCCTGGACCAGTTCACGCCGGAGTCGCTGCAGCAGCGCATCGCGGCCAACCCGCTGGCCAGCCAGGCGTACAAGGCCGGTTCCAAGCCGCGCATCGCGGTGGTCACCAACTCGACCTATGACGGCCTGTGCTACAACGCCGAGAAGATCGCCGACGAGATCGGCAGCGCGGTCGATTTCCTGCACTTCGACGAAGCGTGGTACGCCTACGCCGCGTTCCATCCGTTCTACGAGAACCACTACGGCATGGCCAAGGGCAAGCCGCGTGAGCAGGATGCGATCATTTTCACCACGCATTCCACCCACAAGCTGCTGGCTGCGTTCTCGCAGGCGTCGATGATCCACGTCCGCAACTCGGCGCAACGCAACCTTGATGCCGAGCGCTTCAATGAGTCGTTCATGATGCACACCTCGACCAGCCCGCACTACGGGGTGATTGCCGCCTGTGACGTGGCCTCGAAGATGATGGAAGGCGATGCCGGGCGCTCGCTGGTGCAGGAAATGCATGACGAGGCAATTGCCTTCCGCCGCGCGATGCTGCACGTCCGCGATGATCTCGGTCGCGACGACTGGTGGTTCAGCGTGTGGCAGCCAACCCAGGTCGAGCGCAGCCTGGACAAGGGCGATACGCCGGCACCGCTGGTGGCCAAGCGCGAGGAGTGGTACCTGCGGCCGGACGCGCACTGGCACGGCTTCGAGAACCTGGTTGACGACTATGTGTTGATCGATCCGATCAAGGTGACCCTGCTGACCCCGGGCCTGGCAATGGACGGCAGCATGGGCAGGCTGGGCATCCCGGCGGCGGTGCTGAGCAAGTTCCTGTGGGGCCGCGGCATCACCGTGGAAAAGACCAACCTGTACTCGGTGCTGTTCCTGTTCTCGATGGGCATCACCAAGGGCAAGTGGAGCACCCTGGTCACCGAGCTGATGGCGTTCAAGGAACTGTACGACCGCAATGCGCCGCTGAGCCAGGCACTGCCGACGCTGGCCGCCGATTATCCGAATGCCTACGCCGGCTGGGGCCTGCGTGACCTGTGCGACGCGCTGCATGCGTTCAACCAGGAATTTGCCGTGGCCAAGGTGATGCGCGAGATGTACGTGGACCTGCCGACGCCGGTGATGACCCCGGCCGATGCCTACAACCACCTGGTCAAGGGCGAGATCGAGCGGGTCGACATCGAGCAGATCAGTGGCCGCATCGCGGCGACCATGCTGGTGCCGTACCCGCCGGGCATCCCGACCATCATGCCGGGCGAGCGCTTCGGCGACAGCGACGAGCCGATCATCCAGTCGCTGCGCATCGCCCGCGAGCAGAACGCCCGTTTCCCGGGCTTCGAATCGGACGTGCACGGGCTCATCATCGAGCAGGAGGGTGATGCGGTCTCGTACAAGGTGGAGGTGCTGAAGGCCTGACCCGTAACGGTCGGCTCATCGGCGAACGATGGATACCGCGCGCGAGCAACGCATCCTGACGTTCTCGATCGGGGTCACCCTTGCGGTGAGCGCGGTCGGCTTCGGCGGTGGCCTGCTGGTGGGATCGCAGGCCATCCTGTTCGACGGCGTGTACAGCCTGGTCGACGTCGCCCTGACCCTGGTGTCGTTGTCGGTGCTGCGGCTGGTGGCGCGGGAACAAAGCCCGCGCTTCCAGTATGGCTACTGGCACCTGGAGCCGATGGTCGAAGCGCTGGGTGGTGTGATCCTGTCGCTGGCCTGCGTGTATGCGCTGGCCAACGCGGTGATCGGCCTGACCACGGGCGGGCACGAAGTGAAATTCGGGCCCGCGCTGTGGTGGGCGGCGCTGCTGAGTGCCAGCAACCTGGCGATGGCGGCGTTCGTTGCGCAGCGGGCGCGGCATCTGCGCTCGGCGCTGTTATGGCTGGATGTGCGTGGCTGGCTGCTGGGCGGGTTGATGAGCCTGGCAGTGGTGCTGGCCTTCGTGTTGGCGCTGGTCCTGCACGGTGGTGAGTGGCACCATTGGGTGCCGTACCTGGATTCGATCGTGCTGGCATTGATCAGCCTGGCGATGCTGCCGGTGCCGGCGCGCAGCGCGTGGAAGGCCATGCGCGAAGTGCTGCAGGTGGCGCCGGATGATCTGGACCGGCG
This sequence comes from Stenotrophomonas sp. YJH_SMC_110, assembly GCF_059369255.1. Taxonomy (NCBI): domain Bacteria; kingdom Pseudomonadati; phylum Pseudomonadota; class Gammaproteobacteria; order Lysobacterales; family Lysobacteraceae; genus Stenotrophomonas; species Stenotrophomonas sp. YJH_SMC_110. The sequence goes on along the minus strand of NZ_JCAFSM010000005.1, from coordinate 261,002 downwards.
CGTGCAGCAGGTGATGCAGGCGTTCGTGGCCGAGCGTGGCTATGCCGGTTTCACCAGCCATGTGGCGAAGATGGGGCGGATGCGCTTCATCGAGATCCACGTACTGGCCGATCCGGCGACGCCCTTGGGCTCGGTGGGTGAGGTCGATGCGATGCGTGACGAGATCGCGGTGCGGCTGGATGCTCGGGGCAGCACGTTCTGGCTGACCATTGATTTCACGGCAGACCCGGCGTGGACGTGAGCCGTGAACGGTAGAGCCGAGCCCCATGCTCGGCTGCCATTCGCGCTGAGCAGCCGAGCGTGCGCTCGGCTCTACACGTGGGCACGATCGTTGCGCATGGCGGACCGGACTGTTGCAGCGGCTCGGTTTGACCTCAACTCTGGTTGAGGTCGCAGACTGCCTCGCATCCCCCACGAGGCATGCGGCATGAACCTGTTGACCACCCCGGACCTCAGTCACGGCCTGCTGGAGCTGTTCAATCCTGCGGGGCTTTACGACCCCTCGGCCAACGGCTACTCGCACGTTGCGGTGGTGCGCCTTCCCGCCCGGGTGATCCATATCGCCGGGCAGGGCGGTGAGGATGCCGATGGTCATCTCTCCCCCGGCTTCGGGGAACAGGTCGAGCAGGCACTGGACAACCTGCAGATCGCATTGCGTTCGGCGCAGGCCAGCCTGGCCGATGTCGCGCGGTTGCGCATCCTGGTGGTCGACCACGACGAGGACCGGCTGGGCATCATCGCCCGGCAGGTACGGCGGCGTTGGCCGAATGGCGCAGCGCCGACCTGCACCCTGATTCCTGTGCCACGGCTGGCGCTGGACGGCATGCTGTTCGAGATCGAGGCGGAGGCCTACGCCGCCTAGCGCAGGTAGTACTCCACCGGCACCACCAGTTCCTGCGGTGCCTTCATTTCCATGGGAATGGGCGGCAGCGGCTGCGCGCGGCGGAACGTCTGCAGTGCGGCGTCGTCGAGCATCGGTTGGCCGCTGGACTGCTCCAGCCGCAGGGCCTGCAGGCGTCCCTCGCGATCGATGCTGGCCCTGACCCAGGTCGTTCCCTGCTGCCGGCGCGAGCGCGCGACGGCGGGGTAGTAGCGATAACGCTCCAGCCACGCCATCAGGCGGGCTTCCCACTGGTCGCTGGCGGCGCCGGCCTGGAAGTCCGCCGGTGGTGCGTCGGGAGCGGGCGGCGCGGCCGTGATCGATGCCGGTGCGGGACTCGCATCGGTCACGGCCGCAGGCGGGGCGACCGGCAGGGCTTGCCGGCCAGGGCCACCGAGCTCGCTGGCGACCACCTCGCCCTCGCGCGCGGCGGTGGGCTTTGGCGGAGGGGGCGACTTCGCCGGTTGCGACGCGCGCGCCTGCTGCGCCTGGCTGGGGGTGTCGGCCAGGCGCTCTTCGACCGGCTGGGGAGGCGTAGCCGGTGCCAGCAGGCGCAGGCTGATGCGCACATCCTGCTCAGGCGGCGGCAGCAACGGTGGCGCGGCCATCCAGTGCACCAACAGCAGCAAGGGCAACAGGTGCAGGCCGATGCTGATGGCAATCGCCTGCCAGTGTTGGCCGCGTTCACACATCGCCCGGCACCCACAGCAGATCGGCGTCGGCCGCATCGACGCCTTCGTCGGGTGACGCAAGCGCGATCACCAGTGCCGGTACCTCCGGTGGCAGGTAGCCCGGCACGCCGGTGCCGCGCAGTACATGCCAGCGGCCGGCCACCAGCAGCGCGGGTGCAGGGGCTGCGGTCAGTGCCTGTGCCATGCGGGTGTCGCGGGCCTGTTGCACGGCCAGCATCCCTTCCAGCATCGGTGCGGCGTCTGCGTGCTGGGCCAGCACCACGGCCGACAGGCGTTGCCGGGCGGTGGGCATCGGAAACCGCACCGACGTGTTGGAGGCAAGCAACGCATTGACCTCGGCACGCGACAGGTTGCCGCCGAACAGGGGGATGCCGGCGGCGGTGGCGTCCTGTACCAGCCCGCCATAGGTGGCCCACGGCCAGCGTGTATCCCAGCCCAGCAGCGCCTGCAGGTGCGCACCATCGGCATGGTTGCCCTTGGCCAGCCAGCGCTGCACCCGCTGCAGGCGCGGTTGGCGTTCACTGGCGATCATCTCCATCACCAGCGCACCTTGTGGACGCTGCCGTTGCAGCGCGTGCAGCAGCCAGCGCTGGGCGGCGTGGTCACCGGCCAGGTCGTGGCGTTCGCCCAGCAGCAGCCGCGGGGCGTTCGCTGCACGCTTCACGAACGCGGCTTCGTCCAGGCGCTGCCCGCTGGCCAGGTCGATCACCGTGCCGGGCATCGGCTGCGCGCTGGCGATTGCGGCCAGTGCGAGCAGGCACAGCGGCAGCCAGCGACGGCTAGAACGCCACATTGACGCCCATCGAGACGGTGCGGCCACGGCCGTTGCCGCGGTCCAGGATCGGGCTGAAGATGCTGTCGATCGAGGCATTGTTGTCATAGGCCTTGTTCTGCAGGTTTTCGATGTTCAGCCACAGCGTGGTGTTGGGCTGGGGCTTGAAGCTGGCGTAGAAGTCGAGCAGTACACCGGTACCGCCGGTCCTGCGGGTCTGGAAGAAGTCGTAGCCTTCTTCGGTGGGCCCGGAGTATTCGGCGCGCAGGCCGGCCTGCACGCGCTGCTGCCACCAGCGGCCGCCGACATCCAACGTCCAGAAGTGGTCGGGCAGGGCGGTGATGTCTTCCAGGTTGACGAATTCGATGGCAGGCGCACTGGTGCGCGAGCGGGTCCAGCTCAGCGTGGCGTGGTAGTGCGCGCTGGCGTAGTGCGCTTCCAGCTCGATACCGCGCATGCGCACCACGCCTGGGTGGTTCATCCAGCGCGTGGTGGTGCTGAAGTCGTCCACGTCCAGGGCATCGGTCCAGGCAGTGAGCTGCTGATCGCTGTCGATCGGTACCACGAAAGGCCCCACCTCCGGCGGGTGCACGATCAGCAGGTACTGCGGCTTGATGTAGTCGCGTATGCGGTTGTCGAAGCGGGTGACGCGCAGCTGCGCGAGGTCACCGTCGGTCAGCAGCGAGGAGGCGCTGAGGTTGGCGCCGAACTGCAGGTTGCGCGAGCGCTCACGGCGCAGGAACGGGTTGGCACCCACGCCGTCGGCGTCGCTCATGCCTTCCAGAGGGATCTTCTCGAAGAACATCTCCTGCACGCGCGGCGGGCGGGAAGTGCGCGAGGCTTCGGCGAACAGTTGCAGCCAGTCGGTGGCCTGCCACGAGACCGCCAGGCTGGGGCTGAGTGCGCGCTGGGTACGGCGCACGTCGATGCCGCCGCCGTTGATCTCGGCGCACTGGCCGGGCACATCCGAGCACACCGGGACGTGGCCGCGGATGCCATAGCGATCCTGGCGCAGGCCTGCAGTCAGCGCGTAGATGTCGTACTGCAGTTCCAGCGTGCTGAACACGCTGTCCAGCTGGCTGCGGCCCTGGGGGTTGGCGCCGCGCAGGATGGGGGTGTCGGCCACGTAGACGTCCGACTGGTGCTTGATGCCGGTGTTCCAGCGTGCCTGCAGTGCACCGATATCGAAGCGGCTGGTGTTGTCGAGCGTCCAGCTGCTCAGGCTGCTGTGGGTGCGGCGGCCGATGTAGCTGGAATCCTCCACGGGTGGATAGAACAGCCGGGTCTTGTTGCCGGCGAAGGTCGCGCGCAGGTCGATCCACGGCGTGTAGGGCGTGTAGTGGTAGCTGGCGCGCTGGTTGCGTGCGGAAATCTGCCACGGGTAGTTGTGGTAGAAGTCGTTTTCGTAGCGCATGTGGCTCAGGTCCAGCCGATGCTGGTCACTGGGCTGCAGGCGTGCTTTCAACAGCCAGCTGCTGGGCTGCTGGCTGCCGGGGTCGGCATTGTTCTTCTGCCCGCGTGCCGTGGCGTACTCGCCGCTGCGACTGCTGCTGGCAGCGGCCAGCAGGCCGAACTGGCGGTCACCGCCGTCCTCGCTGTGGCGCCATGCGCCGGCGAAGGTGCGGCCGCTGCCATAGCCGTTGCTGCCATGGCGATAGCCCGCACGCAGGCCCCAGTCACGGCCTTCGCCGAGCAGGTCGTCGATGTCCAGCGTGCGGAAATTGGCACTGCCGGCCAGCGTGCCGGCACCATCACCACCGGCGACCGCACCGCGTTGCACGTCCACACCGGCCAGCAGGAATGGGTCGACGTAGGCGAACGGACCACCGGAGCCATGGCCCGCGTTGTTGCGGAAGGTCTGGGTGACACCATCGATCATGGTGTTGACCCGCCCGGCGCCGGTCATGCCGCGGATGTTGACCTGCAGGCCGGGCTGGCTGCGCGAGTGGAAAGTGTGGGTGCCGGGCATCGAACGCAGCAGGCTGTTGCCGTCCTGGCGTTCGGCCATCGCCACGCGCTCGCTGCCGACGGCGGGCGCAAAGCCATCGCGGGCCGCCGGGACATACTGGCTGGCGCCTGCACCGGGGGAATGGCCGTGTGCGATATCGCCCTGTACGCGCAGCGGGCCGGTTCGACGGCTGCCATCGGAGGGGTCGGCCGGCGCCGGTTCCAGGGTGGCGCGGCGCGCGTCGATGAAACGGGGGCGCAGGCCGCTACCGGCCAGCAGGCGCGACAGGGCCTGCGCGTCGTCGAACCGTCCGCGTAGTGCCGGCGCCGTCTGGCCGCCTGGCAATGCCGCGCCGATCACCAGATCGACACCGGTCAGCCGGCTGTAGGCATCCAGCGCGCTGGCCAGCGGTTGCGCAGGAAGATCGAAGTGGCGGGAGGTGGCCTGCGCGTGTGCGCTGGCAGGTAACAACGGAAGCGGACTGGCGCAGGCCAGTGACAGGGCGAGGACAAGGGGACGGTGAAACAGCATCGGGAGCTCCAGGGGCTGACGCAGCGCGTCGTCATCCTGGGTAGACGCAGTGGCAGGGCCGATGTCAGGGTGCATCGCGATGTTCCCTGCGTGGCGGCAGCCACACCTGCACGCCCGCGCCCAGACGGAGCACGCGTACATGCAGCTGCGTGGCCAGCTGGTCGCGGCTGCGCGCCGCGCCGTCTGCACTGCCGAGCAGGGTGACCGGCTGCTGGCGCAGGTGTGCGCCGATGATCCAGGTGTGGCCGCCATGCCAGCGATCCAGGCCCTGGGTGACCTCGGCCAAGGGCGTGGAGACCCAATGCAGGCGACGCTCGCGCCAGGCCAGGGCACTGTGGCTGGCGGCCAGGCCGATGATCGGTGCCTGGCCATCGAAGCGCAGCTGCTGCCCTTCGATGGCCTGCTCACTGCGGGTGCCGCTGTCCACACGGACGCGATGCTCGGTGACGGTGACCACGCTGTCGTTGTCGTGCACGGCAAGGTCGAAGGCCGTGCCGAGCGCGGTGACCATGCCGTGCGTCGTATGCACCTGGAACGGATGCTGCGCATCGGCGGCTACCTTGAACCAGGCTTGGCCGTGCTGCAGCTGCAGCTGGCGGCGCTGTGCATCGATGCGGACATGGACTTCGCTTCCGGGTGACAGCAGCACGTGCGAGCCGTCCGGCAGTACTTCTTCACGGATCTCGCCTGTCGCCGTGCGCATCACCTGCGCGGCCGGTGGTGCGGCCTGGCGGGTATACAGGCCCAAGGCGCAAAGCAGCAGCACGGCAGTGCTGGCGTCGCGCAGGTGCCGGCGCTGCCGCTTGCGCTGATGCCGCTGCAGGCTGGGCGTGGCATCACCGGCCTGCCAGAGCGCCTGCAGGTGCTGGTACTGCGCGGCGTGGCGGCAATCGGCGTAGTACCACTGGTTGAAGGCACGCTCGTCGCGACCGCCGTCGTGGCCGTCCAGCCACCAACGTGCGGCCTCGCGCGCGATCGCCTCCGGGCTCATGCGCCGGGTACCTGCTGCAGCGCCACCAGCGCACGCAGCAGATGGCCGTGCGCGGTCTGCCGGCTGATGCCGAGCCGGCGGCCGATCTCGGCCAGTGCCATCTGCTCCACCCGGGCCAGCAGGAATACCTGGCGCGAGCGCGGTGGCAGCGCGGCGATGATCGCGTCGAGATGGCGCAGCTGTTCGGCGTCCAGCAGGTGCTGCTCCGGCAGCGGTGCAGGATCGGCGAGGGCGTGCAGTTGGACGTCATCCAGCGCTTCCTCACGACGGCGCTGGCGTTGCCGGTAGTGATCGGCGATCAGATTGTGGGCGACGCGGTACAGGTAGGCGCGGCCGTTGCGCAGCAGGCCGCTGGTGGCGACCTTGATGACACGCAGCCAGGTTTCCTGGACGACGTCATCGGCGTCGCTGCGTTGCGGGAGTTTACGGCGGACATGGGCGTGCAGCGGCCGGTAATGGGCCGCGCACAGCTGCGCGACATCCGTCGGTTCGACAGGCGTGGACACGGGGCGGGCGACAACTGGGAAAGGGAACAGCCCGCGGCGGCAAGGGCAACGGCTGCACCTTACAGCAAAAGAGAATCATTTGCATCTATCGATGCGTGTGACACGCCTGCCCGGGACGGGAGATCAGCGCGGGCGATAATCGCAGTGGATCTGCAGGGCTTCGGTGGGGTTGTGATGCAGCTCGAAGCCGCAGCGCTGCAGGCTGCGCTTCACCCGCGCGACCGCTTCGGCATGGCGGGCGACGCGACGATCCTGCCAGCGTGGCGGGGTGAATACGCCCACGGGCAGCAGCCGTAGCCGCTTGCCGTGCAGTACCAGCGAGACATCGGTATGACGGCCATCGATGTCGTGGCCGTTGGCGCCGAAGATGGCATCGGCCTCATCATGGCGTTGCGGATAGCAGGCCCGGAACAACGCGATACCGAGCCAACGCACGCCACGACGGAAGCTGCCGAGCCAGCTGTGGCTGGGTTCGAAGCCGCGCGTGAGCAGCAGTCGCAGCCCGGCAGGCAGCATTGCCTGCGCATCCAGCAGGCGTTGCAGTACCTCTTCTTCCAGCTGGATACGGGTGGAGGGCCAGCGCGGGGCGACCAGCAGCCCGTGGTGGCTGCCGCGTTGCAGGGTCAGCATGCGTGAAGCTTCGCACGCGGGCGAACAGCCTTGGTAGTGCCGGCCGCTGGCCGGCAGATTCGGGTGCCGGCCAGCGGCCGGCACTACCGTGACGATCGTCAGATGTCGCGGTACTGGATCTGCGAAGCCAGTACGCGCAGGCCGTCGGCATTGCTGGACAGGATGCGCTCTTCGCCGACACCTTTCTGCCGTTTCAGCTGGAAGCCCTGTTCGGCAGGCAGCTGCGCGGCGATGGTGTCCATGCGTTGCATGGCATCGGGGCCGCTGCAGTCGAAGTGGCCCCAGTGGGCGCCATCGCGGTGGATCTGCAATCGGTAGTTCATTGCGGTGTCTCCGGCAGCTCCTGCAGCCAATGGTCGAACATCGCGGTGGCCGCCGCCGCCAGCGGTGCACCGTAACGGCGTGCCTGGGCGCGAAGATCGTTCGGATCGATGCCGGCCTGCGCCAGCTCCAGGGTGTGGCCGATCAGCCAGCGTTCGAACTGGCGGGCATCCAGTTCCGGGTGGCATTGCAGGGCCAACGCATGGCTGCCCATGGCGAAGGCCTGGTGGCGGCAGGCCGGCGTGCTGGCCAGGCGTCGTGCACCGGCCGGGAGTTCGAACGCCTCACCATGCCAATGCAGTACCGGAATGCCCTGCAGGGCCTGCAGTGGTGAGCGCTGGCCGTCATCGGTGAGCAGCAGCGGCGCAAAGCCGATCTCCTTGCCGCCACTGGCGGCGACGTCGGCACCGAGTGCGCGCGCCATCAGCTGCGCGCCGAGGCAGATGCCCAGCGTGGGCCGTTGCTGCTGCAGCCGACGTTGCAACAACGCGATGCTGTCGTTGAGGAAGGGATAGCGATCAACATCGTTGACGCTGACCGGGCCGCCCAGCACGACCAGCAGGTCGGCGGTTTCGGCCGGATCGAGGGTGTCGACACCGGCCTGCAGCACCTGCAGCTGCCAGCCCTGTGCCGACAGCAGTGGCTGCAGGGTGCCGAGGTCTTCAAAGGCGACGTGTTGCAGGACGACCGCGTGCTTCATGCGGAGGCTCCATTGCTGGGCCAGTAGAAACTGTCCGGGGTGGCGCGTGCGCCGAAGATGGCCTGCCCGACGCGGACCACGGTGGCACCTTCCTCGATCGCCACTTCGAAGTCTCCGGACATGCCCATCGACAACTGCGAAAGGTCGATGACGGGAGGTGCAGTGCGCTGCACCTGGTCGCGCAGTTCGCGCAGGCGCACGAAGCAGGCACGCACGCGCTCGACCTCCGGGGTGAAGATGGCCAGCGTCATCAGGCCGCGCACGCGCAGGCGATCGAACGCTGGAAGCTGCTGCACAAAGGCCTCGACGGCAGCGGGTTCCAAGCCGTACTTGCTGGGTTCGGCGGAGGTGTTGACCTGCACGAACACATCCAGCGTGCGGTCTTCCAGCTGCAGGCGCTGCTGCAGTGCTTCGGCCACGCGCAGGCTGTCCAGCGCCTGGAACTCGCTGGCGAAGCGCGCCACGTAGCGCGCCTTGTTGGTCTGCAGATGCCCGATCACCGACCAGTGCACGCCAAGATCGGCCATCGTCTCGGCCTTGCGTTGCGCCTCCTGCACCTTGTTCTCGCCCAGCTCGCGGCAACCGGCGGCCACCGCCATGCGGATGCGGGCGTCATCGACGGTCTTGCTGACCGGCAGCAGGCGCACGCTGGCCGGGTCGCGGCCGACGCGGGCGCAGGCATCGGCGATGCGTTGGCGCACCGTGACCAGGTTGGCGGCGATCTGTTCAACGGACTGGGCGACGGGCCAGTCGGCAGCGGCAAGGGGCATGCGGGCACCTCCAATGCAGGGTGGCCAGGGTGGGATACACTGGCACAGGACAAGAGATATTTTGGCATAGGACAAAATGAAAATCACCGGGCACAGCGCCGAGTCGATCTTCGACAGCATCCGCGACGGCATCGGCAAGGGTCGCCTGCCGGCCGGTAGCGTGCTGCCGCCGGTGCGTGAACTGGCCGAGCAGCTGGGCGTGAACCGCAACACCGTGGCTGCTGCCTACAAGCGCCTGGATGCGGCGGGACTGGCCAGCACGGCGGGCCGCCGCGGCACGGTGGTGCGTGGCCTGCCGCCGCCGCTGGCGCGCGAGGGCAGCACCCCGGGGCTGGCGCTGCAGGACCTGGCCGGTGGCAACCCGGATCCGCGCCTGCTGCCGAACCTGCGCCTGACCCCGGCGGCGCCGCGGCTGTATGGCGTGGGTACGGTCGACACGAGGTTGCAGGCGCTGGCACGCGCCTCGCTGGATGCGGATTGCCCCGAGGGATATGCGCTGGAGCTGACCCATGGCGCCGTCGATGGCATCGAGCGCCTGCTGGCGGCGTGGCTGCTGCCGGGTGATCGCATCGCGGTGGAGGATCCATGCTTCCTCGGCAGCCTCAATGTGCTCAATGCGTCGGGTCATGCGCCGTTGCCGGTGGCGGTGGATGCCCAGGGCATGCAGGTCGAATCGCTGCGGCAGGCGCTGGAGGCTGGTGCACGTGCGGTGCTGCTCACCCCCCGGGCGCACAATCCGACCGGGGCCAGCCTGGATGCGAAGCGGGCGCGGGCGTTGCGGCAGTTGTTGGCGGCGTACCCGCAGGTAGCAGTGCTGATCGACGATCACTATGCGCTGCTCTCGCAGCAGGCCTATCACTCGGTACTGCCGCTGGATGGGCGGCGCTGGGCGCTGCTGCGTTCGTTGTCCAAACCGCTCGGCCCCGACCTGCGGCTGGCCTGGCTGGCCTGCGATGAAGAAACCGCGATGCGGTTGCGGCTGCGATTGGCATCCGGTATCGGCTGGGTCAGTCACCTGCTGCAGGACGCGGCAACCTCGGTGCTGGCGTCGTCAACGCAGCGGGCGAAGATCGCCTCGGCAGGCGAGCGTTACCAGCAGCGCCTGCAGTCGCTGCAGGAACTGCTGCGCGCGCGTGGCGTGCCGACGCCGCTGCCGATGGAGGGATTGAACCTGTGGCTGCCGTTGCCGGGCGACAGCCATCCGCAGGTGCTGGCGCTGGCCGCGCGCGGATGGCATGTGCGCGCTGGCGAGGTGTTCGCGGTGGCGGCGCCGGCACATGGCCTGCGCATCACCTGCGCGGCGCTGGGCGCGGCGCAACTGCGGCCGCTGGCTGACGACCTGGCGGCGGTGTGCGGTCTGTAGCGTCGAGCGATGCTCGACGTTGCTTCGCCTTTGTAGAGCCGAGCCATACTCGGCTGCTGTTGGTAGAAGCAGTCGAGCATGGCTCGACGCTACAGAAGCAGATCAGGGCGCGGCGTTGGCGCCCGGGCGCACGTAGTGGGACTGGCCGCTGTCATCGACGAACATCAGTTCCGGCTTGCCCTGCCATGAGGTGAGCATGGCGCCGGTGTTGTTCTGGTGCTTGACCATCAGGCTGGCACCACGGTCCGGGTTGGCCACCACCTTGAACACTTCCGTGGTGCCATTGGCATCGTCCAGGGTCAGCACGGCTTCACCGCCGCGATCGCTGGTGCCATAGCCCCCGCGTTCGGAGCCATCCGGGCCGAGCAGGATCAGGCCGGACAGGGCGGTAGCGCGCGGCCCCTGGATACGGCCCCGGCTGAGGGGGGCGGGCACCGGCGCGCCTAGGATCACCCGGGGTTGGCCCGTGCCATCGTGGATGATCAGCCCGCGCGCTTCGATGATGCGCTGTGGCGATTGGCTGCGATGCAGGCTCCAGGCGGTCCAGCCGGAAACCAGCAGGGCGAGTGTGGAGACCACCAGCGTGGTCAGCAGCAGTGCGCGCGGCATCGTGTCGTCCTTCCTTGGATGCAGCGACGATAGCGGATGCGGGCGACCGATGGCCAGTTCATTGTGTGACGCTGTGTATCGTCAATGGAAATCGCGGCTGTGGCTGCGCAACCCCTGCAACAGTTCATCCAGGCAGTGCATGCGCTGCACGATGACATGCTGCACGCCATCGACGCGTTCCAGGCGGCCGTCGATCTGCATCAGCCGGGTATCGACCAGGACCCGGTGCTGGCGATCGGCCAGGTGCCGCCAGACCACGGCATTGACCATGCCGGTCTCGTCTTCAAGGGTGAGGAAGGTAACGCCACTGGCGGTCTGCGGGCGCTGGCGCATGCGGACCAGGCCGGCGATGCGCACGCGACGGCCATGGCCGTGGCCCGCAAGCTGCGCGGCATCCAGGCAGCCGCGGCTGCGCAGTTGCGTGCGCAGGAACGAGATCGGGTGGCGGCCGAGGGTGGTGCCGATGCTGCGGTAATCGGCCTGCATGTCCTCCCAGGCGCTGGGCAGGGGCAGCGGCACGCGTGCTTCAGCGGTGGCGCGGGCCTGGTCGAACAGCGGCAGCCGGTTCTCCACGCCGGAGATATCCCAGCGTGCACGATGGCGATGGCCGCTGAGCCCGCGCAGCGCACCGGCATCGGCCAGCAGGCCCTGCTGGCGGCGATCCAGGGCGGTGCGCTGGCACAGGTCGCCCACATCGTCGAACGGGCGCCGTGCACGTTCGCGCATGATGGCCTGTACAGCCGCTTCATTGCAGCCGTCGACCAGGCGCAGGCCGAGCCGGATCGCGGCCGCGCCCCTGCTGAAATCAAGCGTGCAGTCCCAGTCGCTGTGGCGCACGTCCACGGGAAGCACGCGGATGCCATGCCGGCGCGCGTCCTGCAGCAGCTGGTCGGGGCTGTAGAAACCCAGCGGCTGGCTGTTGATCAGGCTGGCGGTGAACGCGGCCGGATGGTGGCATTTCAGCCAGCAGCTGTTATAGGTCAGCAGGGCGAAGCTGGCGGCGTGGCTTTCCGGGAAACCGTAATCACCGAACCCCTTGATCTGCTCGAACAGGTGCTCACCGTATTCGCGGCTGAAGCCGTTTTTCAACATGCCTGCCAGCAGTTTTTCACGATGCGGTTCCAAGCCGCCACGGCGTTTCCAGGCCGCCATCGAACGGCGCAGGGCATCGGCCTGGCCAGGCGTGTAACCGGCTGCTTCGACCGCCAGCTGCATCACCTGTTCCTGGAACAATGGCACGCCCAGCGTGCGTGCGAACACGCGTTCCAGCTGCGGTGGGTAGAGCGGGTTGTCCGGGTCGTTCAACGCGTCCGGTCCCTGTTCGCGCAGGATCCGGCGCCGCTCCAGATAGGGGTGCACCATGTCGCCCTGGATCGGGCCAGGGCGCACGATTGCCACCTCGATCACCAGGTCATAGAACGTGCGTGGCTGCATGCGCGGCAGCATCGCCATCTGTGCGCGCGATTCGATCTGGAACACGCCGATGGTGTCGGCGGCGCAGATCATGTCGAAGGTCTTTGCATCCTTGGGCGGGATCGCATCCATGCGTCCTTCATGCAGGCCATGCTGTTTCAGCATGGCCAGGCACTTGCGGATGGCGGTAAGCATGCCCAGCGCCAGGCAGTCGACCTTCATCAGGCCGGTGGCATCCAGATCGTCCTTGTCCCATTGGATGACGGTGCGGTCGGCCATCGCCGCGTTTTCCACCGGCACCAGGGTCGACAGGGGATGTTCGGAAATCACGAAACCGCCGGGGTGCTGCGACAGGTGGCGCGGGAAGTCGATCAGCTCGGCGGTCAGCGCCAGCAGGCGCCGCATCAAGGGCGTGTCCGGATCGAAACCGCGCTCGCGCAGGGTTTCCGGCAATGGGATGTTGCCGCCCCAGTGGTCCATCGCCGCGCCCAGTTCGTTGACCTGGTCCATCGGCAGGCCAAGTGCACGGGCCACGTCGCGGATCGCGCTGCGGCCACGGTAGCTGATTGCCACCGCGGTCAGTGCGGCGCGCTCGCGGCCATAGCGCTTGAACACGTACTGCAGCACTTCCTCGCGGCGCTCGTGCTCGAAATCGATGTCGATATCCGGTGGCTCGTCGCGCTCGGCGGAGATGAAACGCTCGAACAGCAGGTTGCTGCGTGCCGGGTCGATCTCGGTCACGCCCAGCACGAAGCACACCGCGGAGTTGGCCGCCGAGCCGCGGCCCTGGCAGAGGATGTCCTGGCTGCGCGCGAAGCGCACGATGTCCTGCACGGTGAGGAAGTACGAGGCGTAGTTCTTCTGCTTGATCAACGCCAGTTCGTGTTCGATCTGCTCGCGTTGTTTCGGTTCGATGCCGCCTTTCCAGCGCCAGGGAATGCCACGCTCGACCAGCACGCGCAGCCAGCTGTCCGGGTCATGCCCCTCGGGCACCAGCTCGCGTGGGTAGGTGTACTGCAACTGTTCCAGGGTGAAGTGGCAGCGCTCGGCGATGCGCAGGGTCTCGGCCAGCAATTCGGGCGGATACAGTTGGGCCAGCGCGGTGCGCGGACGCAGATGGCGCTCGCCGTTGGGGAACAGGCGCCAGCCAGCCTCGGCCACGCTGCAGCGGTGGCGGATCGCGGTCAGGGTGTCCTGCAGGGCGCGGCGGCGGCGCACGTGCATGTGCACGTCGCCACTGGCGACCAGCGGCAGGCGGTGGCGTTCGCCGAAGGCCTGCAGCTGCTGCAGGCGACGTGCGTCGTCGTGTTCGTGGTGCAGCTCCACCGCCAACCACAGCCGATCATTGAAGCCGGCGCGCAGCAGTTCCAGGTCGGTGGCGGCCGGTTGCCGGTCCAGCCACAGGCACAGCAGGCCGTCGGGCAGGCCGAGCAGGTCCTTGCGCAGGCAGCGGTACTCGCCCTTGGCTGCGCGCCGCCGGCAGGTGGTGATCAACTGGCAGAGCCCGGCATAGGCGGCCTGGTCGGTGCACAGCAGGGCCAGCTTCGGCCCGTCCTCGACCTGGAATTCGGCGCCGACGATCAGCGCCACGCCATGCGCCTTCGCCGCCTGCCAGGCGCGCACGATGCCGGCCAGCGAGCATTCGTCGGTGATCGCCAGTGCCCGGTAACCCTGGCCAGCGGCGCGCGCGAACAGTTCTTCGGCGATCGAAGCACCGCGCTGGAAACTGAAGGCCGACAGGCAGTGCAGTTCGGCGTAGCCGGGCAGTTCGCTGTGCATGGCGGCTCAGCCGAACCAGCCGTGCAGCATCCACGGCGCATGCGGATCGTTGCGCTCACGGAAGGCCCAGCCGCGCTGGCCGTGTGCGGTTTCCACCACGTAGTAGTCGCGGCGTGCGTCGGCCTGGTCCCACCAGCCCGATTCGATCCGCTCCGGCCCGGCGACGATGCGCAGGCGCGGGTCACGCAACGGTTGTGGGGTGTCCAGCAACCAGCCGGGGCGCAGTGGCCAGTACGACGGGGGCTTGGCCGGTGGCTGGGTGCCACTGGCGCGTTCGGGGCGATGGTCGGCCTGCACCGCCAGCGGCTGCACGGCGTCATCACCCAGCCGCGCACGCAGGCGCTCGCGCAGCTGGTTCCAGGGCATCGCCTGCGCCGGCCGGGTATCGAACAGGTCGCGCGCGGCGGGCACGAACGGTGGCAGCTGCTCGGCCTGCAGGCGCAGTGCGCGGCTGCCGGCCGGCAGGGCGAACGCTTCCATGCGGTTGCGTGCGATCTCGAACAGCAGCGCAGGATCGCGTTCGGGGGCCAGCAGGCCGATGGTCAGCACGCTGGCCGGCAGCAGGTCGTGCTCGAAATGCAGGTCGAAGCGCTGCACGCCGCCATCGCGCGAACACAGGAAGGCGGTCAGGTCCAGCAGCAGGCGGCGCAGCGGGAACAGCAGGGCCTGGCTGGATTCGATCTCGTATTCGAATTCGATGCGCGCATCGAAACGGTCCGGTGGCTGGTAGTAGCGCAGCGGCGCGGTGGGCAGGCCGCGCAGTGCATCCAGCTGCTGCAGTACCTCCGGTGCGAAGCGCCGGGCCAGGCTGTCACGCGGCAGCTCGAGCACCGCACCCAGCGTGCGCAGGCCGGAACGGCCGAGCACGGTCACCGCGTCGCTGGGCAGGCCGCAGCGCGGCAAGGGTAGCTGCGCCAGTGCCGCTGGCAGCTGCTGCGCATCGATGCCGAGGCCGTCGTGGACGTTGGCCAGCACGCGCGCGGCATGCGCCGTGGGCGCCGCCACCAGGCGGTGGCGGAAACCGAGTTCATGCAGTTCGTTGCGCAGGCGCTTTTCGATCGTCAGCCAGTCACCGAACAGGGCACGGCTGGCGCCGATTTCCAGCACCAGTGCATGCGGGAAATCGAGGCTGACCTGCGAGCTGTAGGCGTAGGCCCAGCTGGCCAGCAGCTGCCGGGTGTGCTGTTCCGCGTCAGGGTCGTAGTCGTGCAGGTGCATGTCCTGCACCAGCACCTGCGCAGCCGACAGCAGCATGCCCGGGCGCAGCCCTGCTGCGCGCGCGGCCGGGCTGACCGCACGCAGCACGCGGCGCTGCGCTGGGCCCTGCAGCAGCACCAGTGGCCGCTGGGGGTCCGGCTGCAGGCGCAGCACGCTGTCCAGCGCCAGCTGCGGCAACAACAGGCAGGCCCAGTGCATGGCGCGGCCTCAGTGGGTGATGGCCAGTGGCAACGGCTGCGCGGGTGGCAGGCCGCCACGGCACTTCAGCACCCTTACCTGGCCGTGGTCGAGCTGCAGGCGCAGGCTGGCCGGGGAGGGGTTGCGCGCTGCCTGCGCCTCGCGGAACACGAAGCCCAGGCACTGGCCGCTGTCGGCGGCGACCTGCAGCCGGCGCAGGGCGCGATCGTCGGCCTGGTGCGGCCAGCACAGCACCGCCGCGCAGGCGGCAGAGCGCAGGCATTGTTCGGCCGCCCACAGCGCCTGCTTCGGCGCAGCGTGGATGATCTGCAGCTGGGCCAGATCCAGCCCGGCCGCGGCCCAGGCCGGGGCATGCGGGCGATAGGGTGGGGCGACCAGCACGATCGGGCGGTCGCGCTGGCTCAGCCTGGCCAGCGCCGGCCAGACCAGGGCCAGTTCGCCAACGCCCGGCGCCGCCTGCAGCACCTCGCACAGCCCGCTGGCCGGCCAGCCGCCGCCGGGCAGGCGTGCGTCCAGCGCCGGGTGGCCGCTGGCCAGGTGGTCGCTGGCCGGCCCCTGGCGGGCCGGGCCGCGCCACAACTGGCGGCCGTCCAGCAGCCGGTCGAGGGCGACGACGGCGCCCATCAGCCGGTCCTCCAAGGGAGGCGCCGGGCGGGCTGGAAGCGGCAGGAACGGGCGGAAACGACAGGCATGGAGCGAGTATCGGCGGGCTGGTATCAGGGGCTGAGACCAGACATGCTACTCGCCTTGTGAGTAGAATTACTAATGAAATTGGCGGGCCGGGTTTCAGGTTGCTGAAGTGGGAAAGGAGTGCCGAGCCAGGTCGGCACCCACAGGGCCCGGTTACGGGCGGACCGGCAGCGCGACCGGGCGCAGCGGCGCGGCATCGCCGCCGCGGATCTTCAGCGGGCCGCCGATGAAGGCGAACTCGTAGACCTTGTCGCGGGCCAGTTCATCCAGCGCCACCAGTTCGATGATCGGCGCGCCCTGCTGGGCCAGCAGGTAGGTGTGCAGCGGCACGTAGTCGTCGGCCACCTCCGAGGGGAAGGTCTCGAAGCTCAGGTTGTCGGCGCCGACGATCATCGCGCCGCTGTCCTCAACCAGGAAGCGCGCCGCGTCCAGGCCCATGCCCGGCGGGTTGGCCATGTAGGCCTTGGGCTGTTCGAACAGGCGCATGCGGCCGGTACGGATCAGCACCACATCGCCCTGCTGCAGCTTCACCCGCTGGCGTGCCAGCGCATCCTTCAGGTCCTGGCGGGTGACGCGGTAGCTGTCCGGCAGCATGTCCACGCCCTTGGCGGCGGCCACGTCGATCAGTACGCCACGCGCGATCAGCGGCGGGAATTTCTCGATGCCGGTGACATTCCAGCCACGATCGCCGAGATGCTTGTCGGCCTCGAAGCCGTTCCAGATCTTTCCGTGGATGCCGAAGTGGTTCAGCGCATCGATGTGGGTGCCGGTGTGGCTGTACATCGAGAACGCGGTGCCGGTGTAGCTGCGGGTGAGGTTCATGGTCTCGCCCACGCCCATCGGGTCGTCCATCACCGTGCCGCGCGGGGTGTGGGTCATCCAGAACTGGTAGTGCGGGTCGCCGGCGTCCTGCCAGCTGGGCATGCCGACGTAGTAGTCGGTGGCCAGGTCATAGGCCTTGCCGCCGCTGACCCGCGACAGGATCGCCGCACGCGAGGCTTCGGTGATCAGGTTGAGCCGGCCGATCTCGTCCTTCGGCCCCCAGGGGCTGGTGCCGACCTGCTGGCCGGAGGGAACGCGTTCGTGCGCGGACACGGTGGTGGACGCCGCGGTGCCGGCCAGCAGCAGGGCCAGCGCGCTGGCCAGGATACGTGGGGTCATGGGGAATCTCCTTGCAGGGTGGGGGAGGGTGCGGCTCAGGCCGCGACCAGGGGCGCCAGGGCCTGGCGCAGTTGCGGCAGCGGCAGGGTCTGCAGGCGCAGGCCGTTGCCGCCGATCACGGTGGGAATGGAGCGGATGCCGAGGGCAGCGGCGTCGGCACGATCGGCCTGCACGCGCTGGCGTACTGCGTCGCTGCGCATGTGGTCAGCGAAGGCACCACGGGGATGGCCCAGTGATTCGGCGATATCCAGCAGCACTTCGGCGTCGCCGATGTTGCGGTGCTGGTGCAGGTGCGCCCATTGCACCGCGTCGAACATTGCGCCATGGGCATCATTGCCGCCGATCAACCCTGCGGCCTGGCAGGCCAGTGCGCCGAGCCAGCCGGAGGGATATTCGAAGTCCTGTGCGCGCATGCCTTCGATATCGATGCGCGCGCTGTCTTCATGCGCGGCGCAGTCGGTCCAGTGGCGCAGGATGATCGCCTTGGCGCGCTCCATCGAGCCGAACACCTCGACCATCTGCGCGCGCGAGTCCTGCAGCACGAAGCTGCGATGGCGCACCTGGATGCCGAGTTCGGCCGAGACCTGCTGCAGGCGCGGGGCCAGCACGAAGCACCAGCCGCAGACCACGTCGTGGAAGAAGTCGACCACCGGCGCGGCGGTGGCGGGGGAAGGAACGGGAGACATCTGCCTGCCATCGGTGAGAGGGGAGGCGGCAGATTAGGCAGCGCGGCGGGGCCGAAACAGCGCGCCGTGGGCAGCTCAGTTTTCGCTGGCGGTTACGAATCCAGGCCGGCGCAGCGGGGCAGCTCGGCGTGCAGGAAATCGATGAAGGCACGCACCTTGGGTTGCAGGTGGCGCGACGTGGGATAGACCGCATGCACGAAGCGTGGCGGATAGCGGTGGTCGGGCAGCACCTGTTGGAGTTCGCCACGGGCCAGCGCTGGTGCCGCCAGGAACGAGGGCAGGGCGCCGATGCCCATGCCGGCCACCAGCAGGTCGCGCAGCAGCAGGCTGTTGTTGACGGTGACGCGTGCCGGCAGGGTGATGGTCACCTGCCCATCCGGGCCGAGCAGCGGCCAGCTGCCGGGGGAGTCGGACAGGCTGTAGGCCAGCACACTGTGCACCTGCAGATCGTCCACCGACTGCGGTGCTGGACGCTGCCGCAGGTAGGACGGGGCAGCGCACAGTACCTGTTGCAGCGAGGCAAGCCGGCGCGCCACCAATCGCGAGTCGTCCAGCTCGGCACGCAGCCGCAACGACACATCGAAACCCTCACCGACCGCATCGAGCAGGCGATCTTCCATCACCAGGTCCAGCGACAGCTGTGGGTGCTGTTGCAGGAAGCGTGGCAGCAGCGGCGACAGCGTGCTCAGTGCGAACGACTGCGGTGCATTGACACGCAGGCGCCCGGCCACCTCGCCACGCTGTTCGGCGATGCCACGTTCCAATGCGTCCAATTCGTCGAGCAGGCGGCAGCATTCGCGGTAATAGGCGTGGCCGGTCTCGGTCAGGCTCATGCGCCGCGTGGTCCGCTGCAGCAGCACCACGCCCAGGTGCGTTTCCAGCGCGCGCAACTGCTTGCTCAGCCCGGCCGGCGACATGCCCAGGTCTTCGGCAGCGCGGGCCAGCCCGCCGCGTTCGACGATGCGGCGGAAGGCGCGCATCAGGTTGAAGGAATCCATGCCGGTACCGGGCGCGATGAGGGCGCCATTGTAGATCCACGCCGTCCGTGGGTGGGGGAAACGCGGTGTCGGCCAAAGGGGGGATATCCACCGAGACGGGGCGGGTTGCGCCGTTTGTTCAAGCGCGCAACCGTCGTGCCGCGCCAGCATGCAGGCCCCTCACGTTCCGGGTTGCCCATGAAACACTGGATCCTCCGCCTGTATGCCCCGTTGTTCCTGCTCGGTTTTGTTGCCGCCGCCGTCGTCTGGGTCGGCCACCTCCATGGCGATCCGCTATGGCTGCTGGCCTTGCTGGCGGTCGCCATCGCGGTTTCGTTCGCTGCCGAACGTGCCTGGCCGTATGACCCCGCGTTCAACCACGACCACGGCGACAGTCTGCGTGACACCCTGCATGCACTGGTCAACGAAAGCCTGAACCTGCTGTCGATCGCTGCGGTGCCGCTGCTGGCAGCGCTCCTTCCGTGGCAGCTGTGGCCGCTGCAGTGGCCGTTCGTTCTGCAGGTACTGCTGGCCATCGTCTGCGCCGACCTTGGCATTACCCTGGTGCACTACGCCAGCCATCGCATCGGCTGGCTGTGGCGGTTGCACGCGGTGCATCACAGCGTCACCCGCATGTACGGCTTCAACGGCTTGATGAAGCATCCGCTGCACCAGGCGGCCGAAGCAGTGGGCGGCGTACTGCCGCTGCTGCTGTTGGGCCTGCCGATGCCGGTGGCTGCGGTGCTGGCCTTCGCCATTGCCATCCAGCTGCTGCTGCAGCACTCCAACGTGGACATGCGCCCGGGCCTGCTGGGCCGGGTGATGGCGTGGGCGCCGCTGCACCGCTTCCACCACATGCGTTACGGCACCGCTGGCGACGTCAACTTCGGCCTGTTCCTGACCGTCTGGGATCACCTGCTGGGGACCGCCTTCGATGCGCCGGGCTATCGGCTGCAGCAGCGCGACCTCGGCACCGGCAGCCAACCGGACTATCCGCGCGATTATCCGGGACAGCTGCTGGCGCCGTTCCGCGAACTGCCGCACGGCGAGGTGCCGGAGCTGCCGGAAGGTCTGCGCAGGCGCGGATGATGGGCCGTGTCAGGCCGCTTGAAACTGCAGGCCCTGCAGCTGCGCGGCACCGATACCGAACATGCGGCGCAGGCTGCGCGACAGATGGGCCAGATCGGCGAATCCAGCGGCATGCGCACTGTCGGTCAGGGTGTGCCCGCGCAGATGATGCATGAGTGCGCGGCGCAGCCGCTGCCACAGCACCCAGCCGCGCAGGGTCACCGCCAGATCAGACTGGAAACGCCGGTGCAGCTGGCTGGTCGACAGGTGCGCCGCCCCGGCGATATCGGCGGCCGGCACCGGGCCGGGCAGGTGCTGGGCGATACGGGCCAATGCCGCCTGCACGCGGCGGTCCAGCGGTTGCGGGCGGCTCAGCCGTGGCAGCCAGCCGTGCAGTTCCAGCGCGTTGCCCGGCAGTGCGTGCAGGTATTGCTGGATCTGTGCGGGATTGGCATGCGTCGGCTCAAGAAACACCGTGCAGCCTGCTTCTGGCGCTAACAGGATCGCGTGCGGCTGGAATGATGGCAGCCACAGTCGCTGGCCTTGCTGCTGCACGCCATCGACCTCGACCTGCCAGGCTGCGCCGTCGCTGAGCAGCAGTTGATGGGCGTAGTGCGCGTGCGCGGCGCTGTCACCGGCATGACCCTGCAGCACGGCCACGTGAGCATCCAGCAGCAACGTGCCATTCCAGGGCAGGGTGGGGGAGGACATTGAGGGATTGTAGATCCACGCCATGCGTGGATGAATCTCAATCGAAATCGATTATTTCGACAGACGGATTCACGGCGTCCCCGCAACCGGCCCCCACCCCCGCCAACCCACAGGAAGCCCGCTTTTGCTTCGGCTGTTGCTTCTGAGGTTGCCGGCCAGCGGCCGGCACTACCGCGGGTGCCGGGCGCCGCCCGGCCGTGCGCCCCCTCAGCGCCCGTGCGGATCCGGCCGGTGATGCACGTATTCAACCACGGTGCCATCGGGATGCACCGCATTGAACGCCGCCCCGGTCGGGACTACCTGCAGCGGGAAGATGATCTCGGCGCCGGCGGCGACCAGTTTGTCGTGATAGGGCCGAACGTCATCGACCAGCAGTGTCCCCGTGGTCGAGGTGAACGGTGCCAGTGCCGCCTGGCTGCCTTCGATCAGCAGGAAGGCGCCGACCATCGCCAGGCGCAGCCCGGCTTCCGGGAACGGGAACCCCGCATCGGCTACCACGCCCTGCAACTGCTCGTAGAACGCCACGCTGCGCTCCAGCTCGCCCGGGGCCACGAACACCCGGATCAGCACGCGCGGTGCGCGCTGGCTGGAGGTGTCACAGCGGTCGCGCCAGAGATGATCGAAGTCGCGATGTACGGTCATGGGCTCGATTCGTGGCCAGGGATCTCCATTATCAGCAGCCTCGCGCGGCGCGCTGATGACCGCCAGTGATGGCCTGATAACCATTGGCCGGGTTGCCCCTGTGACTTAGGTCCTGTTGACAGGTGTGAACGCCCTCGCACAATCTTCACAGGATTGGGTCGCCCTGCGCGGCCCGGGCAGGCAGGTTGTCACGCCGGGAGGAGGGTCCCGCGCGCAGACCGGCCCGTCCATCGGCCTGCGGGGCGTTGCCTGGCAACCCCTGCGCGGCATGAACGCTGCACCCTTCGGCGGCACTTTCCCTGGACCGATTGCCTTGGCAACGGAATTACGCCTGCCGATGAAAACGTTTACAAAACCGCTTGCACTGTCTCTGGCCCTGTCTGCCGCACTGGCCGCTCCGGCCTGGGCCGACCCGGCCGCGTTCACTGTGCTGACCCTGGAACAGGCGCCCCACGCCGAGGCGATGCCGGCGCTGGCCGCGCAACTGAAGAGCCTGAAGGTGGACGCGGTGAGCGTGCGCCAGGTGCAGCGCGGCATCGGCCAGGTCGATCCGCTGCAGGTGCTGGCCGATGGCCTGGGCTACGAGTACCGCTTCATTGCCGCCGGCAAGGACGATGGCCAGACCCAGCGCGGCCAGGCTGTTCTGACCCGGCTGCCGATCGCCGCTGAATCCGGCCCCGACCAACCGGGCCTGAACTACCTGCGCTTGGACGACGGCCGCCACACTGTGGCGGTCTATACCGATGCCGGTGCAGGTGCGGCGCAGCTGCCGGCGCTGGTCACCCGTTCGCGGCTGGGTGCACCGGCGGTGCTGCTCGGCGCGGTGGCCGGTGAATCGGCCAAGGCCGCAGGCTTCGATCCGGCGCGTGTGGCGCTGGAAGCCGATGCCAGCTATTTCAGCGACGGCTTCCAGGCCGCCAGCAGCGCGCCGTTCAAGGTGGAAGGCAGCACGCTGCGTGCCACCCTGCTGACCCTGGCCTATGCCGCCGACAAGCACGGCGACACGCCGTGGATGGACACCACGCTCAACGCCGATGCGCGCGCTGCGCTGCTGCTGAAGGCGATGACCGAGGATGAGAAGTTCCAGATGCTGCACAGCTACTTCGGGCTGGGCAAGGACGGCGGCCCGCTGCCGGAAGGTGCGGTCGGTTCGGCCGGCTTCGTGCCGGGCGTACCGCGGCTGGGCATCCCGTCGCAGCAGTCGGCCGATGCCGGTGTCGGCGTGACCAATCCGGGGGGCATCCGCCCGGGCGACTTCGCCACGGCGATGCCATCGGGCCCGTCCACCGCATCGAGCTGGAACCGCGAAGTTGCCTTCGCCGGTGGCGCCACGATGGGCCGCGAGGCGTGGCAGCAGCGCTTCAATATCCTGCTGTCGGGCAGCGTCAACCTGCAGCGTGACCCGCGCAACGGCCGCAACTTCGAGTACGCCGGCGAAGACCCGCTGCTGGCCGGCTCGATGGTTGGCGCGCTGATCCAGGGCGTGCAGAGCCAGCACGTGATCTCCTCGATGAAGCACTTCGCGCTGAACGACATGGAGACCCGTCGCAACTTCCACGACGTGCGCATCGGCGAACAGGCCATGCACGAGTCGGACCTGTTGGCCTTCGAGATCGCGCTGGACGCCGGTCGCCCGGGCGTGGCGATGTGCTCGTACAACAAGATCAACGGCACCTACGGCTGCGAGAACGGCTACCTGATGAACCAGGTGCTGAAGCAGGAATGGAAGTTCCCCGGTTTCGTGATGTCCGACTGGGGTGGCGTGCACAGTGGCTCGAAGGCTGCGCTGGCCGGCCTGGACCAGCAGTCGGCAGGTGAGGTGTTCGACGCGGCGGTGTTCTTCGATGAACCGCTGCGCCTGGCCGTGCATGGCGGCGTGGTGCCGCAGGCGCGCCTGAACGACATGGTGGCGCGCATCCTGCGCACGATGTTCCTGCATGGCAACTTCGACAACCCGCCGCAGCACCAGAAGGTGGATGCCGAGGCCGGCTTCGCCGTTGCCCAGCGCACGGTGGAGGAGGGCAGCGTGCTGCTGCGCAATGAGGGCAACCTGTTGCCGCTGGCCGACAGCGTGAAGCGCATCGTCATCATCGGCGGCCATGCCGACAAGGGCGTGATCGGTGGCGGTGGTTCATCGATGGTGGGCGTGACCGCCAAGGGCACCAACGCGGTGCCCGGCGTGATGCCGACCACCTGGCCGGGCCCGGTGATCTTCCATCCGTCCTCGCCGCTGGAATCGCTGCGTGCGGCGCGCCCGGACGCGACTATCACGTATGTGGATGGCACCAACGCCGCTGCTGCGGCCAAGGCGGCCGCGCAGGCGGATGTGGCCATCGTGTTTGCCACGCAGTGGGCTGCCGAATCGGTGGACCTGCCGGACATGCAGCTGCCGGACAACCAGGATGCCCTGATCTCGGCAGTGGCCAAGGCCAACCCGAAGACCGTGCTGGTGCTGGAAACCAACGGCCCGGTGCGCACACCGTGGCTGGCGCAGGTGCCGGCGATGCTGCAGGCCTGGTACCCGGGCATCCGCGGTGGCGAAGGCATTGCCGCACTGCTGACCGGCCAGGTCAATCCGTCCGGCCGCCTGCCGGTGACCTGGGTGACGGACGAATCGCAGCTGCCGCGCCCGCACATCGACGGCCTCGGCTTCAAGCCGGCCAAGCCGTTCGGTGATGTGTTCGATTTCGATATCGAAGGCGCCAACGTCGGCTACAAGTGGATGGCGGCCAAGGGCCTGACCCCGACCTTCGCCTTTGGCCATGGCCTGTCCTACACCTCGTTCGCCTATGACAACCTGAAGGTGAGCGTGGAAGGTTCGCGCCTGGTCGCCAGCGTCGACATCCGCAACACCGGCAAGCGCGCCGGTGCCGACGTGGCCCAGCTGTACCTGAAGCTGCCGGCCGGCAGCACCACGCCGATCCGCCTGATCGGCTATGACAAGGTGACCCTGCAGCCGGGCGAACAGCGCCGCATCCGCATCGAAGCCGAGCCGAAGACGCTGGCCCACTACGATGCACAGGCGCGCCAGTGGAAGATCGATGGCGGCACCTACCAGGTGCAGCTGTCGCGCAACGCCGCCGAACCGCTGCAGACGGTGGACGTGCAGCTGGTGGAGCAGGTGCTGCGCTGAGGCTTGAAGGCACGGCCTGCAAGGGCCGTGCCTGAAAAAGGGGACGGAGGGGATTAAGTCGTTTATGCATAAACGACTTAATCCCCTCCGTTCCCTTTTCATATGGCGAACCACCCGCGCAGGAAATCGATCAGCTGCCGCACCTTCGGCGAGGGCTGCGTGCTGTGCGGGTAGACCGCGTACACGCTCTGCTGCGGGAAGCGGTGCTGGCGCAGCACCGGGCGCAGGCGGTCCTGGGCCAGGTCGTCCTCGATCAGCCAGCGTGGCAGCACGGTGACCCCGGCGCCGGCCACGGCGAAGGCGCGCAGGCTGCTGGCACCATCCACGCGCACCATTGCATTGCCCGGATTGGTGGCAAACAAGGCGTCGCTGCCGTCGGGCGCGACCACCGGCACGTCGGCCAGGCGCGGGTAACCCAGGCGGGGCAGGGTGCCCAGCTGTGCCGGGTCATCGGCCGCATCGGCAGATGGCAGGCGTGCCAGCAGGGACGGAGCCGCCACCGCGCACAGCGGGTGCCGTTCCAGTTCACTGGCATGCAGGCCCGAATCGGGCAGACGGCCAAGACGGATCGCCAGGTCGAAGCGCTCGGGAATAAGGTCTGCCGGCGCGGGAGACGTGGACAGGTGCAGCTGCAGGGCCGGATGCCGCGCACGGAAGGCTTCCAGTGCGGGAATCAGGCGAAGCTGCGCGTACTCCGGGGTGGTGGTCAGGCGCAGCACACCCTGCAGCTGGTGCTGGTCGCGCCGCGCGGCATCGATTGCCGCCTGCGCGGCATCCAGCGCCTGTACGCAGTGCTGCAGGAACTGTTCGCCAGCGTCGGTCAGGGCCAGGTGGCGGGTACTGCGCAGCAGCAGGGTCACGCCCAGCTCCTGCTCCAGCCGTTTCAGGTTGAAGCTGACCACCGCACGGCTCAGGCCGAGCCGATCGGCCGCTGCGGTCAGGCTGCCGGCCTCGACCACGGCACGGAAGATATCGAAGCGATCGAGACTGACCATGGCGATTAATTGTCAAAACAGATTTGACAGTGTTGCAGGTGTTGTCGTGCTTTTCCAACAGCTCCCGGGCGGCATGCTGGCGGTCTCTCTGCTGGAGCACCGCCGATGCCGTCCCCCCGCCTGCGCCATGAGGCGATCTTCCTGCTGGTGTTCGCCCTGGATCTGGTCAACATGTTCATCGCCACGGTGGCCTATCCGGCACTGGCAGCGGAACTGCACGCTGATGTCGGTACCCTGGCCTGGGTGGGCACCGCCTACATGCTGGGCCTGAGCGTGGTGATTCCGCTGGCGCCCTGGTTGGCCGCGCGCTGTGGTGAGCGTCGCCTGCTGCTGGTGGCGTTGCTGTTGTTCGCGGTTGCCGCTGTGCTGGCCGGCGCCGCACCGGGTATCGGCTGGCTGCTGGGCTGGCGCCTGCTGCAGGGGCTGGCCGGTGGCCTGCTGATTCCGGTGGCACAGGCGGCAGCGTACCGACAGTGCACGCCGGACCAGCGTGGCGCGCTGACCCGCCGCATCCTGCTGGTGGCGCTGCTGGTGCCCGCACTGGCGCCGGCGCTGGGCGGGTTGCTGGTGCAGTGGTTGTCCTGGCGCGGCGTGCTCTGGGCCAGCCTGCCGTTGGCGGTGGTGGCGATCGGCCCGGTGCTGGCCTGGATGCCGGCCGATGGCGCGCGCAGTGCGCCGCGCCTGCAGGCCTATGCGCTGTCCACCGCGATGCTGGCGCTGGGCGCGCTGCTGCTGGCGTTGACCTGGCTGGGTGAACCCGGCCATCGGGCCGCCGGTGCCGTACTGCTGTTGATCGCAATGCTGTTGGCGGCGGCCCACCTGCGGCATGCACGGCAGCAGGCGCAGCCCCTGCTGCGCTGGTCGCTGCTGTCCCATCGGGGCCTGCGCCTGGCGATGCTGGTCTATCTGGCAGTGCCCGGTGTGTTCATCGGCAGCCAGCTGGTCAGTACCCTGCAGCTGCACCAGGCCGGTTACAGCGCGGCACGCATCGGCGCGTTGATGCTGCCCTGGGCGCTGGCCTCGGCCATTGCGATCACGGCCAGCAAGCGCCTGCTGGCGCGCTTCGGCCCGGCCACGGTACTGCGTACGGGCATGCTCCTGCAGGCCAGCGGCCTGCTGTTGATGGCGCTGCTGCCGCAGCCGGCCTTCGCGTTGGCCGGGCTGCTGTTCGCGCTGATGGGCGCCGGCGGCAGCCTGTGCAGCAGCACCGCGCAGACGCTGGCCTTCCATGGGGTCGAGGGCGAAGCATTGGGCGATGCCAGCGCACTCTGGAACCTCAACCGCCAGCTCAGCTTCTGCCTGGGCACCGCGGCCATCGCGCTGCTGCTGGCATTGGCCATGCAATGGCTGCCGGCCCACGCCACCGGCATCGCGCTGGGTCTGGCCGCGGTACTGACCCTGCTGCCGATGGCGCTGCTGCGCCGGCCGCAGTTGCTCACCCTTTCGCAACCGGAGAACATCTGATGGATACCACCGCAGAACATGAAATCCACCACCTGCACGACAAGCTGCAGGCCTGGTTCCGTGCCGATGTCGGCGCCGATGCGCTGGAGGATCTGATGGCGCACTTCAGCGCGGACTTCAGCATGGTCGGCATCGCGGGTCGCCGATTGGATCGGCAAGCCGTGCAGGCGTTGTTCGCGGGCGGTCACGGCGCGCGCCCCGGGCTGCGGATTTCCATCGACGCCGTGCACGCGGTGGAAGCGCCTTCACCGCTGGCGGTGCTGCGCTATCGCGAAGGGCATTCGCTCGATGGCGGCACGCCTGCATGGCGGGAGTCACTGGCGGTGCTGCGGCAGGAAGAGGGTCGCTGGCGCTGGCTGGCACTGCATGAGGTGGTGGTGGCCTGATGTTGTAGAGCCGAGCCTACGCTCGGCTGCTCTTCGGGTAGGTCGCGGCGGTCTGAGCCGAGCGTGGGCTCGGCTCTACAGGACGCACTGCTCCCACATTGGCCGCACATGTGCCATCAGTCCTGCCTGCATCCACCGCAGAATGCAAAGCCCGCACACACTTCATGGCTCGGGGCAGGAGTAGGCTTGGAGCTTTCCTGCCGGGAGGGGTTGTCCATGCGTGTGCGTGCCGTCGCTGTAGCCATTGCCCTTTGCCTGTCCAGCGCCGTGCTGGCCGCCGATACCCCGCCGATGACCCCGGACATCAGCGGCAAGCCCTTCGTTGCCCCCGATGTCGGTCGTGACTACGACAAGCGCGTGGTGATGGTGCCGATGCGTGATGGCACCAAGCTGTATACGGTGATCGTGGTGCCCAAGGGTGCCGGCAATGCCCCGATCCTGCTGACCCGCACCCCCTACGACGCTGCTGGCC
Source organism: Stenotrophomonas sp. YJH_SMC_110 (assembly GCF_059369255.1). NCBI lineage: Bacteria > Pseudomonadati > Pseudomonadota > Gammaproteobacteria > Lysobacterales > Lysobacteraceae > Stenotrophomonas > Stenotrophomonas sp. YJH_SMC_110. The sequence continues at coordinate 233,296 of NZ_JCAFSM010000005.1, read as the reverse complement.
GTGCCAACCGCAGTGACTCGCCGCGCATGCGCGACCTGCTGCCACAGGGCGACGAGGTGTTCGTCGACGGCGGCTACATCCGCGTGTTCCAGGACATCCGTGGCAAGTACGGCTCCGAAGGCGATTACGTGATGACCCGGCCGCTGCGCGGGCCGTTGAACAACACCAGGGTGGATCACTCCACCGACGCCTGGGACACCATCGACTGGCTGGTGAAGAACGTGCCGGAGAGTAACGGCAAGGTCGGCATGCTCGGCTCGTCGTACGAGGGTTTCACCGTGGTGATGGCGCTGACCGACCCGCACCCGGCACTGAAGGTGGCCGCGCCGCAGAGCCCGATGGTCGATGGCTGGATGGGTGACGACTGGCTCAACTACGGTGCGTTCCGCCAGGTCAACTTCAACTATTTCGCAATGCAGACCGAGAAGCGCGGCAAGGGCACGCCGCTGCCCAGCCTCGGCTATGACGACTACAGCACCTTCCTGCGCCTCGGTTCGGCCGGTGACTACGCGCGTTTCACCGGCGTGGACCAGCTGACCTGGTGGAAGAAGCTGGTCGAGCACCCGGCCTATGATGGCTTCTGGCAGGGTCAGGCGCTGGACGCGGTGATGGCCAAGACACCGTTGAAGGTGCCGACCATGTGGCTGCAGGGCCTGTGGGACCAGGAAGACATGTGGGGTGCCAACCACGCCTACCAGGCGATGGAAGGGCGCGACAGCGGCAACAACCGCAACTATCTGGTGATGGGCCCGTGGCGGCACAGCCAGGTGAACTACGGCGGCAGCGAGCTGGGTGCGCTGAAGTTCGATGGCGATACCGCGCTGCAGTTCCGTCGCGATGTGCTCAAGCCGTTCTTCGACCAGTACCTGGTGGATGGCGCGCCGAAGGCCGATACGCCGCCGGTGCTGATCTACAACACCGGCGAAAACCACTGGGACCGCCTGAAGGGTTGGCCGCGCAGCTGCGACAAGGGCTGTGCCGCCAGCAGCAAGCCGCTGTACCTGCGCGCCGGCGGCAAGCTGGCGTTCCAGGCACCGGCGGCGGGCGAGGGGGACTTCGAGGAATACGTGTCCGACCCGGCCAAGCCGGTACCGTTCGTGCCGCGCCCGGTCCGCTTCGGCGACCGCGACATGTGGACCACCTGGCTGGTCAAGGACCAGCGCTTCGTTGATGGCCGCCCGGACGTGCTGACCTTCATCACCGAACCGCTGACCGCGCCGCTGCGCATTGGCGGCGCGCCGGTGGTGCACCTGCAGGCTTCGACCAGTGGCACCGACAGCGACTGGGTGGTGAAGCTGATCGACGTGTATCCGGACCAGGAAGCGTCGACGCCGGAGATGGGTGGCTACGAGCTGCCGGTGTCGCTGGCGATCTTCCGTGGCCGTTACCGCGAAAGCTTCAGCGATCCGAAGCCGCTGGCCGCCAACCAGGTGCTGCCGTACCGCTTCGACCTGCCCAACGCCAACCACACCTTCCAGAAGGGCCATCGGGTGATGGTGCAGGTGCAGTCCAGCCTGTTCCCCCTGTATGACCGCAATCCGCAGACCTACGTGCCGAACATCTACCTGGCCAAGCCGGGCGATTACCAGAAGGCCACGCAGCGAGTCTGGCACAGCGCAGCGCAGGCCAGTTACATCGATCTGCCGGTGTATTGAGGTTGATGAGGTACGCCGGGTGCGCGATGCCCGGCGGCGGTAGTGCCGGCCGCTGGCCGGCATCGGCGACGGTGCAGGAGCGTGTCGACCAAGGTCGACACCTACCGGGGCTGAGTCATGGCATGTCGAATCAGGCGGCTTTGGTAGTGCCGGCCGCTGGCCGGTATCCGCGACGGTGCAGGAGCATGTCGACCAAGGTCGACACCTACCGGAGCGGGGATCCTCACCCCACCTTCGAGGGGCCCGTACGCCAGCGGCTGGGGACCAGACCGAAGCGCTTGCGGAACGCGGCGGCGAAGTTGCTGGGGTGGCGGTAGCCGCTGGCGGCGGCGGCCTGCTCAACCGTCCATCCGTTTTCGCGCAGGCCCTGTTCGGCATGGCGCATGCGCTGTTCATGCAGGTAGTCGAACACCGAACTTCCATACTGCTGGGCAAAATGGCGGCGCAATGAGCTGGGGCTCATGCAGGCCAGCCGGGCCAGCTCGACCAGGCTGTGTGCATGGCTGGGGTCGTCATGCAGGTAACTGCGTACCCGTTCCAGGCGCTCGCGCTGGCCGGCACGCAGCGTGCGCACCGGGTCGGTCTGCAGATCCTCGGCCTGCAGGCCGAGGGCCAGCAGCTGCAATGCCACGCCTTCGCGCCACAGCGCGTCGATGCCGTCCTGCCACGGGCTGTCGAACAACTGGCCCAGCACCGGCAGCATGGCGTGGGGAATGGCCCAGTGGCGGCATTCCAGGTGCGTGCCAAGCGCTTTTTCCAGCTGTGGCATCTGGAAAACATCCGCGTCGATGCCACCCGGCACGATCACGCTGACCCCGCGCAGGCGCGTTTCGCCGGGGTGCGCCCCGGTCATCTCGATCTGGTCGCGATGGTGGGCGGTCATCGCGGTGCCGGCACGCAGGGTGAAACTTCCGCGTCGCGGGATACGCACGTCGACCTGACCCTGCAGCATCACGCGGATGGCGAGCCCGGGCCGCTGTTGCGCGGTCGCCACATAGGGGAACCGGTTATGCACGTCGGAGGCGATCAGGCTCATGCCACCGCGCATGAACTGTTCGTTGACTTCGCCGCGGCCGGCCCACTGGTCGTCACGCAGGTGTTCCGGATCAGCGCGGTAATCGAAGCCGTGGCGTTGGCCGAAGCGGCGGTAATCGGCAAAGGTGAAGTATCGGGACATCGCTCGGCACGTACAGGAGGGGAGGCGCTGGCACCATGGCCCATGTGCTGCCCCGCGTAGCGGGCAGCCTGGAAGGCCGGAAAACGCCAGGTTGGAAAAAATGTGTCGAAGAAACTGGAAACGTTTCCCATTGTCGCTGCGAATCATTCGCAGGGGATTTGAATACGGTCAAACCGATTGGTCATTACGGCCAAGTTGAACGGGGTGCCGGACATACGCCAGCGTTTTGCCGCTATATCCGTACTTGATTCCCTACATGAACTTCGGTTGAGGTTTCATTGCTGGAACGATCATCCGCGGACAGGCTGTTGGTCTGCTCGTCACAGCGGCCGGCGTAAGGTGATGGATTGGCGGCCGCGCGCCGCATCGCTACCCCCACCGATGGAGAATGCAGATGATTGATTACCAGCTGACCGGCAAGACCGCGATCGTGACCGGCGGCGTGTCGGGCATCGGCCTGGCCGTGGCACAGACGCTGGCCGCATCCGGTGCCCGTATTTCGGTCTGGGACCTCAAGCAGGATGCGGTGGATGCCACCGTGGCGCAGTTGCGCAGCACCGGCGCACAGGCCATCGGCATCGCGCTGGACGTCACCGACGATGCAGCAGTGGAGGCGGCGGTGCAGCGCACGGTCAAGGAACTTGACGGCCTGCATGTGGCGGTCAACAACGCCGGTATCGGCGGGCCGGCGGCCAGCAGCGGCGACTATCCGATCGAGGGCTGGCAGCGGGTCATCGACGTCAACCTCACCAGTGTGTTCCTGTGCCAGCGTGCGCAGATCCAGGCAATGCGGGCCGCTGGAACCGGCGGCAGCATCATCAACATGGCCTCGATCCTGGGCCAGGTGGGCTATGCCGGTTCCACCGCTTATGCGGCGGCCAAGCACGGCGTGGTCGGGCTGACCCAGACCGCCGCGTGGGAACATGCGGCCGACGGCATCCGTGTCAACGCGGTGGGTCCGGGTTTCATCAGCACACCGCTGCTGGAGAAGATGGACCCGAAGGTGCGCGCCACGCTGGAAGGACGGCACGCGCTGAAGCGGCTGGGCACGGCCGAGGAAGTGGCGGCATTGGTGGCCTGGTTGGCCAGCGACGACGCCTCGTTTGCGACCGGCGCGTACTACGCCATCGATGGTGGCTACCTGGCGCAGTGATGCGTTGAACGCAGGGTGCGGTGCCGCCGGGTGTCGCCCGGCGCTACCGGGTGAACGGACTGTGGCGTGGCCTTCACCTCTGTGCCACGGGGGCCACGCGACGCTCCGGGAAAACCCCGGAGCTTGACCATGGAACTCACCCAGGATGTCTCGATCCTGCTGCGCGTTGCCGCAGCGATGCTGTTCGGCGGCGTGCTCGGCGTCGAGCGCGAGATGGGCAAGCACGCCGCTGGCCTGCGTACGCACATGCTGATCGCGGGGGCCGCTGCGCTGATCGTCGCCCTCGGCGACTCGGTGGCCGAGCATTTCCAGCAGGAGCGCTACCGCGACCTGCTGCAGGTCGATCCGGTGCGCCTGATCGAAGCGGTGGTGGCCTGTGTCGGCTTCGTTGCCGCTGGCACCATCCTGCGTGGGTCACGCGAGGACCAGGTCAGCGGCCTGACCACGGCCAGCTCGCTGATCATGGCAGCGGCCATCGGGATTGCGGTGGGGATCAGCAAGTACGTGATCGCCATCGGGGTGAGCGTGCTGTGCGTGCTGGTGCTGGCGGTGATGCGGCGGTTGGAGAAAAGGATTCCGTAGGGAAGGTCTAGTTGCCGGCCAGCGGCCGCCACTACCATGAGAGCCGTAATGGTCGGACCAATATGAAGTCTAGCCCTATGGTCTAATAGGCACTTCGTCGGAGCGGCGGTTAAATCCGCTGCAAGTGGTCTGATCGAAATAATTATTGGTACGACCAATAATCGACAGCCACGGCGACCCACCGCCTGCGGTGGAGCACATCCCGCCCCAGTCGAGAGCCTTCATGCAGCCCTGGCAACACCTGTACGACCCCGCCGGCAACCTGTGGTTGTCCAGCCTGATCGCGCTGCTGCCGATCGCGTTCTTCTTCGTTGCCCTTGCGGTGCTGCGCATGAAGGGCTGGCTGGCCGGCACGATCACCGTGGCCATCGCGCTTGGCGTGGCCCTGTTGTTCTACCGCATGCCGTTGAGCCAGGCGCTGGGCGCGGCCGGTTTCGGCTTCGTCTACGGCCTGTGGCCGATCGCCTGGATCATCATCGGCGCGGTGTTCCTCTACAAGGTCTCGGTCAAGACCGGTCAGTTCGACATCATCCGCGCCTCGATCCTGTCGGTGACCGAAGACCAGCGCCTGCAGATGCTGATGGTCGGTTTCGCGTTTGGTGCCTTCCTGGAAGGCGCGGCCGGCTTCGGTGCGCCGGTGGCGATCACGGCGGCGCTGCTGGTGGGGCTGGGCTTCAAGCCGCTGTATGCCGCCGGCCTGTGCCTGATCGTCAACACTGCGCCGGTGGCGTTCGGTGCGATGGGCATTCCGATCATCGTGGCCGGGCAGGTCACCGGCCTGGATGCATTCGAGATCGGCCAGATGGCCGGCCGCCAGCTGCCGTTCCTGACTGTGATCGTGCTGTTCTGGATCATGGCCATCATGGATGGCTGGCGTGGCATCAGGGAAACCTGGCCGGCGGTGCTGGTGGCCGGTGGCTCGTTCGCCATCGCGCAGTACCTCACCTCGAACTTCATCGGCCCGGAGCTGCCGGACATCACCGCCTCGCTGGCGTCGCTGGTGTGCCTGACCCTGTTCCTGCGCCGCTGGAAGCCGGCACGGATCTTCCGCTTCGATACCGAAACCAGCGCCGAGGCGGCCGCGCAGGCACTGGAGGCACCACGCTACAGCGTCGGCCAGATCGCCAAGGCGTGGTCGCCGTTCCTGATCCTCACCGCGATGGTCACGCTGTGGAGCATCAGGCCGTTCAAGTCGCTGTTCGCGGCAGGCGGCCCGTTGGAAGGCTGGGTGCTCAAGCTCCCGGTGCCGGGCCTGGACCAGAGGGTGCAGAAGATGCCGCCGATCGTCGACGCGCCGCTCAGCTATGAGGCGATCTACAAATTCGACTGGTTCTCGGCCACCGGCACCGCGATCATCCTTGCGGCGGTGATCGCGATCATCGCACTGCGCATGCCGGCCCGCTCGGCGCTGCAGACCTTCGGCGAAACCGTGCGTGAGCTGCGCATGCCGATCTACTCGATCGGCATGGTGCTCGCCTTCGCCTTCATCGCCAACTACTCGGGCCTGTCGGCAACACTGGCGCTGGCATTGGCGCACACCGGCGATGCGTTCCCGTTCTTCTCGCCGTTCCTGGGCTGGCTGGGCGTGTTCCTGACCGGTTCGGATACCTCGTCCAATGCGCTGTTCTCGGCGCTGCAGGCCACCACCGCGCAGCAGATCGGCGTATCCGACGTGCTGCTGGTGGCGGCCAACACCACCGGTGGCGTTACCGGCAAGATGATCTCGCCGCAGTCGATTGCCATTGCCTGCGCGGCGGTCGGCCTGGCCGGCAAGGAGTCGGACCTGTTCCGCTTCACCGTCAAGCACAGCCTGATTTTCACCACGATGGTCGGCCTGATCACCCTGGCCCAGGCCTACTGGCTGACCTGGATGATTCCCTGAGCCATGCATGGCTGGCCGACCACCCGCTGTGCGCTTCGGGCCACAATGGCGCCATGAGCACGCAACGTATTTCGGACAGGGTGGCCGCGCAGCTGCGCGGCCTGGTGCAGGAACAGCGGCTGCGGCCAGGCGACCGGTTGCCCGCCGAGCGCACCTTGGCGGTGCAGCTGGGGGTCTCGCGCACCGCGCTGCGCGAGGCGATCGCGCGGCTGGCCAGCCAGGGCCTGCTGACCGCACGCATCGGTGGCGGCACCTACGTGGCCGAACCGGCGGCGCGCGCGCGGCAGGCGCTGGATGAACCGCTGGCGCCGTACCTGCCGCTGTTCCAGGGCGACCCGGAATACCGTTTTGACGTGCTGGAGATCCGCCACGCGCTGGAAGGTGCCACTGCCTGGCATGCGGCGCTGCGAGCCACCGATGAGGACCGTATGCGCATCGCGCAGGCCTTCCAGACCATGATGGACGCGCACGGCAAGGACGACCCCACCGGTGAAGCAGAGGCTGACGCGGCCTTCCACCTGTCCATCGCCGAGGCCTCCCACAACCTGGTGCTGCTGCAGGTGATGCGCGGCCTGTTCGAACTGCTGCAGACCAACATCTCGCAGAGCCGCGAGAAGCTCTACACCTCGGCGAGGACCTTCTCGCCCCTGTCCGACCAGCACCGCGAAATGATGGATGCGGTGCTGGCCGGCGACCCCGAACGCGCGCGCGCCGCTGCGCATGCCCACCTCGAGTTCGTGCACACCACGCTGCGCACGCTCGATGACAACGAAGCCCGGCGTGCGCGGGCCTCGCGCCTGCCTTCCCCACACGGTTGACCCCATGATCATCTCCGCCTCCACCGATTACCGTGCCGCAGCGCAACGCCGGCTGCCGCCGTTCCTGTTCCACTACATCGATGGCGGCGCGTATGCCGAGCACACGCTGAAGCGCAACGTTTCCGACCTGTCCGACATCGCGCTGCGCCAGCGCATCCTGCGCAACATGTCCGACCTGAGCCTGGAAACCGAGCTGTTCGGCGAAACGCTGGCAATGCCGGTGGCGCTGGCGCCGGTCGGCCTGACCGGCATGTATGCCCGCCGCGGTGAAGTGCAGGCGGCGCGCGCGGCCGACAGCCGGGGCATCCCGTTCACCCTGTCCACCGTATCGGTGTGCCCGATCGAGGAAGTGGCACCGGCCATCCAGCGGCCGATGTGGTTCCAGCTGTACGTGCTGCGCGACCGTGGCTTCATGCGCAATGCGCTGGAGCGGGCACAGGCCGCCGGCGTGACCACGCTGGTGTTCACCGTGGACATGCCGGTGCCGGGCGCGCGCTACCGTGATGCACACTCCGGCATGAGCGGCCCGAATGCCTCGCTGCGCCGCATCGGCCAGGCCGTCACCCATCCGCACTGGGCGTGGGACGTCGGCCTGTTCGGCCGTCCGCATGACCTGGGCAACATCTCCACCTACCGCGGCAACCCGACCGGGCTGGAGGATTACATCGGCTGGCTGGGCAGCAACTTCGATCCGTCCATTTCGTGGAAGGACCTGGAGTGGATCCGCGAGTTCTGGAAGGGCCCGATGGTGATCAAGGGCATCCTCGACCCGGATGATGCGCGCGATGCGGTCAGGTTCGGTGCCGATGGCATCGTGGTCTCCAACCACGGTGGTCGCCAGCTGGATGGCGTGCTGTCTACCGCACGTGCATTGCCGGCCATCGCCGATGCGGTGCAGGGCGACCTGAAGATCCTCGCCGATTCGGGCATCCGTACCGGCCTGGACGTGGTGCGCATGCTGGCGCTGGGGGCCGATACCGTGCTGCTGGGGCGCGCCTTCGTCTATGCGCTGGCCGCGCAGGGCGAGGCCGGCGTGGCCAACCTGCTGGACCTGATCGCCAAGGAGATGCGCGTGGCGATGACACTGACCGGCGCGCGCCGCATCGCCGACATCAGCCGCGATTCGCTGGTCAACCTGCCATGAGTGGCCATGACGCCGTGCTGGCGCAGTTGCGCGACGCGGTCGGCAGCCGCCATGTGTTGACCGGCGACAAGACCACGCGCCGCTTCCGTCGTGGCTACCGCTTCGGCGATGGCCCGGTGCTGGCGGTGGTGCGCCCAGGGACCTTGCTGGAACTGTGGTATGTGCTGCAGGCAGCGGTGCAGGGCGGAGCGGCGATCATCCTGCAGGCGGCCAATACCGGCCTGACCGGTGGCTCGACCCCGGATGGGGACGACTATGGGCGCCCGATCGTGCTGGTCAGCACGCTGCGCCTGACCGGCATCCAGCTGTTGAACGAGGGCCGCCAGGTGCTGTGCCTGCCCGGCGCCACGCTCGACCGCCTGGAGCAGACCCTGGCACCGCTGGGCCGCGAACCGCATTCGGTGATCGGCTCCTCCTGCATCGGCGCCTCGGTGCTGGGCGGCATCTGCAACAACTCCGGCGGCGCGCTGGTGCGCCGTGGCCCGGCCTATACCGAGCTGGCGCTGTATGCGCAGGTCGATGCGCAGGGCCAGTTGCAGCTGGTCAACCACCTCGGCATCGCGCTGGGTGATACGCCCGAGCAGATCCTGCAGCGCCTGCAGGCCGGTGACTATGCCGCTGAGGACGTGGGTGACGGCGATGGCCGCGCCGCGTCTGATCCACGCTACGCCGAGGAAGTGCGCCGGGTCGATGCCGATACGCCGGCACGCTTCAACGCCGACCCCAGCCGCCACTTCGAAGCGGCCGGTTCGGCCGGCAAGCTGGCGGTGTTCGCGGTGCGCCTGGATACCTTCGAAAAGGAGCCCGCCGAGGTCTTCTACATCGGCAGCAACCGCACCGACAGCCTCACTGCGATCCGGCGCCAGCTGCTGACCGGCTTCGAGCGCCTGCCGATTGCCGGCGAGTACATCCACCGCGATGCCTATCACATCGGCGAGCGCTACGGCAAGGACAGCTTCCTGTTGATCGACCGCCTCGGCACTTCCCGTGTGCCCGCCGCGTTCGCATTGAAGAGCCGGGTCGATGGATGGTTCGAGCGGCTGGGCCTGCGCGGGGTGACCGACCGGGTGATGCAGGTGCTGACCGGCCTGCTGCCCTCGCACCTGCCCCGGCGCATGGGTGAATTCCGCCAGCGCTACGAGCATCACCTGTTGCTGAAGGTCTCCGCACAGGACGCGGCGGCAACCGAGGCCTGGCTGCGCGGCTTCTTCGCCGATCATGAGGGTGGTTACTTCCACTGCACGGCCGATGAGGGGCGCAAGGCGTTCCTGCATCGCTTCGCGGTGGCCGGCGCGGCGGTGCGCTACCGCGAAGTGCATCGGGACCAGGTGCAGGATATCGTGGCGCTGGACATCGCCCTGCGCCGCGATGATGCCGACTGGTTCGAGCAGTTGCCGGCCGATATCGATGGCCGCCTGCTGCACAAGCTGTATTACGGGCACTTCCTGTGCCATGTGTTCCACCAGGACTACATCGCACGCAAGGGCGAAGACCCGATGGCGATCGAGCACGCGATGTGGGCGCTGCTGGACCAGCGCGGCGCCGAGTATCCGGCCGAGCACAATGTCGGCCACCTGTACCCGGCCAAGCCGGCCCTGGCCGGGTTCTATCGGCAGCTGGACCCGAGCAATACGTTCAATCCGGGCATCGGCCAGACCTCGAAGGAAAAAGGGTGGGGTGGCTGCGACTGCGGATGATGTAGAGCCGAGCCCATGCTCGGCTGCTCTTCCCGACAGACAGCCGTCGAGCATGGCTCAGCCCCACCCGGACAGCAGTTACCATCGGAATCCCGTACGCAGGAGCCGCCCATGCCCACCATCGTTGCCCGCGCGACCCTGTGCGCTGCATTGCTGGCAACACCGCTGCTGGTGCTGGCGCAGTCCGCGATCCTGCCGCAGCAGCGCGACGCCGCCGGCAACGTGATGGAGCCGCTGGGGCAGGTGCTGGAACAGGGAGGGCAGGGCGAAGCACGCATGCAGTACTGCACCCTCGATCGTGCCTGGTGCGTGCGTGTGCAGCCGGTGGCCGAGGACGGCGATCGGCCGACGACGCTGGAAGTCTCTGAACGGGAGGCCGGCGAAAGAGAGCCGCACGTCTACCACGTCAGCATCGACGTGCCGCAGGAAAGCGAGCTTTCGCTGTGGCCGTGGATCGTGCGGCTTGCGCCTGGCGTTGGCAGCGATGAGGCAGTGAGCGACCCGCGGCAGCGCGCCCGCCAGAACGTGCTGGTGGGCGGTATCGTCAAATTCAGCACGATGTACTCAGGCGGTGGTGCCGACGCGTCCACGCTGCAGCTGGCGCGCGTGCGTCACCTGCAGGATGACATCCAGGTGGACGACGACGTGCTGACCCTGCCATGGCTGGGCAACGCGATGATCCGCGCCTGTTTCAGCGAGCAGGACATGAAGCAGCGCGCCGGTGCCTGCCACGACGAGTACGGGTTCTCGGCAAGGCTGGCGCTGGATACCGCCGCCGGGGGCATGCCGGTGCTGCGCTACCAGACGGTGGCGACGCGGTTCCCGGCCGGTGTCTCACGCTTCGAGGATTCGCTGGCCAAGGGGCCGTTGAAGAAGAAGGACCTGCGCACCGAGCAGGACCCGGCGTGCAGCTACACGCGGTTGTTCCGCTTCAGTGATGGGGTGTTCCACCCCGACCAGGCGCTGCCGGACTGCGCGGGGTATACCGAGCCCTGAGCTGTAGAGCCGAGCCTGCGCTCGGCTGTCACGGAAGCGCAGCCGGGCATGGGCTCGGCTCTACAGCGCCTACTCGCAGCGGGTGGCGGTGATGATGTTGTCCTTGTCCACGTACACACGCAGGCGGTCGTGGCGGATGTCCTTGGTGGTGATGGTGTTGGGGCCGATCGGGTTGACCAGGCCGGCACCGCTTTCGCTGGACAGGCGGCGGATGTTGGGCTCATTGGCAGGCTGGCCGATTGCCCAGCCCAGCTGGCTGGCGTCGCAGTGGCCGGTACCCTTGACCTGCGGACCGGGGGTGCTGACGCAGGCCGACAGCAGCAGGGCCGACGCGGGTAGCAACAGGGACAGACGGAAGGCGGACATGCAGCGCTCCTGCGCAGGGAAGATGGGCGGAACGATAGCACCCGGCGCGCGAAAGGCGTCAGCGCCCCGGTCATTGCCGGCACGGCGTAGCCACTGCATAGTGGGAGGGATGACTGGCATCGCGCCAGCGGGCAGGCCGGGCCATTCCGGTGCAGGTGCTGGATACGGTATGACGGCAGACAGTTTCCGCGACAAGCGCAGGGCGATGACGGTACTTGCAGTATCGGTGCTGGCCGTGGCGTGCGCCGCCACTGCCGCCGAGCCAGTGCCGGCCGCAGCCGCGGAAACGCCGGTGTTCGGCGCGTGGCGCAACCTTCAGACCGAGGCCGGCTACGCGCCGGCCCAGCGCAATCTGGCCTTCGCCATGCTGCCGCAGGCGGCGACTCGCGGCGACCGTTTCGCCGTCCTCGACCGTGAGGGCAAGCGGGCGGTGTGTTGCCTGCAGGTGGCCAGCCCGTCGCTGGGCGTGGCCGCGCTGCGCGAGCACTACCACCTGCCGCAGGCCTGGGTGACCGACCTGAGCAATGGCCGCAGCCCGGCGCGTCCTTATCTGCCGCATGTCTATGCGATGCAGCGGGTGGACGAACTGGCAGACTACGGCTTCGCCGATGTGCCCGGGGCCTACAGCGACCTGGGTGGGCTGCTGGTCCCCGAGGGCGCCGCCCTGGAGGACGATGGCAGTGCCGTCCTGCTGGGCGACAACCGTTATTCCCTGCATTTCCAGCGCCAGCCGCACGCCGATGATGATGGCGCGCTGGACCGCTACACCCTGCAGGGCGGCGACGGCGAGGCCCCGTTCGTGGTTGAAGTGCCGTTCGGCACCTACTGACTGCAGCACTGCACTGGCTAGAATGCAGCGCGGCGCCGTCTGCCGTGCCTGTTCCGTGAGTTGCTGCCGTGTCCCTGCGCCCTTTGCTGCTGTCGTCCCTGCTGCTGTTGTCCGCCTGCGCCAGCGCGCCACCTCCACCGCCGGCCCATTCCGATGCGCTGTGGCGCTTGATCGAGCGTGACTGCAAGGCGGTGGAAGGACCGCGTGGCAGTTGCCTGCGGGTGGAGACGGCGGCCGACCGCCGCGACGTGCTGGTCAAGGATGCGCACGGTGACTACCAGTTCCTGCTGATGCCGCTGGACAAGGTCAGTGGCATCGAGAGCCACGGCCTGTACCAGCGTGGGGTACCCAACTATTTTGCGGCCGCCTGGCAGGCGCGCGGGCATACCGAACAGGCCCTGGGCCGGCCGCTGCCGCGCAGCGTGGCCAGCCTGGCACTGAATTCGCCGCACGGTCGCTCGCAGCACCAGCTGCATATCCATGTCGACTGCCTGCGCGCGGATGTGCTGCAGGCACTGGATGCACATGCCGGTGCGCTGGGTCCGCGCTGGTCACCGTTTCCGGTGCCGCTGCGCGGGCATCAGTACCAGGCCTATCTGCTGCCCGGTGCAGAACTGACCGCCAATCCGCTCAATCTGCTGGCCTATGGCCTGAGCGGCGTGGGCGATGTGGGCCAGTGGAGCCTGGTGGTGGCCGGGCGCGGCGAGGTGCGGGGCGGCCCCGGCTTCATCCTGCTGGCTACCCGCGTGGATGCCGCCAGCGGCAACGATGCCAGCGGCGAGGAACTACAGGACCATGCCTGCACGGTCTTGACCGGTGCCGGTGCGGCACTGGAGCGGGTGCGCTAGCCGATCGGCTGCTGGCAGCTGCGCCAGGCCGACGCGGTCAGCGCCAGCAGCTGACGGTCATGCCATCCCTGCGCGTCCAGATGGTAGTCGCGCAGGATCCCTTCGCGGATGAACCCATGGGCCTGCAGCGCCTGGGCAAACGGGCTGGTGCAGCCTGGCGGCAGCAGCACGAAGAGGCGGTGCAGGCCGACATCGTCGAACAGGAACGGGCACAGTGCCCGCAGTGCCGCCTGCGGATGGGGGTGCCGGTGCTGCAGCGATTGCAGCTCGGCGCAGCGCGAGTGCAGCGACTGCAGGCGGATATGCAGCTGGTCGTGCAGTACGCCCTGCACGTCGTCGAACACACCCAGCACCAGCAGGTCGTTGTCTTCCTGCAGGCGTGAACGATAGACGCTGGCGAGGAACCGCGCCTCTTCATCAATGCCGTAGGACGGCCGTTGGCCGCGCTGGCGACGGTCGTCGAAGGCACGCCAGCGTGGCAGGTCGGTGCGCTGGAACGAACGCAGGGTGATGGGCGTGGCCTGGAGGTGGAGCAAGTGGCGGCGCAGGACGGGTCGTAGTGGAGCGAAGTGGGTGGAAGGGGCGCTGTTGGTCATCCCGGCACGATGCGCATCACTGACGCGCCAGGCCATGCAATTCATTGCAAAAGTGGGGTGGTGCCGTAAACGCGTCTGATTCGGTTCAGGCATAAGCCCATCAGGGCTGGTCATTTCCGTTGAAACCACCCATTCAGGACACTTTCGTTACGGGATCGTTATGTGTCGTACCGGCTGCGGCTCCCGTACCACCCGCCCACTCCCCCAGGAAGCCCATGTCCGCCTCCCACAAGGCGATGCGCCCGCGTCCGCTGGTGCTCGCGCTGTCGTCCCTGATGCTGGCCTCGCTGCCGGCCTTCGCGCAGGAAAGCGCGCCCACCACATTGCAGGAAGTGAAGGTCACCGGCTCGCGCATTCCACGTGCCAGTGTCGAGGGACCCTCGCCGGTGACGGTGATCAGCCGCGAGCAGATCGACGCACAGGGCTACCGCAATGCCTTCGACGCCCTCAGCGCGCTGACCGAGAACACCGGCAACGTGCAGGGCGAGGATTTCGGCAATACGTTCACGCCGGCCGCCAACACCATCAATCTGCGCGGGCTGGGTCCGAACCGCACGCTGGTGCTGGTCAACGGCCGTCGCCAGGCCGACTACCCGCTGGCCTACGAAGGCTCGGTGAACGTTGTCAACCTGGCCAACATTCCCAGCGCCCTGATCGAACGCATCGAAGTGCTGGCTGCCGGTGCGTCGGCGGTGTACGGCTCCGACGCCATTGCCGGTGTGGTCAACATCATCCTCAAGGACCGCTTTGAAGGCGTGGACGTGAACGTGCGCGCCGGCGGCACCCAGCAGGGCGGCGGTGACAACCAGCGCGTGCAGGTGGTGGGCGGCAGTTCCGGCGAGCGCTGGGACGGCCTGTTCGGTTTCGAGTTCGACGTGCGCAAGGCGATCCACGCGCGCCAGCGCGACTTCATGGATTCGCTGGACGATGACCCGGCCGGCAAGGCGCCGCAGGCGACCGCGATCGCCTATCGGCGCAACGCTGCCACCGGCCGCAACATCGATCCGGGCGTCAACGGCTGCGACGCCGCGTCGGACATCTATGGCGGCAGCGTGTTCCGTGCCAACAACCCGCGCCAGGGCTGGTACTGCGGCAGCAACGAGGCCGCCGCCAGCTACTGGACCGTGCAGACCCAGAAGCGCAATCTCAACGGCTACGGTCTGCTGACCTTCCACGTCAACGAGACCACCGACCTGTTCGCCGATGTCGCCGTGGGCAGCGCGCGGATCTACAACAACACGCGTGCACCGACCTGGACCTCGGCCCGCAACTACTTCTACAACCAGACCACCGGCAACCTGGAAAGCTGGTACCGCCGCTTCGCGCCGGAGGAAATCGGCGGCCTGCCGCGCAATGCCAACCGCTTCCTGGAAAACTCGTGGTCGTTCAATGTCGGCGCACGTGGCCAGATCGGCGACAGCGGTTGGGATTACGAAGCGGTCTACAGCCGCTCGCGTTACGAGAACCGTACCCGCCGACCGGTGCTGCTGGCCGGCATCAACGAATACCTGCTCGGTCCGAAGCTGGGCGTACGCAATGGCGTTGAGGTCTATGCGCCCGACCCGGCACGCCTGTTCAAACCATTGACCCCGGGCGAATACGAGGGCCTGTCCGGCTACCAGGAAAGCCGCAATGCGGCGTGGCTGCAGACCTTCAGCGCCAGCGTCAACGGCCGTTTGTTCGCGCTGCCCGGTGGCGACGCTGCATTGGCGGCGGTGGTCGAGGCCGGCAGCCAGGGCTACCGCAACCGCCCGGACCCGCGACTGGGCACGGGCGAGTTCTGGAACACCAGCGCCGGTATCGGTGCCGGCGGTGATCGTGACCGCTATGCGGCCGGCGTGGAGCTGCAGTTGCCGTTGCTGAAATCGCTGACCACGACGCTGGCCGGTCGCTATGACCAGTATCGCGCCGGTGGCGAGCACATCGGCAAGGCGACCTGGAGCTTCGGCGTCGAGTTCCGCCCGATCGAGAGCCTGTTGATCCGCGGCTCTGCTGCGACCAGCTTCCGTGCGCCGGACATGAACTATGTGTTCGCGACCGAGACCCGCGGCTACAACCCGGGCATGACCGACTACTGGCGCTGCCGCACCGCAGGCCAGTCGTACGACAACTGCGACTACAACGGCCTGTCGATCGACTACAGCAACCGCGCCAACGCGCAGCTGCAGCCGGAAACCGCGAAATCCTATGGTTTCGGCGTGGTCTGGTCGCCGCTGTCCGGCCTGGATTTCAGTGCCGACTACTACGACATCCGCATCGACAACGAGGTCACCAGCCTCGATACCAGCCGCATCCTGCGCGACGAAGCCGATTGCCGCCTGGGCCGCACGCTGGGTGGCGAAGCGCGCGATATCGGTTCACCGCTGTGCCAGGACGCGCTGTCGCGGGTGATCCGCAACCCGTCCACTGCAACCGTGCAGCCGGACCAGGTGACCCGCGTGCTGATCAATCCGATCAACGCGGCCTCCGAATCGGTGCGTGGCCTGGACCTGAAGGGTAACTGGCGTTTCGATGCCGGCCGCTATGGCCGCTTCACTACGCGCCTGGCCTATACCGTGGTGCTGGAGCACACGTACCGGCAGTTCTCCGATGATCCGGAGCGTGACATCCGCAATTCGCTGGATGACTACCAGTGGCGCAGCAAGGCCAATGGCAGCATCACCTGGAACCAGGGTGACTGGACCACCACGCTGTACGGCAACCGTTTCGGTTCACTGCCGAAGACCGATGGCAGTGGCCGCATCGCGCCGTACATGACCTACAACGCCAGCGTGTTCCGCCAGTTCGGCGAGAACCTGTCGGTGGGCGTGATCGTCAACAACCTGCGTGACAGCCGCCCGCCGGCGGACAGGAACGGTGGCGGCTGGCCGTTCTATCCGGTTGGCAACTACGACCCGTATGGCCGCCAGTACTGGCTGCAGCTGGACTACCGGTTCCGCTGATCCGGCTGGCAAACAGAAGGCCCGGCAATGCCGGGCCTTCTGCTGTGTCGATGTCCGCTGTGATGGCGGGCGCCGGTGGCCTAGGGCAGTGCCTGCTGCAGGTACGACTCGATGACGTAGCTGAAGGGCTGCTGCTGGCGATCGCGCAGCAGGGCGCGCACTTCCAGGATCACGCTGCGGTCGCCTTCGCCACGCGGTGGCCAGAAGGTCTGGTCAGCCAGTGTCTGGCGCTGGAAGCCGAGCGGGCCAACCACGCGGCCAAAGGGTTCGTCGGTGCTGTCCAGCACCTGGTTCATGGCGGGACTGAGGTGGTCCGGCAGGTACCAGTTGTCGGCCTCGGAGAGTACGCGGCTGCCACAGACCAGCTGCACACGGCGGTAGCGAAGGGCGGTGCCGGGTTTCGCACCCAGTGCCTGCAGCACGTCGGCCGGTGCTGTCTTGTCCTGGCCGTGTACACGCACCGCGCGCACCCGCGCCTGTTCGGCCAGGCCGTGTTCGGCGCACCAGTATTCCAGGGTGGCGGTGGCGCTCTGCCCGGAAAGCACACGCTGGTGCAGCCGCTCGACCAGCGCCGCCGGGGCGATGCGCTGTTGGCCAGGCGGCGCCTGCAGCGGCGCGGTGGCGGCCGCATCAGTGGCGGACAGGCTGGCCATCGGGGCAGCAGCCAGCAGGGACGCGGCCTGCCAGCGGCGGAGACGATCGTGGCGGTCGGACGGGCCCATGCGGCATCACAGCGGAAACAGGTGCCTATGGTACCCGTTCAGGGGTGTGCACGGCGTGGCTGCGAGCCGCCGTCGCGGCGGCATTCATCGTTCTGATGAATGTGTGGCATCCAGATATTTCGTTGGCCGATGGCAGTGCCAGCGCGCAGGATGGCGCCATGACTTGGCTTTCCGGGAGTTTCCGATGACGCTTCAGTTCGTCCATGGCGCGGTTGATCGCGAGGGCGCGCCGCTGCATTTCCACATCCACAACGGTCGTATCAGTGGTCTCAACGGTGATGCTGCGCCGCGCGAGGGTGCGGAACCCGTCGACTTGCAGGGCTGTGCCGTCCTGCCGGGCCTGGTCGACGGCCATATTCATCTGGACAAGAGCTTCGTCGGCGACCGCTGGCACCCGCATCAGCCGGTGAACAGCCTGCGAGAGCGGCTGGCGGTGGAGAAGGCCGCGGTGGCGGGCGCGGCGCCAATGGTGGACCGTGCCGAGGCCTTGATCCGCCAGTGCAGCCGCTTCGGCACGGTGGCGATGCGCTGTCACGTCGATGTCGACGGCAGCACCGGCCTGCGCCATCTCGAAGCAGTGCGCGAGGCGGCGCGGCGCTGTGCCGACATCATGCGCATCCAGCTGGTGGCGTTCCCGCAGGCCGGGGTGATGTCCTGTCCGGGTACCGCCGCCGTGCTTGAGCAGGCCCTTGCAGCGGGCGTGGAGGTGCTGGGCGGCATCGATCCGACCACGCTGGATGGCGATGCTGAAGGCCAGCTGGCCCTGCTGTTCGGCCTGGCCGAGCGCTATGGCGTGCAGCTGGACATCCACCTGCACGAGCCCGGCGAAACCGGACTGGCCCAGTTGCTGCGCATTGCCGCGCGCACCCGTGCCGCTGGCCTGCAGGGGCGGGTGGCGGTCAGCCATGCCTACTCGCTGGGCGACGTGCCGCTGGCGCGCGCGCTGCAGGTGGGTGAAACACTGGCCACGGCGGGCGTTGCGATCATGAGCAACGCGCCGGGCGACCATCCGTTCCCGCCGCTGCGTGCATTGCACGACGCCGGCGTGCGCGTGTTCGCCGGCAATGACAACATCCGCGACTGCTGGTGGCCGTACGGCAACGGCGACCTGCTGCAGCGCGCGATGCTGCTGGGCTACCGCTCGGGCTTCTACACCGATGGCGACCTGATGCTGGCGCTGGACATGGTCACCACCCATGCCGCGCAGGTGATCGGGCTGCCGCAGCACGGCATCGCCGAAGGCCGGCCGGCGACGTTCGTGGCCGTGCGTGCGGACCATGGCCCGGCGGCCGTGGCCGGGGTGCCGGTGGAGCGCCGGGTGGTGGTTGACGGCCGCTGGTTGTAGATCCACGCCGTGCGTGGAGGGAGCCATCGCGTGGTCTCATTCATCCACGGATGGCATGGATCCATCTCGATGTGTCGTCAGGCGTAATCGTCGGCGCGGGTAGCGACGAACGCTTCCAGCCACGCCAGCAGGTGGGCGATGTCGATGACTTCGCCCTGTTCGACGCGCTTGAGCAGCAGTGTGCTGGCGCCGATCTGCAGGCTGCTGTCGGCATAACGCAGCACTGCATCGATGCCCCAGGCGTCGGTGACCTGCATCCAGGCCAGCCCCGGCACGCGCTGGGCCAGGGTGTCACCGAACGCCACGCCCAGCGCTTCCCAGCCATCGCAGTCGTCAGGCTCGATCAGCTCGGCATCGATCACGCGCTGCAGCGTGCTGGCCGCCAGCGGCCATTGCACCGGCAGCGTCGGGAAGCCGGCGGCGACGCGCGCGGCGATCAGCGAGCGCTGGTGCTGCAGGTGCGTCTGCAGGGCGGCGGGCAGGGGGTCGAAGCGGGCGGGGATTTCGTCGGACATGACACGATGCCGTGGAGCACGGAAACAGGGGGCACTCTAGCGGCAGAGCCGTGACTTCCGCGCGACAGGCGTGATCAGCTTTCGATGGTCAATGCGCGGATTTCGCTTCGGGGTCAGATCCGTTTCGGAAAACGGATCTGACCCCACGCGGGACGATGTTGCCGTCGCGGCTGCCGGCCAGCGGCCCACGCTACCGCAGTTGCAGTGGTCAATCCGGTTCGCGCTGCACCTGCCGCCACAGCTCGCTGGCCAGCGCGCGCACCGCATCGTCGGCGTCCGCACGATGCAGCAGGCCGATTTCGTAGTTGTCGATCACCGGCAGGTCGCGCTCACCATCGATGATGCGATGATCGCGGGCGACCGCGCGGCGGGGCAGCAGGCTGATGCCGATGCCATCGGCCACGGCGCCCTGGATGCCACTCAGCGACGAGCTGGTGAAGGCGATGCGCCAGCGCAGGCCCAGCGCTTCCACGGCGTGGATCATCTCGTCGCGGTACAGCCCGCGCGGCGGGAAGGTGACCAGCGGCAGCGGGTCCTGCTGCAGGCAGCTGCTGCGCAGGCTGTCGATCCAGTGCATCGGCTCGCGGCGGCAGTGCACCGCCTGACGGCTGTTGCGCCGCTGCTTGACCAGCACAAGATCCAGTTCACCGTGGTCGAAGCCGTGCGCCAGGTCGCGGCTGAGGCCGCTGCTGATTTCCAGTTTCACCTGTGGGTGACGGCGGCTGAAAGCGGCCAGCATGCGTGTGGTCTGCGCGTTGACGAAGTCCTCGGGGACACCGATGCGCACCGCGGTTTCCACGGTGGCGCCGGCCAGCGCCTGCGCCATTTCCTCGTTCAGGTCGAGCATGCGCCGCGCATAGCCGAGCAGGGTGTGGCCGGCGTCGGTGGGGTGCACGTCGCGGTGGCCGCGCTCGAGCAGGCGATGCCCCGCCAGCTCTTCCAGGCGGCGCACCTTCTGGCTGACCGTGGACTGGGTCGAATGCAGGCGGGTGGCGGCCGTGGTGAAGCTGCCGCAGTCGGCCACCATCACCAGCGCCCGCAGCAGGTCCAGTTCGAACAGGGTTCTATTCGATTTGGCACTGTCTTGCATTTGAACATTTCACTTCTGGATACCCAGGCCGACTTCTACCATGCAGGGCAGGGGCCGGCAATGCCCGGCTGTTGCTACCGTCGCACGGCGTTCCGTGGCGACGGACATGAGGAGACACTGTCATGCGCGTCCATCATTCCGCTGGCTGGCCTGCGCCGTTCACGCGCGTGCTGCTGTTGTGCCTGCTGGCCATGGTCACCCCCGCCTGCACCGCCACGTCCCGGGCCGACGCAGACGCGCGCCTGCGGGATGCCGCCAGCCGCGGCGACGCCGATGCGGTGCGGCAGGCGATCGAGGATGGCGCCACGCTGGAGGCGCGCGATGGCCAGGGTCGCACGGCGTTGCTGCTGGCCACGCAGGGCAACAACGTGGATGCCGCGCGCGAGCTGATCGAAGCCGGTGCCGACGTCAATGCCAAGGATGTGTTGCAGGACAGCGCCTACCTGTATGCCGGCGCGCGCGGCCTGGATGAGATCCTGGCGATGACGCTGGCGCATGGCGCCGATCTGCGCAGTACCAATCGCTATGGCGGCACCGCGCTGATTCCGGCCGCCGAGCGCGGCCATGTCGCCACCGTGCGCACGCTGCTGCGTGCCGGTGTGGCGGTCGATCATGTCAACCGCCTGAACTGGACCGCGCTGCTGGAAGCGATCCTGCTCGGCGATGGCGGTGCGCGCCACCTGCAGATCGTGCAGTTGCTGCTGGAGGCCGGCGCCGACCCGGAGCTTGCCGACGGCGACGGCGTGACGCCGCTGGCGCACGCGCGCCAGCGCGGCTATACCGGAATTGAGACCCTGCTGCGCCAGCACGGCGCGGTGCGCTGAATGCAAACCCCTTCCACCCGCACGCTGGGCGTGCCCATCAGGATGCTGTCCATGTTCCGTTCCCGTCCGTTGTCCCTTGCCATCCTCCTTGCGGTGGCACCGCTGTCGGCGTCTGCCGCCGAGCGCGCCGACCTGCTGATCCGCAATGCCACCGTGGTCGATGTCGAGCACGCCAGTACCCGGGCCGGGCAGAGCGTGGTGATCCGTGGCGAGGACATCGTCGCCGTCGGCCCGGACGCGCAGCTGCGCAGCCAATGGAGCGCGGCCCGCCAGATCGATGCCAAGGGCAAGTACCTGATCCCGGGCCTGTGGGACATGCACGTGCACTTTGGTGGTGGCCCGGCGCTGATCGAAGAGAACAAGGCACTGCTGCCGCTGTACATCGCGCACGGCATCACCACGGTGCGTGACTGTTCCGGCGACCTGCCCGAGCAGGTGCTGCAGTGGCGCGGGGAAATTGCCAAGGGCACGCTGTTCGGTCCGCGGCTGCTCAGCTCGGGCGCGAAGATCGAAGGCCTCAAGCCGGTCTGGAAGGGCACGATCGAAGTGGGCAGCAAGGCTGACGTCGACAAGGCGATCACCCGCCTGCAGCACGACAAGGTCGATTTCGTGAAGATCACCGACAGCACGCTGAAGCCGGAACTGTTCCTGTACTCGGCCAGTGCCGCGCGCAATGCCGGATTCAAGGCGTCGGGGCACATCCCGATGGCGCTGACCGTGGAGCAGGCAATCGATGCCGGGCTGGCCTCGATCGAGCATCTGGACTATGCATTCAAGGCCGGGAGCAAGGACGAGGCGCAGATTGCTGGCGACTTCGGTGCCGGCCGCATCGACCGCGCCGAAGCCAACCGCCGCCTCGACGCCAGCTTCGACCGCGATACGGCGATGCATGCCTACCGCGATTTCGCCAGGCGCGGCGTGTTCGTGACCCCGACCCTCAACGGTGGCCGCATCCTCGATTTCCTTGACCAGGATGACCACGCGAACGATCCGTACCTGGCTTACATCGGCCCGGGCCTGCGCGCGACCTACCAGTGGCGCGTTGAACGTGCCGCCAAGGCAACGCCAGCGCAGATCGAAGCGCGCCATGCGCAGTACCACCAGGTGGCCGCCGTGCTGCCCATGCTGCAGGAAGCCGGCGTGACGATCATCGCCGGCACCGATGCGGGCTTCCTCAACTCGTTCAACTTCCCGGGCATCGCCCTGCACCAGGAACTGCAGCTGTTCGTGAAGGAGGGCTTGAGCGCGCCGCAGGCGCTGTCTGCCGCGACCCGTTCCGGCCCGGCCTGGTTCGGCCAGATGAATCGTTACGGGGGTGTCGCGCAGGGCAAGGCCGCCGATCTGGTGCTGCTGACCGCCAACCCGCTGCAGGACATTGCCGCCACCGAAAAGATCGACAGCGTGATCCTGCGTGGCAACGTGTATGACCGCGCCGCGCTGGACAAGATGTTGGCTGATACCAAGGCCAAGGTGGCGGCGTGGAATGCCGAGGCGGCGAAGACGCAGTGATCGACAGGGTCAGAGCCCTTCCCGGTGGGAAGGGATCCGACCCTATGGGGTTGGACGGAATCCACGCCATGCGTGGATGATGCGGCCAGTGACCTAACGCGGTGCCGGCCGCATTCCGTGCAGCTGCGGCAGTGCGGCCTTCATCGCATCGATGAAGGCGCGCAGCCGTGGCGGCTGCTGGCGCGCGGTGGGAAATACCACGTGTACCGGCAGCGCCGGCGCCTGCCAGTCCGGCAGCAGCTGCACCAGCCGCCCTTGTGCGAGGTCTCCGGCCACCAGCCAGGCCGAGACCACCGCTGCACCCAGCCCAGCACATGCGGCCTGTTGCACCACGAACAGGTTGTCGCTGAGCAGGCGCGGGCTGATCGAAAGGGTATGCGCACGCCCCTGCGCGTCATGCAGCAGCAGGCGTTCGCGGTAGTAGGTGACCAGTGAAATCCACGGCAGTGCCTGCGCCTGTTCTGGTGTGCTGATCGCGGTGGCCTGCACCAGCGAGGGCGCTGCCACGACGATGCGCGGCACTTCGGCGAGCGGCAGTGCGACCATGCGCGGTTCGTCGACCGGTCCCACCCGCACCGCGCAGTCGATGCCTTCGGCGATGAAATCCGGGCGACGATCTTCCAGGATCCACTCCAGGCTCAGCTGTGGGTGCTGGGCGAGGAACGCGAGCATGGTCGGCAGCAGCTGCGCCTGGCCGAAGGCATGCGGCACCATCACCCGCAGGCGTCCGCGCAGCGTTTCCGGTTCGCCGTGCAGTTCGGCCTGCAGCGACTCCCATTCGTCGACCACGCGTTGCGCATGGCGCTGGCAGCGCAGGCCATCTTCGGTCAGCTGCAGGCCATGGGTGGAGCGCTGCAGCAGGCGCAGGCCGAGCTGCCGCTCCAGTGCCTGAAGGCGCCGGCTGACCGTCGGCTGGGTGGTGCCCAGCTGCACGGCGGCGGCAGACAGGCTGCCGGCATCGACGATGCGCAGGAAGGTGCGCAGCAGATCCAGGCGATCGGCGCCGGTGGCGAGGTCATTCATGCGTGTCACGTATGAAGTATATGTGCAGGAGCCTACTACAGACGCACGGCGAATACGGGCAGGATACGCCCACTTCCTCCACCGGACTCCCCCATGTCTATCCCTTCGCTGTCCGTCGTCGCACCCGCGAACGCGCCTTCCACCCCGCTGGTGCTGGCGATGGCGGCCGGCGCCGGCTTTTCGGTCGCCTCGCTGTACTACAGCCAGCCGATGCTGGGCCTGATCGCGCAGGACCTTGGCGCAGGTGAGCGCGCCGCCGGGCTGGTGCCGACCCTGACCCAGCTCGGCTACGCGCTGGGCATCCTGCTGCTGGCACCGTTGGGCGACCGCTTCGACCGCCGCCACCTGATCCTGTTGAAGTCCGCGCTGCTGGCGTTGGCACTGGGCGCCGCAGCGATGGCCGGGCACCTGCCGGGCCTGCTGATGGCCAGCCTGCTGGTCGGGTTGATGGCCACGCTGGCGCAGGACATCGTGCCGGCCGCTGCGGTGCTGGCGCCGGATGCACAGCGCGGCCAGATCGTCGGCCGGGTAATGACCGGCCTGCTGCTCGGCATCCTGCTGTCGCGCGTGGTCAGTGGCGTGGTGGCCGAGGCATGGGGTTGGCGCACGCAGTTCGTGCTGGCCGCGGTATCGGTGGCGGCGATGGGCGCAGTGATGGCGCGTGCGCTGCCGCGTTTCGCACCGACCAGCACGCTGCGCTATCCGGCGTTGCTGGGCTCGTTGCTGGCGTTGTGGCGCGAGCAGCCGCAGCTGCGCCGCGCGGTGGCGAGCCAGTCGTTGCTGGCGGTCGGCTTCAGCGCATTCTGGTCGACGTTGGCGCTGATGCTGCATGCCCGCCTGGGCCTGGGCAGTGCGGCGGCGGGTGCGTTCGGTATTGCGGGTGCGGCCGGTGCGCTGGCCGCACCGTTCGCAGGACGTTTCGCTGATCGCCTGGGTTGCCATGCCGTGGCGCGGTTGGCGATCGCGGTGGCGCTGCTGGGCTTCGGCCTGCTGCTGGCCGAAGCCTGGCTGCCGGCCGCCGCGCTGCTGCCGCTGCTGGTGGTGAGTGCGCTGCTGTTCGACTTCGGTTTCCAGTCGGCGCTGGTGGCGCACCAGACGCTGGTCTATGGCCTGGTGCCGCCGGCACGCAGCCGGCTCAACGCGCTGCTGTTCACCGGCATGTTCATCGGCATGGCCGCTGGCGGTGCGCTGGGCAGCCTGGCGCTGGCGCAGTGGGGGTGGCACGGCGTGGCCTGGCTGGCGGTGATGTGCGCGGGCGGCAGTCTGCTGCTGCGTTTGAAGTAGGGGGGGTGTTCGGCAGGGCTTGCAGCCCTGCACCTGCGGTAGTGCCGGCCGCTGGCCGGCAACAGCGCAAACAGCGGATTTTCAGTAGCCTTCGACAGGTTCCTGCGGTCTGTTGGAACGGCTCTTGGGGTCAGATCCGTTTTCCGAAGGAAAACGGATCTGACCCCTGATTGATTTCGATATCTGACAGAAGTGTCGACCAAGGTCGACACCTACCAAACGCCATCGGAATCCGTCAGAGGTGGGGCGGTGTCGGAGTGTGGGGTGTCAGCCGCATGGATGCGGCTGCCAAGCTTGCAGGGACGTACTTGCAGCGTCCCCGCAGTCCGACACCGCCCCGCCATCCCACGGGATCCATGCTGTTGCTGTTGCTGTTGCTCCAGCCCGTAGCAGGTGCAGGGCTGCAAGCCCTGCCGAACAACCCCCTAATCGTGACCGCTGTCGTCCAGGCTGATGATGCCGCGCCGCAGCGCCTGGGTCACCGCATGCGTGCGATCGCCCACGCCCAGCTTGTCCATCAGGCTCTTCATGTGCGCCTTCACCGTCTGCTCGGAAATCTGCATGCGCTCGCCGATGCGCTTGTTCGACAGGCCACCGGCCACATGCCGCAGCACCTCGGTCTCGCGCGGCGACAACCGGTCCTCCACCACATGTGCGGCAATGCTCGCAGCGACTGCCGGTGGTATCGGTGCGCGCCGGCCGCCAGCGACCATGCGGATCGTATCGACCAGCTCGTGGCGCAGCATGTCCTTCAACAGGTACGCACTGGCGCCGGCCTGCAGCGCCCGTACCGCACGCACGTCACCGCGATAGGTGGTCAGCACGATGATGCGCGCACGCGGGTCCATCGCGCGGATCCGCACGATGGCTTCCACACCATCCAGGCGTGGCATCTGCAGGTCCATCAGCACCACGTCCGGCTGCAGCTGCTGATAGCGCTCGATGGCTTCCTCGCCATCGGCGGCCTCGCCGAGCAGGCGCAGGTCGGAATGGGCGCCCAGCAGCGCGGCCAGGCCGTCACGCAGCAGCGGGTGGTCGTCGACCACCAGCACGCCGATCGGGGCAGGGGACTCAGTCATGGTGGCTTCTACTCCAGGGCCAGCGCCAACGCGATGGGCGGCGGTGATATAGGCGACGGGCGGGAACCGCCAGCGCGACTTCAGTGCCCAGCCCGGGGCGGGTCCACAGCCGCAGCTCCGCGCCAAGGCGCTGCGCGCGCTCACGCATGCCCTGCAGGCCCCAATGGCCATGCCCGGCATTTTCGTCGGCGATGCCGACGCCATCGTCGCGCACGTGCAGCAGGAAGCACCGCGCGCCGTAGGACAGCTCTACCTCGATGGCGCTGGCATTGGCGTGGCGCAGTGCATTGCGGATGGCCTCGCGGCCGATCAGGAACACCTCCTCGGCGGCATCGGCCTGCAGCGGTGGTGTTGCGCCTTCCACAGTCAGGCGCAGCGGATTGGTGCCGTGCCCGGCGTATTCGGCGTGAACATCGGCCAGCGCCGAAGCGAGGTCGCGGCCCGCGAAAGGACCGTCGCGCAGTGCGTTGACCCGCTCCCGGCCCTCGGCCAGGTTGCGTTCGGCCAGCTGCATCGCCGATTCCAGCTGGCCGCGCACCCTGTCCGGGGTCTGCGGCGACTGGCTGATCGCGTGCAGCCGCAGGATCAGGCCCTGGCTGCCCTGCAGCAGCGTGTCGTGCAGGTCGCGGGCAATGCGTTCGCGTTCGCCATGGCGTTCCTGCAGGCGCGCACGGAACAGTGCAGCCAGCTGCCCGCTGCGGATGCGCACCGCCAGGACCAGCAGCGCAAGCACCGCGGCGGCGCACAGCAGCTTGAACCACAGGGTCTGCATGAAGGTAGGGGCGATGCGGAAGGTGCGGCTGGCGGGTGCAGTGCTCCAGATGCCGTCTTCGTTGGCGGCTTCCACCTCGAACCGGTAATTGCCCGGTGCGAGGTTGGTGTAATACGCGCGCGTGCTGCTGCCGGCATCCTGCCTGCCGTCGTCGACCCCGGACAGGCGATAGCGGTAGCGGTTGCGCTCCGGGCGCGCCAACGACAGCGCCACGTAATCGATCTGCAATTGGCTGGTGCCGGCCGGAAGGCGCAGGCCGTCGCGCAGTGGCTGGTGTTCACTGCCATACAGCACGTCGCCGATGTGCACGCTGGGCGCCATGGTGTTGACGTGCGAGCGGGTGGTGTCCAGCCAGGCCAGGCCCTGGTTGGTGGCCAGCCACAACAGGCCATCGCTGGCCAGCGCGGTGGTGGAGATCGGTCCGCTCTGCAGGGCGATGCCCGGCATGCCATCCACCGCATCGAACAGGCGGGGCGTCACCGGCTGCCGGCTGCGCAGTGCGCGCCGCAGCTGATCGCTCCCGAGCCGGACCAGGCCACGACTGCCATTGAGCCAGAGGTAGCCATTCGCATCGGCCACCATGCCGGTGATGCCTTCCATGACGCCGGCCATGTCGGTGCTCACCTGAACGAACCGGCCATTGCCCGGGCGCACGGCCAATCCGGCCTCGCCGGCTACCAGCAGGAGGTCCTGATGATCGAGTACCGCCGTGATCGGCCCGACCGACAGGCCGTGGCTGGCGTCGAAGGTTTCGATCTGCGTCGCCCCCATGCGGCGCAGCCGGCCGTCTGCATAGCCGAGCAGCAGCTGGCCGTTGGCATCCAGCGCCAGTGACGAGCAGGCCTGTTCGGGCAGGCGGCGTTCGCGTTGCCACTGGCCCTGCTGGTAGTGCAGCACCCCCCGTTCGCCGGTGCAGACCCAGGCCTGTTCGTCGTCGGGGAACAGCAGGGCATGCAGTGGTTGCCCGGTGAACGGCGCAGGCAGCGGAATCCGCGTGGTGCGGCCGGCCACGGTGCGCGCAAGGTTGACCCAGTCGAACTGCCAGATCGGGGCAGCTGCCTGGCGCGCGGCGGCCTGCAGCTGCGTGGCGCTGCCATCGAGCAGGGTGCGCTCGAGGTCGTAGGGCTTGAGGTCTTCGCCATAGCCATACACATGGCCATCGCTGGCCCGCACCAGCGAGCGGTAGGGATCACTGGGACCAACCGCCAGCGTGTGCACGCTGCGCGCGCGGAAGCGGTTGAGGCCGAGATTGGTGCCGACCCAGAGATTGCCTTCGCGATCAACGATGATCGGCACGGCCGAGGTGGCGGTCAGCCCGTGCGGCGAATCGAAGCGCTCCATGCGTATGGCGCGGTCGCCATCGAAGGTGACCCGGGCGACACCGCCATGCGGGCTCATCGTTGCCCACAGCGCGCCATCGGCAGTGAACTGCAGGCGCGCCGCCACCAGCTCCGGCAACCGCCGTGCCTCGCGCTCGCTGTCCGGCAGCAGGCCTCGTGCGTTGGCCAGCGGCGACGTACCGCGCACGCGGTCGGCCAGCCACACTTCCCCCTGCGGACTTTCGGCCAGCGTCGCCATCTGCGAAACGGCGATGCCGGTGTCCTTGAAGGCCGCCTGGCCGGCCGCGCGCACCCAGATCTTCAGGTCGGCCAGTACCCAGAAGGTGCCGCGGCTGTCGTGCAGCAGCCATTGCACGCGATGTTCCGGCACCCCCATGCCAGCGGGCAGCGGCTGCCAGCGTTGGCCAGTGAACTGGCGTAGTCCACCATTGATCGCGGCCCACAGCCGGCCGTCACGGTCCTGGCTGAAGTGTGGCACCACACCCACCGGCACGCCCTGGTCGCGGCCGTAGTTGTGCAGCTGGCCGCGCGCAAACTGGCTGATGCCGGCCTGGAAGTAGCCGATCCACAGTGCATCGTCGCGGCCCCGCGCAAGGGTGACCATGTTGGTGGACGGGAAATGGCTGCCCGCGGGAGCGGCCTGGCGTTCAAAGCGACGACCGTCGAAGCGGTACAGCCCTGAGCCCGTGGCCAGCCACAACAGGCCATCGCGGTCCTGGGTGATGTCCCAGATGTCACCGGGGGCGCCCTGGCCGACGCGCCAGGCCGTGTGCTCGTAATCGGGCAACCCGCCGCTCACCGGCGGGCGCTGCACGGCAAGGGCGGGCAGGGCGGTCAACAGCAGCAGGCAGGTCAGCAGCGTCCGCAGGTGACGTTGCAACGGGAAGGGGCGGCCACGCATGGCGCGCATTCTGGCAGGTGCGGGGCAGTCCGGGGTGACCCGAACGGGGTAGGCAGTGGCCGCCGTGGTCGGCTATCACGCCGGCATGTCCCCTGGAGCCCGGCCATGCAGCGCCTGTTCGTGATGTTTCCTGATCGCGGTCCGGGCGTCGGCCTGCTGTGGCTGCGGCTGTGCCTGGCCGCCGCGCTGTGCGCGCCTGGCACGCATGCTGGTTGGGGGGCGGTGCTGTGCGGGCTGGCGGCGGCCATGCTCGTGCTGGGCGTGTTGACGCCGCTGGCGGCCCTGATGGCAGCCGCGACCATGTTCGCGCAGCAGGCGCCGTGGCCGCTGGTGGCGTTGCCACCGGCGCTGCTGATGCTGGGGCCGGGCGCCTACTCGGTGGATGCGCGCTTGTTCGGGCGCCGCCTGCTCGGCCGCCGGCCTCCCCCATTCGGGTAGGTGCCGGCCTCGACCGACGGGGGTAGGGCATCGTGCGCCGGCCACGCACCATGGGCCACCCCCTCGCGGCGCCCCGCATGGCCACCGTCAGTCCGTCCGATCCGTCCGCCACCCCGCTTGCCCCGCAGCAGGCCGCCGCACTGCAGCGCGCCCTGCGCTATGTCGATGAGCACCTGTCGCAGCCGCTGCGGGTGACAGAGCTGGCGCAGGCTGCCTGTGTCAGCCGCTTCCACCTGGTGCGCCTGTTCCGTAGCGGCACCGGTGCCAGCCCGCTGCGCTACGTGCGCCGCCGCCGCATCCAGCGTGCCTGCCAACTGCTGCCCAGCGCGCAGCTGCCGATGGCGTGCCTGGCCCAGCAGCTGGGCTTCTTCGACCAGAGCCATTTCGTCCGCAGCTTCCGCGCCGAGACCGGCTGCAGCCCCGGCCAGTATCGGGCCGGCGATGCGGCCCTGCTGCTTCCCCCTGATCATGTTTCCCACGGAGTCCACCCATGAGCCTTGCCACCGCCACGCCCGCCCCGGCCCTGCTGTCGCCCACCGACCATGCCCTGGTGCTGATCGACTTCCAGTCGCAGATGGCATTTGCTACCCACACGATCGACATCTCCGCGCTGCGCAACAACGTGTCGCTGATCAGCAAGGGGGCCAAGGGGTTCAACGTGCCGGTCGTGTTGACCACGGTGGCCGAGACGTCATTCTCCGGCCCGATGTTCCCGGAACTGCCGCAGATCTTCCCGGGCCAGCCGGTGTTCGACCGCACTTCGATGAATACCTGGGAAGACCAGCCGGTAATCGATGAGATCAACCGCATCGGCAAGCGCCGGCTGGTTCTTGCCGGCCTGTGGACCAGTGTCTGCATCGTGGGTCCGGCGCTGTCGGCGCTGGCGCAGGGCTTCGAGGTCCACGTGATCACCGACGCCTGTGGCGATGTCAGCGAAGAAGCGCACGAGCGTGCGATCACCCGCATGGTGCAGGCCGGCGCGGTGCCGATGACCAGCGTGCAGTACCTGCTTGAACTGCAGCGTGACTGGGCACGCGGTGAAACCTACGACCTGACCACCGGCATCGCCCGCGACCACGCCGGCGGATATGGCATCGGCATCCAGTACGCCAAGCGCATGTTCGGCGCGCAGGAAGGCGGGCACTGAGCATGCTGGCCGGCCACGGCCACGGCCACGGCCACGGCCTCGACCTGGCCCTGCTGATGCTGCGGGTGGCGGCAGGCGGCTTCCTGCTGCCGCACGCGCTGGGCAAGCTGTTTGGCTGGTTCGGCGGACCGGGGCTGGCCGGCTTCGCCACCGAGCTGCGCGGTTTCGGGCTGCCGGCAGTGGCGCCGTTGCCGCTGCTGTTGTCCCTGCTGCAGGTGCTGTCCGGGCTGGCCGTGCTGCTGGGCTGGCAGACCCGCATCGCCGCGCTTGCCGCCGCTGCCTTCATCGGCTTCACCGTCCTGTTGGCCTTGCCCAGGGGCTGGTTCTGGATGCGCGGCGGCAGTGAGTACCCGCTGATGTGGGCCACGGTGCTGCTGGCCATCGCCCTGGCCGGGCCGGGGGCCTGGGCGCTGGACGGTCCACGACTTCCGGGAGCTTTCGCATGAGTCACGATCCCCTCGACCACGGCCGCCGCAACGTGGTGCTGGCCAGCGGTGCCGCGGTTGCGCTCGGCCTGGCCGGTCGCGCCGCTGCCGCACTCGATTCCACTTCCAAGGAGCGTCGCATGAGCACGCTGGTCATCCGCAATGCCCGCATCACCACACTCGACCCGCAGCAGCCGCACGCGCAGGCATTGGCCGTGCAGGAGGGCCGCATCGTCGCTGTCGGCAGCGATGAGGAGATCATGCGCGGCTGGGGCAATGAAGCGACCCTGATCGACGCGCAGGGCCGGCGCCTGCTGCCCGGCCTAAACGACAGCCATACCCATCTGATCCGCGGTGGCCTGAACTACAACCTGGAGCTGCGCTGGGACGGTTTGCGCTCGCTGGGCGACGCGCTGGACATGTTGAAGGCCCAGGTCGACCGCACCCCGGCACCGCAGTGGGTGCGCGTGGTCGGTGGCTTCACTGCCGCACAGTTCAACGAGAAGCGCCTGCCGACGCTGCAGGAGCTCAACGACATTGCGCCGGATACGCCGGTGTTCCTGCTGCACCTGTATGACCGCGCGCTGCTCAACCGCGCCGCGCTGCGCGCCTGCGGCTACAGCAAGGACACGCCGGATCCACCGGGCGGGCAGATCGTGCGTGACTCGCTGGGCAACCCGACCGGGCTGCTGCTGGCCAAGCCCAACGCGCTGATCCTGTATGCGACGCTGGCCAAGGGGCCACGCCTGCCGATCGAATACCAGGCCAACTCGACGCGCCACTTCATGCGTGAACTGAACCGGCTCGGCATCACCTCGGTGATCGACGCTGGCGGTGGTTTCCAGAACTACCCCGAGGACTACCAGGTCATCGAGCAGCTGCATCGCGATGACCAGCTGACGGTGCGCATCGCCTACAACCTGTTCACCCAGAACAAGGGCAAGGAAGTGGACGACTTCCGCGGCTGGAGCGAGATACTGCAGCCGCGACAGGGCGATGACCTGCTGCGCCACAACGGCGCTGGCGAAATGCTGGTGTTCTCCGCGGCCGACTTCGAGCTGTTCAACGAGCCGCGCCCGGAACTGCCGCCTGAGCTGGAACCGGAACTGCACGATGTGGTGAAACTGCTGGTCGAGAAGCGTTGGCCGTTCCGCATCCACGCCACCTATGACGAGAGCATCACCCGCATCCTCGATGTGTACGAACAGGTCAACCGCGAGGTGCCGTTCGATGGCCTGCACTGGTTCATCGACCACGCCGAGACCATCACCCCGCGCAACATCGAACGCATCCGCGCGCTGGGCGGCGGCATCGCCGTGCAGCACCGCATGGCCTACCAGGGCGAAGCCTTCGTCGAGCGCTATGGTGTGCAGGCGGCGCGGCACACGCCGCCGGTCAAGCGCATGCTGGCCGAAGGCGTGCCGGTCGGTGCCGGTACCGATGCCACCCGCGTGGCCAGCTACAACCCGTGGGTGGCGTTGTCCTGGCTGGTGACCGGGCGCACCGTGGGCGGGCTGGCCCTGTATGGCGATGAGAACCTGCTCGAGCGCGAACAGGCGCTGCGCCTGTGGACCCAGGGCAGCGCCTGGTTCTCCGGCGACGAAGCGGTGAAGGGCACGCTGAAAGCTGGCCAGCTGGCTGATTTCATCCTGCTCTCGGCCGACTTCTTCCGCGTTGATGACGCGCAGATCGCCGACATCACCAGCCTGCTGACCGTGGTCGGCGGCCGCATCGTGCACGCCGACGGCGACTACGCCGGCCTGGCGCCGCAGCTGCCGCCGGCGATGCCGGACTGGTCGCCGGTCAACCGCTTCGGTGGCTACCACGTCGGCGGTGCTGCCACCGGATTGGCCGCCGCCCATC
This sequence comes from Stenotrophomonas sp. YJH_SMC_110, assembly GCF_059369255.1. Taxonomy (NCBI): domain Bacteria; kingdom Pseudomonadati; phylum Pseudomonadota; class Gammaproteobacteria; order Lysobacterales; family Lysobacteraceae; genus Stenotrophomonas; species Stenotrophomonas sp. YJH_SMC_110. The sequence continues at coordinate 200,334 of NZ_JCAFSM010000005.1, read as the reverse complement.
GCCACCATCACGGTGTCGCCTGCAGCACCCACGGCGCGCACGGGCATGCGGCCCGGCATGCGGCACCCACCGATGACCTGACCGCGTTCTGGGGCGCGATGGGATGCTCGTGCTTCGCCTTCTGAGCCTGGCGCTGCTGGCCATGCCATGGATGGCGCTGGCCTGTGACACCGGCCGCTGCACCGACATGGGCGCCGGGCAACTGCAATGGGACGCCTCGCTGCGCTTCAGGGGGATGTACTACGACCCGGCCCGGTTCGGTATCGGCGGCAGTGAAGACGGCTACGGTCTGCTGCGTGCACTGGCGTCGGCCACGTATGTCGAGGACAACTGGCAGGCACGGGTGCAGCTGGGCGTGCATGCCGAGAATGGCAAGGCAGGTGGACCCGGCCGCACCGACCGCAGCGCGCTGGACGTGCAGCAGGCGTACTGGCGCTGGCAGCGCGGTGGCTTCCATCTGCAACTCGGCCGGCAGGAAGCCGGCTATGGCAGCTCGCGGCTGTTGTCGGTGCGCGATGGGCCGAACATCCGCCTGGCGTTCGACGGTGCGCGCGTGGGTTGGAAGGGTAGATCCGGCACGCTTGAACTGATGGCGCTGCGTCCGCTGGAGAACCGACCGGGTGCCCTCGATGATCGCGGCGAACACGGCGCCCACCTGTGGGGTGCCTATGCCACCACGGCACGCGGGCGGGGCGCGGGACAGTGGGATCTGTACCTGCTGGACTACCGTCGCGACGGCGCGCGCTTTGCCGCCGGCAGCGGCACCGAACGTCGGCAGACCCTGGGCGCGCGCTGGTTCGGCCAGGCTGGTGCACTGGACTGGAACAGCGAGCTGGTGGCGCAGGGCGGTGAACTGCGAACGACCGCTGGCACGCTCGCTATCCACGCCTGGACGCTGGCCACCGATACGGGGTGGCGCTGGACGGACCTGCCGCTGCAGCCGCGTCTGGGGCTGAAGGCCGACATCGCCAGTGGCGATGGCAATCTGCACGACGGCCGCCTGGGCACCTTCAATGCCTTGTTCCCGAAGTCGGCCTATTTCAGCGAGGCCAGCCTGCTGGCCCCGGCCAACCTGATGGACGTCCAGCCGACCCTGACACTGCGCCTGCACGACGCGGTGACGACGGAACTGGGCGTACAGATGGCCTGGAAGCATCGTCGCGCCGATGCGGTCTACACCACGCCGGCACCGCTGGTGGCGTTGCCGGGCAGCGCCGGCGGCGCGCGCCGCATCGGCACGCAGTACAAATCCGAAACCCGCTGGCAGGCCAGCGAACACTGGCAATGGCAGCTGCAGCTGGCCTGGGTCGATGCCGGGCCTGCACTGAAGCAGGCCGGCGGCCGGGACACGCTGTTCGCCTCGATCGTTGGAGCATGGCAATGGTGAACGCAACCGCGTCGCACCCCCCCGCACAGGCCGCAGGCGCCTGGTCCCCACTGAAGATCCAGATGTTCCGCTCGATCTGGCTGGCGATCCTGGCCAGCAACATCGGCACCTGGGTCAACGACGTGGCCGCCGCCTGGGTGATGGCCGAACGTACCGGCTCGCCGTTGATGGTGGCCTTGGTGCAGTCGGCCACCACCGTGCCGATCGTGCTGCTGGCACTGGCCGCCGGAACCCTGGCCGACATCGTTGATCGCCGCAGGTACCTGCTGGCCACGCAGGGTTGGATGCTGCTGGTCGCCGCCGTGATGGCGGCGCTGACCGCAATGGACATGCTGACCCCGCAGCTGCTGGTGCTGCTGACCTTCTGCATGGGCTGCGGTGCGGCGATGGCGATGCCGGCGCAGGCCGCTATCGTGTCCGAACTGGTGCCGCAGCCGATGCTGGCCTCGGCGGTGGCGCTGAACTCGATCGGCATCAACATCGCGCGCTCGATCGGCCCGGCCATCGGCGGCGTGATCGTCGCCCAGCTCGGTGCGGTCTGGGCCTTCGGCTTCAACGCCATCACCTTCGCCGCGATGCTGTTCGTGGTGTGGGGCTGGAAGCGCGACCCGAAGCAGTCCAGCCTGCCGCCGGAAGGCTTCGGTGCGGGCCTGAAAGCGGGCCTGCGCTATGCCAGCCGCGCCGGGCGGTTGCAGGCGGTGTTGATCAAGTCGGTCGGCTTCTTCTTCTTCGCCGCAGCGATGAATGCGCTGCTGCCGGTGGTGGTGCGTGGGCAGATGCAGGGCGGGGCGGGCCAGTACGGCATGCTGCTCGGCTGCATCGGCATCGGTGCGGTGGGGGGTGCGCTGCTGCTGCCGAAGCTGCGCGCGCAGCTGGATCGCGACCTGCTGGTGCTGCTGGCGACCCTGTCGCTGGCCATGAGCCTGGTCGGGCTGGCGCTGACCCGAAGCTGGTACGTGCTGCCGCTGGTGATGCTGGTCAATGGCTTTGCCTGGATCACCGTGCTGTCGTCGCTGCAGATCGCGGCGCAGACCGCAGTGCCGGCGTGGGTGCGTGCGCGTGCGCTGGCGCTGTACATCATGGTGTTCTCTGCCGGCATGGCCGCCGGCGGCCTGAGCTGGGGCGCACTGGCTCAGCGCACCTCGCCGGAGCTGGCCCTGCTGGTGGCTGCCGCGGGTGCGGTCATCGGCGGGTTGCTGGTGTGGCGCGTGCGCATCGCCGGCACCGAAGACCTGAACCTGCGTCCGGCGGGGCACTGGCCAGCCCCCGAACTGTCGGTACCGGTATCCAATGATCGAGGCCCGGTGCTGGTGACCATCGAGTACCGCATTGACGATGCTGATCGCGCCGCGTTCCAGGCGCAGATGCGCACACTGGGCACCATCCGCCGCCGCGATGGCGCCGTGGTCTGGGGCGTGGTCGAGGACGTGGCCAGTCCAGGCATCCACCTGGAGTATTTCGTGACCCCGTCGTGGCTGGAGCACCTGCGCCAGCACGAACGCATCACCGCCGACGACAGGGCGATCCAGGAAGTGCTGCGCGGATTGCATCGCGGTGAGCGTGCGCCGGTGGTGCGCCACTTCGTGGGTGGGCATGACCCGCTGCCTGTCGCTGTGCCGCATCACCACACCGACATCTGAAAAAAAAGGGGACGGAGGGGATTAAGTCGTTTGTGCACAAACGACTTAATCCCCTCCGTCCCCTTTTTGCGATCGAAGGGGCGGCGGCACCGTTACAGTGCCGCCGCGGCACATCAACTGCGCGCGAACGCCAACAGGTCGGCGTTGAACTGCTCGGCGTGGGTGATGGTCAGGCCGTGCGGGGCACCGGCGTATACCTTCAGTTCGGCATTCTTGATGATCTGCGAGGAGAGCTTGGCCGAGGCATCGAACGGGACGATCTGGTCGTCATCACCGTGCACGACCAGTGCCGGCACGTCGATCTTCTTCAGGTCTTCGGTGTAATCCACTTCCGAGAATTCGTGCACGCAGTCGTACTGGCCCTTGACGCCACCGAGCATGCCCTGCAGCCAGAACGCATCACGCATGCCCTGGGTGACCGTGTTGCCATCGCGGTTGGCGCCGAAGAACGGGGTGGTCAGGTCCTTGAAGAACTGCGAACGGTCGCCGCGGGTGCCCTTGCGGATGCCGTCGAAGACCTCCAGCGGGGTGCCGGCCGGGTTGCCGGCGGTCTTGAGCATCAGCGGCGGCACGGCGCCGACCAGCACCACCTTGGCCACGCGCGTGCTGCCGTGGCGGCCGATGTAGTGGGCCACTTCGCCGCCGCCGGTGGAATGGCCGACCAGGATCGCGTCCTTCAGGTCCAGCGCCTCGATCACTGCAGCCAGATCGTCGGCGTAGGTGTCCATGTTGTTGCCGTCCCAGGTCTGGCTGGAACGGCCGTGGCTGCGGCGGTCGTGGGCGATCACGCGGTAACCGTTCTGGCCCATGAACAGCATCTGCGGGTCCCAGGCATCGGACGACAGCGGCCAGCCGTGGGCGAACACGATCGGCTGGCCGTTGCCCCAATCCTTGTAGAAGATGCGGGCGCCGTCGGCGACGGTGACGAAGTTGCTCATTGCAGGTTCCTTGGCGGAAGGGAGGGAAGGCACCGGCAGGCTGCCGGTGCCTTCGGCAGTACAGCGCAGGTGCCGGCGACGGACTTGCACCGCTGTGCTGGATTGCAGAGGATGTGACGCATATCGCTCTGGCGGGACCCGAGTCGCGCGCCGAGGATGTCCGCAGCCCGCCTGTGGAATGCCCGGATGCCCGCCACGCGATGGTCCCTGCTGTTGTGCCTGCTGTTGCCGATGGCCGCGCCGGCTCAGACCAATGTCTACAAATGCGTGGATGGACCGCATCCGGTCTACCAGCAGACACCCTGCCAGGGCCGGGCGGCGTGGCGCTGGGATGTCCCGGCGGAGCAGTCATTGTCCCGTGGGGCGGTGGTTCCCGCAGTCACGCCATCGAAGCCGTCGCGTCGCCCGCGTCGTGCCGTCCGGGCGCAGGGCGCATTGATCACGATCAGTACGGATGCGGCGGCCTGCGAGCGTGTGCGCCGCCAGCGCGGACAGGCGCTGCTCAAACGTCGGCGGTTGGATTTCGTGCAGCGCCGGCAGCTGGATGACGCGGTCTACGACGCCTGCCAGTGAAGTGGTGCACTGAAGCGCCGAAAACAACAACGGCGCCCTGGGGCGCCGTCGTGTGCAATGCCGTGAGTGCAGCTCTCAGCGGCCGTCGCTGGTGGCGGCCGGTGCCGGCGAGGGCACGCTGTCCGGCTTGGGCAGGCTCAACTCCGGGTTGCCCTGTTCGGCCTGCAGGATCTGGATGCGGCGCTGCAGGGCGTCCAGCTGGCTGTTGGTGCTCTGCACATCGGTGCTGAGGCTGACTGCCTGCTGCTGGGCCTGCTGCAGGGCGGCGCTGACCTGCGCCGACTGTGCCTGCTGCTGTTCCATTTCCTGCTGCAGGGTGCGCAGGCGTTCTTCGTTGTAGGCCACCAGGCGCTCGGTGTAGCGCTTGCCGGCTTCCAGGCGCGTGGTGTCGATGTAGACCTGGGCCAGCTGCTCGGACTGCTGCGCGAAGGTGCGGTAGACACGTTCGGCGTTGTCCACCGCATCGGTCTTGATCACCCGCCAGAAGTTCTTCTCCTGGAACAGGGCGACGTAGTAGGTCAGGGTATTGGCGTTGAACAGCAGGCTGGCGCCGTAGTTGCCGTTGTAGGTGGTGCGCAGCTCGGTCAGCTGGCGCGAATCCATCAACTGCTTGAGCTCGTCCACGGTATTGCGCACCACCGGCGCGCTGCGCGCCGGTTCGGCTGCAGCCTCGCGGTCGCCACGCGCGGCCATCGCCGCCGGTGCCACCAGCATCATGGCCACGGCCAGCACTGCTGCGTTGCGCGCATGCCGGGCGAAGACCGCGCCCCCTGAAGTTTCTCGCATGTCTAGACCATCCACGGATGAGTGTGGGTTGAGATGAAGGTGGGTTCCCCGCCGGGAGTCTAGCATGGGCGCGGGCGCCGCCAAGGGCGGCGGTCACGGCGCGATTTCAATAGACCAGCTGTGCCGCGCTGCACTGGATCGACTGCACGTTGACGTCCGTCCGGCCCAGTTCCAGGCCCAGCACGCTGGCCAGCAGGTTGGTCAGCAGAGTGCCGACACTGTTGAGCACCGGTCGCAGTGCGGCCAGGATCGGCTTCAGCACGGTGCACAGCAGGCCGCTGCAGCTGACGCTTCCGTCCGGGTTGGCGACGCCGCTGCCACCGGCGCCATCGAGGAAACCCGCCGGCGCGGTCTGGATGTACGACGCCAGGTTGTTGCGTACGCAGCCGTTGTAGTCGATCAGGTTGCCGAGCAGGCTGTCGCAGCGGTTGATCAGCAGGCCGCCGACCAGCGAGCCGAGCAGGCCATCGAGCAGGCCCAGGCCCTGGCCGGTGACGGTCGTCCTGTAACCGGTCCACACCGAACCGTCTTCCCAGCAGGTGGTCAGGCCCAGCAGGCAGGGCTTGGGGACGCCATTCTTCACCGTCCAGTTGCCCAGCGGGGCGAGGTTGCGTGCCGGATCGCCATCGCGCAGCAGCGGGATGACCTGGTCGACGTTGTAGCGTCCGCCAGTGGGAAAGGCCGCCTGCAGGTAACGATCGGCCAGCGCCTTGGCCGTGTCGTTGGCACTCATGCCCTGCTTGGGCGAGCTGAGCATGCCCGACAGCACCCGCAGCAGCTCGTTGACCAGGCTCGACACTGCGTCACCGATCGCGAGCGGATTGATCCGGGTCGAGCCGGTCTCGCCCGCAGCCAGGGTCAGGTTCTGTGAGCCGGTGAGGGCGGGCAGGGTGATCCTGTCGTTGATCAGCGGCTGTCCCAGCAGCTTCAACAGCTGTTCGTTCTGCAGCGTGGCGTCGCAGACATTGGCCTTGGAGAATCGCTGTGCGGGGTCGACGTTGCCGACGCAGGCACGCAGCACCGATGAATCGACCTGGATGGTGGCCTTGGGGGGACTGCCGCCGCACTGGATGCCGGTCAGGGTACCCATGCCGTTGGCCACGTCGACGTGCAGCGGCAGGTGCAGGCGCGTGCCGAGCAGGTTCAGCAGCGGCCCAAGCGCGAACAGGTTGTTGCTGTCCACGTCCACCATCAGCCGCACCTGCGCATTGTAGGCGCGGGTGCCGACGCCGCCGATGGCGATCGACGGCGGCTCGACCACGCCGCCCTGGATGTTGATGCCCAGCAGGTCCAGCCCCTTGATCGTCACGCCGTTGCCATCGTTGGCGATGGAGATGGCGGTGCTGATCAGGTTGAGCACGTTGATCTTCGATTCCAGTGCGCTGCCGACGGTGCCGTCGGGTGAGACAACTTCCGCGAACAGCCCGCCGCCGCCGGCCTGGCTGCCGAGCACGATGTTGAGCTTGTTGATGTCCAGCTGGGTGGCGACCAGGTCGGACAGGGCGCGCAGCTGCACACCCACCGTCGAGTCACGGCCGACCACGGTGGCGGTGGCATCGACCAGTTGCGCCAGCGAGATCTTGTTGACCGACAGCAGGCGGTTGAAATCGGCCACGCTGAGGTTGGCGCTCACCGGGATGTTGAGTGCCTTCAGCAGGCCGGATGGGGTGACGTTGGCCTGCGCCAGACCGTCATAGGACAGCACCGTGGCATTGCTGACATCCAGGCCGACCAGGCGCAGGGTCGACAGCAGCACGGAATCGCCATTGGTACGCAGCAGCTGCGAGCCCACCGCGAACACCGCCGTGGGCTCCGAGCGGCGGGCGACCGCCTGCACGCTGACGGTCGGCAGGCTGGTGTTCTGGCCGAAGAAGGGCAGCACGCTGCGCTCGGCGATCACCTGCACCGCATTGCGCGGGTTGCTGGCATCAACGCTGGTGACGAAACGGTTGCTGGTACCGCGGCTGGCACTCCAGTTGCCGCAGCGGACCTGCAAGGTGCCTGCGAACCTGTTCTGGGCCAGTGCGCTTTGCCGGGCGGCGCTGTTGTCGCTGTTGTCCGCGCTGCACAACTCCAGTCGCTGCGCGCCGGCCAGTGCGGCCAGATCGGCAACCTTCTGCGCATCGCGCTTGGCCCAGAACAGATAGCCGATCTCGATCAGGCCCAGCATCGCCAGCAAGGCCAGCATGACCAGCATCATGGTGACCGACATGCCGCCGCGTGCGCGGCCGAAACTGAACTGGCGTGGGCGTTTCATGGCCTACCTCAGCGTCCGGAGGAGGAGGCATCCTTGGACCGGGCAACATCGGTCTCAAAGAAGTCCGGGATCTCGTGTTCAAAGCTCTTCAGGTAACGCGCATAACTCAGGGTGGCCTGGTCACCCAGGATCGGCAGGCGCTGGCCGGCCTGCTGTCCCGACGCCTGCAGGCGGAACAGGTTGCGGGTGGCTTCGCCGCTCTGCAGGCGCGCACGCGGTGTTGCCGGCGGGGCACCGTCGGTTGCGGGGAGTGCCGGTGGCACCGCTGCCACCGCCGCGGATGCGGCGGGTGCGGCCAGCTCCACGGTGGGAAGCGGCTCGGCCTGCATCGGTGCTGCGGCCGGTGCCGACGGCAAGGGGCCACCGAGCATCTGTCCGGTCAATGGCTGTTGCTGGGCCTGCACGGCACCGGCAGCAAGCAGGCAGGACAGCACGGGCAACAGGCGTCGGGTCAGGCGCATCGCAGTCATGGTGTGCTTCCGGTCGGGTGTTCGGTGGTGCTGAAGCGTTCCAGCATCGACGGTGGCAGGCGCTGCGGATCGCGCTCGTCACGTGCTTCGCGGCGTGGTTCGGCTGCCAGCCGGGTACTGCCCGACGCACGGGCGCCGTGTTCGCTGCTGACCGCGGACGCAGGCGCAGGGGCGTTGACGGCGGCCGCCGCCTGCCGCTGCTGCAGGCGCGTGCGGATCTGCTGGGCCTGCTGCTGGATGCTGCGGCGCGTTTCGTCGTTGAGGTTGGCCTGTGCCGCCAGGCGCTCCGCGGTGGCCTGGTCGCCGCGCAGGAGCGCCCACAGTGCGAGATTGGCCGTGGCCTTGGCGTTGCCTGGCGACAGTTCCAGGGCCTTGGCCAGCGGCTCGCGCGCCTGGTCGAACTGGCCGGCGCGCAGCCGCGCATAACCCAGGTCGCCCAGGTAGTCGGTGTTCAAGGGCTGCAGTTGCGTGGCGCGCGCCAGCGCCTGTTCGCTGCCGGCGTCGTCATCGCGGCGTGCAGCGATCAGGCCCAGGCCGTGGGCGGCCGCAGCGGCCTGCGGCCCGCTGGACAGCTCGCGATACAGCGCGACCGCTGCGTCGCTCTGGCCAGTCTCGCGCAGGGCGTCGGCCTGCAGCAGGCGCAGGGCGGGGCGATCACCATAGCGTTGGCGGAAGGCCTCCACGTGGGCGAGCGAGGCATACCAGGCGCCCTGCTGCTGCATGCGCTCGATCAGCTCCAGATAGGTGTTGCGGCTGTCCTGCGGATCGGGCTCCGGCGGCGCAAGGCTGGGCGCCCGCACGTACTTCGGCGTGGTCGATGCGCAGCCACTGGCCAGGGTGGCGAGGGCGACGGCAAGCAGCAGGCAGGGGGTGCGCAGGGCAGGCATCAGGGCGATCCCATCTTGGACATGGTGGTGGCCAGCGCGACCAGCGCTGGACCGGCAAGCACCAGCATCAGTGCCGGCAACAGGGTCAGCATCATCACCACGGTCATCTTCACCGAGAGCTTGCCGACCTTTTCCTTCAACGTGTTGCGGCGCTGCTCGCGCAGGCGGATGCTGAACTGGCGCAGCGGTTCCTGCACGGCGCCGCCGTGCGCATGCACCTGCAGGATCAGCTGCATCAGGCTGGCCAGGTCGTCATCGGCGTAGACCTCGCTCAAGCGCCGCAGTGACTGCGCGCGGGTGCGGCCGTGGGTGTAGGCCACGTTGGCTTCCTGCAGTTCGCCGCCCAGTACCGGCAACGCATCGCGCAGCTTGTCGCCCAGCGTCTGCAGGCTCTGGTCCATGCTGAAGCCCACGCCCTGCAGCAGGCGCAGCAGGTCGATCAGCAAGGGCAGTTCGTTCTCGACCGCGCGGCGGCGGCGCTTGACCCACGACGACAGCACGAACTTGGGCAGCAGCAGCCCGGCCGCCAGCGCACCGATCACCACCATCACCCTGGCCAGACCGTGCGCGCTGCTGAACGCCAGCGCCAGCGCCAGCACCAGCAGCGCAAGCAACAGGCGCAGGCCGAGATAGATGGCGGTGCCGCGGCGCGTGTTCCAGCCGGCCAGGTCCAGCAGCAGCCTGTCCTCGTTGGCCAGCAGCGCGGCCTCCAGGCGGCCACCACTGAGCGAGCGCCCGAAGCGCTCGAGCCAGCCCAGCGAGTCGCGGCGCGTGGCCTCGGTGTCGCGGGCTTCCTCGCGCGGCTGCAGGGCGGTCTTCAGCGCGGCCGAGGTGCGGTGCTCGCGATGGCTGCGCACCCAGCCGGCAATGCCGAGCAGGGCGACGCCCGCTGCCAGCACCAGCAGCGAAAGGGCGAACCAGGCGCTGGCGCTCATCGGGCACCTCCCGGGTAGCTGCGGGCGGTCATAGCGATTTGGCCAGGCGGTACAGCAGCAACGCCCCGAGCAGTTCCAGGCCCAGTGCGATCAGCAGGATCCTGTGGCCGAGCGGGTCATGCAGCACCGGCTGGAAGAACGCCGGGCTGGAGATCGCCATCAGCACCGCACTGGCCGGTGGCAGCAGCCCCAATACCCAGGCCGACATGCGGGTTTCCGACGTGGTGGCGGCCAACTCCTGCTGGGCCTGCTCCAGGTCGCGCATGAAATCACCCATGCGCTGCAGGATCTGGTCGGCGCGCCCGCCGATGCGCACGCTCACCCCGATCACCACCGCCAGCACCTTCAGCACGTCCATGCGGTACGGCTGTGCGGCCAGGCTCAATGCACGATCCAGCTCCATGCCGCTGCGCGCATAGCGCACCGTGGTGTCCAGCAGGCCGCGCAGTGGCGCGCTGGTCTGCATCGAAGACACCTGGAACGCGGCCTGCAGGCTGTTGCCCAGCGCGGTGAGGCGGACCAGGTTGTCGAGGAAGTCCGGCATCTGGTGCAGCAGCTGCGCGCGCAGTCTCGTGATCCGGCGCATCACCCACAGCCAGCAGCCCAGCAGGTACAGCAGAAGGGTCAGCGGAAACATCCAGGCCGTGCCCAGCCGCACCGCCGCCACGACCGCAAGCACCAGTCCCGGTACCAGCAGCATCAGTGGCAGCTTCCAGCCCGGCTGCAGGCCGGCGCGCTGCAGGACGCCATCCCAGGGTAATGCGCGGCTCCCACTGCTGGCGGGGCGGGCCGAATCGTTCGCCGCCGCAACGGCAGGCCCGGCCGGCACCGCACCGGCCGTGCTGCCGCGTGCCAGCTGCTGCTCGGTGTGCTGCAGCGAGGCCTGGCGCTGTTCACGGCTGCTGGCGGTACCCCACAGCCAGACGGCCAGCGCCAGCAGCACCGAGATGATGCTCAACACGCCCAGCAGCAGGCCGGTGCCCATGTTCAGAAGTCCCCGTAGAGTGATTCGCGCAGCTGCTGGCGGAACGGCTCCAGCTTGTGCGAATGCGGATGGAAGCCCAGGCCGATCCAGCGGTCGGTCTCGCGGCCGGTGCCATCGATCTGCACCTCGTGGCGGAACATCTCCTGGGTGGTGATCAGGTTGTCGCTGACCCCGGTGATCTCGGTGATCGAGACCAGCACCCGGCGCCCGCTGCCCAGTCGCGAGATCTGCACGATGAAATCAATGGCGCTGGCGATCTGCCGGCGCAGGCTGTCTTCGCTGCCCTGGAAGCCGGCAAACCCGGCCAGCATCTCGATGCGGTACAGGCAGTCGCGCGGCGTGTTGGCGTGGATGGTGGCCATCGATCCGTCGTGGCCGGTGTTCATCGCCTGCAGCATTTCCAGCACTTCAGCGCCGCGCACTTCGCCGACCACGATGCGGTCCGGGCGCATGCGCAGGCTGTTGCGCACCAGGTCGCGGATGCTGACCGCGCCCTGGCCCTCGGCGCCGCCGATGCGGCTCTCCAGGCGCACCACGTGCGGATGGTTCAGCGAAAGCTCGGCGGTGTCCTCCACGGTGATGACGCGCTCATCGGCCGGCACGTAGCTGGCCAGGGCATTGAGCAGCGAGGTCTTGCCCGAGCTGGTGCCGCCGGAGACCAGGATGTTGCAGCGCCCCAGCACCATCGCCTTCAGCAGTGCCTGCATCGGTGCGTCGAAGGTGCCCTTGGCGAGCAGTTCGTCGGGGGTGAACGGGTCCTTGCGGAACTTGCGGATGGACACCATCGGTCCGTCCACCGCCAGCGGCGAGATGATCGCGTTGAGGCGGCCACCGTTGGGCAGGCGCGCGTCGACCATCGGATTGGAATCATCCAGCCGGCGGCCGAGCGGGGCGAGGATGCGGCGCAGGATGCGCAGCAGGTGGGTATCATCGGTGAAGCGCTGGGTGGCGCGCTTGAGCTGTCCGCCCTGCGAAACGTGCACGTCCTTGAAGCCGTTGATCAGGATGTCTTCGATGGAGGGGTCGTGGAGCAGGTCGTCCAGCGGGCCGAAACCGGTCAGCTCCTTGACCAGTCCCTCGGCGACCACCTGCATCTCTTCTTCGTTGATCGGGATGCGCCATTCCTGGATGAAGCCCACGGTCTGCACCTGCACCCAGCGGGCGATGGTGTCCGGGGCCCAGGAATCGATGTCGATGCGCTCGTCCTCGATGCTGTTGAGCAGATGCTCATGCGCGGCCGACAGCACCTTCTGGTACTGCTCGGTCTGCGCGAACGGCAGGTGGCCCGGGGCAGATTCGGGCAGTACCGGGCGGGCAACGGCATGCGGGAACGGGGTTACCTTGTCTTCCATTGCGATCCACCCAGGGCAAGGGAGAGTCTTTCCCGCAGGCCATGCGGCTGGACCGGGCAGGCGGCCGGATCCAGGCGCGACACGAGCGGGGCGAGGGCACGCAGATAGGGGTCGCGCGGGGCATCCTGCAGCAGCAGGTGTCCCTGGCTGGCGGCCAGGCGCACGCGCGGTCGTTCGGGCAGCGTCGCCAGCAGCGGTACTTCGAAGCGGCGTGCGATCTGTTCCGGGCTCATGCCGCTGCTGTCATCGTGGCGGTTGATCACCAGTTGCAGGCGCTTCTCGCGCTCACGCTGGCCCGCCAGGTGCTTCAGGGCCTGGTCCAGAGAAACCAGCGTGGCGATCGAGGCATCGGTGACCAGCCAGATCTCGTCGGCCTGGTCCAGCAACAGGGGCGGAAGCTGCCGCAACGGGCAGCCGCCGGCATCGCACAGCACGCTGGCGAACACGCCGCGCAGGCGCTGCAGCAGCGCGCCAGGATCCGAGGGCGGAACGGCATCGCTGCCACTGGCACGATCCAGCAGCACCAGCCCGGAGTCATGGCGCGCCATGGCCGTGCGGGCGAGGGTGGCATCGATGCGGCTGGCATTGCGCAGCGCGTCTTCGTAGTGGAAGCGGCTGTCGAGATTGAGGTACAGCGCGAGGTCGCCGGAGGGCTGCGCCAGCTCCATCAGCAGGCCGTCCTGCTGCACGGCTTCGCCCTGGGCCAGGGCGCGCGTCTGCTGCGCCAGCACCGAAAGATGTGCGGCCAGGGTGCTGGTGCCGACGCCGGCGCGCACACCCAGCAGCACGATCAGGCGTGCCTTGTGTGCGTGCTGGGCAACCGCTGCCGGGCGCGGAGACAGGGCGCGCCGCAAGGCCGCCTCGATGCCTGCGTCGTCACTGTCCAGGTCCAGTACATCGCGCAGGCCGGCGCGCAGCGCGATCACCACGCCTTCGACCTGGCCGGCGCTGGTGGCGCCCACGGCCACCAGCGGCAGGTCCGGTTGGGTCTGCTGCAGCTGCTGCGCCAGCACGCTCGAGGCGGCCGCATGCTCGGGCCGGAAGTCGAGCAGCACCAGGCTCTGCGGGCCGCGTTGCAGGTCCTGGGCGGAGGTGGGGGCGTTGCTGTCCTGCCAATGCAGGGCGGTGCTCGGCGGCAGCTTGGCGGCCAGCCGGGGCAGCAGTTCGCGGTCGATGCCGTACAGGACCAGGTTCATTGGCGGTCCTTGCGGATGCAGCGGCTGGGCGGTGGCGTAGGGCATGGGCGTGGTATCGCAGGCATCATGGAGTCAGCGCGAGAATCCGGGCACCGGGTCCTGGCTGACCGGACCCAGCAACCAGGAACCCCACTCGGGGAGATGCGGCCTGGCTTCGCGCTCGCCGGGCAGCGGCAGTTCGGTGTTGCGCGCCAGTGGCTGCACCAGGCGCGGGGTGACGATGATCACCAGCTCCTTGTCCTGGCGCTTGTAATCGAAGTTGCGGAAGAACGAGCCGATGATCGGCAGGTCGCCCAGCAGCGGAATCTTGCTGACGTTGGAGACGATGTTGGAGCTGACCAGGCCCCCGATGACGAAACTCTCGCCATCACCCAGCTCGACGGTGGTGTCGGCGCGGCGGGTGGTGATCGAGGGAATCTGCACGTTGTTGAGCACAATGGCATTGCTGTAGTCCAGGTCGCTCGCTTCGGGCGCTACCTTCAGCGCGATGCGGTTCGCTGCCAGCACGGTCGGGGTCACGGTCAGGCCGATGCCGAACGGCTTGTAGGTGATGGTGGTAGTGCCAAGCCCCTGCGGTTCCAGGATCGGCAGTTCGCCACCGGCCAGGAAACTGGCGCTCTGCCCGGACAGCGCCACCAGCGTCGGCTCGGCCAGTACGCGGGCCATGCCATTGGCCTGCAGCAGTTCGACATCGGCGTTCCACAGCCCCTTGGTCGAGCCGAAAACAAGGCGGAATGCCGAGGAAATCGGCGAGACGGCCTCGTTGCTGCTGTTGCCTTCCTTCATGCCGGGCAGCAGGCCGGTGTTGCCCGGCAACCCGGTGCCGGGCCGCGCGAAGCCGTAAGCGAAGCCGCCGTTGCGGTTCTGGAAGTTGATGCCGATCTGCTTCATCGCGGTCTTGTTGAACTCGACCACCTTGACCTCGACCTGGACCACACCGCCGCTGCTGATGGTGGACGTATCGGCAAGCGCACCTTCCTTGCCCAGTGCCATCGCCGCCGTGCGTTGTTCCTGCATGTGCGAGAGCACGCTGTCAGTGCTTCCCTGCAAAAGGCCCTGCTGGTCCTGCTGGGTGAACACCAGATCGTTGCCGCCGGTGCTGGCCGCGCCCTGTACGGCGCTCTGCACCCGTACTGTCACCCGTTGCGGCTCGGCCTGCTTGCGGTGCCACAGCAGCAGGGTGGTGGTGCCGGGCATCCTGCCCACCAGCAGCGCCTGGCGCTGGCCGCGCAGCATCACGATGTCGGCAACGCCGGGGTCGGCAATGGCCACCCGTTCCAGGTCGGCCGGCAGGTTCCAGGGACGCTGCTCACGGGCCTGCAGCACCAGGTCATCGGCGGCCACGCTCGTTGCCGGTGCCAGCAGCACCAGCAGCAGGGCCAGCCACCGCTGGCGGGGAGAAAGGCGTGGACGGCGGTGACGTTCGGTCATGGATGCGCTCGATGCTGGTCAAAGGGAGCCACGGGGGGCGGAACTGTCGCCACGGATGATCTCGATACCCGAAGCGCGCGGGGCGCTGCGACGGGGCGCCGGCGCACGCGCGGGTGCATCCGCGTTGCTGCGTGGCGGGGCGCTGCCGCGGCCGGCCAGCGCGTCGCCGTCGATACCGGCGAAGGCGTGGTTCTCCGGGCGCTGCAGCGCCAGCTGCTGCTCTGCGTCGAGCCCACGCAGCGGATCGATCACGCCGCGCGACTGAGGGAACAGTGCGAGGTCGGGCAGGCCGGTATCGGCGGGATTGCGCAGCGCCAGGAACAGCTTGCCCTGCTGCGCACCCAGCAGCAGTCGATTGGCGTCGGCCACCGGTACCGCCAGCACCGCGCTGCGCGCGGGTTGCGGGGCTTCATTGCTGCTGTGGCTGCCGCCACTGCCGGTGATGTCGGCCGCGCGCGGGTCGTTGCGGGTGTCGGCCTCGCTATTGGAGGTGGCTTCCGAGGCGACCGGCGCGATGTCCTGCTGCCCATAGCTCAGCACGCGCAGGCGCGACAGCAGCAGGCGCGTCTGCGCGGCTTCGGCGGGGCTGTTGACGCTGGGCTGGGCATTGCGCAGGTTGAGGAAGACGTCGACGAAGTCGCCGGGAAGGATGCGGTTGCCGGCACCGACCAGTTCGTCCACGGGCACGGCCAGTGCGCGCTCGCCCGGCCGCAGCTGCAGCGAGAAGCCCTGTGCCAATGCGCTGCTGCTGACCGGGCTGCCTTCGGCGATGTCCTGCACCGGCACCTTGCCGACCACGGCGGCGATGCTGGTGGCGGCACCGGCGACGGGGGATGTGCGCTGGGCCAGGCGCAGGTCGTTGGCGCTGATCGGCTCGCCCGCGGGCAGGCGCGCCACGGCTTCCACCACCGTGATGGCCTGCACTTCGTTGTGCGTGATCGGCGCGGCCGTGACCGGTGCGGCCGGTTTGCGCCCGATCATGAAGGCGATCAGCGCCAGCAGCACGGCCAGGCCGATCAGGGCGACGGCAGCGATGCGGGTCAACTTGAGCATGGAACCGTCTCCAAAATACCGGTCATCAGTTGCCGCTGCCGAGATCGAGCTGGGCGACCGCGACGCTGCGGATGGGAGCCTGCATCACCCACTTGTAGAGCGTGGCGGTGCCGGGCAGGAAGGGATGGCTGGCGTAGTCGTAGCTGACTGTCACGGTCATGCACTGGGCCGTGGCCAGGCCGGCGCAGGGCGCCTGCGCGGACACCACGATGGCATTGCTGCCCCCCGCGCTGCAGTCCACGTTCTGCTTGGAGAACTGCAGCAGCCATTGCATCGAGGTGCGTGCGGCGACGCAGGCTGCGGTGCGCCGTTCGCCGGCCGTGCCGTAGCGCAGCGAGGCGCGCGCGCCTTCGGCCGAGGCGGTGGCCAGGGTCTGCTGTGCTGCCATGATCATCACCCCGGAGAAGGTGAACAGCAGCAGCGGCAACAGGCCGAGCATCAGCATCAGGGCGAACTCGATGCTGGCGACGCCGCGTTGCCGGCGCGGGCTGCGGATGTTCATGGTGCACCTCCGTAGATGCTTGCCAGCACCCAGCCGATGGCGGCGAGTGCGAGGTAGGCGGCATAGGGAATGCCACGTCGTCCCTGGCGTGCGGTCTGCATGTCGCGCAGGGCCGGATGCGCGTGCCATTGCGTGCTGGTGCGATTCACCTGCATCTGCAGGTGGCCGGGCAGCAACACGCCCAGGCGCCGGCCCGCCAGCACCAGCACGGCGTGCAACCCGGCGGCGAGGCTGGCGACCAGCCAGACCGGCAGCAGCGCCTGCCAGCCCAGCATCAGCCCCAGCACGGCAAAGAACTTCACGTCGCCGGCGCCCATCCAGCGCAGGGCATAGAACGGCAGCAGCGCCAACAGGCCGAGCGCCGCGCCGGCAACGTGGGGCAGCCACGGCTGGCGCGGCGCACTGAACTGGCCGAAGACGATCACCACGGTGGCGATCACGCAAGCGGCGATCAGCCAGGCGTTGGGCACCCGACGGGCATACAGATCACTGATCGCGATCCGCAGGCATACGCCGATGGCCAACAATCCCAGCAGTGTCATCGCACACTCCGTCGTCCGTCACTGGACGGTCTTCGCCTGGTTCCATGCGCCCCACCGTCGCGGCTCTGCCGGCCGCGCGCGGTCGCCGCTCAGGTCGTCGAGCCCGACGCCTTGGTGGCCAGTGCGGAGAGGTTCTTGAACAGCGTTTCGAAGAACCCCTTGATCTGGTCGTTGCCGACCGCGATCAGGACACCAGCGATGACGGCAGCCAGCAGCCCGTACTCGAGCGCGGTGACACCGTCTTCTTCCTTCAGGAATTTGCGGATCGATGCGTTCATGACCAATGTCTCCCTCTACCTGTCTGCGGATGCAGTACACCTGCGTTGGGCGGTGGCCCGGCTCCGCCGGGATCGTCCGTGGGCCTCCGCGCGTCCTGGCGGAGGAGGCACGGCGGGATGGGCCCGCTGTGCTCAAGCAGGGTGATCGTCTCCAGGCAGGCCGCCAGCCGCACGGTCGCGACCGCTCGGCCCGGGGCCGGTGGTCGAGGCATCCAATGATGCGTGCGTGGTCATGCTGTCCCCCTGGGTGCGGCCGGATCAGTTGGCCGGATCACCGTGCTATCGACTTTGCCTGAATGGAAGTTGGCTGCAACAGGAACCTATATGCAAATTCGGCAGAAACCCCGCGATGCTGAAACTTTCAGGCCGTTTCTGTGACGAGAATCCGTTCGAAGGCAAAACGATTCATGGTCGTGCAGATTATGTGATTTCCATTTTCCGGCGCATGCGAGGACCATGCCAATGGCGCCGACATTTTCTTCATCTGTGTATCTTTTTTCTTCATTGCAGCCCGCGGGTTTACCTTCGCCGATTATCGGGCATACTCGCATTCAAGCTGTTGCATTTCCATGGTTGGCCGCATCGGAGCCGATGCGGCCTGCACGACAACGGAAGTGGTTTCTGGATCGCTGCGCGCCCTGTCAGGCAGTGGGGGCCGCATCGCATGGCGGATCAACGGGGGACAACACTGTCATGGTCGATGGTGGGGTAGGAGACAGCGGCGACAGCGGCCTGCGGTCGATAGACCTGGCCACGCTGAGCGGCGTGCTTCGTGTCTGTGATGTCGAACTGCTGCTGCTCGATGGCAATGGGCCACGTGCGGCATTCGCTTCGCGCGTGCACGAGGAAGCCCTGTTCTGCAGCATCAGCTGCGGTTTCCACTGCCGCGGCCGTTTCATGCTGCCGCCGGACTGGGCGATGCTCGGGTACCTGCACGCCACCGATGAGACGCTGAGCTGGTGCCATGGCGTACCGCTCACGCCGGGGATGGCGTTGACGATCATGCCGGAAGGCATCAGTGAGTTCACCCTGAGCCCAGGCACGCACATGACCCTGATGCTGCTGCCGGTGGCACGGGTGCAGCGCAAGCTGACCGAACTGAGCCTGCGCAGCACGCCTCCCGCTGGCCAGGCACTGTCACTGTTCAATCTGGCCAGCGAAGGCACGCCGTTGGCACGCCACTACCAGCAGCTGCACCTGCAGCTGGGGCAGGTTGCAGGCCTGCAGCCGGAAGAAACTGAAACCCTGCTGCACGAGCATGTGCAGGCCCTTCTGGGTGCCGGTGCGGCGGATCGCCCGGGTTGCAGCCGTGCACGGCGTACGCATTATCTGATCGCACAGCGGGCAGAGAACTTCATGCGGCTCAACCTGCGCCGCAATATCTACATGAATGAAATCTGCGATGCGGCTGGGGTCAGCGAGCGCGGCCTGCGTTATGCGTTCGAGGACCTGTTTGGAACCTCGCCCAACCGGTATCTCTCCATGCTGCGCCTGTGCGCGGCCTGCCGCAGCCTGTCGATGGCCGATTCCAGCCGTCGCTCGGTGAAAGCCATCGCCCTCAGCTGCGGCCTGTGGGATCTTTCGCGCTTCGCCGACAATTACCGCAAGGTATTCGGCGAACTGCCGCGCGATACCCTGATGCGCGCGCCCGCGCAGATCGGCCAACCGGCCTGAGCCAAGCCCCGCAAGGGTTTTCGCGGCATTCGTGCCGGAATTGCACATCCGCTTGCCGATCATGTTGCCGCTTCTGCATAAACGGCTGCCGATTCCGGCCGTGGATTTGCCGGAATGCGCGATTGCCGTGCCGGATTGAAGTGCGCCGCCACCGTTGCAACCGCTGAAATGTCAGTCACCTGCCTAACGGCAAGTCCACTGACATTCCAGTTGTTCGCCTACGGGGGAAATGCTCATGAACCGCATCTACCGGCGTGTATGGAACCGCCAGCTCAATGCTCTGGTTGTGGCCTCGGAACTGGCCACCGGCGACAGCGGCGGCGGCGCCGCACGCGATCCGCGCGCCTTCCTGCTGATGCCCACCGCGCTGGCCCTGGCACTGCTGTGCGCGCTGGCCAGCGGCCACGCAGGGGCATCGGAAACCAATCAGTCGCTGCGCGACCTGCAAGCGCTTGCGGCGAAGTATGCGCAGCCGATGCCGGTCAAGGTCGACGCGGAAGTGGCCTTGGCTGCCGCCGCGCGACAGGCGCAGAGCAGCCCCGCGATCAGTGCGGACGCTCGCCTGGGCCTGCAGTTGAACACCACATCGCTGCCGGTGGTGCGTGACGTATTGCCGGCCGCCGTGCAGGTGAAGCTGGCAGCGAACACCACGCCGAAGCAG
The DNA here is from genome assembly GCF_059369255.1 of Stenotrophomonas sp. YJH_SMC_110. Taxonomy (NCBI): domain Bacteria; kingdom Pseudomonadati; phylum Pseudomonadota; class Gammaproteobacteria; order Lysobacterales; family Lysobacteraceae; genus Stenotrophomonas; species Stenotrophomonas sp. YJH_SMC_110. Next base: position 180,787 of record NZ_JCAFSM010000005.1, on the reverse strand, counting down.
GTGGCCGTGCCGGCGCTGGCGGCCGATGTACGCGCCACTGTCGGCCTGGGCAACACTGCGATCAAGGCGGCACAGGTGGATGCATCGCTGGCAGCGCACGTTGCGCCGGGCGCGCAGGCGCCGCTGGGCGTGGCTGCCGATGCGCGCGCCAGGGCCAAGGTCGGCATCGCTGGCCATCAGGTCGCTTCGATCGATTCGGGTGCCCAGGCGGCAGCGGGCCTCAGCGGTTCGTCCCTGAAGGCCTCTGTCGACGGCGACACCGACGCGCATCTGGCGGTGGCTGGCCATCACATCGAGGGGCAGGGCCAGGCCCGGGCGACGGCGGCGGTCACGCTGCCGGCCAAGGAGGAACTGCCGGGTGACACGCATGATCGCGCCATCAGTGCCGCGTTCGATGCCGGCGCCGCGGGCAAGGTGCGCGTGCAGGCGCCGGACGGCCAGGAAGTAGTCGCCGATCGCAACCTGAAGCTGGCCGGGCAGGCAACCGTAGCCGCGCAGCACAGCGCGCTGGGCGTCGGCGGTCTGGTGGGCGGAGCAGTGGATGCTGTCGGCGGGACGCTTCACGGTGCCGCGGGTGCGGTCGGTAGCACGGTGGGTGGTGCGCTGAACGGCACCGTTGGCACGGTGGGCGGTGCAGTGGGCGGCGCTCTGAACGGTACTGTCGGAACAGTCGGTGGCGCAGTGGGCGGTGCACTCAACGGCACAGTCGGCGCGGTCGGCGGTGCAGTGGGTGGCACGCTCAACAACGCGGTGGGCGCAGTCGGTGGTGCGGTTGGCGGTGCACTGAACGGCACGGTAGGCAAGGTCGGTGGCGCAGTGGGCGGCGCTCTGAACGGTACTGTCGGAACAGTCGGTGGCGCAGTGGGCGGTGCACTCAACGGCACAGTCGGCGCGGTCGGCGGTGCAGTGGGCGGCACGCTCAACAACACAGTCGGCGTGGTCGGTGGTGCAGTTGGCGGTGCACTGAACGGCACGGCAGGCACAGTTGGCGGCGCCGTGAGCGGCGCGCTCAACAACACGGTCAGTGCGGTCGGTGGTGCTGTGGGCGGAGCTCTGAACGGCACCGTTGGCCAGGTCGGCAGCGCAGTGGGCGGTACGCTCAACAACACGGTCGGCGCAGTCGGTGGTGCAGTTGGCGGTGCTCTGAACGGCACGGTCGGCACAGTTGGCGGCGCAGTCGGCGGTGCACTGAACGGCACCGTCGGTACCGTCGGCGGTGCGGTGGGCGGAGCTCTGAACGGCACCGTTGGCCAGGTCGGCGGCGCAGTGGGTGGCACGCTCAACAACACGGTCGGCGCAGTCGGTGGTGCAGTTGGCGGTGCTCTGAACGGTACTGTCGGTACTGTTGGCAGTGCAGTGGGCGGCGCGCTCAACAACTCGGTCGGTGCGGTCGGTGGTGCTGTGGGCAGCGCACTGAACGGCACTGTCGGTACCGTCGGCAGTGCAGTGGGTGGTGCGCTCAATGGCGCGGTTGGCCAAGTCGGCGGCGCCGTGGGTGGCGCTCTGAACGGCACTGTCGGTACCGTCGGCAGTGCGGTGGGTGGCGCTCTGAACGGCACCGTCGGCCAGGTCGGCGGTGCAGTGGGCGGCACGCTCAACAACACGGTGGGCGCAGTCGGTGGCGCATTGAACGGTACCGTCGGCAGTGCGGTGGGTGGCGCTCTGAGCGGCACCGTCGGCCAGGTTGGCAGCGCGGTGGGCGGCACGCTTAGCAATACCGTCGGCACGGTCGGTGGTGCAGTGGGCGGCATTCTCAACGGCACCACCGGTAGCCCGGGCACAGGCCTGGGCGGTGTGCTGGGAAGCACGCTGGGCAACGTCGGCAGCGCGGTGGGCAACCTGCTCAACGGCAATCTCAATGGCACTGTCGGCAACCTGGGCAGCGCCGTGGGCGGCCTGGTGGGTGGCACGCTCGGCAGTCTCGGCCTGACCCAGCCGTCGGCGATCCCGCCGACCAGCCCGAAGGCACCGGCGCCGGCCGACCCGAATGCCGGCCTGATCATCGGCACCGGTGGCCTGGTCGGCAATGTCGGCCAGCTGATCGGGCCGACCACCACCAGCCTGTTCGGCGGCAATGGCTACCTGAGCAATGGCAATCTCAAGCTCAGCAATGCCAACGTGATGCAGACCTATTCGACGGTCAATGTGCTGGGCCTGCCGGTGGTGAACCTGTCGCCGGTCGGCAGCACGCTCAACGGTCTGGGCGGCGCGGCCACGGGCGGCAGCTCGCACCTGACCCTGATCGGTGGCGTCACTTCCGACAGCTACATCTACAACATCAACAACGGCAATCCGGGTGGCCTGCTGGGCCTGCTGCTGCCGAAGGATTCCCCGGCCTGGGCGGCCAAGTGCCTGGACATCGCGCTGGCCGACATCTCCTGCTGGGCCGTCAACGCCGCGCAGGACTACCAGGTGCTGATGGGCGATGGCGCCTTCGCCAACGGCTCGAAGGAAGTGGTGATCGGCGCCAACGCACGCCATGAACTGCCGAAGGTCGATGCCAATGTCGCCTTCCCCGGTGATGGCGTGAACGATCCCAGCAACCCGACCGGCGTGCCGACGGCCGACTATGCCGCGCGCATGGGCCATTCGGTGATCGTCGGCGACAGTGCCGTCGGCACCGCCAACGGGCAGACCCTGCTGGGTGCCGAGTCCACCTCCAACCAGGCCAACTCGGTCGCGCTGGGCTACCGCTCGGCCGCACTGCGTGGCGCGCAGGCCAGCTACAGTGCCTACGGCCTCACGGCGCCGCAGGTCTCGGCCGGTGAAGTATCGGTGGGCACCGCCGGTGGGGGCGAGCGCCAGATCACCAACGTGGCTGCGGGCAGCGGCAACACCGACGCGGTCAACGTCGCGCAGTTGAAGGGCGCGATCAGCCTGATCAACGGCGTGGCGGATGCTGCGGTGACCTACGATCTGGACGCCGGCGGCAATCCGAACTATCGACGGGTCACCCTCGGCGCAGGCACCGGCACCACCACCATCGGCAATCTCGCCGCCGGTGCGGTCACCGCGGGCAGCCTCGAGGCCGTCAACGGTGGCCAGCTGGCGGCAACGAACAGCGCGATCGCCAGCTTCTTCGGTGGTCGTGCAGCCTTTGACCCGGCCAGCGGCATCTTCACCGCACCGCTGTTCGAGATCAGCACGATCTCCACCACCGGCGCCATCGCCCAGGGCCTGTACACCAACGCCACCGATGCCTTCGCGGCGGTGGATGGTTCGCTGGTCAACCTCAACACGCAGATCACCGATATCCGCAACGGCGGTACCAAGTACCTGCGGGTGAACTCGACCGGTACCGAGGCCGTGGCCAGCGGCGCCGATTCGATCGCGGTCGGCACCAATGCGCGGGCGACGGCAGCCAACAGCATCGCAGTGGGTGCGGGAAGCCTTGCCGATCGTGCCAACACGGTTTCCATCGGTGCCGCTGGCGCAGAGCGTCAGGTCATCAACGTGGCGGCCGGTACCGCGGCCACCGATGCGGTCAACGTGGGACAGCTGCAGGCCTCGGAGCAGGGGGCACTGCGCTATGACCTCAACGCCGATGGCAGCGTCAACTATGCCAGCGCCACGCTGGGCCAGGCCGGCACCGCCACCACGCTGCGCAATCTCGGCCCGGGCCAGGTCAGCGCCACCAGCAGCGAGGCCATCAACGGGGCCCAGCTGTTCGCCGCCAACCAGGCTGTGGCCACCCACCTCGGCGGTGGTGCTGCGGTCAGCGCCAGCGGCGTGCTGACCGCACCGACGTACTCGATCAACAACGTCGCCGCCAACGGCACCGTGACCAAGGGCAGCTACAACGACGTCGGCACCGCCTTCGATGCGGTCAGCAACTCGCTGGCCAACGTTGCCGACCAGACCGGCGAGATCGACAAGCTGGCCGTGAAATACGATGTCGACGGCAGTGGCAACGTGCTCAACAGCGTGACGCTGACGGGCACCGGTACCGGTGCGGTGAAGATCACCAACGTCGCCGCCGGCAGCATCCTGGCCGGCAGCAGCGACGCCATCACCGGCGACCAGCTGTTCAGCACCCACAGCACCATCGCCAACTACTTCGGCGGCACCACTGCCTACAACGGCACCACCAACGCGTGGACCGCGCCGACGTTCAGCATTTCCAGCATCGCCACCGATGGCACCTTCACCAGCGGCGATTACAACAACGTCACCGCCGCTTTCACTGCCGTCGATGGCTCGCTGAAGGTCCTCAACCAGCGCATCACCAACGGTGGCGGTGGCAGTGCCTACCTGGCGGTGAACTCGACGGCGGCCGCAGCCACCGCGGCCGGTGCGGAAGCGGTGGCGGTCGGCCCGCAGGCCAGTGCAGCCGGTGCCAACAGCGTGGCGGTCGGCAACGGTGCCAGCAGCAGTGCCGGCAACAGCGTGGCGCTGGGTGCCGGTTCGGTGGCCAGCGTTGGCGCACAGAGCGGCTATACCGGCGCCTACGGCCAGACCGGTGCCAGCAACTCGGCCGGTGAGGTCTCGGTCGGCAGCAGCGGCAGCGAGCGCAAGATCACCCACGTTGCCGACGGCTCGGACACCTACGACGCAACCAATGTCGGCCAGCTGAAGAACGGCGTGAATTACGCCATCGACGAGTCGAAGAAGTACACCGACCAGAAGATCCAGAACATCACCAACGTGGCGGGCAGCTTCCGCGCCAACAACACCAACAACCTGGCCGATCCGTCCGCCAGCGGCGCCAACTCCGCCGCCGGTGGTGCAGGCTCCACTGCCGCCGGTGCCAACTCGACCGCGCTCGGCAATGGTTCACAGGCGCAGGCCGACAACTCGGTGGCATTGGGTGCAGGTTCGGTGGCGAACCGGGCCAACACGGTCTCGGTGGGTGCCAGCGGCGCCGAACGCCAGGTGGTCAACGTGGCCGACGGCTCGCAGGCCACCGACGCGGTCAACGTGCGCCAGCTGCAGGCCTCGCAGCAGGGCACCATCCGCTACGACACCACGGTGAACGGTGCGACCAACTACAACAGCGTCACCCTGGGCAGCACCAGCAGCGGCCCGACCACGGTGCGCAACGTTGCCGCTGGCACCGCCGGTACCGACGCGGTCAACGTGGATCAGCTGAAGTCGGGCATGGCGCAGACCCTGGACTGGTCCAAGGCCTACACCGACGAGCGCATGGGTGGCTTCGAGCGCGACCTGCGCAAGACCGACAACCGTGCTTCGGCCGGTATCGCCTCGGCGATGGCCACCGCAGCGCTGCCGCAGCCCAGCGAGGCGGGCCGCAGCATGGCCTCGATCGCGGCTGGCAGCTACAACGGCGAATCGGGCGTGGCGCTGGGCATCTCCGGTGTCTCCGAAGGCGGGCGCTGGATCTACAAGTTCAGCGGTTCGACCAACAGCCGTGGCGAGGCCGGCGTGGCCGTCGGTGCCGGCATCCAGTGGTGATCCCCGCCGCCGGGCCGCACCCGCGGCCCGGCATCGCGGAAACGTCTACAGGGGGAATGACATGAAACAGCATCGCATCGCCCGCGCCGCCCAACATGCCGCTACGCTGGGCCTGATCCTGGGGATGGGCCTGCTGGCCGCCTGCCGCAGCCATGCGCCGGCCACCGACGGTCCCGTCGAAGCCACCGCCGTGCAGTTCCCGGAGGCCTCCAGGGCCTCGTTGAAGGAAGGCATCTATCCGGACGTCGCCGACCTGCGCCGCTTCGCGCCGGGCATGAGCAAGCGGCAGTTGTACACGCTGCTGGGCACGCCGCATTTCAATGAAGGCATGTGGGGCGTGCGCGAGTGGAACTACCTGTTCAACTTCCGCACCGCGCAAGGTGCGGAGTATTTCACCTGCCAGTTCCAGGTCCGCTTTGACAGCAAGGGCATTGCCCAGGCGGGTTACTGGAAGCCGGAATCGTGCGCGGCCGTGCTGGAGCCGCCGCGGCCACCGGTCCCGCCGGCACCGGCACCGGCACCGCTGCCGGAACAGCCGCTGCGGCTGTCGGCCGACGCGTTGTTCGGCTTCGACAGCGCGGTGCTGAGCGCGGAAGGGCAGCAGGCGGTGCAGGGCATCCTGGCGCAGGTACGCGAAGCCGCACAGGTGCAGTCGATCAGGGTGACCGGCTATACCGACCGTATCGGCAGCGCCAGCTACAACCAGTCGCTGTCGCAGCGCCGCGCCGAGGCCGTGCGCAGCGCGCTGGTGCAGGGCGGCGTGCCTGCGGCCAGCATCAGCGCCGAAGGACGCGGCGCGGCTGAGCCGATCGTGCAGTGCGGGCAGCGCAACCGGCGCGAGCTGATTGCTTGCCTGGCGCCGAACCGGCGCGTGCAGATCGCCGGGATGGCACAGCCACGTTGACCCTCCTGCGCCGGGGCTGTGCCCCGGCATCCCGAGTCCCCCCTGACCGCCGGCAGGCGTGGCAACGTCTCCCCCGTCGTCCACGCCTGCCTGCGGCTCAGGTCTTCAAACGGTGCACGCGATGAATGCCCAATTCCTGCCACTCTCCATGAAGACGGAAGCTACGCTCAGCGTGTACGGCCAGCTCGGCAACCATGCCGTGGTGCGCATCCCGGGCCGGCGCCTGCCCGGCCTGATCCTGCAGGCCGATACCGTGGCAGGGTTCCTGGCCCAACTGCAGGAAGCACAGGCCTGCCTGCGCAGCGGCCGCGCACAGCGCACCGACGCCGAGCTGGACATGCTGATCGACGTGCTGCAGCAGTGGTACGCCTTGATCGAATCGCGCCTGGCCGACGCCGGCGAGGCGCTGTAAAGAAAAAGGGGACGGAGGGGATTAAGTCGTTTCCTGCACACGCGGGGCAAGAACGACTTAATCCCCTCCGTCCCCTTTTCCTACGCGCGGGCGCGGACCAGCCAGCAGGCGGCATCCACGCGTACGCGGTCACCTTCGATGAACGGCGCGAATGCAGCCAGCGCCTGGTGGCGAAGCACGGCGGCACGGGCTTCCGGCATTGAGCGCAGGGCCAGCCCCAACGGGCCCAGCTGGCCGACATAGGTGGGCAGGTCTTCGCGGGCGATCGAGCAGGGCAGGTCTACCGCAACCACCTCCACATCCTTCCAACCGGCGGCCTGCACAAGCCGCTGTGCCCGCCCGCCATCGGCGAAGGCGAACTGTCCCGGCGCGCCGGGTACCCGGCGCGGCAGATCCAGTGCATCGCCGATGGCGCGCTCGGCCGTGGTCATGAATGGATTCTCGTCGGCACTGCGCCAGGCGATGAAGCGCAGCCCAGCGCCGGGTGTCGCGGCACGATGCAGGTTGGCGAACGCGGCCTGGCTGTCCTCGAAGAACATCACGCCCAGCCGCGACTGGATCCAGTCGAAGTGCGCGGACGGCAGAGGATGGCGCTGCGCGTCTGCCACGATGAAGTCCGCGTCCAGTCCCGCAGCCTCGGCGCGCTGGCGGGCCAGCGCCAGCATCGGCGCGGAGATGTCCAGGCCGGTGCTGTGTGTCGCCGGGCGTGCGGCGGCTGATGCCAGCAGGCTGGCACCGGTACCGCAGCCTACATCCAGCAGTTGCGTGACGGTCTCCGGAAGTTCGGCCACCAGCAGGTCGGCCATGGGCTGGAACAGGCCATCGAGAATGGCCTGCTGCGCAACCCAGACCTGGCCGCCAGGACCGTTCCACAGGGCGCTCTGATCAACGGGGGGTGTACGGGTCATGGTCTTGCCTTGCAGGGAAGTCGCCCATAGGTTGGCGCTTGAAGGTCACTTGAGGTCAAGCCCGTGCGTGAACTGGATATCGGCGAAGTGGTCAAGCGCAGTGGCGTGCCGGCCTCGACCCCGCGTTACTACGAACAGCTTGGGCTGCTGCAGGCAGTGGGCCGTCGCGGCCTGCGCCGGCAGTACGACGAGCAGGTGCTGGAGCGGCTGGCACTGGTCGGCCTGGGCCAGGCGGCCGGGCTGTCGCTGCAGCAGATCGGCGCATCGCTGCCGCCGCAGCGCGGATGCCTTACGCTGGATCGTGAGGCCCTGCTGGCGCAGGCTGATGTGCTGCAGCGGCAGATCATCCAGCTGCAACGGGTACGCCGGCACCTGCAACGTGCGGCGGCCTGCCCGCAGGCAGAGGATGCCCGGAAGTGCGGCTCGTTCCGGAAGCTGCTGCGGGCACAGCAGCGCATGGCGGGTGGGTGAGAGAAGCGTATCCACGCATGGCGTGAATCCACTGCAGCACGACCTCGGCAGATCCACGCCCTGCGTGGATGATTCAGTCGCGGGTGCTGACTTCCCACGTGGCATGCAGCACCCCCGGCACGTGCTCCATCCGTGCCAGCACCAGATCCAGCTCGTCGGCACTGACCGCGGTACTGACCAGCACCGCGATCACGTCGGTAGGCGCATCGGCATGCTCGACCACCTGCACATCGCCCACCGGATACTGCGCGGCCTCCAGCGCATCGACCAGTCGCTCGCGCACCCGCGGTACGGCTTCGGCATCCACGCTCAGGCGCACTTCGTAGGTGGCTTCGGTCGCCGCCTCGTTGATCGGGATGCGGTTGATCGCATTCACCAGCGGCCGCAGCAGCGTGTTGCCGGCGATGATCAGCACGGTCAGCAGCACGCCCTCGGCCAGCATGTCCGCGCCGGTGCAGCTGCCGACCGCCGCCGAGCACCACAGGGTGGCGGCGGTGTTCAGGCCGCGCACGTTCATCCCTTCCTTCATGATCACGCCGGCGCCGAGGAAGCCGACACCGGAGACCACGTAGGAGATCACCCGTACCGCCTCGGCGCTGCCGGCGATGCGCATGCCCAGGTCGACGAAGGCGGCGGCGCCCACTGCCACCAGCACGTTGGTGCGCAGGCCGGCGGTGCGTTGCCGGTACTGGCGCTCGGCGCCGATCAGCGTGCCCAGCACGAAGGCGGCCAGCAGGCTGACCACGGTGTCGGCGAAGGGACCGGCCTGGAAGGTCTCAATGAAGCGCATGGCCGGAGTCTACCCGGTCGAGGTGACAGTAGATCCACGCCATGCGCGGATTTCGAAAGTGTCAGAAACGACTTAATCCCCTCCGTCCCCTTTTGGCGGGGTCAGTCGGTGTCGTCGACGCGCTCGCCCATCAGTTCGCGCTGGCGCTTGTCCAGTTCCTCGGCGTAGCGCTTGCGGACGAAGGCTTCAGAGACCACGCCCAGGACCTGGCCGTCGGCGGCGACCACGGCCAGTTCATCGGCCTGGGTCTGGTCGAAGCGCTGCATCACGCTGACCACGTCCGCGGCCGGTGACAGTGACACGTCCCGGTTCTCGGCCAGCTCGCCGATCATGGTCTCCGGCTTCACGCCGTCGCCGTAGACGCGCGGAATCTGCACGATGCCTGCGTAATGGCCTTCGCTGTCGATCAGGATCACCCGGCTGCCCGAACCCAGCGGGAAGCGCTGGCGGAACGTGGCGGCATCGAGATCGGCCGGCGCGGTAGCCACGCCCTTGCGCATCAGCCGGCCGGCGTTGAGGTTCTGCACCCAGCCCACGTCGCGTGCGCTCTTGATGGTCTCGCCGCGCAGGTGCATGCGCCAGGTCGAGAACGAATAACCGAACCACTGCCGTACCAGCGTGCTGGAGACCAGCACCGCACTCATCACCACGCTGGTCAGCAGGAAGTCGTGGGTGCCTTCCAGCACCAGCATGGCCATGGTCATCGGTGCGCCGACCACGGCGGCGGCCAACGCTGCCATGCCAGCCAGCGCGGCGGACGTGGCATCGATCACCGGCACACCAGTGGCCATCGCCAGCAGGCCGGCGAACAGGGCGCCGACCAGGGTGCCCATGAACAACGAGGCGAAGAACAGGCCGCCGCGGAAACCAAACCCGAGCGAGATGCCCGAGGCCAGGCACTTCAGGGTCAGCAGGCCGCCGATCCAGATCAGCGGCAGGTGCGTGGTCAGGTCCAGGTGCAGTGCGCCATGGCCGGACGACAGCACCTGCGGGCTGGCCAGTGCCAGCGGGATCAGCAGCAGGCCGCCGACCACCGGCCGGCCCCACAGCGGCAACGGGCTGCGCTTGACCGTGCCTTCGATCGAGGCGATCAGCCGCATCACCGCGATGCCGACCATCGCGCAGCAGCAGCCAAGCAGGCCGTAGATGGCATAGTCGGCGGCGCGGACATCAATCGTCGAGGCAGCCGGCAGCAGGTAGGGCTCGATGCCGGCCTGGTCGGCCACGAATGCACCTGCCAGCGCGGCCACCGCCACCGGCGCCAGTGCGGCCGGGGTGTAGGCGCCGATGACGATCTCGAAGGCGTAGAACGCGCCGGCCAGTGGCGCCCCGAAGGCGGCCGCGATGGCACCGGCGGCACCGGCGCCGACCAGGATGCGCACGTCGTTGCGGCGCAGGCGCATCACCCGGCCCAGCTGCGAGCCGCTGCCCGCTCCCATCTGCGTATACGAAGCCTCCAGCCCGACCGAGGCGCCGCAGCCATTGGACAGCAGGGTCTGGGTCAGCACGATGAGGTTGTCGCGCATCGACATGCGCCCGCCATGCAGGGCATTGGCTTCGACCGCATCGAGCAGGGGCCGCTTGAGCCGGGTCGCGGCCAGGCTGACCAGGCCGACCAGCAGGCCACCCAGCGGCAGCACCAGCAGTGCGGTCCAGGTCAGCGCGGGCAGGGAGCTCAGGCGCATGCCGTCGTCCAGCCCGTACAGGGTGCCCTGCAGCCAGCGTGCGATGCCGGACTGCAGCAGGGTCAGGTAGCCGGCGATCAGGCCGACCAGCAGGGCAAGCGCGATGAACCACAGGTCGCTGCCGCGCAGGCGCAGGCGCAGGCCCTGGAAGGCCAGATGCAGGCGCGATGGCGAAACAGGCAGTGACATGGTGGCGGCATGATACGCCGCCACCGTGGTCGCCGCCGTCACTGCATCGGGCGGTTACCGCGTCAGAAGCGGTAGCGGCCCTGCACGTAGAAGGTGCGTGGCGCAGCCACCATGCGGCCGGCGTTGCCATCGACGTTGCGGGTGTACCAGCGCTTGTCGGTCAGGTTGTTCACGCCCAGCGCGATCTCGCTGTCGTCCAGCCCCGGCACCTGCCAGGCCACCTGCGCGTTCCACAGGCGCACGCCCGGCACGCGGCCCACGCGCGCGTCAGCGGTTTCTTCCCAGGTGTTGGCGGCATCGGAGAACTGGCCGCTCTGGTGGGTGCTGGAGACATTGAAGGTCCAGCCGGCCAGTGCGTAGCGGGCGCCGACGCTGTCGGTGTCGCGCGAGTAGAAGGGCACGTCCAGGCCGCGGTTGTCACCGGACTGCTGGATCGCCTGGGTCCAGGTGTAGTTGGCGTACAGCTCCAGCCCGGCCAGCTCACTGTCCTGGGCGAAGTGGTACTCCAGCGCGCTCTCCACGCCCTTGTGGTCGGTGGCACCAATGTTCTGGAAGGTCGGCGGGGTGATGCCCGGCACCTGCAGGATCTGGTTGTCGAAGCGCATCTTGAACACGGTCACTTCCGCGCGCAATGCACCGTCCTGCCAGCGCGCGCCCAGTTCGGCGGTCTTTGCCACTTCCGGTTTGAGCGGATTGCTGGCGGTCTGGGAATTCAGCTGGATGTTCTGCACCGGCCCGAACGAGGTGGTGTAGTTGCCGAACACAGTCAGCCGCGGCGTCAGCAGGTAGGCGATGTTGAGCGAGGGCAGGGCCTTGTCGTTGCGGCTGCTGAAGGTCGCCGTGCCACCGGCCTGGCGGCGGTCCATGTCGATCCATTCCATGCGCACGCCCGGGGTGATCCGCCACTGGCCGATCGCGATGCGGTCGTCGATGTAGAACGCATGGGCATCGGTCGCGTTGTCGAAACGGGTGGTGGCACTGGCCACGCCGGTGCGGCGGCTGACGGTGTAGCTGCGGTCGTTGCCCCGTTCGCGCAGGAAGCGGTAGCCGGCGGTGATGTCGTGCACCGTGCTGCCCCAATGCAGGCGCTGGGTATAGCGCGGCTCGATGCCAAGCACGCGGTAATCGCGCGGCTGCACGGTCAACTGGGTATTGGCCGCGTTGATCAGCGAGCTGGCGCGGCTGCTTTCGTTGTAATAGGCCAGCACCTCGAATTCGCTGTTGGCCGACAGCGTGTTGGTGTAGCCCAGGTCGATGCCGGTGCGGTGGCCCTTCCAGAAATCGGTGGAGCGGGTGTTCTGGAACGGGTCGGCCTCGTACTGGGCGCGGGTCAGGCCGCCCGGCGTCAGCGAGCGCACATCGTAGTACGACAGCTTGGCACGCAGTTCCTGCTGCGCGTCGATGGCATAGGCGAACTTCAGCGCCAGGTCGTTGAAGCGGTCATCGCTGCCCTGGCGCCAGCCACGCCCGTCCTGGCCGGAGTACAGCAGGGCCGCGCCCAGGCCGTTGTCGCCGGTGCCGCCGAGGAAAGCGTTGTACTGGGCACTGTCGCCGCCGCCATGGTCATGGGCGGTGTAGCGCACGCCGGCCTCACCGTGCAGGCCTGCCTCGGTGGGAATGGCGCGGGTGCTGAAGTTGATGATGCCGCCCACGTTCTGCGGGCCGTAGCGCACCGCGCCGCCGCCGCGCACCACGTCGATCGATTCGATGTTGGACAGGCTGGTCGGTGCGAACGACAGCTGCGGCTGGCCATACGGCGCTACCGCCAGCGGCACGCCGTCCAGCAGTACGGTCGAGCGTGGCGAGTAGCGCCCGGTCAGGCCGCGCACGCCGATGTTCAGCGAGACCGAGCTGCCGGCCGTACCGGAGTTGTCGGTGACCTGCACGCCGGGGATGCGGCGCATGGCATCGCCGATGCTGGCCGCGCCGCTGGCCTCGATGCGCTGGCGGTCGACCACCGTGCGCGCGCCGGCGAAGCGCTTCACGCTGTCATGCAGGCCGGTACCCAGCCAGCTGCCAGAGACCTGGATGCTGTCGAGCGTGGTAGCGCCGTCCTGGGCGAAGACGCTGGCGGCCGGAAGCAGGCACAGGGTGAGGGCGGCGGCCAGGGGCAGGCGGGCCGGTTGCAGGGCGTGGATGGGCATCGGTGCAGGCTGTGGAAGGTCGTAAATGAGAATTATTGCTGATTCCATTCGCCAATGGAATGCGCGTCGGGTTCATGCCGTTGCCCCGGTGGTAGAGTGGGCGATTGCTTCCTGACTCGCCGAGATCCGCCATGTCCCAAGCCGCCTTCTACCCCGTCGGAACCCCTGGCCAGCCGTGGGGAGCGGCGGAACGGGAGCTGTGGCGTGGTCGCCAGCAGCGCCTGCGTCGCTATGACCAGGAGGTGCTGCCGCGCATCGAAGCGCTGGCCTCGCGTTTCGACAAGGTGGCCTATGGCCAGCTCGACTACGCTGGCGAGACCTATACGTTGTTCGCCCTGCGCAGCCGCGACTGGAACCCGGCGCTGCCCGCCGCGCTGGTTACCGGTGGCGTGCACGGCTATGAGACCAGTGGCGTGATGGGCGCGCTGGAGTTCCTCGAAAAGCACGCCGCCGACTATGCCGGCAAGGCCAATCTGCTGGTGGCGCCGTGCGTGAATCCGTGGGGCTTCGAGCGCATCAACCGCTGGAACTTCGATGCGATCGACCCGAACCGCAACTTCCGCGCCGATGGCCCGGCCCGCGAGTCGACCGCGCTGATCGAGCTGGTTGCACCGATCAAGGGCCAGTTCGTGCTGCACATCGACCTGCACGAGACCACCGACAGTGATGAAAGCGAGTTCCGCCCGGCGCTGGCCGCGCGTGACGGCAAGCCGTTCGAGCCGGGCCTGATTCCGGATGGCTTCTACCTGGTGGATGACAGCGAGGCCCCGCAGCCGGCCTTCCAGCAGGCGGTCATTGCCGCCGTGGAGAAGGTCACCCATATCGCCCCCGCCGACGACAAAGGCGAGATCATCGGTTCGCCGGTGATCGCCCACGGCGTGATCGAGTATCCGCTGGTGAAGCTGGGCCTGTGCGCCGGCATTACCGGCGCGAAGTACACCACCACCACCGAGGTCTACCCGGACAGCCCGCGGGCCACCCCGCAGCAGTGCAACGACGCACAGGTGGCAGCGGTGTGCGCGGCACTGGATTACGCGCTCGCCCATCGCTGACAGATAAAAAGGGGACGGAGGGGATTAAGTCGTTTGTGCCCCGGCGGTACTGGGGCACAAACGACTTAATCCCCTCCGTCCCCTTTTTCACCCCAACGCGTCGGCCCACCACAGTGCGGCTGGGCCTGGCGGCGTGTCGCGTCGCCACAGCAGGTCGCTGTGGATGCGCCGCGGCCAGCCCGGCAGCACCAGTTCCACCAGCCGCCCACGGTCATAGCGCTGCACCAGCGCCCGCGGCAGTTCGGCCCAGCCGATGCCGTCCTCGGCCATCTCCATCACCATCAGGTAATCGGTGGCGGTCCACGCGAGGCCGGTGACCAAGCGGGTCTGATCGACTTCCGCGCTCAGGCGCACCTGCCGATGCCGTGCCAGTTGTGCGGCGGCGCGACGCCCGGCGCTGGCCAGCGGGTGTCCGCGCGCCACGTACACCGACAGTTCGCTGTGGTGCGCCAGCGGCCGCGCCACCAGCCCATCGGGATAACGCTCCTGCCTGGGCAGCAGGCCCAGCCCGGCGCGACCACTGCCGACCAGCTCCAGCACGTCCTCGCCTTCGGCATCCAGCCACTCCAGCTCGATCTCCGGGAACGCTTCGGCGAAGCGCTGCAGGATCCGCTGCTCCGGATCCAGCTGGTAGACATCGGAAAACACCACGGTCAGGCGCGGCTCGACCGGCGCGGACAGGCGCACGCTCAACTGCTGCAGGCGCGCATCGGCGGCCAGGATCTCCTGTGCGTGGCCCAGCACCTGGCGCCCGGCCTCGGTCAGCCGCGGGTAGCGCCCGCGGCGGTCGAACAGGCTCACGCCGAGGTCGGCTTCCAGGTGGGCAATGGCGGTGCTGACCGTCGACTGGGTCTTGCCCAGCCGCCGTGCCGCGGCCGAGAACGAGCCCAGCGCGGCGGCTTCCACGAAGGCCTGTAGGGATTCAGGGGAATAGGGCATTGATCCATCGCTCCTGTCGATGGAATCCATTTTGATACCACCGTAAAAGGCGATGATACTAACCCCCGTCGCCCCTGTCTGCGAGGGGCGTTCCGGACCCTCCACGCGCGGCGTGGATCCATTGATGAGGCGGCGCGGTCCCCGTCCTGCAAGGAGTTTCACATGTCCCGTACTGTTCCCGCCCGTGGCGCGCTGGTCGCCTGGGCCTGCCTGACCGTGGCGATCGTCGCCGAAGTGGTCGGCACCTCGTTCATGGCCCACGCCGCCCGCGATGGCGGCTGGACCGGTTATCTGATCATGGCCGGTGCGCTGGCGCTGTCCTACTTCTTCCTGGCGCAGTCGGTGCGTCGCATCGCGGTGGGCGTGGCCTACGCGGTGTGGGAAGGCCTGGGCCTGACCCTGCTGACCGTGGTCGGCCTCACCGTGTTCGGCGAGAGCCTGTCACTGCAGCAGCTGGCCGGCCTGGTGCTGGCGGTGGTGGGCATCGTCTGCGTCACCCTCGGGGAGGCACACTGATGAATACCTTGGCTCTGTTTTTCGTGATCTGTTCGGCGCTGATCGATGTCGCCGCGAACATGATGGTGGCCAAGTCGGAAGGCTTCCGCCGCTGGCGCTGGGGTGTCGCTGCGATCGTCATGGTCTGGATCGCCTTCGCCCTGCTGGGCCAGGCGGTGCGTTACATGGACCTGGCCACCGCCTATGCGATGTGGGGTGCGATCGGCGTGATCGGAACCGCCACCTGCGGACGCCTGTTGTTCGGCAACCGCCTGCGTCCGATCGGTTGGATCGGCATCGGTCTGGTCACTGCGGCGGTGCTGCTGCTCAGCACCGCCAAGTAGCAACGGGTCTTTTCGCGGGCGTGGCGGCACCGGTGCGGGCGATTTGCGAAGTCGCCCGCGCTCGCCGACACTGCGGCTTTCCACAAGGAGTGCCCGCATGTTCAGCCACATCACCGTTGGAACGAACGACATGGACGTCGCGCATCGCTTCTACGATGCCCTGTTCGCCGCGATGGGGGCACGTCCGGGTGTGTTCGACGAAAAGGGTCGGCTGCTGTACTTCAAGGATGGGCGGATGTTCGGCGTGACCGCGCCGATCAATGGGCAGCCAGCGTGCCATGCCAACGGCGGCACCATCGGTTTCAGTCTGGGCAGTGCAGAGGCCGTGCGTGCCTGGCAGGAAGCTGGCGTGGCTCACGGTGGTACCGCAATCGAAGATCCGCCCGGCGTCCGCAACATGTCCGGTCGGCAGGTGTTTCTGGCCTATCTGCGTGACCCGGATGGCAACAAGCTGTGTGCGGTGCATGTAATGTCGTGATCGGACAGGATGCGCGTGGCCGCGCCGCGGCCCGCGCGGGCAAAGTTGCGCTCCGGCGCGCGCGTGATAACACGGAATGGTGGGCCGGGCCTGTGACCACAGGCCGCAACTTCATGCTCTGTCCACTGCGGTTCAGCCAGAATCGGTCGGCTAACCCTTTGATCTACCGGAGAACGCCGCCCCATGGATGTACTGGAGCCGCAACAATCCCCGGTGCGCACCCTTCGGCCTGTGTTCGCCTTCGCGGCGATCGTTGTCGTGGCGTTCGCGCTGTTCGTCAGCCTGTTTCCGCTCGGTGCGGGCCGCCTGCTGGTCAAGGCGCAGGACTGGGCCGCACTCAATGTCGGCTGGTACTACCTGCTGGCGATGACCCTGTACCTGGTGTTCGTGGTCGGTGTGGCGCTGTCCAAGTATGGTGGCATCAAGCTCGGCGCCGACCATGATGAGCCGGAGTTCAGCTATCTTTCCTGGGCCGGCATGCTGTTCGCCGCCGGCATCAGCATCACCCTGTTCTTCTTCTGCGTCTCCGAGCCGCTGACCCACTACCTGCAGCCGCCGCAGGGCGAACCGGCCGCAGGCGAGGCCGGGGCGCGCCAGGCCATGCAGCTGCTCTTCCTGCACTGGGGCCTGCATGGCTGGGGCGTGTTCGCACTCGCAGCGATGGCGATGGCCTACTTCGCCTATCGCCACAACCTGCCGCTGGCGCTGCGCTCGGCGCTGTATCCGCTGATCGGCAAGCGCATCAACGGGCCGATCGGCTACACCGTGGACGCGCTGGGCATTGTCGCCACCGTATTCGGCATCGGTGCCGACATGGGCTTCGGCGTGCTGCACCTCAACGCGGGCCTGTCGCACCTGTTCAACATCCCGCACTCCAACCTGGTGCAGATCATCCTGGTGGTCAGCATGATGGGCGCGGCGGTGGCCGTCGCGGTTTCAGGCGTGGAGAAGGGCGTGCGCTGGATGGCCAACATCAACATGCTGCTGGCGATCGCGCTGGTGCTGTTCATGCTGTGCGCCGGCCCCACCCAGTACCTGCTGAGTACGCTGATGCAGAACCTGGGCGACTACCTGGGCAGCGTGGTCGGCAAGAGTTTCGATGTGTACGCCTATGGCGGCCGGCCGGAATGGCTGGGCGGTTGGACGGTGTTCTACTGGGCCTGGTGGATCGGCTGGGCGCCGTTCGTCGGCCTGTTCATCGCGCGCATCTCGCGTGGCCGCACCATCCGCGAATTCGTGTTCGGCGTGCTGCTGATCCCGCTGGGCTTCACCCTGGCCTGGCTGTCGATCTTCGGCAACAGCGCGCTGGACCAGGTGCTGCACCACGGCCAGCACCAGCTGGCGCAGCTGGCGGTGGATGACCCACCGACCGTGCTGTATGCACTGTTGGATGGCTACCCGTGGAGCCGCACGGTGATCGCGGTGACCGTGCTGGTCAGCTTCATCTTCTTCGTGACGTCGGCTGATTCGGGGGCGGTGGTGTTGTCCACGCTGTCCTCGCACGGCGGCGCGCCGGAGGATGATGGTCCTCGCTGGCTGCGCGTGTTCTGGGGCACGGTGATCGCGGTGCTGACCGCCGGGCTGCTGCTGGCCGGCAGCATCGATGCACTGAAATCGGCGGTGGTATTGGCCTCGCTGCCGTTCTCGGCGGTGCTGCTGCTGATGATGTGGGGCCTGACCCGCGCCTTCAGTGACGAATCGCACCGCAAGCGCGCGCTGCAGTACCGGCCCTCGCCGCTGATCGGTGACGATCGCCACCATCAGGGCTGGCGCCAGCGCCTGAGCCAGGCCATGCACTTCCCGGTGCGCGACCAGGTCTACCGCTTCATGGATGACACGGTGAAGCCGGCGATGGAAGCGGTGGCCGAACAGCTGCGCGGGCAGGGCTGGGACGTGGCCACGCGCTTCGAGGCCGGCGACATGGAGCTGACGGTGAACCATGGCGAGCAGCAGGATTTCCTGTACCGGGTGATCCTGAGTGGCTACCTGACCCCGTCGTTCGCCGCGCAGCAGCTGCGCAACCAGCGCTACTACCGCGCGGAAGTGCATCTGTTCGAAGGCAGCCAGGACTACGACCTGGTCGGCTACAGCCGCAAGCAGATCATCAACGACATCATCAGCCAGTACGAACGGCACCTGCAGTTCCTGCACCTGAGCCGGTGATGCGGTGGGTGCGGACCGTTGGTCCGCACACCCCAGCAGAGCCGAGCCCATGCTCGGCTTCCTGTTGCCGAAGAGCAGCCGAGCACGGGCTCGGCTCTACAGGTGGCGCATCAGAACCGGTAGCGCGCGCCCAGCGAAACGAACTGCCCGCGCAGGTTGTACTGGCTGATGTCGAAACCGTTGGAGCCGCCGGCCGGGTCGAACGGCGGGTCCTTGTCGGTCAGGTTCAGCACCGACAGCGACAGCGTGGTGTTGGGAATGCCTTCGTAGGCCACGTACAGATCCAGCTGCTGATACGGCTTGACGCGGTCGCGCAGGCCCGGATTGCTGGTGGCCGTCGCCACGCGCTGGTCGTAGCCGCTCACGTACTGCAGGCTCAACGTGCTGCTCCAGTCGCCCACCGCCCAGTTCAGCGACGTGGTGCCGCGGGTGCGCGGCAGGGCGCCGTGGCGGTTGTTGCCGGCCCCGTCATAGGGCGCCTGGCCGGCCACCAGCGGCTGCTTGAAGCTCAGCAGGTGGGTCCAGCTGCCGGCCACGGTGAAGGTGCCCCAGCCCTCGGTGCGGAAGGTGCGGTTGGCGTCCAGGTCCAGCCCGGAGGTGGTCAGTTCGCCCTGGTTGGCGTACTGGTTGGTGATGAACTGGATGCGCCCCTGCGCATCACGCTGTACACGGCCGGGGAACAGCGTCGGGTTGTCGACGATGAACTGCGCGCTGTCCGGCTTGACCAGGTTGTCCTGCTCAATGCGGTACCAGTCCAGGCCGATGCTGGTATCGCCATCCGGTGACCACACCGCGCCCACGTTGAAGTTGCGCGAGCGTTCGGCCTTCAGGTCCGGGTTGCCGGTGCGGATGTTGGTCACGCCACGGCTGCCACCGGGCTGCAGCGGATCCAGCGGATCGATCACCGAGCCGTAGCTGACGGTCTGGCCTGGCGCGATTTCCGGCAGCGAGGGGGCGCGGAAGCCGCGCGAGAACGAACCGCGCAGCAGCAGGCTGTCCAACGGCTGCCAGCGCAGCGCCAGCTTCGGCGAGAACGCCTTGCCGAAATCATCGTAGTGGTCGCCGCGACCAGCCACCTGCAGCTCAAGCGTGCGGTGCAGCGGCACGCTCAATTCGGCGTAGGCGGCGCTGACCTGGCGCTCGCCGTTGACCACGTTGATGGCCGGGCGCAGTTCGGTGCCCGACAGCACCTGTGCGCTGGTGCGCGCATCCAGTGACTCCTTGCGGAACTCGGCACCCCAGGCGAAGCCGACCGCACCGGCCGGGAGGTCCCACAGCGAGGTCGAGGCCTTGACGTTCAACGCGTGCAGCTTGTACCAGCCTGGCCGCTTGGTCTGCAGGCGCAGTGCATCCAACGCGCCCGGCGTGCTGGACGGATTAAGGAAGTTGTAGCTGCCATCGCGCAGGATCTGTTCGAACGCGTAGCGGTTGACGAAATTGTCGACGTACTCGCGCTGCGCGCTCTGCGAGGTCAGCGCCGCCGCTTCCCAGTCCCAGCGCTCGCCACTGCCACGCACGCCGGCCAGGGCACGGTAGAACACCTGGGTGTTGTCCTTCAGGCGCGGGCCGAGGTCGAAGAAGGTGTACTCGAACGGCAGCGGCGTGCTGCCCGGGTTGTTCGGGTGGCCCACCGGCAGCACCGCCGGCACGTCGATAAGCGTGCCGGTGGCCGGGTTGTAGGCACGCAGGCCAGGGCCCACGGTGAGCGGCGCGCTGAAGATCTGGTCGGCCTTGTTGTGGCTGTACAGCACATCGGCGAAGGCTTCGACGCTGTCGTTGAAGCGGTAGGTCGCGCTCAACGACGCCTGCAGGCGCTCGGCGCCGGGCTGCAGGGTCTTGAACGGCTGCGTGTTGAAGGCGCAGGCCTGGCCGGGCAGGGTGCTGCCGAAATCGCTGTAGGGGCGCAGCTGGCTGCCCTCGGGGCAACTGGCGAACGGTTGCGGCGCGCGCGGGTTGGACAGCCAGTTGCCACCGGCAGTGGACCAGCCGGCCAGGCGGCCGCCGGGCCTGTCGCGGAAATCGCCGCTGCGGGTAAAGGCGCGCTGGTCTGCATCGAGCCGATCGCGCTTGAGCAGGTCCAGCCCGAACAGCACGTTCCAGCCCTGCTGTTCGAGGTCACCGAAGCCGGCCAGCAGGTTGGCCTTGCGTTCGTCCAGGCCGCCCTGGGTGGCGGTACCGAAGCCGCCGCCGACTTCCACGCCCTGGAAGTTCTTTCGCAGGATGATGTTGATGACGCCGGCGATGGCATCGGAACCGTACACCGCCGAGGCGCCATCCTTCAGCACTTCGATGCGTTCCACCGCGCTGATCGGCAGCGCGTTGAGGTCGACGAAGGTGTCCTGCGTGTTGAGCGCGAAGCCGAAGTTGGACACGCGATAGCCGTTGACCAGCACCAGCGTGTTCTTCGGCGACAGGCCGCGCAGGCCGATCGATGCAGAACCGGCGGCGAAGCTGCCGGTGTACTGCTCGTCGAAACTGTTGCCGGCATTGGCCGACAGGTTGCGCAGCACGTCGGTGAGGGTGGAGCGACCGGTCTGCTCGATCTGTTCGCGGCTGACGATCTGCACCGGGTTCGGCCCGGCGGTGTCGCTGCGCTTGATGTTGGAGCCGGTCACCAGCACGGTGCCCAGGGTGGTGCTGTCCTTGCCGGCATCGGCGGTTTCAGCGGCGCCGGCAGCGCCGGCGGTGAGGCCCAGCGCGATCGCGCCGGCAAGCAGGTTCAGGGTGGTGCGGTACATGGAAGCGACAACGCCGAACGGGGGAGGAGCCGTCAGTACCGCATGCAGGCAAGTACGCCTTCCAATGACGAAAGCGCATTCAGTTATACATCACAGGTTCTTAACGAACCGACTCGGTGGGTGCGGACCGTTGGTCCGCACTCCTCCTGGGGGTCAGATCCCTTTCCAGCGGAAAGGGATCTGACCCCGGTTGTCCTACCCTCAAGGCCGCAGCAGCACCTTGCCATTGCGGCCCGAACCGGCGCCCGCCTTCGCCGCCTGGGCGATGTCGTCCAGTGCGAAGATCTTCTCCACCGGCAGGGTCAGTTCGCCGCCGGCCGCACGCTTCAGCAGCTCGCCGACCAGCCGGCGCTTGTCCTCCACCGCCATCGCCTGGCTGACTTTGCTGCCCCAGAAGCCCTTCACCGTGGCCTCCTTGTAGATCAGGCCACCGGCGGGAATGCGCATCGGCTCGCCGCTCATCACCCCGAACGACACCAGGGTGCCGTGGTGGCCGAGCAGGTCGACCAGGTCACCGCTGGCGTCGCCGCCGATGGAATCCACTGCGGCCGCGGCCTGTGCTTCGCCGGTCGCTTCACGCACGCGATCCTTCCAACCCTCCACCGAGGTGTCGAACACATGATCGATACCCAGCGCCTGCAACTGCGCGACGGCATCGGCATTGCGCACCAGGTTGGCCACATGCACGCCACGCGCCCGCGCCAGCATCGCCAGCGACTTGCCCACCGCGCCATTGGCGGTGTTCTGCACGATCCACTGGCCTGCTTCGACGTGCAGGAATTCCAGCAGCATCAGCGCGCTCAGCGGCATGGCGATCAACTGCGCGGCCATTTCGTCGGGGATCGCCTCGGGCATCGGAATCACCATGCGTGCCGGTGCAATGAACGCTTCGGCCCAGGTGCCATGCACCGAGGCGGCGGCCACCCGCTGGCCGATCTGCAGGCCGTCGACGCCTTCGCCGAGTGCATCGACCACGCCCAATGCTTCACTGCCACCGATCGCCGGCAGTGTCGGCTTGTAGCCGTAGAGGCCGCGCACGGTCAGCAGGTCGTGATTGTGGATCGAGGCCAGCACGGTGCGGATGCGCACCTCGCCGGGGCCGGGCTCGGGGAGGGTGGCATCGGCAATGGCGAGGACGTCGGCCGGGTTGCCGAAGGAAGGGTACTGGGCAGCGCGCATGGGCGGTGTTCCGCGGAAAGTTGATGTTGTACCGAACTGGGGACGCAGGCGCTGTCGACAAGGCGCCGCAGGTGCAACACGGCATCCTGCGACTGATCGTCGCGGCATGTCGTGATTGCCGCATCTTGTGTTGACGGTTCCGATTATCCCCACTATGTTGTGGTCGTCACTCCCGGTCAGCCGCCGCCGCCGGACACGCAGCAAACGTCCCGCGGCCCGCCCCTGAGGGCTTGCCGTGTCGACGCGGCCGCCATCGTGCGGACCCAGATCGCCCCCACGGCCCGGATACCGGCCGCAGGCGCAGGCTGTTGCCGACGATCTGGTGTTCCCGCGCTTTGGCATCCCACCCCGACCGCCCCGTGCGCCGGTATCGCGTGCAGGGCCGCCATGGCATCGACCGCCAACGCGCGTGCGAGCCTGGAGCTTCACCACCATGACCGACAGTACCTTCCGCGTGGCCGATCTGGCCGGCGCTGGCGACGCCTTGCGCGCCGGTGGCGAGCGCGTGCCGACCTGGGTCACCAAGGAGGCCGGCAACCGCCGCCTGCCATTCGACGCCGAGCGCCTGCAGCGCAGCATCGATGCGGTGCACGCCGAGTTCCCGCAGCTGGATGTGAGCGACTACCGCCGCGTGGTGCAGGCAATGGTCGAGCGCAAGCCCAGCATCAGCGCCGATGACCTGGTCGATCTGCTGATCCGCGAGGCCGAATCGCGCGTGGACCTCGTCGCGCCGGAGTGGGAGCAGTTTGCCGCGCGCATCTACCTGCGCCGCCTGTACAAGCGTGCCAGCCGCAACCGCTTCTACGATGTCGGCCTGAAGTACGGCTCCTACGTGGGCCTGCAGGAAAGCCTGGCTGACCGCGGCATCTACAGCAACGACATCCTGCGCTGCTACTCGAAGGAAGAACTGCAGCAGGCCGGCGGGATGATCGACCCGGAACGCGACCGCCTGTTCGCCTACAACGGCCTGTACCTGCTGGCCACGCGCTATCTGGCCAGCGACCGCAGCCGCGAGGTCTATGAGCTGCCGCAGGAGCGTTGGCTGACCATCGCGCTGTACCTCATGCAGGAAGAAAAGCCGCGCGAGCGGCGCATGCAGCTGGTCGGCGAGGCGTACTGGGCGCTGTCCAACCTGTACATGACGGTGGCCACGCCGACCCTGGCCAACGCCGGCAAGGTCGGGGGGCAACTGTCCAGCTGCTTCATCGACACGGTGGACGACAGCCTGCAGGGCATCTATGACTCCAATACCGACATCGCCCGCGTGTCCAAGCACGGCGGCGGCGTGGGTGCCTATCTGGGCTATGTGCGCAGCAGCGGCGCGCCGATACGGGGCGTGCCCAATTCCTCCGGCGGCGTGGTGCCGTGGATCAAGCAGCTCAACAACACCGCAGTGTCGGTCGACCAGCTTGGCCAGCGCAAGGGCGCGGTGGCGGTGTACCTGGACATCTGGCACCGCGACATCGAAGCCTTCATGGACCTGCGCCTCAACAACGGCGACCAGCGCCTGCGCGCGCATGATGTGTTCACCTCGGTGTGCGTGCCGGACCTGTTCATGGAAGCAGTCGAACGCCGTGCCGACTGGTACCTGTTCGACCCGCACGAGGTGAAGCAGGCCAAGGGCTGGTACCTGCAGGACTTCTACGACGAGAAGCGCGGCGCGGGCAGCTTCCGCGACCGCTACGCCGAACTGGTGGCCGACGAGCGCATCAGCCGGCGCACGGTGAAGGCGATCGATCTGTTCAAGCGCATCATGCTCAGCCAGCTGGAGACCGGCAACCCGTTCCTGTTCTACCGCGACGAGGTCAACCGCCGTAACCCGAACAAGCACGCCGGCATGATCTATTCCAGCAACCTGTGCACCGAGATCCTGCAGAACATGAGCCCGACGCGGATGATCCAGGAGATCGTCAGCGGCGACCAGATCGTCACCACACGCCGCGCCGGCGACTTCGTGGTCTGCAACTTGTCTTCGATCAACCTCGGCCGCGCGATCCATGCGCCGGATGACCTGCTGGCCACCGATGTGCTGGAGCGCCTGATCCCGATCCAGGTGCGCATGCTGGACAACGTGATCGACCTCAACGCACTGCCGGTGCCGCAGGCCACGATCACCAACCGCAAGTACCGCGCCATCGGACTGGGCACGTTCGGTTGGCACCACCTGCTGGCGCAGCAGGCGATCCAGTGGGATTCACCGGATGCCGAACAACTGGCCGACCGCCTGTATGAGCGCATCAATTTCCTGACCATCCAGGCCAGCGCGCAACTGGCGAAGGAAAAGGGCAGCTATCCGATGTTCACCGGCAGCGATTGGCACAACGGGCGTTACTTCCGTGACCGCGACTACACTGGCGCCGCATGGGACAGCCTGGCGCGCGAGGTCGCCACGCACGGCCTGACCGTGACCCGCGTGCCGGACGCATTGCCCGATGATCGGCTGAAGATCACCGGCGTGGATCATCTGGCGCAGGAGGATGGGCGCCGCCTGGCCTGGTCGGGCAAGGGCGAGGCCGTTGCTGCACTGCACTCGCACACGGCGCTGGACCTGCAGCGCGAATCCAACGGTGACCTGATGCTGCTGACCACGCTGCGCGTGGACGCTGCGCCGGAGGGTGAGGCATGGCTGTCGGTCGGTTGCGGCGTGGGCTGCTCGGCACGCATCGCCATCGGGCCGTCGCTGGCGGCGCTTCCACAAGGCCAGTGGAAGCGCGTTGGCGTGCCGCTGAAGTGCCTGGCCAAGGCGGGTGCAAAGCTGGACGCGATCGACCGACCGTGGTCGGTGGTGACGGCCGATGCGATGACGATCTCCGTGTCACGCGTCGCGCTGGGCGCACTGAACGAAGCCGAGGTCGCCCTTGGATGCGGCGCATGATTGCTGCCGGCCTGACCGGCACCCTGCCGCCTACTGCGCAGGCGCAGGCATGAGGGCGGGGCCTTCGCTACCGGCGCGTGGGCGGTGCGGCTACCGAACCGCGTGCGATCAGCCGATGCGGCATCACATGTTCACGCAGCACCGTTGCGTCCCCCGCAGGACGGCGGATGGTGCGCAGCAGGATGTCGATGGCCGCGTTGGCCATCGAGGCGATGGGCTGGTGGATCGTGGTCAGTTCCGGCCACACGGTGGTGGCGGCCGAGGTGTCATCGAAACCCACCACCGACAGGTCGCGTGGCACTTCCAGCCCGCGCCGATGCGCCACGGAGATGGCGGCGGCGCCCATGTCGTCGTTGCTGGCGAAAATCGCGGTCGGTGGCCGGCGCTGGGACAGCAGCTTCTCGGCCGCGGCCAGGCCGGACCGGTAGGTGTAGTCACCGTGCTGGACCAGGCCGGGCTCCACCGCCAGCCCGGCCTCGCGCAGGGCGGTGACGAAGCCGTCGTAGCGGAGCGCACTTGCGCTCAGGTCATCGCGCCCACGGATGAAACCGATGCGGGTGTGTCCCTGCCGGAGCAGGTGATCGGTCATTTCCCTGCCCGCACTGAAATCGTCGATGCGGACGCAGGACAGGGCCTCGCTCAGGCGACCCGATGCGATGGCCACCACCGGAATGCCAGCCTTGACCAGTTCGCTTACGGCGGCCTGCGATTCGCACAGCGGCGGCGGCAGGATCACCCCGTCGACGCGTCCGGCGAGCGCACGCGCCGCCCTGCGTTCGGATTCGGCATCCAGGTTGTCCCAGTAGTCGATGACCAGCTGGATGGCGGAACTGGAGGCGACGCGCAGCAGGCCCACCAGCAGTTCGCGCAGGTAGGCGCCGCTGGGGTTGGTGTAGATCAGCGCAATGCGCGTGTGCTGTGCAGCGGCCAGCGAACTGGCGGCAAGATTGGGCGTATAGCCCAGCTCACGCACGGCGCGCAGCACGCGCTCGCGGGTGACGTCGCGCACCTTGCCCTGGTTGATTACCCGCGACACGGTCATCGGCGAAACGCCGGCAAGGGCCGCAACCTCGTCGATCGTCACGCCTGCGGTTCTGCGGCGAACCGATTTCTTCGGCTTGTCCAATGCACGATCCCTTTGTTCTTGGTGGCGCTGCCGCGCGGGTGCGAAGGACGATGATGCGCTGCCCCGGGCCCGGACGTAGTCTACAAAGGCGCATGTTAACGCCGTTGTTGCGCGCTGTCGGCACGCACCTGTGGGCCCTGCTCGTGCTGCTGGCCTGTGTTGGCGGGGCACGGGCGGAGGATGGCTATGCGCTGTGGATGCGCTACCAGCCGGTTGCCGCAACGGTCGCTGCCGATTACCGGCGGCAACTGGCCGAAGTGGTGGCCCCGGATCGCACGCCAATGCAGCGCGCCACCCGCGACGAGCTTGCGCGCAGCCTCCCTGGATTGCTGGGAGCGTCGCCGCCAATGCGAACGGCAATCAGTACCGAGCGTGCCCTGGTGCTGGGCACGCCGCAATCCTCGACACTCGTCGCCGCGTACGGCAACGAGATCGCCACGTTGGGCGACGAGGGCTTCCTGATCCGCCGGGTCCGGATCGAGGCGCGCGATGTGCTGCTTGTGGCGGCACGCCAGGATGTCGGCGTGCTGTATGGCATGTTCCATCTGCTGCGCCTGCTGCAGCGTGGCACCCCACTGCAGGCGCTGGATGTGCGTGAGTCGCCGCAGGTCGCACTGCGTGTGCTCAACCATTGGGACAACCTGGATCGTTATGTCGAGCGTGGCTATGCAGGCAGCTCGCTGTGGGACTGGCAGACGTTGCCGCAGTGGCGTGACCCGCGCTACACCGACTACGCCCGTGCCAACGCCTCGCTCGGCATCAACGGCACCGTCCTCAACAACGTCAATGCCAGTGCGCTGAGCCTGTCGCCGGCCTATCTGGCCAAGGCCGCCGCGCTGGCCGACCTGTTCCGGCCCTATGGCATCCGGGTCTACCTGAGCGCGCGCTTCAGTGCGCCGATCGAGCTTGGCGGCCTGGCAACGGCTGATCCGCTGGATCCGGCTGTGCGGCGCTGGTGGCGCGACAAGGTCGATGAGATCCATGCGCGCATTCCGGATTTTGGCGGTTTCCTGGTCAAGGCGAACTCGGAGGGGCAACCCGGCCCGCAGGATTACGGTCGTTCCCATGCCGACGGCGCCAACCTGCTGGCCGAGGCACTGGCGCCCTACAACGGCGTAGTGATGTGGCGCGCCTTCGTGTACTCGCACCAGGTTCCCGAAGATCGCGCCAAGCAGGCGTACAGCGAGTTTATCGGGCTGGACGGTGCCTTCCGCCCCAACGTGATCGTGCAGGTGAAGAACGGTCCCATCGACTTCCAGCCGCGCGAGCCGTTCCATCCGCTGTTCGGCGCCATGCCACGCACGCCGCTGATGATGGAACTGCAGATCACCAAGGAGTACCTGGGTTTCGCGACGCACCTGGTGTACCTGGGAACGCTTTACGAAGAAGTGCTGCAGGCCGACACCCATGCACGTGGCGAGGGCTCCACGGTCGCCCGCGTGATCGACGGCTCGTTGGAAGGTCATGCACTGACCGGCATCGCCGGCGTTGCGAACATTGGCGTAGACCGCACCTGGAGCGGCTCGCATTTCGACCAGGCCAACTGGTACGCGTTCGGGCGACTGGCCTGGAATCCGCAGCAGTCCGCGCGCGGCATTGCCGAGGACTGGGCCGCGCTGACCTTCTCGCCCGACCCGCAGGTGACCGGCCCGATCGTGCGGATGATGATGGACTCGCGCGAGGCGGCAGTGGACTACATGACGCCGCTGGGCCTGCACCACCTGATGGCACGCGGCCATCACTACGGTCCCGGCCCCTGGGTGGACGGCGGCCCGCGTGCGGACTGGACGTCGGTCTACTACCACCGTGCAGACCGCAACGGCATCGGTTTTGACCGCAGCGCAAGCGGAAGCAACGCCGTGGGGCAGTACTTCCCGCCGGTTGCCGGGGTTTATGGCGATCCGGCGCGGGTGCCCGAGTCGCTGCTGCTGTGGTTCCATCACGTGCCGTGGGACCGCCGCATGCGCTCGGGCAGGACGCTGTGGGACGAACTGGTCGGGCGCTATTCGCGGGGTGTGCGCCAGGTGCAGTCGATGCAGGCGACCTGGGCGGGCCTGCGCGATCGGATCGATCCGCAGCGGCACCAGCAGGTGGCGGCGTTCCTGCAGATCCAGCGCGAGGAAGCGCAGTGGTGGCGCGATGCCAGTGTGGCGTACTTCCAGTCAGTCAGCGGCCGACCGCTGCCGGCGGGAGAACGGCCACCGCCACAGCCGTTGTCGTACTACCAGGCGTTGCAGTTTCCTTTCGCACCCGGAGATGGGCGATGAACCGGTTCGGATGGTCCGCGCGCGCGGCGGCGTTGATGGTGCTGGCGTGGCTTGCCGCACCGGTGGCGGCCGGCGAAACGACGGGTTTGCTGCACCCGCTGTTCCAGGACCATGCGGTCCTGCAGCGCGACCGGCCGATCACCGTCTGGGGCCAGGCAAGCCCTGGGCAGGCGGTATCGGCCACCTTCGCGGGCCAGGCGGTGGCCACACAGGCCGATAGGGCAGGCCGCTGGCAGGCCATGTTCCCCGCCATCGCCGCAGGCGGCCCGTACACCCTCGAGGCAACCGCCGGGACCCGGCGTGAGACGGCGCGGGATCTTCTGGTCGGCGACGTCTGGTTGTGCGCGGGGCAGTCGAACATGGAGCTGCCGGTCTGGCGCTCGCTCAACGCAGCCAGCGAGATCGCCTCGGCCACGCTGCCACGGATCCGGCTGTTCAGCGTGCCGAAGGACGCGGCCGTGCAGGCGCAGGAGAGCTTCAAGGGTGACCCTGGATGGACGCGGGCAACGCCCGATTCGGTGCGCGGTTTCTCTGCAGCCTGCTTCTATTTCGCCCGCGAACTGCAGCGCACGGTTACCGTACCGATGGGGCTGATCCAGGCAGCGTGGGGCGGCTCGCGGATCGAGGCCTGGACCAGTACCGATGCCCTGCGCGGGCAAGGTGGCATGGACGAGGCCCTCGATATTCTCGCGCGCTCTGCCCGTGATCCGCTGGAGGCACGCGCAGCCTGGGGCCGCCACTGGCAGCACTGGTGGGAGACGCGCGAAGGGGCGCTGCCGGGCGACGCACCTTGGCGCGCGGATACCGATGACCGCGCATGGTCGCACGCACCGGCCACACTGGGCGCATGGGAGCGGTGGAACGAGCCCGCGCTTGCCGATTACAACGGCATGGTCTGGTATCGCACGCAGGTGGTGCTGAGCGCTGAACAGGCTGCACGCGGCGCGACCCTGGAGCTGGCATCGGCCGACGAGGTGGACGTGACCTGGGTGAACGGGGTCGCCGTCGGCAGCCAGTACGGCGCCGGCCAGAGGCGCTATCCGTTGCCGAGTGGCCTGTTGAAGGCGGGATCCAACAGCATTGCGGTCAACGTGCTGGACACCTACGGCGAAGGCGGCCTGGCCGGCCCCTCAACGGCATACGGCCTGCAGTTCGACAACGGCGAGCGCGTGGCACTGCAGGGCCTCTGGAAATACCGGGTGGCGGCGGGCCAGCAGGCGCCGCCTTTCGCGCCATGGCAGGCCGCCACCGGGCTGTCGACGCTGTACAACGGGATGATCGCACCGCTCGGGGGCTTCGGGCTGCGCGGCATGCTCTGGTATCAAGGTGAATCGAACACCAGCGATGGTGCGGCGTATGCGATGCGGTTGCGTGCGCTGCGCGAGGACTGGCGGCGGCAGTTCGGTGCGCGCACGCCACTGCTGCTGGTGCAGCTGGCCGGCTACGGCCAGCCGCCGGTTGTGCCCGCCGCCAGCGGTTGGGCGCAGGTGCGTGAGGCGCAGCGGCGCGTCGCCGCCGAGGATGCGCGGAGCGGGCTCGCCATTGCCATCGACATCGGCGACGCCTACGACATCCATCCGCCGAACAAGCAGGAGCTCGGGCGCCGCCTGGCGCGCGTGGCGCGCCACGTGGTGTACGGCAAGCAGGACGTGGCGCCGTCGGGTCCGCGAGCGGTAACGGCCGTGCGGACGCCCGCTGGCGTGGCCATTGCGTTCGAGGATGTCGAAGGCGTGCTCACCGCGACCGGCGCGCTGCGTCCGATTGGTTTTGAACTGTGCGGGACCAGGGGTGATACCCGCCACTGCGACTACGGCGACGCCGAACTGGATGGGCGCCGGATCGTGCTGCGCGGCCCGCTGTCGACGCACGCAACGCATGTCCGCTATTGCTGGGCCGATGGCCCGGTGTGCACGCTACGCGACCGCAGCGGGGCACCGGCAGGCCCGTTCGAACTTCCCATTGCCGAAGCCGAGACGCGACGATGATGACGTTGTCCAAGCAGTCCCCTCCGGTCCGCGACAGGGCCGGCCTGAGGTCGATGGCGCGCCACCTGCTGGCGGCGGCACTCCTGCTGTCGGCCGCAACCAGCCCGGCCAGCGCGCCGCCGGACGCACCGCCGGTGTACTTCGACTGGTTCGAATACCGCGGCCACGACGCGGCCTTCGACACGCCGCTGCCGGCCGGCCACTACCGCAATCCGGTGCTGGCCGGCTTCCATGCCGATCCCAGCATCGTGAGCGCGAACGGCCGGTTCTACCTGGTCAATTCCAGCTTCACCTATTTCCCGGGCATTCCGGTGTTCGAGAGTGCCGACCTGGTTCACTGGAAGCAGATCGGCAACGTGATCGACCGCGCCACGCAGCTGGATTTCGACGGACTGAGCGTCTCGCGCGGCATCTTCGCGCCCACCATCGAATACCACGATGGGGTCTTCTACGTGGTGACCACGGCCACCGACAGTGGCGGCAACTTCATTGCCACCGCGCGCGACCCGGCCGGTCCGTGGTCCGATCCGCACTGGCTGCCCGGCATCGATGGCATCGATCCATCACTGTTCTTCGATGACGACGGCAAGGTGTACCTGGTCAACAACGATGCACCGCCCGGCCCGCCGCGCTACGACGGGCACCGCGCCATCTGGATGCAGCAGATCGATCTGGCTGCCTTCAAGCCGGTCGGGCCGCGCCGGGTGCTGGTCGACGCGGGCGTGGAGCCGGCGAAGAACCCGATCTGGATCGAAGGACCCCACATCTACAAGCGCCAGGGCTGGTATTACCTGTCCGATGCCGAAGGCGGCACCGGGCCGCAGCACTCCCAGGTGGTGCTGCGCAGCCGCACCGTGTGGGGCCCGTATGACCCCTACGCGGGCAATCCGATCCTGACCCAGCGCGAGCTGCCCGACGACCGACCGCTACCGATCACCAATGCCGGCCATGCCGACCTGGTCGAAGGCCCGGACGGTTCGTGGTGGGCGGTGTTCCTGGCCAGCCGCAACTATCAGACGCGGCACTACAACACCGGGCGCGAGACCTATCTGCTGCCGGTGCGCTGGCAGGACGGCTGGCCACGGATCCTGCCGGCCGACCAGCCCATCCCCTACGTGGTCAAGGCGCCGTCGTGGACGCAGGGCGAGGCATCCCAGGCCCCCTCGACCGGCAACTTCGTCGAGCGCGACAACTTCGATGGACCGAGGCTCGATCGCCAGTGGCTGCGCGTGCGGGTGCCCAAGCACGCCTGGGCCGACCTGGCCACGCGCCCGGGAATGCTGGCCGTGCACCCGCTTGCCGAGGATCTGGACACGCTGCGCAATCCCGCGTTCCTTGGCCGACGCCAGCAGCACCTGCGCTTCGAGGCGAGCGCCGCGATGAGCCGGCCGGGGCCTGGCGTGGCGGCCGGCCTGGCGGCGTTCCAGAGCGAGGCGTACTGGTACTTCCTTGGCGTTCGCAGCCTTCCGGACGAGCGACTTTCGCTCTTCCTGGAAGTTCGTGATGGCGGTGGCAGTACGCGCATCGTGGCGACCCGCGAGGTGCGGGCACCGGACGCGTTGCGCCTGAAGATCGACGGCAACGAGGGCGACTACGCGTTCTCGTTCGATACCGGCGACGAGCAGGGCTGGCAACTGCTTGCAGGCAAGGTGGATGGCACCGTTCTGAGCACGGACCGGGCGGGCGGCTTCGTAGGCGCACTGCTGGGTCCCTTCGCGCGCGATGAGCGCACCGGGAGAAGCAAATGAGGCTGTCGCTGTCGTCCAACGCCCGTCGCCGCACGTTGCGCCGCGGGCTCACTGTGTTCGTTCTGACCTGCATCGCGGCGGCCGCATCCGCAGCCGCGCCGCGGCCCTGGCTGGACGTTTCGGCCAGCTTCGAGCAACGGGCTGCCTCACTCGTCGCGCAGATGACGCTGGAAGAGAAAGCCGCGCAGATGCAGAACGCCGCGCCGGCAATCGAACGCCTGGGTGTGCCCGCCTACGACTGGTGGAATGAGGGACTGCATGGCGTGGCACGGGCAGGGCAGGCCACGGTCTTTCCGCAGGCGATCGGCCTGGCCGCGACCTTCGATGTGCCGTTGATGGGGCAGGTGGCCACGACGATCAGCGATGAGGCCCGCGCAAAGCACCACCAGTTCCTCCGCGAAGGCGCGCACGGCCGTTACCAGGGGCTGACCTTCTGGTCGCCGAACGTCAACGTCTTCCGCGACCCGCGCTGGGGCCGCGGACAGGAAACCTATGGCGAGGACCCGTACCTCACCGCGCGCATGGGCGTGGCCTTCGTACGTGGCCTGCAGGGCGACGACCCCGTCTACCGCAAGCTGGACGCCACCGCCAAGCATCTGGCCGTGCACAGCGGGCCGGAGGCCGACCGCCATCACTTCGATGCACGGCCCAGCCGGCGCGACCTGTATGACACCTACCTGCCGGCATTCGAGGCGCTGGTCAAGGAGGGCGACGTCGATGCTGTGATGGGCGCCTACAACCGCGTGTACGGCGAGTCCGCCAGTGCCAGCCGTTTCCTGCTGCGCAATGTGCTGCGACGCGACTGGGGCTTCAAGGGCTACGTGGTCTCGGACTGCTGGGCCATCGTCGACATCTGGAAGCACCACCATATCGTGACCACGCGCGAAGCCGCTGCGGCGCTGGCGGTCAGGAATGGCACCGAGCTGGAATGCGGCCAGGAGTACGCCACGCTTCCGTCGGCCGTGCGTCAGGGTCTGATCAGCGAAGCGGAGATCGACGATGCGGTGACCCGTCTGTTCACCGCACGGATGCGCCTGGGCATGTTCGACCCGCCGGAGCGGGTGCGCTGGGCGCGCATTCCGGCCTCGGTGAACCAGGCCCCGGCCCATGATGCGCTGGCGCTCAAGGCCGCGCAGGCGTCGCTGGTGCTGCTGAAGAACGACGGCATCCTGCCGCTGTCACGCGACATCAAGCGCATTGCCGTGGTCGGACCCACTGCCGACGACACCATGGCGCTGCTCGGCAACTACTTCGGCACACCGGCCGCGCCGGTCACGATCCTGCAGGGCATACGCGAGGCGGCCAAGGGCGTCGAGGTTCGCTATGCCCGCGGCGTGGACCTGGTGGAGGGCCGCGACGATCCCGGTGCCACGCCGTTGATCGAGCCGACCTTCCTGCGGCCTTCGGCGGACTCGCCCGAGCGTGGCCTGCGTGGCGAGTACTTCCGCACGCCCGACCTGTCCGGTACGCCGGCCCTGGTGCGTACCGACGCGCAGATCGGCTTCCGCTGGGACCGCGGCTCGCCGACCGACAACCTGCTGGCACGCGGCGAAGCGGCACCGGGGCAGGGGATCCCGAACGACCGCTTCAGCATCCGTTGGAGCGGCCAACTGCTGCCACCCGTGTCCGGCCGCTACCGGCTGGAGGTGGCCGGCGATGATGGCTACCGCCTGTACCTGGACGGGAAGCGCCTGATCGATCACTGGGTGAACACAGATCGCCTGCATGCCGAGGGCATCGAACTGGAGCTGCAGGCCGGGCGTGCCTACGCGCTGACGCTGGAGTACTACGACGACGAGCGCGATGCCGGCGTGCGCCTGGGCTGGCGCATGCCCGGCGCCAAGGCGCCGTTCGATGAAGCGCTCGATGCCGCACGCGAAGCCGATGTGGTGGTGTTCGTCGGTGGCCTTACCGGCGATGTCGAAGGCGAGGAAATGACGGTCAACTATCCAGGCTTTGCCGGTGGCGACCGTACCGACCTGCGGTTGCCCACGCCGCAGCGCACCCTGCTGGAGGCCCTGCACGCTACCGGCAAGCCGGTGGTGATGGTGCTCACCGGCGGCTCGGCCATTGCCGTGGACTGGGCGCAGTCGCATCTGCCGGCGATCCTGATGAGCTGGTACCCCGGGCAGCGCGGCGGCACCGCCGTCGGCCAGGCGCTGTTCGGCGACATCAATCCCGCCGGCCGGTTGCCAGTGACGTTCTACAAGGCCAGCGAAGCGTTGCCGGCATTCGACGACTACGCCATGGAGGGCCGCACCTATCGCTACTTCCGCGGCACGCCACTTTATCCGTTCGGTCACGGCCTGTCGTATACGCGGTTCGACTATGGAACGCTCCGCCTCGATGCAGCCAGGCTCCGGGCCGATGGCCGCCTGGGCGTTGCGGTCGATGTGACCAACGCAGGCACGCGCAGCGGTGACGAAGTGGTGCAGCTGTACGTGCGGCGCGAGCACGCTGGCAGCGGCGATGCCGTGCAGGAGCTGCGTGGCTTCCAGCGGATCCATCTGGCCCCGGGCGAACACCGCACGGTGACGTTCACCCTGGAGGCAGCGCAGGCCCTGCGCCACTATGACGAAGCGCGCGCCGCGTATGAGGTGCGGCCCGGTGCCTACGAGGTCAGGGTGGGGGCGTCCAGTGCCGATGCACGCGCGCAGGGCAGGTTCACGGTGGTGTCCGCGCATGACTGATCGCTCTCGCCGGCATCGATTTCCCTCCGCCCAGATCCCTTTTCCAGGACGTCCGCTGCATGGCAAGCACTGAACACGCGCTATCGGTACGCGAGAAGCTCGGCTACAGCCTGGGCGATCTCGCCGCCAACCTGATCTTCCAGACCCTGATCACCTACCTGGCGTTCTTCTACACCGACGTCTACCGCCTGCCAGCTGCGACCGCGGCCACGATCATCTTCGTGGTGGGCCTGCTGGGTGCGTTCGTGTTCACGCCGTTGATCGGCATCGCGGCTGACCGGACGACCACCCGTTGGGGCCGCTTCCGGCCGTGGATCCTGTGGACGGCCATTCCTTTTGGCGTACTGTCCCTGCTGGCGTTCATCACGCCGGACCTGGGCGAGCGCGGAAAGGTGATCTATGCACTGGCCACCTACGCGCTGCTGGTGTGCGTGTACGCAGCGAACAACCTGCCGTACTCGGCGCTGAGCGGCGTGCTGACCGGCAGCATGGCCCAGCGCAACAGCCTTTCGGCCTACCGCTTCGTGGCCGTGATGATCGCGCAGTTCATCATCCAGGTGCTGCTGATGCCGCTGGTGCTGATCCTGGGTGACGGCGACCGGGTGCGCGGCTTCGAGCAGGTCATGACCGCATTCGCCATCATCGGCACGGCGTTCTTCCTGATCACGTTCGCCACCACCCGCGAACGCATCGTGCCGACGCGTGAACAGACCGGCGGCATAGTGCAGGACCTGTCGGACCTGCTGCACAACCGCCCGTGGCAGGTGATGCTGGCCCTGACCGTGCTGGTGTTCATCAACCTGGCATTGAAGGGCGGTACCTACATCTACTACTTCCAGTACTACATGAGTGAAGCGGCGCTGGCCGGCTTCCTTGAAAACTCGGGGTTCAACGGCCTGGTCAGCGCGTTGAATGCTGCGCTGGCCAGCGCCGGCTTCGCGGCGTTCACCTGGCCGAAGGACGCGGCCACCTCGGCGTTCAGCCTGTTCAACGCGTGCGGCATCCTCTGCATGATCCTGGGTATCGGCGCATCGCGACGGCTGGCGGACCGCTTCGGCAAGCGCGACGTCTTCGGTGGCGCCCTGTTTGTCTCGACCCTGTTCCTGCTTGCCTTCTACCTGTTTCCACCCACGGCGGTGGCGGTGGCGTTCGGCGCCTTCATGCTGCATGGCTTCTGCTACGGCATCACCATCCCGTTGCTGTGGGCGATGATCGCCGACGTCGCGGACTACTCGGAGTGGAAGAACCATCGGCGGGCAACCGCGATCATCTTCTCGGCGATGCTGTGCGGGCTGAAGATCGGCCTCAGCGTGGGCGGCGCGCTGGTCGCCGCGATCCTCGCCCACTACGGCTACCAGGCCGGCCTGGCGCAGCAGCCTGAGGCCGTGGTGCAGGGCATCCGCCTGACCGTAAGCGTCTACTGCTCCCTTCCTTTCCTGCTCGCCGTGGCGCTGCTGGTCTTCTACAGGATCGACAAGCGCACCGAAACCCGCATCGAGCAGGACCTCCACCTGCGTCGCCGTTCCGCCGACGCCTCCGTGTAACTCCAAGATGACGACCATGATCGACCTCTCTGCCGGCGAAGACGGCCAGGCCAGCGAAGCCCGTCTTGCGCAGCTCACCGCGCACGCCATTTCGCAACCGCTGGTGACCCACATCTATACCGCCGACCCTTCGGCGCATGTGTTCGAGGGGCGCCTGTACATCTATCCGTCGCACGACATCGACGGCGGCCAGCCATTCGACGACGAAGGTGGCCACTTCGGCATGCAGGATTATCATGTGCTGAAGATGGATACGCCCGACGGCACGGCCGTCGATTGCGGCATGGCGTTGCATGTGCGCGATGTGCCCTGGGCCCGGAAACAGATGTGGGCCCCCGATGCCGCCTGCCGTGATGGCCGCTACTACCTCTACTTCCCGGCCAAGGATGCCGAGGGCCGGTTCCGCATCGGCGTGGCGATCGGTGCGCGGCCGGAGGGCCCGTTCGTGCCCCAGCCGGAGCCGATCAAGGGTGCGTACTCGATCGACCCGGCCGTGTTCGAAGACGAGGATGGCAGCCACTACCTGTACTTCGGCGGCATATGGGGCGGGCAGCTGCAGAAGTATCGTGACAACCAGTACAGCGAGGCCCACGAGGAGCCCGAGGGCAGCGCACCGGCGCTGGGCCCGCGCGTGGGCCGCCTGGATGCCGGCATGACCGAGCTGGCCGAACCCACCCGCGAAGTGCAGATCCTGGATGAGCATGGCCAGCCGCTGCGCGCGGACGACCATGCGCGCCGCTTCTTCGAAGGTCCGTGGCTGCACAGGTACCAGGGTCGCTACTACCTGTCGTACTCCACTGGCAACACCCACCAGCTGTGCTACGCCATCGGCGACAGCCCGTATGGACCGTTCACCTACGCTGGCGTGATCCTCACCCCCGTGGTCGGTTGGACCACCCACCACTCCATCTGCCAGTTCGAAGGACAGTGGTACCTGTTCTATCACGATGCACTGATGTCCGGCGGCATCACCCACCTGCGCTCGGCCAAGTGCACACCGCTGCACATGGAGCCGGACGGAAGCATCCGCACGATCAACCCGTATGGGGCCTGAGCGGATGCTGCCGGTGGATGATGCGCTGGCTCCGCTGCCAGCCGGCGAGCTGCACTGGCTGAGGTGCGGCGAACTGGAGGTTGCGTTCGCCGCAGGGGCGGGCGGGCGCGTGGCGCACCTGCGCTACCAGGGCGTGGAATGGCTGGTGGATGCGCAGCAGGCAGGCCCGGCGGCGATCGCGTGGGGCTGCTACCCGATGGTGCCGTGGGCCGGGCGCATCCGCCGTGGACAGTTCCATTTTGACGGCAGGCCGCATCGGCTGCCGCTCAACTTCGACGGGCATGCCATCCATGGGGTGGGTTTCTCGCGACCCTGGCGGATCGACCGCTTGGACGCGGCGGCAGCCCGGTTGTCGCTGGAGCTGCCGAGCGACGGCTACTGGCCTTTCGGTGGCGCTGCCGTGCTGGACCTGCAGTTGCAGGCTCACAGCCTGCAGATGGACCTCTCGGTCCAGGCCGGCGGCCAGGCGATGCCGGCGGTGCTGGGCTGGCACCCCTGGTTCCGGAAGCCGGAACGACTGCTGTTCAGTCCTCGCTCGATGTATCCGCGGGACAGGGAAGGTATTGCCACGCTGCCCCGCGTGGAGCCCACCACCGGCCCCTGGGATGACTGCTTCATCGCCGACGGTGACGTCACGCTGATACGCGAAGGCCAGCACCTGCGGCTGAGGTCGGACCACGACCACTGGGTGGTCTACGATGGTACGCCGCACGCCACCTGTGTCGAACCGCAGAGCGGCCCGCCAGATGGCTACACCCTGGCACCGCACCGGCTGGAGCCCGGCCAGCGCCTCGCGTTGACATTCGAACTGGCGTGGGCGGCGGACAGCACCTGAAACCCCGGCCAGGGCAGGCGATCACCCGGGTGCCGGGCGGTCGGTACGCCGCCTGGGCCGGCCGTGGACCCGGTGCCTGACACGGGCGGCGCCCCAGGACCACCTGACATTTCCTACAGGTTCCAGTCGATCCGCATGCCCGCGATCAGCGCATCCGGCAGGTCGTGCTGGCGTGCGGGCTCATTGAACTGGTCGGGGTGCACGATGTAGTGCAGGTTCGGTGCAACACGAAGCTGCGGGGTGAGCTGGATGCCGTAGCTCAGCTCCATCATCACCTGGCTCCCGTGCGGGGTGCCGCTGCCACCGGTTGCGGCGCGGGCGAGGCGCAGGTCTTCCAGCGCGATGCTGCTGTACTTCTGCTGGGTCACGACGAAAGCGATGCTGTCCTGCGGCCGCCGGGCGAACGTGCCTTTCTGCACCAGCCCGGCCTGCAGGAAATGATCCTCGATCAACTGGCCGGAGGTGCCCTTGAGCGCCGCACCGAAAAGGGTCAGGCCGCGGCCGGCACCATCACTGGTGAGTTGCTGCTCGAAGCGGGCGAACGCACCGGAGCGACCGTGACGCGTCGCGTACTCCTGGCCACTGAGCAGCGCGGGAATGCCGTTGGCATCGCGCAGCGGATCGCGATAGGTCGAGTTGTCCTGCCAACCACCGAGTTCGTAGCGGGCTTTCAGTCGTGCCGAAGCAGGGCTGCGCCAGCCGATCGTGTAGGGCACGATCCAGCCGGTGGCCTGGTTCGTATTCCACTTCAGGCCATGCTGGCCATCCTCGGCCTGGCTGGGATCAACCTGGTAGGCGCCGACGCGGACATAGACATCGGGCGTCACCCAGGCCGTGGCATCGGCCATCCAGCTCGACACCGGCCACCAGGTGAAACTGCTGGTGCGGAATACGTAGGTCGGGTTGCCACAGGCCGAGTTGCCCTGGAAGTACCGGCACAGGTCCGAACCCAGGTGGTGGATGTTGGCGACGCTGCGCCCTGCTTCCAGCACCAACCGGTCGTTGAAGAACTTCTGTTCGAGGGTCAGGTTGGCCAGGCGCGTGCCCTGGCCGCCGTAGATTTCCTGCACCGAGGTGCTGTTGCCCGTACTGCTGTTGGCGAGATTGGTGCCATGGCGGTTGATGCCGTAGGCCTTGACCGTCGCACCTCGCCAGCCAAACGCCGCGTCCAGGTCCACGTCGGCACCGAACATCAGTTGGCCGGCATAGGCCGTGCCGCTGCGCTTGCCACCGTCGAGCGTGGCGGCCGCTTCGCCGGTGTAGGCGAGCTTCGGAGCGAAGACGTCGCTCGCGTCGGCGGCTGCGGCCAGTGATGGCAGGGCCAGCAGGATCACTGTCGGCAGCAGGCGGCGGGAAGGGGAGGTCATGGGCGGGTTCCTTTTACAGGGTGGGAGCCGTGACCGGCTTCTTGAGCACGCGCAGCGCGACCGCGGTGACGGCCACGCCGGCCACGAGTGCCAGCAGGTAGATGCCAAGGTGGGTGACTGCGTTCGGGATCGGCAGCACGAACACGCCGCCATGCGGCACCTTCAGTTCGACGCCTGCGGCCATCGAAATCGCACCGGCCACGGCAGAACCAAGGATCAGCGCCGGAATGGTGCGCAGCGGATCACGCGCGGCATAGGGGATCGCGCCTTCGGTCACGAAACTGAGGCCAAGCACGCCAGCGGCACCGGCCGTGCCACGCTCCTCGGCAGTGAAGCGGTTCCTGAACAGCCATGTCGCCAGTGCGATACCCAGCGGCGGCGTCATGCCGCCGATCATCGTCGCCGCCATCGGCGTGTAGACCTGGCTGGAAATCAATGCGGTGGAGAAGGCGTAGGACGCCTTGTTGACGGGTCCGCCCATGTCCACCGCCATCATGCCGCCCAGCAGCAGGCCAAGCAGGATCGCGCTGCTGCCTTGCATGCCGCGCAGCCAGTCGGTCAGCCAGGCCAGCAGCCCGGCCACCGGCGTACCGATTACATACATCATCAACAGGCCGACCAGCAGCGTGCCCAGCACCGGCAGGATCAGCACCGGCTTGAGGCCTTCCAGGCTGCGCGGCAGCCGCAGCGCACGGTTGATCCAATGCACGCCGTAGCCGGCGATGAAACCGGCCAGGATGCCGCCGATGAAGCCCGCATCCATGTTGACTGCCACCAATCCCCCGATCATGCCCGGGGCGATGCCCGGGCGATCGGCGATGGAGTAGGCGATGTAGCCGGCCAGTGCCGGCACCATCAGCATGAAGCCGGACTTGGCGCCGATCTGGAACAGCGACCAGGCCAGCGTGCCCTTGTGTGCATCGTCGAAGGCATAGATGCCGCCGAGCGCGAACGCCAGTGCGATCAGCAGGCCGCCGGCAGTGACGAACGGCAGCATGAACGACACGCCGGTCATCAGGTGCTTGTAGGGGCCGGTGACCCTGGCCTTCTCGGTGGTGCGACCTGAAGCCACCGTGCCGGTCTGCACGCCAGCCTCGGCCAGCGCCTTGCGGATCAGGTTCTGGCCGTCATTGATCGCCGGCTTGGTGCCGCTCTTGAACAGGCGTTTGCCAGCAAAGCGCGACAGATCGACTTCGCGGTCGGCGGCGATCAGCACCAGGTCGGCGGCAGCGATTTCGCCGTCGCTCAACGCATCCTGCGCGCCGACCGAGCCCTGGGTTTCCACCCGGATCGCGTGGCCCAGTGCCTTGGCCGCCTGCTGCAGGCCTTCGGCCGCCATGAACGTGTGGGCGATGCCGGTCGGGCAGGAGGTGACGGCGACGATGCGCTTGCCCGCGTCATCCCTGGAAGGGGGTGCCGATGCTGCGGCGAGCTGCGCCAGCACGGCGAGCGGGTCGTCCAGCACTTCACCGAGGCCGGCGCGCACGATCTGGGCATTGCCGAAGCGGGCGCTGTCCGCCTCGCCGTCACCCACCAGCAGCAGCTGCGTTGCGGCGGCAGCCTGCGCGTCGGGCAGTGCCCCGGTCACGCCCTGATCGCTGTGGATTTCGATCGCCAATTCGACCCTTTGCTGGCGTGCGGCGCGGCGCAGCGCTTCGGCGGCAAGAACGGCCTCGATGCTGCGTTCGCCAGCGGCGATGACTACGGTGGAAGCTTGCATGGCAACTCCTGGAATTCTTCGGGTTCGTCCTTGCAGCAGGGGCCATCGGTGGCCCAAGGCCAGCCGCAGCTCCCTCTGCAGGGGTTTCAATCCAACCGCTCGATCAGTACATCGCCGGCCCACGCGCGCACCTGCGCCGGGTCCAGCCGTCGCGCGTCGCCACTCTCCAGCCGGCTCATCGAGAACGCCGTGGCCAGTCGCGCACAATCGGCCAGATCGGGGGAGGGCTCCAACAAGGCGGCGGCGATGCCGGCGACCATGGCGTCGCCGGCACCGACCGTACTGCCCTGCGCCAGTCGCGCCGGCCGTGCAACCAGGGCGCCGCTGCGATCAATGAACAGCGCGCCGTCGGCGCCCATCGAGATCGCTACGAGTGCAACTCCGCGTTCGACCAGGGCCCGGCCCGCGGCGCGCAGGGCGCTGCGATCCAGCAGCGGCGTGCCGGCCCAGGCCTCCAGTTCATGGCGGTTGGGCTTGACCGCGTAGGGCAGTGCACCCTGTGCACCACTCAACGCGGCGGCAAGCGCGTCGCCACTGGTATCCAGCAGTACGCGCGCGCCGGCGGCGCGCACCTGCGCCTGCAGTCGGGCCCATGCATCGGCTTGCAGCCCGGACGGAAGGCTGCCGGACAGCACCACCGGCAGCTGCGGCTGGAGCAGTGCGTCGAGTCGGCGCGATACCGCGTCCAGATCGGCGTCGCACAGTGACAGGCCGGGCAGGTTGATGTCGGTGGTCTCGCCGTTGGCATCTTCCACCAGCTTGATGTTGGTGCGGGTACGGCCCGGAATGCGCAGACACGCGTCTGCGATGCCCCGATCGGAAAACAGTGCGCTGAACACGCCGTCGTTGCCATCGCCGAGCACGCCCAGCGCAGTGGTCGGCACGCCCCAGTCTGCCAGGCAGGCGGCCACGTTGATGCCTTTGCCGCCGGCGTCGTCGCGGGAACTGCGGGCGCGATGTACGTGACCCGGTTGCAGGTGCGCCAGCCGCACGGTCTGGTCGATTGCCGGGTTCAGGGTAATGGTGACGGCGCGGGAACTCATGCGCGCGCTCCATCGAGGGCACGCACCTGCTCGGCGGTTTCGCAGTCCAGCGCCGTCGCAGCCAGCGTTCGCAGATCGGCCAGCGCGCTGCCACGCAGGCGTGCTTTCACGGCCGGGATGTCGTTCGGGGTCATCGACAGTTCGTCCACGCCCAGGCCGGCCAACAGCAGTGCGCCGAACGGATCGCCGGCCAGCCCGCCACAGACGCCCACCCAGCGCCCATGCAATCGTGCGCCTTCCACCGTGGCGCGGATCGCGCGCAGCACGGCCGGATGCAGGCTGTCGGCCTCGGCGGCCAGCTCCGGATTCTGGCGGTCGATCGCCAGCACGTACTGGGTCAGGTCGTTGGTACCGATCGAGAAGAAGTCGGCGTGGCGGGCCAGCACATCGCTCTGCGCCGCAGCGGCCGGCACTTCGATCATGATGCCGATCGGTACCCCGGGCGCCTGCAGTGCTGCGCGCTGGCGCTCGCAGATGGCGCGCAGTGCGACCAGCTCGCTCACCGAGGTGATCATCGGGAACATGATGGACAGGCGCGCGCCGTCTTTCGCCGCGCGGTACAGCGCACGCAGCTGCGGTTCCAGCAGGTCCGGCCGGCGCAGCAGCAGGCGCGCGCCGCGCACGCCCAGGAACGGGTTTTCTTCATGCGGCAGCTCCAGGTGCGCCACCTGCTTGTCGCCACCGATATCGAGCGCACGCACGATCAGCGGGCGGCCGCCGAGTGCCTTGGCCATCGCCACATACGTGGTGTACTGCTCATCCTCGCTGGGCGTACTGCCACGTTCAAGGAACAGGAATTCGGTGCGCATCAGGCCGACGCCTTCCGCGCCTTGCTCCAGTGCCAGCGGCACCTGCTCGGGCAGGTTGACGTTGGCGCCGATGTCGATGCGGTGGCCGTCCGGCGTCTGTGCCGGCTGCGCGCGTTGCGCCGCTTCACGCTCGCGGATCTGCTGCTGTTCGGCGATCCACGCGCGCGCCGAGGCGAGGTCGGCCTCGGACGGAGACAGGTAGAGCCGCCCGCTGCTGCCGTCGATGATCGCCTCGCGACCGGCGCTGATCGCGAGCAGCTCGCCCCCCCCGGCGACCAGCGCCGGCAGGCCGAGGGTGCGCGAGAGGATGGCGGTGTGCGAGGTCGGCCCGCCCTGCGCGGTGGCCAGGCCAATCACGCGGGTAGTGTCGAGGTTGGCCGTGTCGGACGGCGACAGGTCCGCCGCGAGCAGGATGCACGGGTGCGCGGGCAGGTCGGCCAGGCCGCCACCGGCGGCCGACGGATCAAGCTGCGCCAGCACTCGGCGGCCA
This sequence comes from Stenotrophomonas sp. YJH_SMC_110, assembly GCF_059369255.1. Lineage (NCBI taxonomy): Bacteria > Pseudomonadati > Pseudomonadota > Gammaproteobacteria > Lysobacterales > Lysobacteraceae > Stenotrophomonas > Stenotrophomonas sp. YJH_SMC_110. The sequence goes on along the minus strand of NZ_JCAFSM010000005.1, from coordinate 136,931 downwards.
ACGTCACGCAGGTCGGCGGCGCGCCCGGCCAGCACCGGGTTGCCCAGCGCGGCCAGGCCCGAGGCGATGTGTTCGATGGCCTGGTGCCAGGACCATGCGACGCCATGGCCTTCGACCATCAGCTGGCAGGTACGGGTAATCACGTCGGTGTCGTCCAACAGCGCGGCATGGGCCTTGAAGATGGCGGCGTCCGAGGCGCCAAGCCGGCGCTGGGTGTCATCCTGCAGCGCGGCCAACTGCTGGCGGGTACGTGCGAGCGCGTCCTGCAGACGCGCCCCGCCTTCGCCGAGCGGGGCCGGGCGATCGGCGACCTCGACCTGCGTGCTGGCCAATACATGCACCGGGCCGATTGCCAGCCCAGGGCTGGCACCGATGCCGACGATGGCAGCCTGTGCCTCGGGCGGATTCCAGCCTGCCACCGGCGTGGCCTTGCGTTGTGCTGCGCGTTCGGCGTCGGCCTTTTCCTGTGCCACCAGGTCCTCCATGACCCTGCGCAGCGCGGTCAGCAGGGCAGGGGCATCCGCCCCCTCGGCAGACACGCTGACGGCATCGCCATGACGCAGGCCAAGTTGCAGCAGCGCGACCAGACTCTTGGCGTCCGCTGCCTGGTCGCCGGCACGCACCTGGGCGCGGGCCGCAAAGCGGCGCGCCGTCTCTGCCCAGCGCGTGGCCGGGCGCGCGTGCAGGCCGCTGGGGTAGGCAATGGTCCAGTCAAAGCGCTCGGCCAGATCGGTGGCCGGTACCTGGGCGGTCGTGATCGCAATGTCGCCGGTCAGCGCGTTGACGATCTCACCCGCATCGGTGGTCGCAAACAGGCGCTGCAGCGTTGCCTCATCCTGGATCAGCCGGGTCAGGCGGCGCAGCAGGGTAATGTGGGTATCGGACTGGGCAGCGATGCCAACCACCAGACGGGTGACCTGCCCCGGATTCCATTCCACGCCTTCCGGCAACTGCAGCACGGCAATGCCATCGCGGCGCACCAGATGGCGGTCCTCGCCAAGCCCGTGCGGGATTGCCACGCCATGGCCGAGGAAGGTGTTGGCCAGCGCTTCGCGCCGTCCCATGCTGGCCTCGTACCCCGGCGCCACGCAGCCGGCCGCGACCAGCATCTGCGCGACCTGGGCGATCGCATCGGTCTTGTCCTGCGCCCGCGCGTCCAGGCGGATCAGTTCCCGGCTGACGGGGGAGGGGAAGGTCTGGGGCGACACAGGGCGGCTCCGGCAAAAGGATGGCTGGGCATATTGGGAACGTTCCCACCGCCTATTTCAATGTGCACTGCACAAAATGCCAATAGCTCTTTGGCGTTAGCATTGTCCTGAACAGCCGCCGGGCCATGGCAGGCGCACTTTTCCGGGAACGTTTCCAATGAGTATCAGCATCAATGACGTCGCGCGTGTAGCGGGGGTATCCAAGTCCACCGTGTCGCGGGTGCTCGGGGGCGGCCCGGTCAGCGAAGAGGTTCGCGGCCGGGTCGAGGTGGCGATCCGCCAGACCGGCTATCGGCCGAACCTGCAGGCAAGGCGGCTGCGCTCCCGGCACACCGGCATCATCGGGTTGATCGTTGCGGATATCCGCAACCCGTTCTTCACTGCGCTTATCCGTGCGGTGGAGGAGGTCGCCTATCGCGAAGGCCTGCGCGTCACGCTCTGCAACACCGACGAAGACCCCGAGCGCGAGGCGCTGTACCTGCAGTTGATGCACGAGGAGCGCATCAGTGGACTGATCTTTGCGCCCACACGGACCACGGTGGGGCGGCTGGAACGGCTCACGCTGGACTTCCCGACGGTACTGGTGGACCGCGCCGCGGCCAGCGGGTCGATCGACAGCGTGGTGCTGGACAATCCCGCGGCGATGGGCGCCCTGGTCGAGCATCTCGTCGAGCGTGGCTATCGCCGCATCGGCGGCCTGTTCGGCAGCACCAGCACCACGGCGGCCGAGCGCCGCGACGGCTATCTTGCTGCGATGCGCACGCACGGATTGGAGCCGGATTACCGTGAAGTCGAGCCAACGGCCGAGGCCGCCATCGCAACGGTCGACCAATGGCTGGCCGGCCCTTCGCGTCCCGACGCGCTGGTCACCAGCAACAGCCTGCTGCTCATGGGTGCATTGAAGGCGGCACGCAGCGCCGGTCTCGCCATTCCAGGAGAGCTGGCGCTGGCAGGGTTCGACAACGAGCGCTGGACCGAGCTGGTCGAACCTGGCATTACCGTGGTCGAGCAGCCGGTTGAAGACATGGGGCGCGCTGCGATGTCGCTGTTGCTGGAACGCCTGCGCATGCCGGAGCTGCCCGTGCGCAGGCTGGTGATGACGGGAAGGTGCGTGGTGAGAGGGTCGACGGCTGGGCGATAGTCCGGCACCGCCCTGCGGCAGCCGCCAGATGTTGGCGGGTCATGCGTTGTCTGCTACAAGCCAACTGTACGCAGACACAGTGGAGAATCGCCTTGTCAGAGCCCTATTCAGCACTGCTCCGCCTGAAGATTTCCCACCACGATCTTTCCAGATGGCTGGCAGCGCCCGTGCCTTCATCATCCCGTTGGTCCGACTGGCGAGGCATCTCCGGGCAGTGGCGCATGGAAAACGGTCAATACCTTGCCTCGTGCAGCGACGAGGCGTTGGACCACCTGCTCGCGGATTGCCAGGCGCTGTTGGCCCGCTACCCCGACAATCGCGCCGCATTGAAGGCTTTCCTTGCCTCTGCACAGGCCGGGAATATCCAGATTGCCGCCTATGACCGCACTGCTACGCACTTTGTCGCAGGATCGCTGACGTATTCGGAGAGCCTTTACGATCTCATCGCGTTTCTTGCCGTGGCACGAGGCGCCGCCGACTTCCTGAAGGGGGGCGACGAAGGCGTGGCACTGATCCACGACTATCTCTGGGCCGAGGAAGGTGAGCAGGAGACGGTTGCTGCGATTGGGCTGGCCGGCCCCGGGGAATCCGGATTCCTGTCATCCGCAGACCTGGATGCCGCCACCGAGCCCTTCGAAACATTGGTGGAGGCCATGCTGGAAGCCGAGGACGACCCGGAGTTTCGTCCGCGCAACCAGCTTGATCGGCTTTGACCTCTGCCGCGTGGCGTCCATGAAAGCAACAGCCAGGGCCTCAACATGAAGAGACATCACCAACCCCAGGCGCGCCGCGTCATGCGTCGGCTCCTCGCACTTGGCCTCTGCGCGCTGGCTGGGTCCGCTTTGGCCGGAACAATGCAGCCGGTACGGACCTGGCTTGTCAGCGGCACGGAACTCATTACCCTCCTGCAGGGGAAAGGCGATGACGGGTTCTGCGACGGCGAACAGTGCCGGAGCCTGTCCAGCGCTCGCGCCAGCGGCTATATCCTGGGCGTCGCCGATGCCAGCCGCGGACAGTGGTGCGGGCAGCGCCAGATCCTTCCGCATGAACTGGTCGACCATGTGTCTTCCCATCTCCGGCAACTGCCCCGCGAGCGATTGCAGCAGGATGCGTCGCCACTGGTTGTCGAAGGGCTGCGCACGGCGTTTCCCTGTGGTCGCGGCACACCACGTGGCAACAGTGCCGAGCCCGGCAATGACCAATGAAGCACGCCGCGCCCGCTTGGCGACGATGCGGACGTCCTACACCCTCGCGACACGGTGCATTCACGGCCACCGACATTCGCGCTCGCCACACTGCATGTTCCTTCCACAGCACGAGGTGCCCCATGGCTACCTGTGATGTCTGCGGCAACAACTACGACAAGAGCTTTACCCTGCAGCAGGGCGGGCGCAGCGGCACGTTCGATTCGTTCGAGTGCGCGATCCACGCATTCGCACCCCGCTGCGCACACTGCAAATGCGCCGTCATTGGGCATGGCGTTGAAGGAAATGGCCAGATCTTCTGCTGTGCACATTGCGCCGGTCATGCCGGCGTACAGGGTATAGCCGACCGGGCCTGAGCTGCCTTCAGCGCCCTCCTGCTTCCTGCCCAGAGACAAGCGAAGAAAGCCGCGCGATCCGGGCTGCACCCGAATCAGCCAGCAGCGCCAGTGCGCGCCGCTTCCGGGATGGCAGCCCCGCCACGACCTCCGATGCCAGCACGACGTCGAACTCTCTGGCGTTGGCATCCAGCGCGGTGGCCAGAACGCACGAATCGGCCGTCATGCCACTCAGGCACAGGCGGCGCACGCCCAGTTTGGCCAGCAGAATCGGCAAGGGACTGGCCAGGAACGCCGAGTGCTTGGGCTTGAGCACGAAGTAATGACCGGGCAAGGGCGAGAGAAGGCTGGCAATTCGTCCCGCCGGACCGCCGTCGCGCCGGCACTGTTCCACCTGCTGGCGGAAATCGCGCTTCCAATCCGAGAAACTGTCATTGGCGTAGATGACCGGCCACCCGCGTTCGTCGAAGTGATCCCTCAGGCGCCGGATCTGCCGGGCCGCCCGCTCTGCCGCGGGCGCCAGCTCCTGCGCGCCCGGGAAATCGAAACGGCTGAACATGTCGATGATCAGCAAGGCCGTCGACGGATCATCTGCCATGGTTCAATCTCCTGTCTGGGTATGCGGCGCCTCGACCGGCTTGGACTGCGGTGAATCTTTCTGGCGCAGGAAGATCGTCAGCACCACCAGAGACAGCACGGCCAGGAACTCGCTTTGCCAGTTCTGCATGGATTCGAACCAGAATGTGCTGCTGGCGAGGTGCTCCACAAAGCCTGGTGGCGGCAATCCCTTCAACTGCTGTTCGGCCTCCTCGGCGCGCCAGCCTCCCAATGCATGCAACGTAAAGCTGAACAGGAACAACAGCCCGAACGCAATCGCCAGCGAATGACCGTAAAGAACCTTCCACAGGCCACCGCGCCTGACCGGCCAGGGCGTGCGGCCGGGTTCGATGCGATTCTGTTCCTGCGCGGGGTCCAGCGGCCGCGATTCGGCGGAACCGCGCTGGCGCAGGCTGACCGTCAGCAGAACGTACATCCCCATCTGCAGGAATTCGCTCTCCCAGTTCTCGAACGTAGCGCTGACGAAGTGCCCGGTAGCCAGGTAGTGCGAGAAATCGATCGGCATGCGTCCGTGCTCGACCAGTTCCTGGTTGTGCACGTGATGCCCCGCAACTGCCTGCCCCACAATGAACACCAACGTGAGCGCAAGCAGCACCAGCGAGAGACCGTTGCGTTTCCACATGCAAGACCTCGTTGAGGCTGCTCCAAAGACCGTCCATGAAGCTTGCGCCGACAAAGAGCCATGCCTCGTGATTGCTGCGCATCCGGAATGTGAGGCGGACTCAACGCTTCCCCGTCGGATCGGGATCAGGGCGCTCGTAGTCCTCCGGTACCGCCTTGGGGCCATCGCCGTCGTCGGGCATGTCGTGCTCCTTCCATCTGGCTCGATCATTGCGCCGTTTGTCCGGCGTGTGCGCCTTTGACTGATCGTCCACATCCGTCGTTGGATTGAAGGGCAGTTTGTCGTTCATGGGCAGCTCCTGCGGCGAGAGAGTGAAGCCTGCGCCGCGCCGGGTTAACGCCACGACGCTGCAGAATGAACGCCGCGCACACCGGGATGTCACTGCAGCCGGATGGCGGCCTTGCGATGCTGAAGGCCCGAGCTCCTGGAGCAGCACGATGCAGGCATTGACCTATCACGGCCGCAGGGATGTGCGCGTCGAGACTGTGCCCGACCCGGTACTGGCGGCGGATGACGATCTGATACTGCGGGTGACCGCCACCGCCATCTGCGGTTCAGACCTGCACCTCTACCGCGGCAAGATTCCTGATCTGCACGATGGCGATGTACTGGGCCACGAATTCATGGGCGTGGTGGAAGAGGTCGGCAGCGGCGTGACCCAGGTGAAGCCGGGCGATCGCGTGGTGATTCCCTTCGTGATCGCCTGTGGCGAGTGTTTCCACTGCAGGCTGGCCGAATATGCCGCATGCGAGACCACCAATCCTGGCAAGGGCGCGGCGCTGAACCAGAAAGGGCTGCTGCCTCCAGCTGCTTTGTTCGGATACAGCCATCTGTATGGCGGCGTAGCCGGTGGCCAAGCCGAATTCGTACGCGTGCCGAAGGCCAACGTGGGCCCGTTGCGCATTCCGGAAGGCGTGGCCGATGAGCAGGTGCTGTTCCTGTCTGACATTCTCCCGACCGGCTATCAGGCCGCGCTGAACGCGGGTGTGAAGCCCGGCTCGACGGTGGCCATCTTCGGCGCCGGTCCGGTTGGGCTGATGAGCGCGGCCTGTTGCCGACTGCTGGGAGCAGAGACCATCTTCATGGTCGACCACCTCCGTTACCGCCTGGACTATGCACGCCGTGCTTACGGCGTAACCCCCATCGACTTCAAGGAGATAGAAGACCCGGCCGATTACATCCTTGCCCAGACCAGTGGGCGGGGCGTAGACGCCTGCATCGAGGCCGTAGGCTTCGAGGCCGAGGGCAGTGCGCTGGAGTCAGCGTTGACCGCTGTAAAGCTGGAAGGCAGCAGTGGCGTGGCGATACGGCAATGCATCGCGGCAACGCGCCGTGGCGGCGTGGTCAGCATTCCAGGCGTCTATGCCGGCTTCATCCATGGTTTTCTGCTGGGTGATGCGTTCGACAAAGGACTGACATTCAAGATGGGCCAGACCCATGTGCAGGGGCTGATGCCGGAACTTCTCGACGCAATCATGGAAGGAAAGCTGGATCCGGGTGACATCATCTCGCACCGGATGCGCCTGGCCGACGCTGCGCAGGGCTACGCGATATTCGATGCCAAGGATGACGACTGCCGCAAGATCGTGCTGACACCCTGAGCATGCTGCCATGAGCGCGATTGCCGCCGGTGTCTACGCACTGTGGCTGGCTGCCGGCTGGCTGGACTTCCATTTTCACCGGCGGACCGACCTTCCACACACCTCCGCGATGCGCGAAAGCCTGTTGCATGGGGTGCAGTTGCTGCTGATCGGCAGCGGAGTGCTCGCATGGCTCCTGCTGGAAAACACGCTGTCGCTCGTCACGTTTCTGGCACTTCTGGTCCTCGCGCACGCAATCGCCGGCTACTTCGACACCGTCAGCGCGGACGGCAGACGACGCATCAGCCCGGCAGAGCAGCATGTGCACAGCGTGCTCGATGCCGCGCCGTGGGTCCTGCTGGGCTGGGTGGGCTGGCAGCTCCACCCCCGGTGGTCGCTCGACGTGAAGCCTGCAGCACCGGGCGTCTGGTGGCTGGTCCTGCTGCCGGCGCTGGGCGTGGTCGTGCTGCCATGGTTGTGGGAGCTGCGGCAGTGCCTGCGCGCACGGCGGCAGCGCCGGCAAGCGAGCGCGTGAGGATGATCGCGCAGAGAATTCATGCGCCGGCTACGCCTCCCAGACAGTGATGTGACCGCTTGCCGCCTACGTTCGACATGTCTCTCCATTTCAGGCTCCTTCATGCAGCATGTGACGTCGCCATCCCCGCTGGAGGGCCGCGCTCGCGAGGTAGTGGTCCAGCGGCCCGACCTGCCGTTGCCCGGAAGCGGCCGCACGCTGCGGCGGTGGCAGGCGCTGGCGGCATGGGGGGCGGAAGACCTGTGCCTGGCCAAAGTGCTTGAGGCGCACTACGACGCCCAGGCGATCATCGCCGAACTGAACGCGCCCGAACTGGCTGAAGGCCAGCTACTGGCGGTCTGGGCCGCGGAAGGTCCAGCCAACACACTCCGCTTCGATGCCCACGGCCAGCTCCATGGTGACAAGCCCTGGTGTTCCGGCAGCGCGTGGGTGGATGCGGCATTGGTAACCGTCCGCAACGCGCAGGGCGTGTGGCTGTGCCAGGTCGCGGCGAAACACTGGCGCACGCTTGCAGATGAGCCCTGGCCGGCCGTTGGCATGGCCGGCGTTCCGTCCACCACGGTGCGATTCGACGGCGCACCGATGGCGCTTCTGGGAACGCGCGATGAGTACCTGCAGCGACCGGGCTTCTGGCACGGCGGTGCGGGCATCGCGGCAGTCTGGTTCGGCGCGGCGGCCGCCTTGGCCGAGCGCATGCGGCCAGCCTGCAGCGAGGGGAATCGCGCGCGATTACTGGGTGAAGTGGACCTCGCCTTGGGCCCGGCGGCGGCGCTGCTTCGCGAAGTGGCGGCACGCATCGACGCCGCGCCGGAATCGGCGCATCGCGAAGAGGTCGTGCGCCTGCGCTGCGTGGTCGAGCGCGCGGCGACGCGTGTCCTGGATCTGGCGGGGCGCGCATTGGGCCCGGCGCCGATGTGCCTGGAAGATGCCCACGCCCGTCGCTGCGCGGACCTGACCGTGTTCCTTCGGCAGAACCACGCAGATCGCGATTGGGAATGGCTGGGCGGCCAGCGGGCGAGCCAGGAGGCGACATGGGCGCTGTAGCCAGGACACCCCTGCAGGGGGAAGGAACGCAGGAGCAGGCATGGCTGCGCTGCGATTGGCTGTGGCAGCGGCCGGCAACATCGGCCAATGCCCTCTGCGCCGGCCATGATCGCGTCGTGGTGGTCGCACCCCATCCAGACGACGAGATCCTCGGCTGTGGTGGACTGCTCCGTCACGCTGCGGAGCAGGGCATGGAGGTACGCGTCGTCGCCGTGACCGATGGCGAAGCGTGCTATCCGGACGAGCACTGGTGGACGCCAGAACGCCTGCGCTCGGCGCGACGCGCCGAGCTTGCCGCAGCGCTGGGCGAACTCGGTATCCGGCCTGGATCCGCGTTTCATCTCGGCATCGCCGACGGCGCGGTCAGTGCGCACGAACAGGGCCTGGAAGACTGGCTGCAGCAGCACCTCCAGCCGAGCGACCTGGTCCTGGCACCCTGGCGCTTTGATGGGCATCCCGATCATGAAGCCGCAGGGCGTGCTGCCTGCAGGGCGGTGCGGGCAGTGGGCTGCCGACGCCTGGAGTACCCGGTGTGGGGCTGGCACTGGCTTGACCCCGCCTGCGCACATATGGCGTGGGAGGTTCCCAGGCTGATCGACATTTCAGCAGTGGCTGCCGCAAAACGAAACGCCATCGCGCACTTCCGGACCCAGACCGGCGAGGTGCCGGAACTGAACAGCCCGCCGGTGCTGCCCGCACATGTACTGACCCGATTCTTCCGGAACTACGAGGTATTCCTGGCATGAGCGCGCAACCGTACTTCGATGAACTGCATGAGCAGGAGGATCCCTTCGGCTATCGCAGCCGATGGTATGAAGAACGCAAGCGTGCGCTGCTGCTGGCCAGCCTGAGCCAGCGCCAGTTCATTCGGGGCTGGGAGCTGGGATGCTCCAACGGCGTGCTGACCGAGGCCTTGGCCGCCCGCTGCGAGCGCCTGCTGGCCACCGACATCAGCCCACGCGCAGCGTTCCGGGCCCGCCGCAACCTGGCCCACCTGCCGCATGTGCAGGTCCATTGCGCCAGCCATCCCGAGCAATGGCCGCCGGGCCGCTTCGACCTGATCGTCTGCGGGGAAATGGGCTACTACCTGGGTGCAGCAGCGCTGCACGAGCTGCGCGCCGGCATCGATTCGGCCCTTCGCGACGACGGACTGCTGGTCGCCTGCCATTGGTTGCCTTCGTTCCAGAGGCGCGCAAGTCGCACCGACGTCGTGCATCAGTGCCTTGGCCAAGGCCTGCACGAAGCCTTCCACTATCGTGATGCGGACTTCGTGCTGCAGGGCTGGACGCGCAGCTCGCTGTCGCTGGCCCGCAACGAGGGCCTGCGATGATCGGCATCCTGGTTCCGGCCCATGACGAGGCAGCCAGCGTGGAGCGCTGCCTGCAATCGATCCGAAGGGCAGCCCTGCATCCCGAGCTGCACGGCGAAGCAGTGCAGGTGGTGGTTGCACTGGACAGCTGCTCGGATGCCACCGCGTCCATCTGCCAGCAGCAGCGGGTCGATACGGTGCGCCTGGAAGCACGCTGCGTCGGCGTTGCCAGGGCAGCGGCCGCCGCTGAGCTGCTCGGACGCGGTGCGAGATGGCTGGCGAGCACCGATGCCGACAGCGAGGTACCTCCCGAATGGCTGGTTGCCCAGCTTGAGGGCCGGTGCGACGCCTTCTGCGGACTGGTGGACATAGCAACCACCTCCAGGACGGAGAAGCGCCTGCGACGCGCGTTCCAGAAACGGCAGCAGTGGGGCGACGATCATGGGCGCATCCACGGTGCCAATTTCGGCGTCTCCGCCCAGGCCTATCTGGCGGCAGGGGGATTTGCTCCCCTGCGCTGTGGAGAGGATGTTGCACTGGTGAGGAGGCTGCAATGCCTCGGCGCTGACGTAAGGTGGGCCGGCGCTCCCATCGTCATGACCAGTGCCCGCCTGGTGGGACGCGCGACCGGAGGGTTCTCGGCCTACCTGGCCGGAATGGAGGGTGCGCGCCCCGCCACGGCGGCAGATCGGCGGATGGCGGTACCTGGAAGCGCCTCGGAAACCACGCTGAATTGGGCATGATGTGATGTTTTCCCGGCTGGCGTTTACGGTTTCGCCACGATGCCCGTCCTAGAGTGAAGCGCTGGAAGAGCAGGAGTGGCACCATGCCGAATCGAGCCATCGCCTACGTCAGCGAGGCCGTCAGTGGATTCTCGCCGGAACGTCTGAAAGCGCTGATGGACGATGCCGCGCGCTTCAATCGGGGCGCAGGGGTGACCGGGGTGCTGCTGTTCGACGGCGAACGCTTCCTGCAGTACATGGAGGGCCCTGCCGATGGACTGGATGTGGCCTTCTCCCGTGTCACCGGCGCCAGCAGTCACATCCACCTGATCGAACTTGCGCGGGGGCGTGTCGGCCAGCGGCGGCTGCCGTTCTGGCCCATGCGTTGCCTGTCCGTCACTGCAGATGAGCTGCGCGAGATCGCCTGTGCCGACTGGACCAGCTTCATCCAGCGGGCAGCGACCGGACAGGCCGATGCCACGGCGATGGACAAGCTGCTGCTGATTGTCGAGCCCTACGCAAAGGCCGCCTGAGCCGGAAACCTGTTACTGCAGTGTGCCGCAGGGGAGAGGATGGAGCGAGGCAGGTTGTGAACCGCCTCATTTGGCTCTACGGCAAGGGCAGCATCATGGAAGGGCAGGACACTTCCTGCGTCAGAAGGAATCAACGTGCCCCTCCGCGCAATCGCTTACGCAAGTGAGGCGATACCGGGGCTTTCCATGGACCCTGTGGACGACCTCGCCAGGGCCGCTGCCCGCTTCAACTTCGAAGCAGGCGTGACGGGTGTGCTTCTTTACGATGGGCACCGCTTCCTCCAGTACATCGAGGGACCGGAAGACAGCATCAACGTGGTGTACAGCCGTATCCTCGGTGCCCGCAGCCATTGCGAACTGCTTGAGCTGGGCCGGGGCAGGGTGTCCGGCCGGTTCTTTCCCTATTGGTCGATGCGGCTGCTCTGGACCGACCCTGCCGACATCCGCAGCGTCGCTCGTGGCAACTGGAGCGGGCTCTCCCGCGGTGGTGCGCTGCGCCAGCTGGGGCAGGTGGTAGCCCCACACCTGGCGTAATCCCGGCGTCTGCCGCTCAATGCGTGGCAGGGGGCGCGCAGGCGTCTCCCACGACCTGCTGGACGGCTTCCTGCAACTGGTCGATGTGGAACGGCTTGGCCACGAAGGTTGCGCGGCGGTGGCGCAGCGGCACCAGCTGGTCATAGACCGCAGAGACGAACAGGTAGGGAATGCCGAGTTCCGCCAGTCGATCGGCCACCGGGAACACCACGCCATCGCGGAGCTCCACATCCAGAACCGCGCCATCGAAACGTTGCGTATCCAGCAGCCCCAGCGCATCGAACACGCTGTAGGCGTGGGTCACCCGGCCGCCGCCGTCTTCCAGCGCCTGTTCCATCAGTGCAGCCAGGTCGAGCTGGTCTTCAACCAGCAGCAGGTTGCACCTGCGCTGGTCCATTTCCGATTGCATGCGCGCATGCCTGTGTTGCCTTGGGAACTGCAGTGTGTGCTGTATTGCATCAACGGCGCGCGTGGGCCGTGTCAGCCCAGCGCGAAGCCGCCCCGCGCAGGTGCTCCATGCCGTCGATGCGGCGTGGAAGGCGGTGCGCCTTTTTTGACGGCGCGTTGGCGGCGGCCATGGATACTGCCGCCGTCCCCCAGCACTGGAGCCATGACCATGCCTCGATCCGCCACCGACCCCACCGCCCCCTGCGCATTGCGCGTGGAGTGCATGTCCCTGGATTGCGGCGGCGCTGCGATCGTCGTGGAGCTGGATCGCACCCCCGAACGGGCATGGATGAAGTCGCTCAAGCGCGCCCTGCAGGAGGATGACGTGCTGGAGGGTGCCCAGGCCAAGTTCGATGGCCGCTTTGTCTATGTCGTGGGCGTGGAAGGGGGCGCGCACCGTGCGCAGCACCGGGTGATCCAGGCGTTGAAGGCGTCCGCAGGCGCGCGCGCACCCGCAGCAAGCCCCCGTCGCGACGCCGGCAGCGCTGTAGTGTCCGGCGCGATGCCCGCCTGAGTTCGCGGCAGGCGTTGCCACGCAACAGCGGATGTTATGACCGCATCAGCGCCAGGTGCAGCGCGCACGCCCGCCGGCTCACGCCGGCCGACGGGGCAGTGATTGCTGCCTCGCCACCATGGTCTCCGGAGGCATGTCGCCCCACTACCGGAGACCATGATGGCAGACCAGAACACCGTCCGCAGCGAGCGCCTGCTGAAATGGCTGCAGGATGCCTACGCCATGGAGCAGGAGGCGGAGACCATGATGAAGGCCATGGCTTCGCGCATCCAGAACTATCCCCATCTTGCCGCACGCATCGGCCAGCACGTACTGGAGACGCAGCAGCAGGCCGCCTCCCTGCGCGAGTGCATTGAAGCGCTCGGCGGAAGCGTGCCCACCGCCAAGGGGCTGTTCGCGAGCATGACCGCAGCGATCCACGCTGCCGGCAACACCCTGATGGAGGACGAGGTCGTCAAGAGCATCGGCATCTCCTTTGGCTTCGAGAACACCGAGATCGCCACCTACCGGGCGCTGGTGATCGCGGCCGAGCGGGCCGCTGCGCCGGATATCGCGGCCGTGTGCGGCCAGATCCTGCAGGAAGAGATCGCCATGGCGCGCTGGCTGGAAGAGCACCAGGACAGCCTGGTCGGCGCCTTCCTCAACCGTGACGAAACGCCTGGCGCCCAAGCCAAGCGTTGATCCCGGTCCCGCCTGCCATACACAGGAGACAGTCCCATGTTCTTCCACCACAGGAAGCTGATGTACACCGTGCGCGTGCGCGAATCCAACCCGCAGCTTGCCAGCCTCATGCTGGAACAGTTTGGCGGCCCCCAAGGCGAACTGGCGGCTGCAATGCGTTACTTCACCCAGGGACTCGGTGAATGCGATCCGGGCCGCAAGGACCTGCTGATGGACATTGCCACCGAAGAGATCAGCCACCTGGAGATCATCGGCACCATCATCGCCATGCTCAACTGCGGCCCGAAGGCCATCCAGTCCGAGGGTCTTGCCGAAGCCGAGGACATGCGGCTGCTGGGCCAGAACAGCACCAGCCATACCGAACAGATCCTGTATGGGGGCGGCCCGGCGCTGGTCAATTCCAGCGGGGTGCCGTGGACGGCGGCCTACGTCGATTCGATCGGGGAGCCCACCGCCGACCTGCGCTCGAACATCGCCGCCGAAGCCCGCGCCAAGCTGGTCTACGAACGACTGATCACGGTGACCGATGATCCAGGCATCAAGGACGCACTGCGCTTCCTGATGACGCGCGAAATCGCCCACCAGAAGTCCTTCGAAAAGGCATTGCACAGCATCCAGCCCAACTTCCCACCGGGCAAGCAGCCGGGTGACCCCGCCTTTACCGACCTGTACATGGACATGTCGCAGGGCGACGGCGCCGATGACCTGCTGGGCAGCTGGAACAGCGGCGAGCTGTGGGAGCGGGTCAGCGACCGCGAGGCCCAGGCCGCTGTGGACGGCGGTGACGGCAGCGCCACGGTGGGCCTGGACCCACGCGAGCAGGCGGCGGTGCAGGCCATGACCCTGCGAACGCTTTCCGATCCCGAAGCACGGCCGACAACCGGTGCCGAACTGGGCGCCGGGCCGGGCGCCGGTGCGCTCGACCTGCCGCCACGGGAGCCTTGACGCGGGACAGGCCGGGGCGGGCCTCCGCCCCACGTTTCGCGTGAAAAAAAGTGGGCGGACACGCTGTCCGCCCACATGGGGTGCAACCGGTCAGTCTCGATCAACGCTGCTGGCCACCGCGGTTGTTGTTGCCGCCACGTTCCTGCTGTTGCTGCCGACCGCCCTGGTTGCCACCCTGGTTGCCGCCGCCATGGCTGTTCTGGCCGCCTTCGCGGCCGATGTCGGCCATGTGCTGGCGATCCTGGCTCACCGCTTCGCCGCCCTTGCGACCGGCTTCGCGCGCTTCTTCAGAGCTGAATTCATGGGCGTTGCCCGACTCATGCGCGGCGCGGCCGCCCTTGGCGGCGATCTCGCGCTGCTTGTCTTCGTCCATCGAAGCGAAGCCGCGGTTGCTGCTGCCCTGGTTCTGGTTCTGGTTGGCCATGGAAAGTCTCCTTGGAGTGAGCCGCGATTGGCGGCAGCGACCATCTTCCAGATCCGCCGCTAGACGGCGGTGGCACCACCGCCAACGTGATGTCATGCGCAGGCACGCGCTTCCTCATGCATTCTCCACGAAAGCAAATCCATCGGCGGGGGACACGGCATGCCGGTCGTGGTGCTCGAGCCGGGTGTCAACGCAGCGCGGCGTTGGCACGTACAGGTTCAACGCCGCCTCCACGCCGGTGTCACCGCGCGTTTGATCCGCACCGCTAAGGTAGAGCCATCTGCAACAACCCGGTGCTGCCATGCCTCTTCGTGCCATTGCATATGTAAGTGAAGCCACCCGAAACCTGACTGAAGAACGGCTGCAGCAGCTTGTCGCGGACGCGATGCTGTTCAACGAGTCGGTTGATGTGACCGGCGTCCTCCTGTTCGACGGCACGCGCTTCCTGCAATATCTCGAAGGCCCGGAGTCCGGTGTCAGCGCGGCGTACACCCGCATCCTGGCGGCCGACAGCCACAACGGTCTGGTCGAACTCAACCGGGGCAGGTTGGGGCGGCGGCAGTTCCCGCACTGGCGCATGCACAGCGTGCGCGTGGATGAGCTGGCGCTGGGAAAGATCGCGATCTCCGACTGGACCGGCTTCGTGCGCAGCGCCTCCGCGCTCGCTCCTGGCACCAGTGCGCTTGATCGACTGCAATCGGTGGCGCAGGCGCCGCCAGGCGCCGGCGATGGCCGGTTGCTGGAGCCGGACGGACCGGTAGCACGATGAGCGCAGCCGACGCCCCGGGCACGCCAGGACGTGTACGGATCGGCTGCGCAGGCTGGTCGCTGTCGCGCGCGGCGCAGGCGGCGTTCGGCGCAGGCGACAGCGTACTGCAGCGCTATGCCACCCGCCTGCCGATGGTCGAGATCAATTCCTCGTTCTACCGCCCCCACCAGGCGGCGACCTACGCCCGGTGGGCGGCGAGCGTGCCCGCGGGTTTCCGCTTCGCGGTGAAACTGCCGCGCGTGATCAGCCATGAACGCCGGCTGCGCGACGCGATGCAGCCGCTGGCGCTGTTCCTTGATGGCGTGATCGCGCTGGGGGACAGGCTGGGGCCGCTGCTGCTCCAGCTGCCGCCCAGCCTGGCGTATGAGCCGGCAACCGTAAAGGCATTCCTGCACGGACTGCGCGCACGCACCTCGGTTGATGTCGCCTGCGAACCGCGCCACCCCAGTTGGTTCACTGCAGACGTCGATACGCTGCTGAGCGACCATGGCATCGCACGGGTCGCGGCTGACCCGGCCCGGGTACCGGCAGCAGCTGTCCCGGGCGGTGACCGCACGTGGAGCTACTGGCGCTGGCACGGGCAGCCGCAGATCTATCGCAGCCCCTACAGCGAACAGGCGCTGGCGGGGCTGGCCCAGCACCTGCAGCGTGAAGCCGCTGCGCAGCGCCGCGCCTGGTGCGTACTGGACAACACCGCGCTGGGCCACGCGACCGGCAACGCCCTGCACCTGCAGGCACTGCTGCAGGAGAACGCGCATGCCTGAGGGCCCGTCCATTGTCCTGCTGCGCGAAGCCGCCAGCCGCTTCAAGGGTCACGTCGTGCGCGGCGTCTCCGGCAACAGCCGCATCGACCTGTCACCGCTGCAGGGACGCAGGGTCAAGGCGGTTCGCAGCTGGGGCAAGCACTTCCTGCTGGAGTTCAGCCACCACACGCTGCGCATCCATCTGATGATGTTCGGCAGCTGGCGCATCGACGAACGGAAGCCAGTTCCTGCACGGGTGTCGCTGGCATTCGACAACGGGGAACTGAATTTCTATGCGTGTTCCGTCCGGCTGATCGACCAGCCGTTGGACGACGTCTACGACTGGCGGGCGGACGTGATGAACGACGCCTGGGATCCAAAACTGGCCCGGCGCAAGCTGAAGGCACTGCCGGACACCCTGGTCTGTGATGCGCTTCTGGACCAGACGATCTTCGCCGGCGTCGGCAACATCATCAAGAACGAGGTGCTGTTCCGCATCCGCGTGCATCCGGCCACGCGACTGGGCGACCTGCCACCGCGCAAGCTCACCGCCCTGATCACCCAGGCCCGTGCCTACAGCTTCGACTTCCTGGAATGGAAACGGCGCTTCGAGTTGAAGAAGCACTGGCAGGTGCATACGCGCAAGGTGTGCCCGCTCTGCGGTGGCCCGGTCAGCAAGCTGTACATGGGTACGACGCGGCGACGCACGTTCTTCTGCCCAAACGATCAGGTGCTCTACCCACCCTGAGGCCGCCGTCCATGGCGGCCGGGAGGCATGCGATTCGACTCAGGCGGCCTGCGCGGCCTTGGCATTGCCGCCGCCCTTGGCCAGCAGGGTCAGCTTCTCATCGGTTGCCTTTTCTTCCTCCAGCGTCTCCAGCAGCAACGGCAGGGCATCCTTGTAGCCCAGCTGCTTGGCCAGCGCGGCGATGGTGCCGTAGGAGGCTATTTCATAATGCTCGACCTTCTGCGCGCCACCGATCAGGGCAGCGTCGCGCACCGGCCCCTTGTCGATGCTGTCGATCACCTCCTTGCCTTCCTCGACCAGGCCTTCCATCGCCGCGCACTTGATGCGCTTCAGGCGGATGCCGAGCACCTCGACCACCTGGTCGATGCGTTCGATCTGCCCTTGGGTTTCTTCCAGGTGCGTTTCGAACGCTGCGGCCAGATCCGGATTCTCGGCCGCACGGGCCAGGCGCGGAAGCGCCTTGGTCAGCTGCTTCTCGGCGCTGTAGATGTCCGAGAGCTCGTGGATGAACAGATCTTCCGCCGTCTTGATAGCCATGCTGGGCTCCGCTGTGAATGGAGTGCTGAGAGTAGGTCCCGTCCGGTTGCGATCAGGCGGGGAAGGAGTGAAGGCGGCATGTGAATTCCCACGCGGACCCTGCGCGCTGCCTTCACGAAGCAGCGTCTTTCGCGCATCGGCAGGACGCCGTGCCGGCGGCCTTCGCCATGGCTTCACAGTGGCATCGCTCCGTGCCCATGGAATGGCCGGTACGGTCAGTTCACCCCCGATCACGCTGGAGACTCCCATGAGCGATGACAAGAACAACGCCGGCAGCCCGGACCGGGACCGCATCAACGTCAATGAGGATTACGAACTGCGGTACTGGACCACGACGCTGGGCGTGTCCGCCGACGAACTTCGCGCGGCCGTCGCGGCAGTCGGGCCCACGGCGGTTGCTGTCCGGAAGCACTTGGGCAAATAGCGCGGAGCTGGCCATGTCCCTGGTCGAGTATCGCCGCAAGCGTCGTTTTGACCAGACCAAGGAGCCCGAGCCGGGCAAGGCGCTGCCGAAAGGCCAGCGCGCCATTTTCGTGGTGCAGCTGCATCATGCCAGCCGCAGGCACTATGACTTCCGCCTGCAGGTTGGCGATGCGCTGAAGAGCTGGGCCGTGCCCAAAGGCCCCAGTTACGACCCGAAGGTCAAGCGCATGGCGGTGGAAGTGGAAGACCACCCGGTGGACTACGCGGCGTTCGAGGGTGATATTCCCAAGGGCCAGTACGGCGGCGGCCATGTCGCCCAGTTTGACCACGGTGTATGGGCCACGCAGGGCGATCCGGAAGCCCAGCTCGCCAAGGGCCATCTGCGCTTCGAGCTGTTCGGTACCAAGTTGAAAGGCGGCTGGCATCTGGTCCGGTCGGGAAAGCCCGCGCGCCAGCCACAGTGGCTGCTGTTCAAGGACGACGACGAATTTGCCAGCGATATCGAGGCAGACGATCTGCTGGGGGACGTCGCTGAAGCGCCACCGGAGGATCTGAAGCGTGCCGGCGCTGGCAAGGCCGCGAAGAAGCGGCTGACGGCGGTACCTGCCAGACGCGCCCGGCGAAAGAACTGGGCGAAGAAGGCCCTGACGCTCAGCAAGGCGAAAAGGGCGGCAGCGCCGTCCGGGCCGTTTGAGCCGCAGTTGGCCAAGCTGGGCGAAGCGCCGCCCCAGGGCGGGCAGTGGGTGCATGAGATCAAATGGGACGGGTACCGCATCCTTGCTACGGTGGTTGAGGGCAACGTGCAGCTGTGGTCACGGAACGCGCTGGAATGGACCGCCAAACTTCCCGAAATACGTGATGCGATCGCGGCCCTGGGCCTGACTTCGGCGGCACTGGACGGCGAGCTGATCGCCGGCGCCGGCACCAAGGAAGACTTCAACCTGCTGCAGGCCACGCTTTCCGGCGAGAAGCAAGGCGTCCTGACGTATGCGCTGTTCGATCTGCTGCATCTTGATGGCGTGGATGTGGCCGATGCGCCCCTGCTGGAGCGCAAGGCCCTGCTGCAATCGGTGCTGGAGGGGCAGGGCAGCCCATTGGCCTTCAGTTCGCATGTACAGGGGGATGGCGACCAGGCCTACCGACTGGCCGGTGAGCGGCACTTCGAAGGCATCATCTCCAAGCGCGCCGATCGCAGCTACCACAGCGGCCGCAGCGAGGACTGGCGCAAGACGAAGCAGCTGGCCAGCGACGAGTTCGCGGTGGTGGGCTACACCGCACCCAAAGGCAGCCGCACCGGCTTTGGTTCGCTGCTGCTGGCCCGGCCAGACGCAACGCATGGCTGGCTCTACGCAGGGCGCGTCGGGTCCGGGTTCTCGGATGAACTGATTGGCGACATCAGCAAGCGCATCAAGGGCGGCGGCGGCCGCAAGCCAACCGCGTACGTGCCCACGCAGGACACCGATCTGCGCGCTGCGACCTGGTTCGAACCGCGTTTCGTGGTGGAGGTCTTCTACCGCGGAATCGGTGGGCAGCAACTGTTGCGCCAGGCGTCGCTGAAGGCGGTGCGGGCGGACAAGGATATCGCCGACCTCGCCGATTCCGATCGCGCCGGAGCGGCCCCGGCCGCTGCGCGGTCGCAAGCGCCCGCGCGGCGTGGGCGCCGGGTGGAAAGGGCGCCGGCAACGGATCGCGCGCCCCCCGTGCTGTCGTCCCCAGGCAAGATACTGTTTCCCGGCGACGGCTACACCAAGCAGGACGTGTGGGATTACTACGCAGCAGTGATGGAGCACCTCCTGCCCGAGGTGGTGGATCGTCCGCTGTCGATCATCCGCTGCCCCAGTGGCACCGCAAAGCCCTGCTTCTTCCAGAAACACCATACGGCCGGGCTGGCGCTGGTCGATTCGGTACGGCTGAAGGAGGAAAGCGGCATCAACGCCCATTACCTGGTGGTGCGGGACGCAGCCAGCCTGCTGGAACTGGTGCAGTTCAACGCGTTGGAGTTCCACCCTTGGGGCAGCCACGCCGAGGCGCCCGACAGGGCCGACCGGGTGGTGTTCGATCTGGATCCCGGACCGGATGTGCCCTTTGCCGAAGTCAAGAAAGCGGCAACCGACATCCGGAAACTGCTGGCGCAGCTGGAGCTGGAATCGTTCCTGCGAGTCTCCGGCGGCAAGGGCCTGCACGTGGTCGTGCCGCTCAACCCAGGGTGCGATTGGGACCTGACCAAGCGTTTTGCGAAGGGTTTCGCCGATGCATTGGCACAGTCCGAACCGCAGCGGTTCCTGGCAACCGCCACCAAGAGCCTGCGCAACAAGCGGATCTTCGTCGACTATCTGCGCAATGGGCGCGGTGCAACGGCAGTCGCGTCCTATTCGTTGCGCGCCCGGCCGGGCGCACCGGTGGCACTGCCGATCGCCTGGGGTGATCTGGCGAAACTCAAGCGCGCCGACGCCTTCACGATCAAGGACGTGCCCGCAAAGCTCAGACGTCGCCGCAAGGACCCTTGGGCCGACATCGCGGAAGTGAAGCAGAATCTCGCCCGATGGGCCCGGGCAGACCCGTAGGCCAGGCCCGTGCTGCGTACCGTCTGTCAGCCCGAACCCAACTGATTCGCAGAATACACAGGGCCGGAACATATCGTCGGCGCGGTTGGCCTATGCTTGCGGTACGGAATCTGGGGGGATTCGCTACAGGAGCAGCCAATGCCGATCAGGGCAGTCGCATACATAAGTGAAGCGGGCCCGGCCGTTGCGGGTGATCCTTTGGGCCTGCGCAGCGGGAAGCTGGACGACCTGGTCGATGATGCCTCCCGCTTCAACCGGAATGCCGGCGTTACCGGCGTACTGCTGTTCGATGGCGCCCGTTTCCTGCAGTACATGGAAGGACCCGAAGATGGCTTGAATGTGGCGTACTCGCGGGTACTCGGTGCTACAAGCCACACGGGACTGATCGAACTGCAGCGCGGCAGGGTAGGCAACCGGCGTCTCCCGTTCTGGCCGATGCGCTGGCTGCCGACGCAACCCGAGCAGTTGAAGAGTCTTGCCCGCGCGGACTGGTCAGGGTTCGCCCAGCGGACCGGTGACGATGCGCCAACCGAGACGGCGATGGATGTCCTTGCCAGGTTGGTGGAACCCTATGCCGTCGCGGCGTGATTGATCGGCCTAGCGGCCCCCATAGCGCGCCGCCCAGGGGATCTCGCCGCTGCACGAATCGAGGTGCCCGGTGCGCATCACGCAGTACAGGCGGGCATCCGGGTCCGCACTGGCAGCGATGTAGTCCAGCGCCTCGGCGAGCATGCGGATGAACTGCGGCTCGGGATAGAACGCCGCCCAGGTGGGCAGCATTTCCTCCAGTTGCGCGATCATCAGGTCGATTTCCAGGTGCGTGCTCACTGCCTGGCCCTCCATGCAGCCACGTTAGCAATCACGCTGCAAGCAGAGGGTCGCGGTTCGCACAGGCGACGCTGGCATCGTGTCCATGCGGCACTCACCACGTCTTGATCCTCACCGCGCCAGTGCCACGCACGTGAGGATTTCCTGCACGGGCACGCCACCGTCGTTTCACCCGGCAGGGCGTATCAGGGAAGGCTCTCCGATGAACCTGCAAGGATCCTTTTCATGGCCGACCCGTCCCCGCGCGCCAGCTTATGGTCAGCTGATTCCGATCCGCACGGCTTCCGCCCGCTCGCCGGGACCACGCGCGCGGACGTGCTGGTGGTCGGTGCAGGCATGACGGGCCTGTTGACCGCCGCCCGCTTGGCCGACAGCGGCCTGGATGTGGTGGTGGTGGATGCCGGCCCCATCGGCGGGCGCAACACGGTGATGTCAACCGGCAATCTTTACGCTCCCGTGTCCCGGCTGGCAGACCTGATCGCGCGTTGGGGCGGTGACACGGCACGTCGTGTGGTGCAGTGGCGGCAACACGCGCTGCGTTCCATCGAAACACTGGTCCACCGCTACGATCTGCACTGTGGCTTCGAGCGCGTGGCCATGCAGTACGGCGTGCAGGAGCGTTCGCGCGAGGCCACGGCGCAGTTCGAACGCGAGCTGCAGGCCTACCAACGCGTTGGCCTGCATTGCGAGCACCGCCAATCCGGGCTGCCGTTCACCTTGGCCCACGCTTTCCGCGTTCCCGACCAGGCGCAGTTGCATCCGGCGGCGTTCTGCAGGGAACTGGCCCGTCATCTGGTGGGCCGCGTGCGCATCCACGACTGGACCCGGATCACCCGCATCGAGGCTTCAGCCGGAGTGGCGACGGCCCCTGGTGCCCGCATTCATGCCAGGCACTTTGTGCTGGCCACCCACTCGCCAGCAGGATTCAACCTGGTGCAGGCCGAAATGGAGGTGTACCGTGAATACGGCGTAGCGGTACCGGTGGCCAATCCGCCAGCGGCAGGCATTCACTGGATCGCCGACCGGCACCGCTCGCTGCGCGGGGTGCATGGCGCTGATGGCCGCGACTGGCTGGTGCTGGTCGGGGAGACACATCGCACTGGCGAAACCCCGGCGATGGATCCGGCCCAGCATCTGGTCGCCGACGCGCGTCGCAACTTCAGCGTGCAGGGCGAGCCGCTGTGCTGGTCCGCGCAGCAGTTCCGGGCCGCGGATCAGCTGCCCTACATCGGCAGCAGCGCGCACGACAATGTATGGGTCGCTACCGGCTATGGGCCGGACGGATTGACCTGGGCGGGCGTGGCCGCGCGCGCGATCACGGAGGGAATCACGGGAACGACCAGCGAGATCGAGCAGCTGCTCAGCCCCATGCGCTTTACTCCGCTGCGCTCGGCTGCAGGCTGGGCCCGCACCAACGCCACGGTTGCGCGGCACATGGTGGGCGATCGCCTTGGAACCGCGTCGTCGCGCGCTCCCAGCGAGCTGGGCCGCGGGTGCGGTGCGCTGCTGGACGTGGGCGGAGAGCGCACCGCGATCTACCGCGATGATGATGGCCAGCTGCACGCAATGTCGGCGCTGTGCCCGCACCTCAAGTGCGTCGTCCAATGGAATGGCCATGAACGCACATGGGACTGCCCGTGCCACGGCAGCCGCTTTTCCGCCACCGGGGCGCTGCTGGAGGGCCCCGCCAGGCAGGGCCTCACACCGGCGGCGCTGTAGGCCGCCGCCGCAGCGGTGACCTCAGGCTTCGGCGGTTGCATCCGCTTCGCAGGGCATGCAGCGCTCCTTCTTGGACTTGATGTCTGCAGCGGTCTTCGCCAGTGCCTCGTAGCGCTGGCGTATCTCTTCAAGATGGGCCGGCTCCATCGATTCCAGGTTCAGCAGCTCCTGGTTGGCGTCCTTGCTGACCCGGATCAGCTCATCCAGCTTGATGTGCAGCGCAGCGGTGTCAGCGTTCTGGGTATGCTGGATCAGGAATACCATCAGGAACGTCACGATGGTGGTGCCCGTGTTGACCACCAGCTGCCAGGTGTCATTGAAGTGGAAGGCCGGCCCGCTGGCGGCCCAGGCGATGATCACCCCCAGTGCCGCGACGAACGCCCCAAGACTGCCGGACAACCGCGCCGTGGCCGACGCGACGCGTGCAAAGCCGCGCCGGATCACTGCTCACCTCCGCCGGCCTCCTCATCCGTTTCGCGGTCTGGCAGTTTGACCCGCTCACCCAGGCGCGCGGCCTGCTCTTCGGGCGTCGGGGCTGCGACGAAGGGCGAGATCGGGTCACTGGCCGGGAACGTCTCCTGCAACGCCTCTTCATGATTGCGATGGTTATGCAGCTTGGCCTGAAGCGGGCTGACCGGATCGGTGCGCTGTGCTTCCGGGTCCGGGTGGGGCAGGTCTTTCTGATCGCGTTGCATGGTGAATCTCCAGGTTGGGTCCCACTGCCGTAGTGGCGGGCCCAGCATAGGAGCCGCACTGTGAGCGGCTGCATCAAGGGTGCGGCAACGTGGCGTCAAGCCTTCAGCCAATGCAGGTTAACAATCAGCCGTATAGCGCGGTTGGCGTCGGCCACCTGGTGTTCCGACGCTGCACGCAATCAACATCCCCTCACTCCATTCACCCTGCAGCAGCGACAATAGCCGCCCGTGTGCGCATGCATGTATTCCACTCATTGGCAGCAGGATCGCGAAGATGTCCAACACCCCCTTTGGCGAGTCGTCATGCGCTGCCGCAGCCAGCGGCTGCATCGAGGTCCGCGGCGCACGCGAGCACAACCTGAAGAACGTCGACGTCTCCATTCCGCGCAATGCGCTGGTGGTGTTCTCCGGGGTATCGGGTTCGGGCAAATCCTCGCTGGCGTTCGGCACGGTCTTCGCCGAGGCCCAGCGGCGCTACTTTGAATCTGTCGCACCGTATGCGCGCCGCCTGATCGACCAGGCGGGCGTGCCCGACGTGGATGCCATCGACGGCCTGCCGCCGGCGGTGGCCCTGCAGCAGCAGCGCGGTGCCAGCAACGCACGTTCATCGGTGGGCAGCGTGACCACACTGTCCAGCCTGGTACGCATGATGTATTCGCGTGCAGGCGCGTACCCGGCCCACCAGCCCATGCTGTACGCCGAGGACTTCTCGCCCAATACACCGCAGGGGGCCTGCAGCACCTGCCATGGGTTGGGCCACGTCTACGAAGTGACCGAAGCGCTGATGGTGCCGGACCCGTCGCTGAGCATCCGCGAGCGCGCCATCGCCTCCTGGCCGCCGGCCTGGCATGGCCAGAACCTGCGCGACATCCTGGTCACCCTGGGCTACGACATCGACGTGCCGTGGAAGAAGCTGCCGAAGAAGGACCGGGAGTGGATCCTGTTCACCGAGGACACGCCGACCGTGCCCGTCTATGCCGGCTTCACGCCTGCCGAGACGCGTGCCGCACTCAAGCGCAAGCTGGAGCCCAGTTACATGGGCACCTACACCGGCGCCCGTCGCTACGTGCTGCACACCTTCGCCAACACTCAGAGCGCGCTGATGCGCAAGCGTGTCTCGCGCTACATGGAAGGCAAGCTGTGCCCCGCCTGCCAGGGCAAGCGACTGAAGCCCGAAGCGCTTTCGGTCACCTTTGCCGGTGTGGACATCGGTGAATTCATGCGGCTGCCGCTGGATCAACTGGCCGGGCTGCTCGAGCCCATCGCGCAGGGCGACTTCAGTGCACACAGCCACGGCGCACGCACCCGCAGGAGTGCGACGCCCCGCGATCGCGCCAAGCGCGCAGCCACTGGCCGTGCGACCCACGAGGGCGCGCCCGATGTGCGGCTGACCTCGGCCCTGTCGGAGGAAAAACGCCTGGCCGCGCAGCGACTGGCGGGTGGGGTCATGGCGCGGGTACGGCAGCTGCGCGAGCTGGGCCTGGGGTATCTCTCGCTGGATCGCGCCACGCCCACGCTGTCGGCCGGCGAACTGCAGCGCCTGCGGCTGGCTACACAGCTCAGCTCGTTGCTGTTTGGTGTGCTGTACGTGCTCGATGAGCCCTCGGCCGGCCTGCATCCGGCCGACAGCCAGGCGCTGTACGACGCGCTGGACCGGCTGCGCGATGGCGGCAACTCGGTGTTCGTCGTTGAACACGATCTGGACCTGATGCGACGTGCACAGTGGCTGGTGGACGTGGGACCGCAAGCGGGCGAGCACGGCGGGCGCGTTCTCTACAGTGGCGAGCCCGACGGCCTGCGCCGCATCGAGGACTCGCGCACCGCGCGGTACCTGTTCGACCAGGTGCCTGCGCCTGCCAGCCGGGAACGCAGCGCCGACCGCTGGCTGGAGCTGAAGGGCATCCACCGCCACAACCTGCAGGGCGTGGACGCGCAGCTGCCGCTGGGAGTGCTGACCGCAGTGACCGGCATTTCCGGATCGGGCAAGTCCAGCCTGATGGCGCAGGCGCTGCCCGAGCTGATGCTGCTGCACCTGGGGCACGAGCCCGTGGACGACAGCGCCGACAGCACGCCCGAGGACGGGCCAACCGCGATCGAAGCGACGCGGGGCCAGCTTGCCGGAGCCGTGGACGCCATCCAGCGCGTGGTGCAGGTGGACCAGAAACCGATCGGCCGCACGCCACGCTCCAACCTGGCCACCTATACCGGCCTGTTCGATCACGTGCGCAAGCTGTTCGCCGCGACCCCCGACGCGCGACGCCGCCGCTTCGATGCAGGTCGCTTCTCGTTCAACGTGGCCAAGGGCCGGTGCGAGACCTGCGAAGGCGAGGGTTTCGTCAGCGTGGAACTGCTGTTCATGCCCAGTGTCTATGCGCCATGCCCCGCCTGCCATGGCGCCCGCTACAACGAGGCCACGCTGAAGGTGTTGTGGAACGGCCGCAACATTGCCGAAGTCCTGCAGATGACGGTCGACCAGGCACAGGCATTCTTCGCCGGTGAGGAAGCCATCGCGCGGCCGCTGCAGCTGCTGCAGGAGATCGGCCTGGGCTATCTCAGGCTCGGTCAGCCGGCCACTGAGCTTTCAGGGGGCGAGGCGCAGCGCATCAAGCTGGCGACCGAGCTGCAGCGCAGCCAACGCGGCCGCACGCTCTATGTGCTGGACGAACCCACCACCGGCCTACATGCGTTGGACGCAGACAGGCTGCTGGTGCAGTTGCAGCGGCTGGTGGACGCGGGAAACACCGTGGTGATGATCGAGCACGACATGCGTTCTGTCGCACAGGCCGACTGGGTGATTGACGTCGGCCCGGGCGCAGGCGGCGCAGGTGGAACCATCGTGGCGAAGGGTACGCCACGCCAGGTGGCCCGCGCCAAGGACAGCAGGACGGCGCCGTTCCTTGCCAGGGAACTGGCGCTGTAGCGACATCATCCCCGGCTATCGCACTCCACCACGCCGGGCAGCTGCAAGCCGTTCGCCGATCAGGCGCCGCTCACATAGCGCGGCGCCGGCTGCGCGAGCGAAAGGCCCGGTGCCATCGCCTTGCGTGCGTGCTCGAAGGCGTCCCACTCAGCGATGTCCGGAAGCGCGGGAATGGTCACAAGCTCACCCTGCGCCAGCCCGGCCAGGGACGCATCCACCATGTCTTCGGCGCTCATCACGATGCCCTGTGGCAGGTGCTCCACCGGCAGGCCGGAAAGGTGCCAGAAGTCCGTCGCGGTGGCACCCGGCAGGACGACCTGGACGCGCACGCCCTTGTCGGCCAGCTCATGGTGGAGCGACTGCGAGAACGCCAGCACGAACGCCTTGCTTCCCGCGTAGACCCCGTTGAGCAGCTCCGGTGCCAGCGCGACGATGGAGGCGATGTTGATGATCGTGCCCCGGCCACGTGCCACAAACACCGGCGCTGCAGCATAGGCCAGGCGCATCGCGGCGTTCACGTTGAGCGTGATCATGCGCTCCATCTCGCCGATGTCCGACTGCAGCAGGGGCGCAGTAGCGCCGATGCCGGCATTGTTGACCAGCACCTGGATATCCGCTCGGCCTTGAATGACCTTTTCAACTTCGGCACGCCCGTCGGGGATGGTCAGGTCCGCGGCGATGATGTCCACCGTGCGGCCGGTGCTGCGGGCCAGCGCCTCGGCCAGTTGGCGCAGGCGGTCGGCGCGTCGCGCGACCAGGATCAGGTCATGGCCGGCGTGGGCCAGGCGATCGGCATAGATCGCCCCGATGCCGGACGATGCGCCGGTGATGAGTGCGGTGCCGTGATGGGTAGGGTCGTTCACAGAGGTCAGTCCGAACCGGCGAACGTCGCCGGGGTCAGGGGAAATCTAGGCCGGCGTGTACGTGTCGTAAATGTCGTATATACCTCGTTTACGGCCACCCCTGAAAAACCGTCATGCCCAGTGTTGGATTTGTCCTGCCCGCCGGATTCCAGACCATGGCGATCGCCGCGGCGTCCGCCTTCGAACTGGCCAATGCCACCGAAGGCGCGCGCCTTTACGATCTGCACATGCTGTCCGAACAGGGCGGGCTGGTGCCCAGCTCGCTTGGCATGGCCATGCAGACAGCGCCGCTTGCGCAGCAGCCGCTGGATACCATGATCGTGGCCGGCCTGCTGGAGCCAGCCCCGTCCAGCGGCGCGCTGATCGATCCGATCCGTCACGCGGCCGCACGCACGCGCAGGACCGCGTCGGTGTGCACCGGCGCGTTCCTTCTCGGCGAAGCGGGGTTGCTGGACGGGCGCCGCGCCACTACGCACTGGTTCCACGCACGTGCGCTCAGGCAGCGCTTTCCCGCCGCGCAGGTGGAGGAAGACCGCATCTTCATCACCGATGGCCCGATCTGGACCTCCGCCGGCATGAGCGCGGGGCTGGACCTGGCGCTTGGCATGATCGAGCAGGACTTCGGTGCGGATCTGTGCAGGGCGGTGGCCCGGAAGCTGGTGATCTACCATCGGCGCGGAGGCGGGCAGTCCCAGCATTCGGTGCTGCTCGAGCTGGATGCCCGGTCTGATCGCATCCAGAACGCGCTGACCTTTGCACGCCGCAATCTGCGCGCCACCTTGTCGGTTGAAGAACTGGCGCAGGCCGCGCATCTGAGCACCCGCCAGTTCAGTCGCGCGTTCCGCGAGGAAACCGGGCAATCCCCCGCCAAGGCAGTGGAGGGCCTGCGGGTGGAGGCCGCTCGCGTGTTGATCGAGCAGAGCCGCTACACGATGGATGAAGTGGCGACTGAAACGGGCTTCGGTGATACCGAACGCATGCGACGTGCCTTCCTGCGCGCCTTCGGCCAGCCCCCGCAATCGCTGCGGCGCAACGCACGGGGCGGGGCGGACTGAGTGTTCGTGGCTGGATTCATGGGATGATGCACCACTGCGCCCGACTGCCACTACATGCACACACTGACCGATTCCCACCTGCTGAATGACATCGCTGAGATCGGCCGTATTGAAGCAGTGCCGCGCATCCTTGAAACCGTCGCCCATATCACAGGCTCAAGATTCACCGCGATTGCCCGGGTGACAGAAACCACGTGGACCGCCTGCGCCACCCTGGACACCCTGGGGTTCGGGCTCGTTCCGGGCGGGCAGCTGGTCCTCGAAACCACCCTCTGTGACGAGATCAGGCAGTCATCGACCTCCGTGGTGTTCGCGCACGCCAGTGCACATCCGCTGTATTCCAAACACCATACGCCCAGGATCTATGGGCTGGAGAGTTACGCCTCCGTGCCGATCCATCGGCCGGATGGCAGTTTCTTCGGCACCCTGTGTGCCATTGATTCGTCGCCGGGCAACTTCGATGAGGCGCATGTCCAACGATCCATGGAGCTGCTTGCCGACCTCGTTGGCAACTACCTCGACAAAGAGGATCAGCTGCTGGAGGCAGAGACAGCCCTTTCAACGGCACAGCGTGTTTCCGATCTGCGCGATCAGTTCATCGCGGTGCTGGGCCATGACCTCCGCAGCCCGCTGCAGGCCATCAGCGTGGCCGCCGATTCACTGGAACTTGAGGCAACATCCGAGCGCCAGCAGCGGATGCTCGCGCACATCGCCGCCGGCGTCACCCGGATGGATGGCCTCATCGGTGATGTGCTTGATTTCGCCAGGGGGCGGCTGGGAGGAGGCATTCCGGTCTCGCTCCAGGAAAGCCACACCTTGCAGGCGGCGCTTGAACAGGTTGCAGAAGAAGTGGCGATCGCTACCGGTCGGCAGGACATCAACGTCCAGATGCGGATCGAAGGTGGCGTGGTCTGCGACACCGGCAGGCTGTCGCAGCTGCTGGCCAACCTGCTGACCAACGCAGCCCAGCACGGCGAGCGCTCCGCCCCAGTCACGCTGAGGGTTCATGCCGCATCCCATCGCCTCACGCTGGATGTGCATAACGCCGGCTGCATTGCGCCTGAGCGGCTGGGGACGATTTTCAGCCCGTTTTCGCGTGAGCAGGGCGAGCTGCCCAGGCCAGGGCTTGGCCTGGGCATCTACATTGCATCGGAAATTGCCAAGTCCCACGGCGGCACACTGGACGTGCAGTCGAGTGAGAGCGACGGCACCGTGTTCACATTCCAGATGCCGACCGCGGCGCGTCCATGAAGGTGGGCGCCAGGCAACAGAAGGGCTCCGGCACCGCGCCGGAGCCCTGGCCACTCACTTTTCCTGCAGGAACGTCAGCAGGTCCTGGTTGACCTTGTCCTTGTGGGTGTCGGTCAGGCCATGCGGCGCACCCGGGTAGACAATCAGCCTGGCGCCCTTGATCAGTTTCGCTGACTGGCGGCCAGAGATATCGATCGGCACGATCTGGTCGTCGTCACCGTGGATCACCAGGGTGGGGACATCGAACTTCTTCAGGTCGGCGCGGAAATCGGTGGCCGAGAACGCGGCGATCGAATCGTAGGTGTTCTTGTGGCCGCCCTGCATGCCCTGCGCCCACCACGCATCGATCAGCCCCTGCGACACCTTCGCACCGGGGCGGTTGAAGCCATAGAACGGGCCCGACGGAATGTCCCGGTACAGCTGCGCGCGGTTATCCATCTGTGCCTTGCGGATGCCATCGAACACTTCGATCGGCAGGCCGTTGGGGTTGTCGGCGGTCTTCAGCATGAACGGCGGCACCGAGCTGATCAGCACGGCCTTCTTGACCCGGCCGGTGCCATGCCGGCCGATGTAGCGCGCCACTTCGCCACCACCGGTGGAGAAGCCCACCAGGGTCACATCGTGCAGGTCCAGTGTGTTGATCACCGTGGCCAGGTCATCGGCGTAGTGATCCATGTCGTTGCCGTCCCACGGCTGGCTGGAGCGCCCGTGGCCGCGACGGTCATGCGCGATGACGCGGTAGCCATGGTTGGCCAGGAAGATCATCTGCGACTCCCAGCTGTCCGAATTCAACGGCCAGCCATGGCTGAAGGTCACGACCGGGCCGTCCTTCGGGCCCCAGTCCTTGTAGTACAGCTGCACGCCGTCGGCGGTGGTGATGTAGCTGGCAGTGCGCGCGATGGCGGTGACCGGAGCCGGCTTGGCCGGTTCGGCGGCCTGCGCGGACAGGCCGGCCTGGACCGAGAGGGCGAGGGCGGCAACGGCCAGGGTACGGGCGAAGGTGTTCATGCGGAAACTCTCATGGGTGGGTGGTGAGACGTACTTTGCGCCTGCAATTAGGCGTCCGGGTGATGAAGTGTCCGGATTTCTTGATAGATCGTCTTGCATGGATGTGCGCACACCAATCGCTCGCGATCGCCTGTTGACAGAGTAGAACGCCCGTTCTACCTTGCAGCCATGAGCAAGCTCACCACCGACACCCAACAGAAGATCCTGGCCACGGCCGAGGCGCTGATCTACCAGAACGGGATCCACGCCACCGGCATGGACCTTCTGGTGAAGACCTCGGGCGTGGCGCGGAAGAGCATCTACCGCCACTTCGAGAACAAGGACGACGTGGCCGCCGCTGCATTGAAGGCGCGCGACGTGCGTTGGCTGGCCTGGTTCCGGCAGGAGTGTGAGAAGGCGGATACCCCGGAAGCACGCATCCTCGGCATGTTCACCGTGCTCAAGAACTGGTTCCAGTCCGAGGGCTATCGCGGGTGTGCGTTCATCAATACCGCGGGCGAGGTCGGCGATCCTACCGATCCGATCAGGCAGATCGCGCGTGATCACAAACAGAAGCTGCTCGATTACACGCTGGAACTTACCGGGCAACTGGATGTTGAGCAGCCGGCGGACCTGGCCCATCAGCTGCTGATCCTGATGGAAGGCGCCATCACCCTGTCGCGCGTGATGGGTGATTACGGCGCCGCAGACACCGCGAAGGACGTTGCAAAGCTGTTGTTGGAACAGGCCAAGCGTTAGCGCCTGGGTACGCCAGATCCTTTGAAGCAACCCGTATATCCATTTCCATTGGAGGTCTCCCCGTGTCCGCAGAACAACCCCGTCCGCCGCTTCCTCCGTTCACCCTCGAATCGGCCACGCAGAAGGTGCGTCTTGCCGAGGATGGCTGGAATTCCCGCGATGCCGACAAGGTGGCGCTTGCCTATTCGCTTGACACCCAGTGGCGTAACCGTGCCGAATTCACCAACGGCCGGGAGGAAGCCCGGCAGTTCCTGGCACGCAAATGGAACAAGGAACTCGAGTACCGCCTGATCAAGGAGCTCTGGGCCTTTACCGAAAACCGCATTGCGGTCCGCTACGCGTACGAATGGCACGACGACTCCGGCAACTGGTTCCGTTCCTATGGCAACGAAAACTGGGAATTCGGAGAGGATGGCCTGATGCAGCGCCGCTTCTCCTGCATCAACGACCTGCCGATCAAGGAAAGCGACCGCAAGTTCCATTGGCCGTTGGGGCGTCGCCCGGACGATCATCCGGGGTTGTCGGAACTGGGTATGTGATTCCCGCTGAGGCGCCTTCCGAAGCTCGCTTAGGTACGATGGGGCGGCCGGCATCTGCGCCGGCCGGGGCAGGGGCGCAATGGACATGCAGGCAAGGGGCGGAGTCGATCCGCCGGCAACGACCGATTCGCAGGAACTGACATTCCACTGGCTCTATCAGCGGGTGCAGGGTTTGGTTGAGCACAGCATCTATCCGAAGGCGGGCAGGGTGGAGACGTGGGCGTTTCGCATCGGCATGGGTGCGGCGATCGTCGGCATTCTCACTGCCCAGCTTCCGGATCGATGGCTGCCTGTCGGCGCAGTGCTGCAGGTGGTTGTTGCCTGCCTGGCAATCGAAATTGGAGGGTTCATTGCCGGGGGCGTCCTGGCCGCCCGCAGGGGCATTCGCCAGTTCAGCCAGCCTCGGCTCTCGCACGCGCGGGAGATGGATGGCGATTTCGCGCACTGGCAAGCGGTGGTGACCGAGCTTCGCGGATTTCCGCGCGTCCAGCGCGAGCGGCGCCTCAAGTACGTCAGTCACCTGCGCACAAACATGATTGAGCGCATGGGCATGATGTATGGCGGGCTGCAGCGGCTTGGACCATTCCCGCTGTTGATTGCCCTCTACCTGCAGTTCCGCGGATGGAAATGGGGCGACTGGGCGGGCGCTTTCGATGTTGGATTGCTAGGCGCACTGCTTATCTTCGCCATGGTGCTGCTGTACCTGCTGGGCTGGATGCTGATCGGCCTTCGCACCAGGCTGGATACCTACGTGGCATTGTTGGAGGGCTCTATCCACGAGGCCGAACCCTCGAAGCCAGCGCCGTGAGGGATAAACAGAACTGTGAGCCATCCAGTGAAGCATACGCATGGCTCAATAGTGCCGCGCTGAAGAGTAAAAGTCGCGGTTGCCTGCATTGGTCGGATCGTACATGTCGCCGACTTCACAGGCCTGTACCCCGCAGATGGGCATAGTGCCCCTTGGGTAGTGTGAGCGCGTCCATCCAGCCACGGGATTTTCCCGAACGCCAGGAGGTCACTGTGCCAAGTTGTGATGAAGGAATGAAGTTGACGCGTCGCCAGATGATCGCCGGCGGCGTCACGACCGTGGCAATGTCCGCCGCACCGGGGGCGTCATCGCTCGCCGCCGAACTGGCGACGCCCCCGCCGCCCAGGCCGCCGGTCATCAGCACGGTGGCGTTGACCGTCAACGGCAAGCGGCGGGAGCTTGAGCTCGACACGCGGACTACGCTGCTCGATGCCCTGCGCGAACACCTGAAGCTGACCGGGACCAAGAAGGGCTGCGACCACGGTCAATGCGGTGCCTGCACCGTGCTGGTCAACGGAGAGCGCATCAATGCCTGCCTCAGCCTGGCGGTGCAGCACCAGGGCGATGCCATCACCACCATCGAAGGACTCGGAACCCCCGATGACCTGCATCCGATGCAGGCCGCCTTCATCAAGCATGACGGCTACCAGTGCGGGTACTGTACGCCGGGGCAGATCTGCTCGGCGGTGGCGGTACTGGACGAGATCAAGCGGGGTGTCCCCAGCCATGTGCAGGCAGACGTCAGCGCACGGCCCCGGGCCACCAACATGGAGATGCGCGAACGCATGAGCGGCAACCTCTGCCGCTGCGGAGCCTATTCCAACATTGCCGAGGCGATGGAAGAGGTTGCTGGCGTGACCTCTGCAGGGAGGCGCTCATGAGGGCCTTCAGTTACGAACGCGCGAAATCCCCGGCCGAGGCCGCCAAGGCCGTCGCCGGTATCGAGGGCGCGAAGTTCCTGGCCGGAGGGACCAACCTGCTCGACCTGATGAAGCTGGAGGTCGAGACGCCAGCGCACCTGGTCGATGTGCAGGACATCGGCCTGGACAGGATCGAACCCACCGACGAGGGCGGCCTGCGCATCGGCACGCTGGTCACCAATACCGCGCTGGCCTCGCATGAGCGCGTGCGCCGCGACTACGCGGTGCTGACCCGCGCGATCGTGGCAGGCGCCTCCGGGCAGCTGCGCAACAAAGCCACCACCGGCGGCAACCTGCTGCAGCGCACGCGCTGCCCGTATTTCTACGATCCCCATCTGCCCTGCAACAAGCGCCTGCCCGGATCAGGGTGCGGCGCACTCGAGGGGTTTTCCCGTCAGATGGGCGTGATCGGCACCTCGGACAGCTGCATCGCGACCTATCCGGGCGACATGGCGGTGGCCCTGCGGGTGCTGGACGCCTCGATCCAGACCGTCAGCGGTGACGGCAGTACGCGCAGCATCCCGATTGCCGATTTCCATCGTTCCCCCGGCGACAGGCCGCAGCAGGACAACGTGCTGCAGCGCGGTGAGCTGATCACCCACGTCACGCTGCCGAAGCCGCTGGGCGGTCGGCACGTGTACCACAAGGTACGTGACCGCGCGTCCTATGCGTTCGCACTGGTGTCGGTCGCTGCGGTCGTGCAGCGAGACGGTTCGGCGCGGTTCGCCTTCGGTGGAGTTGCGCCGAAGCCGTGGCGCGTCGAGGCAGCCGAACCGCTGCTGCGCGACGGCGTAAAGGCCGCGGCCCGGCAGGTGTTCGCCGGCGCCCGTCCCACGCCGGAGAACGCGTTCAAGATCGCGCTCGCCGAGCGCACCCTCGCGGCCGTGCTGGCGGAAGGAGAGCGCTGATGCCCCTTGAATTCAACGCCCCCGCCGGCGACAACCTGTTCGACAAGGCCAAGGTCGTCGGCAAACCGACGCCGCGCATCGACGGTCCACGCAAGACCACCGGCACCGCCCCCTATGCCTACGAGCGCCATGACGTGGCGCCGAACCAGGCCTACGGCTACATCGTCGGTGCGGGTATCGGCAAGGGGCGCATCATTTCGATGGATGCCTCCCGCGCACGTGCCGCGCCCGGCGTACTGGCGGTCATCACCGCACCGGAAACCAAGCCGGTCGGCAAATCGAACTGGAATAACGCGCCGTTGTTCGGCGGACCCGAAGTGGCCCACTACCACCAGGCCATCGCCTGCGTGGTGGCAGAGACCTTCGAGCAGGCCCGCGCCGCCGCGGCGCTGATCCGCACCCGCTACGAGCGCAGCAAGGGCCGCTTCGATTTCCCGGCCCTGGCACCGTCCGCGCCGCTGGCAAAGGGGCGTGACGGCAAGCCCGACCGGCAGGCGCTGGGCGATTTCAACACCGCCTACGCGAGCGCCGCGGTCAAGCTCGACGAGACTTATCACACCTCCGACGAAAGTCATTCGATGATGGAGCCGCACGCCACCATCGCCGCCTGGGAGGGTGACACGCTCACGCTGTGGACGGCGAACCAGATGATCGACTGGGCCAGGCAGGGCATGGCGGCGATCCTCGGCATCGACCCTGCCAAGGTGCGCGTGGACTCGCCCTATATCGGCGGCGGCTTCGGCGGCAAGCTGTTCATCCGCGCCGACGCGGTGCTGGCCGCGTTGGCGGCCAAGCAGGTCGGGCGACCGGTGAAGATCGCGCTGCAACGCCCGTTGATGCCCAACAACACCACGCACCGGCACGCCACCCTCCAGCGCGTGCGGATCGGCTGCGGAAAGGATGGCCGGATCTCCGCCATCGCCCATGAGAACTGGTCGGGCAACATCAACGGCGAGGATGGCGAAAACGGTACCCTGCAGACGCCCAAGCTCTATGCGGGCGCCAACCGCCTGGTGGCCAACTACATCGCCGCGCTCGACATGCCCGAAGGCAATGCGATGCGCGCACCGGGTGAAGCACCGGGCCACATGGCGCTGGAAGTGGCGATGGACGAAATGGCCGAGAAGCTGGGCCTCGATCCGATCGCGTTCCGCATCCTCAACGAGCCCGAGGTCGTGCCCGGCGATCCGTCCAAGAAATTCTCCGACCGCAACCTGGTGCGCTGCCTGCGCGAAGGCGCGGAGCGCTTCAACTGGAACAAGCGCAACGCCCGGCCGGCGCAGGTCAGGGAAGGGCATTGGCTGGTCGGCATGGGCGTGTCCGCGGGCTATCGCGGCGCACCGACGATGAAGTCGGCGGCGCGGGTCCGGCTTGACGGCCAGGGCGGGGTGGTTGTCGAGACCGACATGACCGACATCGGCACCGGCTCCTATACGATCATCGCGCAGACGGCAGCCGAGACCATGGGCGTGCCGCTGGACCAGGTCCAGGTCACCCTCGGTGACTCCCGTCATCCCGCCTCCGCCGGTTCCGGCGGCCAGTGGGGCGCGGCAAGCTCCACCGCGGGCGTGTACGCGGCGTGCGTCAGCCTGCGCCGCAAGGTGGGCGAGAAACTCGGCTTCGACGGCGACACCGCAAACTTCGCCAATGGCCGCATCCAGGCGGATGGGCGGACCATCACGCTGGCGGAGGCGGGAACCCTGTCGGCGGAGGACGGCATTGCCTTCGGCGACTTCAAACAAGGCTACGACGTCGGCACGTATGCAGGGCATTTCTGCGAGGTCGCCGTGCATGCCTACACTGGAGAGACGCGCATTCGCCGCATGCTTGCCGTATGCGATGGCGGCCGGATCCTCAATCCGCTGTCAGCACGCAGCCAGGTCATCGGCGGGATGGTGATGGGCGCGGGCGCGACCCTGATGGAGGAGCTGGTGGTCGACAAACGGCTTGGTTTGTTCATCAACCACGACCTGGCCGGCTACGAGGTTCCCGTGCACGCCGACATTCCGTACCAGGAAGTGGTCTTCCTCGACACGCTGGATCCGGTGATCTCGCCGATGAAGGCCAAGGGTGTGGGTGAACTGGGCATCTGCGGGGTTGGCGCCGCGATCGCCAATGCGATCTACAACGCAACCGGCGTGCGCGTGCGCAGCTATCCCATCACCCTGGACAAGCTGTTGCCCGGCTTGCCCGACATAGGCTGACGGTGCGCATGGACCGATCCGCAGCCTCACCCGCGCTGGAGGCTTCAGCGGCAGGCGGAGGGGAGCCCGGCGATCTTGCCGAGGACCTGTCCGCAGCGCCAGGCTTCCTCGCCGAAGGCAGCCCGCGCGGCGTGCTCGAGACGGCCTTGACGCGCGTGCGTGCGGGGGAGCACGCCGTGCTCGCGCTGGTGCTGGAAACCGATGGCTCCACCTACGCCGGTGCCGGCGACATGGTGCTGTTCTGCAACGGCAGCCAGGTCGGCTGGCTGAGCGGCGGATGCCTGGAGCCCGAGCTCGCGCGACGCGCGGAGCAGGTGAGCGCGGCAGGGCGGGTCGACTGGATCGAGATCGACACCCGCAGTGACGACGACCTGTTGAGCGGATCCGCGCTCGGCTGCCGCGGCCGGCTTCGGATTGCACTTCTGCCGTTGCGTGCCATGTCCGGCGTCGACGACGTCATCGAGGTCTGGCTCCGCGAGGGCGTGTCACTCCAGCGCGACCTTCGCACGTCGGGGCAGGTCGTTTTCCGTGCCGGCCA
Organism: Stenotrophomonas sp. YJH_SMC_110; assembly: GCF_059369255.1. Classification (NCBI taxonomy): domain Bacteria; kingdom Pseudomonadati; phylum Pseudomonadota; class Gammaproteobacteria; order Lysobacterales; family Lysobacteraceae; genus Stenotrophomonas; species Stenotrophomonas sp. YJH_SMC_110. The sequence goes on along the minus strand of NZ_JCAFSM010000005.1, from coordinate 99,756 downwards.
TCGCGAGCAGGCATGGCAGCTGCATCCGATGGAGGGTACACAGCCCTTTGGCGAGGGCGCGTGGCGTTTGCCGTTGCCCCGGCTTCCGCGGGCCCTGGTGTTGGGGGGCGGTCCCGAAACGCCCTTCCTGGTTCCGCTGCTGCGCGGCCTGGGGTGGCGGGTCAGCGTGGCCGAACGGCGAGCGCGCTGGGCCCCAGCCGGGCAGTGCGCGGATACGCATCTTCAGACCAGCCCGGCCGAGGCCCTTCATGGCGACTGTTGCGACGCGGCACTGGTGATGCATCACGATTTCGAACTGGACCGGGAGACGCTGGTGGCCCTGGCTGATACCAACGTCGCGTTCATTGGACTGCTGGGTCCGCGGCGAAGGCGCGAGGACCTGTTCAAGCTGCTGACACCGGATCAGCGCCACCGGCTTTCCCCGAGACTTCGATCACCGGTCGGCCTGAACATCGGCGGCCGAGGGCCGGAGGCGATTTCGCTCAGCATCGCCGCACAGCTGCAGCAATGGCGAAGCGCGCACGGCAGGTGACTGACGCGCATGCGGTCGTCGTGCTTGCTGCCGGCGGGAGCAGCCGACTTGGCCAGCCCAAGCAGCTCCTCACCCGGCAGGGCGAGACCCTGGTACATCGCGTAGTGCGGCTAGCGCTGGAGCTCGCGCCAGCGCAAGTCCTGGTCGTGGTGGGCGCGAACGCACAGGCCGTGACATCCAGCGTTGCCGGGCTGGATGCCACGCCGGTAACCAACCACCACTGGGAGCGTGGCCTGGCGAGCAGTCTGCAGGTTGCCGGCGCACACCTGCTGCCCACGGTGACCGCGGTGATGATCGTGGCATGCGACCAGCCCGCAATCGAGCGCTCGCATCTGCAGGCGCTGCTTTCCGGTGCCCGCGCCGCAGCGTCAACGTGCGCGGGCACCCGCCACGGAAATGCGCTTGGCGTTCCCGCAGTCGTGCCGCGCGCCTGGTTCACCCCTGTCGGTGCATCCGGTGACCGCGGCTTCGGAGCGCGCCTGCGGCAACTTCCTGTCGATACGGTGCATGTCCTGCAGGCACCGGAACTGGGCCTGGATATCGATACGCCAGAAGATCTTGCGCGTGCGCGCGATGCGGGCTGGATCGATGCCGGGAGGTGACCCGCATGGTCACTGGGCCAATGCCTGTCGCGCAGGTGACGAGCGGCAGGGCTGGAGCCCTAACCCTTGCTGCCCGCAGCCCTGTAGAGTCGAGTCATGCTCGACTACGGCACGCCACATCGCGCCCCATCAGGCACATCACTAGCAAGAATCTGCAGCACACGATCCAACAGAACAGGCTCCGGCACGCCAGCCAGTACCTGCTCCAGGTAATCCAACGGCTCCAACTGCCATTGAAGCAACGCACCAAGCTGCACAACGACAGGCGCCCGCTGCTCCGCGTCCAGTGAGACCTGCAACAGCAGATGGTGCGAGCGCCCCTCCAGCCACAGCACGGGTATGCCCCGGCAATGAACCTGGAACTCGGCATCTCGGCGCCGCTCGACGAACTGGAAGCCCTGTCGTGGCCGAGAGTCCACGAACTGCATCGCCTGGCGGCGCAGTTGTGAGAATCGATCGTCGTTGATGCTTTGGAACGCGACAGGCGAGGGCGCCGGCGTCGCCGGCCACTGCGCCTGTGCCGCAACCACCACCACAAGACAGAGCGCGTTGGCCGCCCAGCGGCACCACGCCACTCACCCCTCCGGATGCAGTCGGGTACTGGCGTGTGCGGTAAGGCCGATTCCGGCCATGATCAGGCCCTCCATGACGCGAGGGCCAACATACTGCTCCAGCTCGCCGTTCTCGCGGGCGCGCTGTGCGGCCAGCAGGATCTCCAGCACCACCCGAAGGCCCGCCAGAGAGCAATCGGTATCTGCCAGGGCGATGCGTCGGCCGGGCATCTGATGGCGTTCCGGCCACGGCTGGCCATCGGAGGCGGCGCCCGAGCCGATACTGTGCAGCAGGGCGATGAGGGTGTTCGGATCCAGCCCGGGGCCGTTGGAGGGCGCGTCGTGGATCGGGTGCGGGGTAGGGGAGTGGGGCTGGTTCGGCCAGCTTGGCTCTGAGATCTTGGTCGGTGGCTGGTCGCCCCAACATAGGCGAATGATGGCCACCGCTTACGCCAAGAGCAGCAACTGATGGCCACCGCTTACGCCAAGAGCAGCAACGACCGACCAGCGGTAGTCCAGCCACTTGACGGCGGATTGGCGTCCCCTAGAGAGCCCTTGGTTGGCAGACCGGATAGCTTTGTTCCTGCCGATGTACTGGCATCTGGCAAGATTCAAGCGGCCTGGCTCAATGGGCAAGTAGGACGCAAGGTGGCCGACGGCCGACTTTTGGCGACTGTTCTGCGCGAGAACCAGGCGGTGATTCAGGATCTAGGTCAAATCTAGATCTTCGGGTGTCAACCCCGCCAGCGCCAAGATCCTGTCTCTTTTCATCTGCTTCCCCCAGAGGTTCCAGGCTCTGTCGGTAGACAATGTCTCTGTCACCTTACAGGCTGGGCAAGTCAGTTCGACGCCACCATCTACATCGACAAGTCCGCTACATCGACAAGTCCGCATCCCCGAAACATGCGTGACTCGTCCCCACATGCGCCGCACTTGGCCTGAAGCGTCTCGACGCGCTCGATCGTTCCGTTGAGGCGCAGCAAAGGACGGATCCTCAGGATCCGAAAAGCAGCTGGAGAGGTCATGTGTCGTGCCGGTCAGGGGCTAGACACGGAGGCGAAGGATTCGCGCCCAAGAGGAGCCAAGTGCGGCCAGCGTACAGCATAAATTGTTAAGAATCCTCAAGTTGACTTCACCCGTTGGTGCCGGCGCGAATGTCCTGGCGGGGACTCGACTCAGCAAGGCCTACCGCAATGGTTTGGCCTACAGCTGCACTTCATTCGGGCCCGGGCGGCTGGGAGAGTAAGCTCACCTTCAACCATTGGACCGGGCGCGCTTATGGATCTCATCAGACTGCTGCGATCGCTCGAGGAGTTCCCCTATGAACTCGTAGGGTGGCTGGTGTTCTATCCGCGAACCCTGTGGAGAGTGCTGGCGCAGCCGGGCGAGGTAGCGCACTACACGCGTCGAGAATTCTCCAAGGATCCGGAACATCGATTCGCCGATGCCATCAGCCCTGTGCTGATGTTGATTCTGTCAGTGGTGCTGGCGCACGCATTGGAAATGTCTACGCGCACCGCCCCCCTCGCAGTATCAGGACCGGTGGGCAAGCTGCTGTTTGGAAGCGAGCAGGGGCTGCTGCTCACCCGTTCGGCGGCCTTCTGCATCTTCGCCCTGGGGGCGGCGCTAAGCACGCTGTGGCGACAGCGCCTGCCCATCAACCGCGACACGCTACGGGAGCCCTTTTCCATACAGGCGTTCATTGCGTGCCCGTTTGTGATTCTGCTTGCAGTTTCGCAGGCAGCGGGCTCTGCTGGTGGAGACATTGCGCATGGCTGGGGTGTGGGGATCGGAGCGCTGGCAGTTGCATGGTACTTGTGGGCGCGCACGCGCACCTTCGTAGCACTGAACGGCACGGGGTACCTCCAGGCATTTGGCTTTGTACTCGACTCCTTCCTGGTGACGCTGGCCCTGGTCGTCGCACTGACGCTCGCGTTGGTTCTCTAGATCAAGAGACCGGGTTAGCAGCCGAGCCTGAAAACGAAATCCGATCAAATGACTAACAATCGGCTAACAACGGCCTAATTCTGCCTTAATCGGTGCGATTCAGGATGCTGTCCCATGGACATGATCCCAGCGCCGATTCCCATGGCCCCGCATCCGGGCAGATTTGCCGAAGCAACCCTCATCGGGCCTGATCATCCGCTGCGTGGTCAGGTGCAGTCCTTCATCGCCGAGACCTATCGTCAGCGCTTCGGCGCGGAGATCCGCGAGTTCATGCCACAGCTGCTGGCCTACCGCGATTCGCAGGGCGCACTGGTGGCGGCAGTCGGGCTTCGACACGCAGACAGTGGCCCGCTGTTTGTGGAGCACTATCTGGATGCGCCCGTCGAGGCCGTGCTGGCGCAGCATCTTTCCAGTGCGCCTCAACGAGCACAGATCGCCGAGGTGGGCCACTTTGCGGCCACGACGGCGGGCATCGCACGCGAGTTGATCTTGCAGCTGGCATGGGTCCTGCGCGCCGCCGATGTGGATTGGGTGATGTTTGTGGCGACGCAACAGCTGCGCAACGCGTTCGTCCGTCTGCATCTGGCACCGCTCGAATTGGTGCCCGCGCGTGCCGAGCGCATGGGCGACAGCGCGGGCGACTGGGGCCGCTACTATGAATCGCAACCGCGCGTGATGTGCGGCGATACCCGCGAAGGCATCGCCTTTCTTAGCGGAAAGGCCTGCTCGATAGACCCAATGGATACGGCCAGTTCCGTGGGGGTGGCCGGATGAGTGTTGATGCACAGCACGTCCTGCGCCTGCTGCAGCAGCATAGCCAGCCAGTGCTGACCGCTCAGGAGACGCTGAGTGCGTCCGAGCTGCGGTCTCGCGTAATGGAACTGACACAGTGGCTGCAGCGGACAGGTATCACCTGCGTTGCCAGTCGCCTGGACAACGGCCCCGACTGGGTGGTGCTCGACCTGGCCCTTCGCATTGCCGAAGTGGTGCACGTACCGTTGCCCACCTTCTTCTCGGATGAACAAGTGCAGCACGCACTGCAGACCAGCGGTGCCCAGCTGCTGGTGCTGGCGGAGGGCGCGCCGCCGCCGTGCGGGATCACGGCCGCACCAATGGCGTTGCCGACACTGAGTGCGCACGGCTTAGGCCTGGACGCTCCTGCTGACAGTACCCTGCCGCTTGGCACGGCCTGCGTGACCTACACCTCGGGCAGCACAGGGCGCCCGCGCGGCGTATGCCTTTCTGCCGGAACGTTGATGGCCACCGCCGCGTCATTGGCAGACGCCGCAGGTGACATCGCACCACGCCGGCATCTGTGCCTGATGCCGCTGTCGACGCTCCTGGAGAACGTCGCAGGATTGTATGCGGCGTTGTTGTCGGGCGCCGAGATCGCGCTGCCGTCCCTGCAGGAGATCGGTTACACCGGCGCAGCAGGGCTGGATATCCCCATGCTGCTGAGCTGCCTCAATCGTTACCGCCCCGAGAGCATCATCCTCGTGCCGCAGCTGCTTCTGGCCCTGGTCATGGCGGCAGAGCAGGGCGCTGAACTGCCAGCATCACTGCGATACCTGGCCGTTGGGGGAGGCCGGGTTTCTCCCGGTCTTCTGTCGCGGGCACGGCACCTGGGGTTGCCGGTGTTCGAAGGCTACGGCCTGACCGAGTGTGGGTCGGTGGTGTGCCTGAATCGTCCTGGTGCCCAGCGCGATGGCACGGTGGGGCGGCCCCTTCCACACGTGAGGGTGCAGATCGTGGACGGAGAAATCGTGGTGTCCGGCGCGCGTGCACTGGGCTATCTGGGCGACGAGTCGCTGCCGGAGGGGCCGATCCACACCGGTGATCTGGGACACATCGATGCCGACGGCTTCGTGCATGTGACTGGGCGGCGCAAGAACGTCTTCATCACGGCGTTTGGCCGCAACGTGTCGCCCGAATGGGTGGAGAGCGAACTGCTTTCGCACCCGGCCATCGCGCAGGCCCTGGTCTGGGGGGAAGGGCAGGCCGACAACCTGGCATTGCTGGTTCCGCGCATCGCGCAGCAGGGCTCCGGCGCGCTCGACGCGGCGCTGTCCACCATCAACGCCGGCCTGCCCGACTACGCGCGCATCGCGCGCTACGTCACCGTCGCGCCATTCAGTGCGAACGCCGGCCTGTTGACCGCCAATGGTCGCATTCGTCGCGAGGCCATCCTCGCCCACTACCAGGCAGAGATCGACGCCGCCTACCGGCGCCCTGCGTTCAGCACCATCGGAGACCCAGCATGAGCTTCCACGATCACCTTCTTGCCCAGACCGCCAGCGAGCGCCAGTCGCTGCTGGAGATTCCCATCATCGGCGATGCACTGGCGGGCCGCATCGACCGCGACGACTATTTGGCGTTCCTGCAGCAGGCGTACCACCACGTGCGCCACACGGTACCGCTGCTGATGGCCTGTGGCTCGCGCCTGCCTGCGCGCCTGGAATGGCTGCGGACCGCGATCGGTGAGTACATCGAAGAAGAGATGGGCCACCAGGAATGGGTACTGGACGATATTGCAGCTGCCGGTGGTGATCGGTCCGCTGCTGCAACATCCGAACCCGCACTGGCCACCGAACTCATGGTCAGCTACGCCTACGACACCATCCAGCGCGGGAACCCTGTGGGCTTCTTTGGCATGGTACTGGTGCTGGAGGGCACCAGTGTGGCGCTGGCAACGCAGGCTGCAAACACCCTGCAGACGTCGTTGGATCTTCCGCGCAACGCCTTCAGCTATCTGCTTTCGCATGGCGATCTCGATATCGAGCATGTCGGCTTCTTCAAATCGCTGATGGACAGGCTGGATGATCCCGGCGATCAGCAGGCCGTTGTCCACGCGGCACGCCGCTTCTACGTGCTGTACGGCGATATCTTCCGCACCCTGCGCAGTGGCGGTGCGCGTATGGCGGAGGCGGCCTGATGGACCTGCGTGGACGTACGGTCGTTCTGACCGGAGCCAGCGGCGGAATCGGAAGGTTGCTCTGCGGCGGCCTGGTGGGCGAGGGCGCGCAGGTCGTGGCGGTGGGGCGGGGCCGCGATCGGCTGCAGGCGCTCACCGACACGTTGCCGGAAGGGGGTGTCATACCGGTCGTTGCCGATATCGGCACGGCGGCGGGCCGCGGCACGTTGCTGGCGAAAATCGATGCGCTATCCAGGCCGCCTTCGGTGCTGGTCGTAGGCCATGCAAGCGCCGCCTTCGGACTGTTCGGCGCGCAGACCGAACAGGCGTTGGAGCAGCTGATGCAGACCAACCTGGTTGGCTCCATGCTGCTGATCCGCGCCTTGTTGCCCTTGTTGGAGCGGCAGCCGCACGCCAGCGTGGCCGTTCTCGGCTCGACGTTCGGCAGCCTGGCCTTCCCGGGTTTTGCCGCTTACAGCGCCAGCAAGTTCGGATTGCGCGGCCTGGTCGAAGGACTGGGCCGCGAGTATGCCGGCAGCACAGTCAAGTTCCAGTACCTCTCACCACGCGCCACCCGCACCGATTTCAACAGCGGCGCCGTGGATGCCATGAACGCTGAACTGGGCGTTTCCCACGACTCGGCCGAGAAGGTCGCGACGGCCTTGTTGCAGGCACTGCGCTCTGGCAATCCGCGCTTGCAGATTGGCTGGCCAGAGCGGCTGTTCGCTCGGTTGAACGGCCTGCTGCCAGAGCTGGTGGACCGTAGCCTCCGCAAACAGTTACCCATCGTCAGGCGCCATGCCAGCAGTGGCACCACCGCATCGAGTTCTTCCGTATCCCCTCCCAGCAAGGACACCTCCCATGAAGCGCACGCAGGGTAAGACCATGCTCTATCTCATTCTTATTGCCGCCGCCGTATTGGTCGGGGTCGCTGTGGCTGCCGAACCATCAGTGCCGGTGGCGCAGATCCGTGACCGCTGGGCGCAGATCAACTACCAGACGCCCAAGCCGCAGCGCGAGGCGGCGTTCATGGCCCTTTCCAAGCAGGCCGCGCAAGCCCGGCAAGCGGCCCCCAGGGATGCCAGTGCGCTGATCTGGGAGGGCATCGTGCTGTCCAGCCTTGCGGGCGAAAAAGGTGGCATGGGCGCACTCAGCCTGGTCAAGCAGGCCCGCGCCGATTTCGAGGCCGCGCTGAAACTGGATCCCCGGGCCCTGGATGGCGCGGCGTATACCAGTCTGGGCGCGCTCTACTACCAGGTGCCGGGCTGGCCGCTGGGCTTCGGCGATGACGATCAGGCGCGACAGATGCTGAAGAAGGGGCTGGATATCGACCCCAATGGTATCGATGCCAACTATTTCTACGGCGATTTCCTGCGCGATCAGAAGGAGTGGGGCCCAGCGCAGGCGGCGCTGCAGAAGGCACTGGCAGCACCAGCCCGGCCAGGAAGGGATGTGGCCGATGCCGGCCGCCGACATGAGATCGAGGCCAAGCTGCACGATGTGATGGGCCATCTTGCAAAGTGAAGTCCGCCACTGGACACTGGCCTCATGCGCATCCTCCTCGTCGAAGACGACCGCTCCCTGGGTGAAGGCATCCGGACCGCACTTCGACGGGGCGCCTTCGCCGTGGACTGGGTGGAAGACGGCACGGCCGCGCTCCTGGCTGCGCAGGATGGGGATTTTGATCTGGTGGTGCTCGATCTGGGGCTGCCACGGGTAGACGGCATCGAAGTGATCCGCCGCCTTCGCGCGGCGGCAAACCCGGTGCCGATTCTGGTCCTCAGTGCCCGTGAACGCCCGGCCGACCGCACGCTCGGGCTGGACGTTGGAGCAGATGACTACCTCGGGAAGCCCTTCGATACCGCCGAGCTGCTGGCGCGCGTCCGCGCGCTCGTCAGGCGCAGCAGCGGACGTTCGCATCCCACGCTGGACGCCGGTGACCTCCATCTTGATCCGGCGACGCTGGAGGCGCGATGGAAAGGACGGACGCTGGATCTGACCCGCCGCGAGTTCTCGCTGCTGAGATTGTTGATGGAGCAGAACGGGCGGCCAATGGCGCGAGAAACGATCCAGAAGCACCTCTACGGCTGGGATGAGGACGTCGCCAGCAACGCAGTGGATGTTCATGTGCATCAGCTGCGGCGCAAGGTCGACCCTGCGATCGTGCGTACCGTGCGGGGCATCGGGTATGCGCTGGGGCAGTCGCCGGAGCCGGATGCATGAGGTCGATGCGACGTACCCTGCTGCTGACCCTGCTGAGCACCTTGGCGGTTCTGATGGCCGTGGCTGGATTCTTCAGCTATCGCGCCGGCCTACAGGAAGCGGGGGAAATGTTCGATGCCCGGCTGGTGCAGTCCACGCGGGTACTCATGGGCCTGGTAGATGAGCCGCTAAGTGATCTGACTGCGTTTCCAGGCGATCCCATTGTGCTGCGCGGTTGGCACGGGCACGCTGAAGGCGTGGGCGACGCGCTGGCGTTCAGCGATGGACATGCCTATGAGAGCAAGCTTGCCTTCCAGGTATGGGACGCGAAGCAGCGCCTGTTGCTCCGCTCGGACAGTGCTCCCACCCGACCACTGGCTGCATTGGTGGCTGGCTACGCCAGTCCCGTAATCGACGGCGAACAATGGCGCACCTTTACGCTGCAGACCCGTGGGGGCCGATGGTTCCAGTCTGGCGAGCGGTCGGACATCCGCGAAGAGCTGGCCGAAGATATTGCAGGAGGCACCCTGCTGCCGTTGCTGCTGGCGCTGCCACTGATGGCGCTGGTGATCTGGTGGAGCGTCAATTACGTGACCCGCTCGCTGCAGAGCGTCTCGGACCAGATCGGCAGGCGTGATCCCGGGCGCATGTCGCCACTGGACGCGGCTGACGTGCCGCGCGAGGCGCGAGGACTGGTGCAGGCAGTGAACGGTCTGCTTGGACGACTGAACGAGGTACTGGCGCGCGAGCGGCGTTTTGTAGCCGATGCCGCACACGAGTTGCGCACACCAATCAGTGCGCTGAAAGTGCATGCAGACAACGCACGCATGGCGCCGGATGATGCAGGAAGGGTACGCGCACAGGAGATGGTCAGCGACTCAGTGGCGCGGCTGGAGCGCCTTGCTTCGCAGCTGCTCACACTCAACCGCGCAGAAGCCGTATCCCGAATGACTTCGGTGCGCCTGAGCCTGGATGGCCTGGTCGGCATGGAGGTGGATGCGCTGCGTCCCATCCTTTCCGTAAATCGACAGTACATCGAACTGAAGCTGGACAGCGCGGAGATCAGGGGTGACGAGGCCGCGCTGAGCGCTCTGGTTCGCAACCTGCTGGAGAACGCCGTGCGCTACACCCCCGTCGGCGGTCGCCTGAATGTCTGCGTGATGCAGGAGGAGGGCAGGGCGTTTCTCATCGTCGCCGACAGCGGTCCCGGCATCGCCGAGGAAGAGCGCGATCGCGTCTTTGACCGCTTCTACCGAACGCTGGGGAGCCGGGTGCAGGGCAGCGGGTTGGGGCTGTCCATTGTCAGGGAGGTGGCCGATTCCCACGGCGCGGCCGTGACGCTGGGCACCTCTCAGAAGCTGGGCGGGCTTGAGGTGAAGGTGAGCTGGCCAGCAGGCTCGGCGTATCAAGGCGCCACTGACAGCTGATTGCCAGGTGACCGCGCCTGGCAGGGCCGTCAGGTGTACTGCACTGCTGCCCTACATGCTGCGGCATGCGCCAAAAAACCGACATTTGGGTGTCCTGCGTTGCTTTGATATTCTCAGGCATGCCACCTCGCTCCAGCACGTGAAGCTTTCCAACGGCTTAACTGCCATTGCCGGGCATGGGCGGATTCAGCGCAGTGGAAGGGTCGTCGGAGGAGGCACTGGTGATGACGGATCGCGCCGTAGACGCTGGGCGTGGCGCTCTGAAATTCAGAGGCGCTGCTCGCCGCGAGAAGGTGTCCGCCATACTGTCACTCGCGGGCATCTCCTGCATCTGCCTGGGCCTGGCCTGGACATCCTGTTACCTGTATTTCGGACGGGCCGAGCTATCCATTGTATTTGTCGGCTTGATAGCCGTAGGTATCCTCGCGCTTCTTCGAAGCAAGCACAGTGACGGTGCGTCCATTCTGATCGTCGCCCACGGAGTGCTGGCAGCTGTGTGTGCGATTGCGGCCATTGATGCGCCCATCGCAGGCGTGCCACGTTCGGTTCACCTGTTCCTTCTGCCCTTGGCCGCAGGTGCTGCTTTCACATTCGAAGCGCGCGAACGCTATGGCTCCCTGGTGTTTCCGTTGCTTTGCCTGGCAATGTTTGCAGCGTTTGCGCTCGGGGCACTCGATCGAATTGCGCCAGGCATCTCACCGCCAGTAGAGGTTCGCCACTGGGGCGCGCGTTTCAACACGGCGATCTCCATGGTGCTTCTGGCGGCGATCTTCGGCATCTACCGACTGGATATCGGCAAGCGTCTGCGCCTGGAGCGTGAGCTCGGACGCGCAGTGCGCAACGGTGAGGTAGAGGTTCACTACCAGCCACAAGTGCATGTCGACGCCGACGTGATCGGGGTTGAAGCACTGGTCCGCTGGCAACATCCGTCGGCGGGCCTGTTATCGCCAGACTCGTTCATACCGCTGGCCGAAGAAAGCGCATTGATCAACGAGATAGGGCTGGAGGTACTTCGACAGGCCTGCGAACTGCTCGATGGATGGTCCGGGCATGTCCATACGCGTGGCATGCGGGTGGCCGTAAACATCAGTCCGGTTCAACTCTTGGATGAGGCATTCGTCCCCTCGGTAGCCAAGCTGGTCAATCAAAGCGGAATCAACCCAGCCTTGCTGGAACTGGAACTCACCGAATCCGCACTATCCACCGATACGGCAGAGATGATCGACCGAATGCTTGATCTTGAGGCACTGGGCGTGACCTGGGCACTGGATGATTTCGGCACGGGCTATTCGTCCCTGTCCACACTGCGGACCCTGCCCATTCGCAAGCTGAAGATCGACAGGCAGTTCGTGCAGGAGGTCGCCACCCAGGAGAGTGCTCAACGCCTGCTGGGCAAGATTGTTGAGATCTCCCAGGTGATGGACATGAGTGCGCTGGCGGAAGGGGTCGAGACGGCGGAGCAACGCGACCTGTTGATCTCGCTGGGCTGCGAATCTTTCCAGGGCTACTTCTTCGCGCCACCGATGCCGCTGCCCATGCTGTCCGCCTGGCTGGAGGAACGCCGCGGTTTGTCCGTATCGCACTGCACCGGCGAGATTGAGGGGTCGCTGAGGTCGGGCGCTGTCACCTCGCGCGGGAGCGATACAAGCCGCCGCAGCCTGCGTTGACCTGCCGTTGACAGCAAAGGGACAGACTGCGCAGGAGCAAAGGGCGCCTGGGGAAATCATGGACACGGGTGAGGGAAGCAATGCCATTCTTCACTGATTCGGACGAGGTTGCGGTTGAGGGCCTGGGGGCTGCCCGCCGGATTGGGTGGATGCGCTTCGTGGGCGCCTCGCTGGCTGCGCTGCCCATTGCATCGGTGGGCCTGGAGCGCGGCATGGGCAGGTCGGCATGCGTGTTTCTTCTGGTCAATGCGTTGGTCTGGCCGGCCATTGCACAGCTGCTGACACGGCACGCCGCCCGGCCCGCTGTCGTGCAATTCCGTTGCATGGTTGTCGACTCGCTGCTGGGCGGGGCATGGATCGCCTTCATGGCTGTCAGCGCTGTGCCCAGCGCGCTCTTCGCTGCGCTGCTGGTGGCAGACAAGATCGCGGCCGGCGGTACACGGCTGGCGCTGAAGGCCACGGCTGCGCTTCTGCTCGGTTTCCTTGCTGCATGGCTTGCTATGGGCACGCCCTGGCAGCCGGCCACTTCTTCCCGAACATTCCTGCTCAGCCTTCCGTTTCTGTTTGTCTACGGGATCGGATTGAGTGCACTGAGTTGGCGTCTTGCGCGCCGGGTCAGGTCACAGAATCGGCAGTTGCAGCGACTCAGCCGAATGGATCCACTGGTGGAACTGGCCAATCGCGGCTATCTCATGCACCGCGCTCAGCAGATGATCGAAGCGGGGCGCGCTCTGGGCCGCAGGGATTGCCTGCTGATGCTGGACGTGGATGATTTCAAGCGCATCAACGATACCTTGGGCCATCGCACTGGCGATGAAGCACTGCGTCGTATAGCCGCGGTCCTGCGCAGCGTGTCACGCCCTGGCGACACACCGGGACGCCTGGGCGGAGATGAGTTCGCGCTTCTGCTCGCCGGGCAGACGCCGGCTGAGGCCATGCTGCTGGCAGAGAAGATCAGGAGCCTGCTCCACGCTGATACGGGCAGTGATGCCACAATGCTGGACCTGAGCGTGAGCATCGGCATTGCCGCCGCGCCCACGACGACCAGTGCTGAAGAGTGGCTCGCAAGAGCGGACCAGGCACTGTATGAAGCCAAGCGACACGGCAAAAACACGGCGAGCTGCGGCACGGATTGCTGAGCAAACCTGACGCATCGTGGTCGACGTCAATCGCTGACATCTTGATCGTTGCCGACATCTGACGGAAAGATCGCCTCGTTCGCTGGGAACACTTTCCACCCCTGATGACACGGGACTGCACTGCGTCGGCCGTCGGCCGACGCGTTCTTCACAACATGCAACGTTACACTGGCGCGCTTTCGCATGTGGAACTCGGAGGCAGATAGCCCGATCGTGAGAGTAATTTCCTCTATTGCCATTGCCTTGCTCGCCAGCGTTTCCTTACCCACAGAGGCATCCGAACCTGATCGGAACGGCGATTCCTACTTCAAGCTTGGTGGTGCGGTAAGGTTCAATTACGGCTGGCTCGACTACGGGCCGACCAGCCGCCTTCAGCTTGAACTGATGCGTGCAGACCTTGACGCTGGAACCGGACCGTTTTCCTTCTCTGCCCAATACCGCTGGTACGATGGCTTCGACGCCGTGCATCACGCCTACGCGGGCTGGCAGTTCTCCGATGCTACCCAGCTCAAGGCAGGTATCCAGCAAGTCCCGTTCGGGCTGCTCCCCACCGTTTCGCAGAGTTTCTGGTTCGGCTCCGGCTACTACCTGGGCATCGAGGATGATTACGATCCGGGCCTTGTGGTGATTCACCGCAGCGGCAGCGCAACTTGGCATCTTGGCTGGTTCTCCGGAGACGAATACGGGTCCGGGGCTCGCTACGATCGCTACTCCTTTGATGTCGCGCAGACCGAGGCGTTGCCGTATCGCGAGCGGCAACGACTGCATGCACGCGTGGAGAGCGCGCGCGACTGGGGCGGCGGCCAACTGTTGCTGGGCGCATCAGCGTTTGCTGGCAAGGTGCAGAACACTCAGACACGGCGTCACTACGGTCATCAGGGCGCGGCACTCCACGCACAGTGGCAGCGCGATGGTTGGACCGCGCAGTTGCAGTGGGCGCGGTACCGGTATGACGTGCCCGGAGATCGCATCGCAATGTCGGCGTTCCAATCCCCCTTCCAGGTTGCAGCGCAGGCGGATGTGCCAAGCGCCAACATCGCCTATTCGTTCGGCCAGAAGGGCTGGCTGGATGACATCACCTGCTATAACAACCTCAGCATGACCCGCCCGGTCGGGCACCGCGCTGGCCTTCGTGATTCGTGGCAGAACGTGACCGGTTGCAGCCTGCAGAAAGGCATCATGCTCACCTATGTCGACTGGATCGCTGGCCGCAACATGTGGTTTGCCGGTGGTGATGGTATCGGCATCGACGAAGGAGGCCTTTCCAGCTGGCATTCGCGGCTGAACCTCAATATCGGCTTCTACTTCTGATCGGCCTCGCGCAAGCCGCAGGTTTTTCCACCCAATAACACGGAGGTATCCATGCAGAGCACGGCTCCGCAACATCCCCCCGTTCGCCAGCGGATCCTTTCGCAGGTGTTCATTCCCACGGCAGCCATCGTCATCGCGCTGCTGGCGCTTGCCGCCTTCGCGCCCGAAATGGCCACGCGGTGGTTCACCGCGGCCAAGTCATGGGCCGCCAATGATGCAGGTTGGTTCACCATCCTTGCAGTAGCCGGCTTCCTGGTCTTCGTCGTCGGCGTCGCCATCAGCAGTTACGGCCGCATCAAGCTCGGCCCTGACCACAGTACGCCGGACTACAGCTACGGCTCCTGGTTCGCAATGTTGTTCGCTGCCGGCATGGGCATCGGTCTGATGTTCTTCGGCGTTGCCGAGCCCATCATGCACTACGCCACGCCGCCGGTTGGTTCGCCTGAGTCCGCCGCCGCTGCCCGCCAGGCAATGCGCATCACCTTCTTCCACTGGGGCATCCACGCATGGGCGATCTACGCGGTGGTTGCGCTGTCGCTGGCGTACTTTGCGTACCGACACAATCTCCCGCTGCGTGTCCGCTCCGCGCTGTATCCGCTCATCGGCGACCGTATCCACGGCCCGTTGGGACATGCCGTAGACACGTTTGCCGCGCTGGGTACCATCTTCGGCCTGGCCACCTCGCTGGGACTGGGCGTCATGCAGATCAACGCCGGCCTGAACTACCTGTTCGGCCTGGAGGTCAGTACGCTCGTCCAGGTTGGCTTGATCACCGTCATCACACTGGTGGCGACCGGCTCGGTCGTGGCTGGCCTGGACAGCGGCGTACGCAGGCTGTCCGAGCTCAACATGATCCTGGCGGCAGCGTTGCTGGCCTTCGTGCTGGTCTGTGGACCCACCGTGCACCTGATGCAGGCACTGGTGCAGAACACCGGCATGTACGTTTCCCAGCTGTTCTCGATGACCTTCAACCTTTATGCCTACGAACCCACGGGTTGGCTGGGTGGCTGGACGCTGTTCTACTGGGGCTGGTGGATTGCCTGGTCGCCCTTCGTTGGCATGTTCATCGCGCGCATCTCACGTGGACGCACCGTCCGTGAGTTCGTGGTGGGGGTGTTGCTTGTGCCGCTTGGCTTCACATTCCTCTGGATGACCATCTACGGCAACACCGCGTTGCACATGGTGCGGGCGGAGGGCATCCAGCAGTTGGTGCAGGCGGTCTCAACCGACAGCTCGATGGCGCTCTTCGAGTTCCTGGAGCACCTGCCGCTGACCATGCTGACCTCTTCGCTGGCGGTCATCCTGGTTGCGCTGTTCTTCGTAACCTCAGCGGACTCCGGTGCCCTGGTAATCGACATGCTTACCTCGAAGGGTGAGGAGGAATCGCCGGTCTGGCAGCGGATCTTCTGGGCGCTGCTGGTCGGCGGCCTTGCGATTGCCCTGCTGGTGGCCGGCGGCTTGGAATCATTGCAGGCGGCCACCATTGCCAGTGCGTTGCCATTTACGATCGTCATGATCCTGATGTGCTGGGGACTGCTGAAGGCCATGCATCTGGATGCAACCAAGCGCTCGATCCTGCGCGAGGCACGTATCTTGCCGGGTACCAGCGAGGATTGGCGGGCGCGCCTGCGCCTGCTGGCGCACAATCCGTTGAAGATCGAGGTGACCGGCTTCATCGAGCAGCGTGTCATCCCGGCATTGGATGAGGTTGCGGCTGAGCTGCGCAAGCAGGATCTGCCGGTCCAAGTCTCCAAGGGGGAGGATGGTCGTGCGTGGCTGCAGGTTGGCCATGGCGAGGAGATGGACTTCTTCTACTCGGTACGGCCCCAGCCCTATGAGCCGCCGACGTTCGCCCTGCAGGATCCCCGTCGGCCGGTCAGCGAGGGTACCCGTCATTACCGTGCGGAGGTCTATCTGCGGGAGGGCGGGCAGGACTACGACGTCATGGGATGGACCAAGGTTCAACTCATCCACGATGTGCTCGATCAATACGAGCGCCACCGTCAGTTCCTGGACAAGGTGCGCTCGTAGAATCTGCACACAGATGCCGCCCGGAGTAGCGGCATCTGCCTTGGGTCGGGCATGACCCTGCGTTGACGTGGCCTCGGCGCCCGGCCGTGCTATTGATGGTCGAACTTCCCAGGAAGTAGCCCATGCTCACCAGATTGAGGCTTGCAGCCAGCAAAGTTACAAAGCGGATGTGGTTCCGCTCGACCCTGTATGGCGCCCTAGGCATCATCACGGCGTTGGCGGGCGCGTTCCTGAAGTTCCTCATTCCCGTCGGCCTAGCCGCACGGATCGGCGCAGATTCCGTCGGCAACATTCTTGGCATTCTTGCCGCGTCGATGCTGACGGTAACCACCTTCTCGCTGTCCACCATGGTCTCGGCATACGGGTCCGCGTCCAGCAGCGCCACCCCGCGCGCGGCCCGCCTGCTGATCGAAGACACCCGGGCCCAAGGTGCGCTGGCCACCTTCATTGGTGCCTTCCTGTTCTCGATCGTGGGCCTCATCGCGCTCAGCACCGGCATCTACGGGGACAGCGGCCGGCTTGTGCTGTTCGGGGCAACCATCGCGGTCATCATTGTCATCACAGTGACGTTGCTCAGGGCTATCGAGCAGTTCTCACGCTTTGGCCGCGTTGGCGAAACCATCGATCTGGTGGAGCGGGCGACCAAAGCGGCAATGAAGCGCCGCGCCGCGGAGCCTCGGCTCGGCGGAGCCAGTGCTGTCCCGGTAGGGGAGGGGGCGGTACTGCTGGTTGGCGATCAGGTTGCCTACGTTGAACATGTGGACGTCGCCCGGATCGACGGCATTGCACAGGAACATGATCTGCGCGTTCATCTGCTCTGCCAGCCGGGTACGTTCGCAACTCCAGCCCGTCCCTTGATAGCCATCGAGGGAAATCCACTTCCGGACGTGCAGAGTGAAGTGATCTCAGCCATTTCCTTCAGTGACGCGCGCTCCATTGAGAATGACCCACGGTTCGGACTGGTCGTGCTTGCGGAAATTGCCCAACGAGCCATGTCACCTGCGGTGAACGACCCTGGCACCTGCATCGACGTCATCGGGACCTGTGTCAGGCTGCTCTGTGCATGGGCCAGCCACGCTGGGGACGCTGCGACGTGTGATGTGCTTTATGCGCGTGTGCACGTGCAGTGCCTCGATGTCCGCGACATTTTCGAGGATGCATTCACACCAATCTCCAGGGATGCGGCCGGCTCGCTGGAGGTCAACATCCGGCTGCAGAAGGCATTCAGGGCGCTAGCACGGTCAGCAGACCCCGCTGTTGTGAACGCGGCAGGAGAGCACGCCCGTACAGCACTGTCCCGAGCTATCCAAGCACTCGAATTCGAGCTTGATCGAAAGGCAATTCAAGCCGCGGCGTTGGAGCGATGATCCTGCCGCGAGGTACTCTCAAGCTGGGGACAACCTGTGGCAGCTGGTTGAATTGGGCTTGCTAGCGAGCATGAGTTGGTACCCGGGCGGTTCAGCCCTTGCTTGCGCGCGACCCCTGGTCCAGGCGCTCAGCGATGCCCTGCGGGCCGATGTCTCCGGCGCGATTGACAAGCACTACGACGGTTCGCCGCAGCGAAGGAACGTGTCGGATGTATCCCGTAAAGCCTGCGGTTCCGCCGCCATGCCCCACCACGTCGCCGTCCTCAGCCAACTCCCAGCCAGCGCCCCAGCTGGCTGTAGTACCGTCAGCAAGGCGTGTGCCGCGCCACATCTCACGCAGCAATGCATGGGGTAGCAGCTCGCCCCGGTCCAGCGCTACGGCGAAACGTGCCATGTCGTCGATGCTGGCGAGCAGCCCTCCAGCAGCCCAGGCGGAGCCTGGCGCGGTGATGGGCGGATCGAGCCAATGTCCATCCTGGTAGAGGTGTCCTTGGGCAATGCTGCGGCGGTCGCCGATGCGACGAGGCCCGGCATCGCGCATGTCCAGCGGCCCCAGGATTTCGTCCTGCAGAAACTGCCAGTAGTCCATGCCCGTCACCCGCTCAATGGCAAGGCCGAGCAGTATGTAGTTCGTATTCGAATAAGCGAATCGTGTTCCTGGGGCGAACTCGAGGGGCGCTTTCCCGACCATTGCCAATAGTTCTCTAGGCGCAGGATCCATCGGCATCAATTCGAGAAAGTTGCGCTCGTTCAGATAGTTCGGAATGCCGGATGTATGGCTCAGCAGGCGCGACAGTGTAATGGGCTCCCATGCCACTGGTAGTGCATCCAGGTAGCGTCCTATAGGGGCGTCCGTATCAAGCCAGCCCCACTGCCGGAGCCGGAACACCAGCAGGGCAGTGAATACTTTGGTGATAGAGCCGATTTCGAACACGGTATGCCGATCGACCCGCGCGGCGCTGGCATCCCTGCGCAGTCCCGCAGTGCCTGTTTCGGCGACCCGTCCTCGCTCCACGACGACTGCAGCCATTCCCGGCTGGTGCTCAGCCTCAAGCAGGGCCGTCAACGACTGGCGGCTCCCAGACAGCCGCCTGCTTGCTCGGACGCCAGGCACAATCAGCCCAGCACCTACGGTGAGCAGGGCGGTACAGAGGCGGCGTCGTGTCGGGGCGTTCGGCATCGGCGATGAGTTGTTGGCTCCGTAGGTGGCGATGATAGAGGGACAATGGCGACCACGACTATTGACGGACCCTTTCTAACGCGCCGACCTTCCCCATCTCTACGGAACGCTTTAGCCGTGCACGCGATGTGGCTACCCCGGGTCGTCGGGCCGGTAGGGAGCTCAAGATTGGGGCTTTAGTCGCCAGCCCAAGCAACCTTGAAAACGCGGCTGCAGCTCGGTAGCCTCAGATAGGCTTCCAGGCATATGGTCCATTTCCTCACCTATTCAGGAGTGAAGCAGTGAGCGTGAATGTCCGTGTCGCAGACGTGGCTGACCTTGAACAACTCGCGGTGCTTTTTGATGAGTACCGCCAGTTCTATGCGCAACCTACTGACCTGGGATTAGCAAAGCGATTTATGCGGTCGCGCCTATCTGAGGGTGATTCATTAGTTTTGGTTGCCGAGAATGAAGGAACGGGCGTTGCGGGGTTTACCCAGCTTTATCCGTTGTTTGACTCAGTAAGTACTTGTTCGAGTTTCATTCTCTACGACCTCTACGTCAACAAGCCCTCGCGGCGTTCGGGATTGGCGCGAGCACTCATGGTCGAGGCGGTCGAGCAAGCGCGCCGACGCGGAGCAGGTAGAGTTGAGCTTCAGACCGGTCGAGCTAACATCCCTGCTCAAGCACTCTACGAAGGGCTTGGATGGGAACGCGATAACGACTTTTACATCTACGCCATCCACCTGTGAGCATATTGTTGGGGAATGGCGAGATCTAATGGGGTAGGTCAGATGTCCACTTCTGGCCGGAAGCGAACATCTCCGGGGCATGGGATTAGGAAGATTTATCGAGGGTAGGGGGGGGGAGCTTTGGACCCGTTCCTGTCGTTCCGTGTTGCGACAATGACCTGCGTGTTATTTACAATGATGGCGTCGCAAACTTACTTCTTGAGCAGAATTTCAGAGCCTTATCGCAGCCGCAGAATGCCTCCCCTCCAGCGCTCAAGATGAGGGGGGGGGGCTCTCGCTCGCCACAAAGCGAGTCAGGCGGCAATCGCCTTTAGCGCGCTGACTAGAGTCGATGCATCTCTGGACTGCATTCGATAAGCTACAATACTAATCTCGCAGTGCCGCAGCACGCCAAAACGGTCCGATTTTTGTTGTATTGTAGATCCCAAAATGGGGGCTACATGAAACTCGTTCGACTTCGGCTATCAAACTTTCGCTCTTTTGGTCCGGAACCTACCGTCATCGAGCTGACCGACATGACGTTCTTGCTCGGGCCTAACGGCGCAGGCAAGACTGCTGTGCTCCAGTCCCTCGCCCGTATGTTCGGCATGGATCCCGCGCAGCGGAGAATCAAGCGATCCGACTTTCACGTTCCAGCAAGCGAAGCGCCGGAGGACGCCCCTGAACAACGGACCCTCTGGATCGAAGCGGACTTCGAGTTTCCCGAACTGGAACAGGATGATGCCGACGACACCACACTCCCTGCAGTGCCTGGCAACTTTGCGCACATGCAACTGCTGGCGGCAGAAGGCCCGGCGCAGGTTCGCTTCCGGCTAAAGGCAACCATAGATCAAGACGACGACATAGAAGAAAGCTTTACGTTCGTAATTAACGAAGACGAGGACGGAAATCCAGCCGAAGAGAGTCGCGTCTCCAAGCAGGACCGTAGCGCCATCCACGTCCATTACCTGCCAGCAAGACGCGATCCTGCCGACCACATCTCCTACTCTGCCAGCGCGCTGATTGGGCGAGCGCTGCGATCGACGGACTGGAGCGCTGAGCGCGAGCAGATCAGGACCCTGACGCAGAAGATTGGCGATGAGCTCCGAGAGAACGCTGGGATTGGCGGGATCGCTGCAGCGCTCACGGACCAATGGGGTGGCCTGCACAAGGGAAGCCACTACAAGAACCCGTCAGTCTCATTCGGGCGAAACGAAATCGAGAACCTTCTGCGGCATCTGAGCATCGGGTTCACGCCCGGCCATGGCGAGAACATTGTGGACTTCACCCGGCTCAGTGACGGTCAACAGTCCCTCCTCTACGTTTCTTTGGTGCTCGCCATGCACGATATCGGCAGCAAGGTTCTGGGCGGCGAACTGGCCGGAGCGTTTGACATCGATAAGCTGCGTCCCGCTGTCTTCACGCTCATCGCCGTTGAGGAGCCTGAGAATAGCTTGTCGCCCCACTATCTCGGACGTGTTGTCAGGGCACTGACAACATTTGCTACGGGGCAGGATAGTCAAGCGTTGGTAGCGACGCACGCCCCGTCACTCTTGCGCCGAGTTTCGCCGGAGTCCGTCCGGTTCCTCCGCCTGAATGAAGAACGAAGCACCGTTGTCAAGAGCATCGAACTCCCCCAGGACCAGTCAGCCCAAAAGTTCGTCCGCGAAGGCGTTCAAGCCTTCCCGGAACTTTACTTCTCTCGCCTGGTTATCTTGGGTGAAGGTGACAGCGAGCAGATCGTACTTCCGCGATTGCTCGAGGCCCGAGGCATACTCGCCGATGACGCATCCATATCCGTAGCACCTCTCGGTGGGCGGCACGTGAATCACCTTTGGCGGCTCCTGAACGGCCTTGGCATCCCGCATGTGACGCTGCTGGACCTCGACGTCGCGCGATATCAAGGGGGGTGGGGCCGCATAAAGTACGCCGCCAATCAACTTCTAAAATATGCCGACATCGACGGCAACGATCTGACGCAAGAAGAGATCGACGACATCCCGAAGTGGAGCTCTAATGATGGAATCATCGTTGATGACAAGGGTTGGCTCGAACGTCTAGAGGCGCTCGGCGTCTACTTTTCAGCACCACTCGATCTCGACTTCATGATGATGAGGCACTACCCGACGGCATATCGGGTTGAAGACGATGATCTGGAGGAGCCCGACGAAGACACGATCAAAGCCGTGCTTGGCAAAAGGCACGACGTGCTGGGCGGCCAGTACACCGACGAAGAGCAGAGTTACTTCGATGCCTACCATCAGAGGTTTAAGCTCGACAGTAAGCCAACCTTGCATATACGCGCGATGGCGAGTCTGGATGACGAGGCAATCATTGAGGACATGCCCGATGTTCTTGACCGCATGTTCGATGCAGTGCAAGTCAAGCTCTTGGATCTTCCCGAATGATCCGGGTTGACGAATGGGCACCCGCTGACGGCCTCTCCCTCGAGCCGAATGCACTCGTGGCGGCCAAGGAAATCGAACGCAACCTGGCGCTTACCGCCGGCCCAGGTGCAGGCAAGACAGAGATGCTGGCGCAGCGTGCCGATTTCCTGCTGCGCACTGGAGCAAGCCGGTATCCCAAGCGCATATTGGCGATTTCATTCAAGGTCGATGCCAGCCAGAATCTCAAGGCCAGGGTCCGCAAGCGCTGTGGTCCGGAACTCGCAGTGCGCTTTGACAGCCACACGTTTCATGCATTTGCGAAACGTATCATCGATCGCTTCAGGCCCGTTCTGACAGGCAAGGATGCGCTTGATCCAGACTACAGTATCGGACCTAATCGCATCCAGCGGCGAGCCATCACCTTCAATGACATGGTGCCGCTCGCTGTTCAGATCGTGGAGTCAAGCCAGATCGCGCGTAAAGCGATCCGACAGACATACAGTCATGTGTTTCTTGATGAGTTCCAGGATTGCACAAATGCGCAGTACGAGTTCATCAAGGTATGCTTTCAGAACTCGACGGTTAGGATGACGGCAGTCGGCGACACGAAGCAACGAATCATGGGATGGGCCGGTGCGCTCGAAGGAGTCTTCGATAGCTACGCCCAAGACTTCGACGCACATCCACTGAATCTCTATCAGAATTTCCGGTCGGAACCAAGGTTGCGCCGCATGCAGAACGCGATGGTGCGCGTCATGGACCCAGCCGCAGCACTCAGCGACGCTGAACTTCCTGGTGATGAGGGAGAGATCGAGGTTCTGCGGTTTGACAATGATGATGATGAAGCGGAGTCGGTCGCAGAATATGTGCGCAGTTGGGTTGAGGACGAAGGCGTCGAGCCTTCCGAGATAGCAGTTCTGGTGAGCAAGCAGCAGAACCTTTACTGTCAGAAGCTTCGCGTTGCGCTGGATGTCAAGGGCATGCCTTACCGGGAGGAAGATGCAATCCAGAACCTGGCGTCGGAGCCGGTTGCCCGTCTGATCGTCGATTTTCTTCTCGTCGTGACGGGACAGCGGCAGTCCGGCCCCCTCCATCGGCTTCTCGACCTTCTGGTCTTCGGGCGCGGGCTCGATGAGGAGGCAGAGTATCGCGCGCGATCACGTTGGAACCGTTTCGTTGAAAACGTCAAAGAGAGGCTCTCGGCTGAGGAGGCTGATCTTGCAGACCTTGACGATCTGCGAAACATCATCGACGAATTAATCGACATAGTAGGTCGCGACGTGATTGTCAGCTTCTCGTCCGAATATGCGCAAGGGAACTATCTGCAACAGCAGATCGACGCGACGACTGCACGGGCACATACACTGTTATCCGAAGCGGAGGACCCATCGGCAGCACTTGCCTCGTTCTCGGGCGATCGAGCCATAAAGATCATGTCGATCCACAAGAGCAAGGGCCTAGAATTCGACACAGTTGTGTTGCTGGGCGTTGAAGCTCAAACCTTCTGGGGAGAGCAGGATGCTGAGCGCTCTGCCTACTTTGTCGGAATCTCCCGTGCAAAGCATCGCTTGTGCCTGACGGTCTGCGAGGAAAGGGAATGGCCTGAAGGAGCCAAATATTGGAAAGTGATGCGGACGGAGCATGATGAGTTCGTCGGATACGCGAACTCCTACATGTAGCTATGCGCATCAGTAATTGGTGAGTCCGATAGCGTGGCACAGTGAGCCAAGTTTCGAGAGCATGGAGTGCCATCTGGGACCTAGTGCAATATGCCCGCCATCCTAAAGCACGGAAGGAACTTCAACGAAGACCTTTTACAGAACAAGTGCCCTTATAATCACTTAGAAGGCGATGCGCTCGCTGCATGACTACATTCTCAACTAGATACGGACTCTCGCGTCCCGACGCAGAGATCACCATCCGACAGGATGCCCCTAGCGAAATGCGGGACGCACTCGCCCGCATTGCTTATCATTGCGGTTTCAAGCCAAGCATGCTGAGGGACGTGTTGTGCCGGATCCTGTACCGTGCTCCAGACAGGGCGAACTGGTCAGAGTTTCCAAATATTGACGGTGAAGTTCGCGATCTCCTCGAGGACTGCGAATGGTTTGAAGTCTACGATTTCGTCGAGGCTCTTGCCGGATTCAGTCGAGGGACATCGGGAGCATTTGGAGATGAGGTCAACCGATACTTCCGAATTGCAGGCGTAGGATGGCAGCTCGCAGCCGGTCGGCTTGAAATGCGCGGTACGGAGGTATTCGAGCGGGCAGTTCGACAAGGACAACAGGAGCTACACAGCCAAGGCAGAGTTACAGCCGCCAGGGAGTTGCATGAGGCGATTCAGGATCTCTCCCGCCGACCAACACCTGAGATTACCGGCGCCATCCAGCATGCGATGGCCGCACTCGAGTGCGTGGCACGCGACGCCTGTGCAAGCAAGGAGACCTTAGGGGATCTGGTTCGACGCAATCCGAACCTGTTCCCCAAGCCGGTCGATCAGATCGTCGAGAAGGCCTGGGGCTACACGTCAAACTTTGGCCGTCATCTGCGAGAGGGGATGGCGCCCGAGTTTGAAGAGGCAGAGCTTATGGTGGGCATCAGCGGCGTGCTGTGTCGCTACCTGGCCCGACGTACAACCGGCTTCAGCTAAGGCGAGATGGGAATGGTGGACGCCGCTATGATCGAAATTTATGTCGGCACGGCCATAGAGCATGCATCGGAGCAGGAAGTGCTGGCCGCGCTCATCGAGCACCTGTCGAGTGCCGGCGGTTGGGCAGCAATCTTTGCCAATATCCACATCGGTGGCCGCCAGCTTGATTTTCTGGTCGCCACCGATTCACTGACGCTGGTTGTCGAGGCAAAGCATTTCTCGCGTCGTGTCCGTGGCAAGGTCAATGGGCTCTGGCAGACGCACGTGTCGGGGAGCACCTGGAAGAACGTCAGAAACCCTTATCTTCAAGCCTTAGGCGCGATGCACGCACTGAAGGATCACCTTCACGCCTCTCACGGCGGAAATCTCGGATATCCGGCTACGTGTGTTGTCGTCGCCCCAAAGTTACCAGTTGGTTCCGATGTGCCTCCATCCGATTTCAAGGTTTCCATCATCGGGACGGACGGCCTTGCGGCTGTCACCGCCATGACCTCCGCTCTGCTTCTGTCCAGGGAAAAGTGGGCGGCCTTTGCACGGGAGCTCCGGCTCCAGCGTGTCCAAACGATGAGCGCGGCTTGCAATCCGAAGCTGATGGAGCAGGAGGCGCTAGTCAGCGCTTACAGGTCCGAGTTTCTTCGACTCTATGTCCCCGACATTGGTGCGCTGAAGCCTGATTCGTATATGGTCGGAGACCATGAGTTTGATGCCAGCCGTGTGGCAGATTGCGTTACGCAGAAAGGTGAACACCTGCTACTTCTAGGGCCATCAGGCTGCGGGAAGACCTTGTTGGCCAAGAAGATCGCCATCCACTCCTTGGAGCAGGGCCACATTCCGATACTCCTGCAGGCGAAGTACTTTGCCGGTAAATTGGGCGAAAGCATCGAGCGCGAAGCGGTACTGCTCGGCGCGCCTTCAGCGACCGTCCTGATCAGCGCGGCAAGGTCGACCGGCAGTCCGCTCGTGTTGATTTTGGACGGCTACAACGAATGTCCGGCAGCAGAACAGCTTTTCCTCACGCGTAGCTTAGCTGCCGCCGTTCGGCGTTTCGATGTTCGGCTCGTGGTCAGCGCACAGGCTGACCTCGCGCGATCGGATCTCATTGAGGCTACGCACGTAATAGTAAGAGAGCCTGGCAAAGCACTGAAGGCGGCAATCGCAGGACCAAGCGCCGGGGACCGGTTCGACTATCTTCTCGAGTCGATAACGAGCGGGCTTGAGGCGGATCTGGTCGGTCGGGTTGGCGCGACATTGGCCGAAGGATCGAGCCGATTTGCCCTGTTCGACGCCTATGCGAGGCAGAAGCTGGGACATGACGCATCGGATGGGGTCCGATTCCTCGCTGCCGTCGCAGGACAGCTCGTCGATCGAATGTCATTCAGCCTGTCCATCAGGGACTTCGATCGCTTGGCGGCGACCGAACGCGTCCCGGGCGACGTACTTGGAAGGATTGTCGCGACTGGCCTCTTGGTGAGGCGGTCGGACAAGGTAAGTTTCCGCCATGAGTTGATCTTTGCAGCGTTCGCCGCTGAGTCCGTAGTTCGACGGATCAATCAAGATGTCGAGGAAGTGCTTCGGGCACTGGACGCGCCCAAGTATCGAAGTGCCCGTTCTTTGATCCTGGGCGCCTACGATGACGATGAGTTCATTGTGAAGGTACTCGCCAGAACGACCGATGCGGACCTCCTGCGAGCTGCATTCGACGGGGAGTGCGGGCTGGCTGCGCGCCACTGGACCGTCGCGTGGTGCGAGCAGGTGATTAAGAAGCTGACTTCAGAGGCCGCAGAAGTCGCGTTCTCACTGCAGGGCGGCGCCTGGAACGGGGCCGGTGTGTGCGAAGACAGCGCGAGCGAATGGACGCCCGCGGAACACGCGCTCATGGCAACAATCTCCTATGGCGTGTGGCGAGGATCGTACCTTGATCAGGTCCTGCATGCCGTAGGCGTAATGGATCAATCGCTCAGCCGGGGCTTCCAGATGCTGAAGGACGAGGCAAGACAGAAGAAGATTGCGCTCCGCAGCGGGTTGTTTGCAGACGCCTACGTCATGTTGGGAAGGGCTGGGATTTCCCATCTGCTGAGGTACACCTTCAGCAGTGATCGCGTGTTCCGGGTTAGCCAAAGCGAAGTGGTAGGCAGGCTGAGGGCCAAATGGGAGCAGCCTCGCACCCCCGGCCAAACATACCTGCTTCTGTCATTGATGAGATTCGCGGAGGACAAGGAGTTCGTTGCTCCATACATCCTGCCTTTGCTCGGAGAACAGTGGAGGTATCAACCCTACCATTTGCAGCTTGCGATTCTGAACTTCGTGCACTTTGCGCGGCTGTCTGACGAGAAGCTACGGCGGCAGATAATAGGCGCGCTGGACGCGTTGCTTCCAAGCGCGGGGCCGGTGATGTCCGGTATTGTGATCGAAGCCCTTGAGCACATGGGCGCACTGGAGGAAGAGGTCAACCGGCACGTCGATATCGTTAGAACGGAGGTGAAGCAGCTTCTGTCAGGAATCATAGATGAGGACAAGTGTGGCGGCGCCTGGGGCGCTTACGCCAGCCAGTTTGATCACCCATACTCGGCAGCCTATTGCGAGGTCATGCAAGAGCTGGTCCCCGATGAGAAGAAGCGTCTTCTGGCAATGGCCTGCCGAGGTGCGGACTACGCCGGGTTGTTCGTCGCACCGTTGATCCAGGAGCTGGTCAAACATAACGATCGCTCCGTTTCTCCGGCGATTGAGCGATGGCTGGAACTCCCGGAAGTTGAGAGTTTCATGCCACAAGAGTCTGTCTCCGTGTTTGTATGGGCCCACATTGCCTTGGGTATGCTCGGAACTCCGCTACCCGCCCGCGACGGGCATGAGTACTCTCCCGCAGAAGCTGCCTTGATTGCCTTCGGGGAGTTGCACTATTGGATTCATCGGCACGACCTCGAAGCGGGCTCTCTCGTTCGGGCCTGCGCGCCGGCACTGGATGAATTGCTCAGGCCAGATCAGCTCGGAGCAGCATCGGCCTTACATATGGTGACTAGGTCAGTACAGCACCAAGATGTCGTTCGAGAGTTGGTCATACGGGCATTCCCCGGCGCAATGGCAGGCGTCTGCCGCAATGCACTGCGGTTGCAAGATCATCAGATTGGCTACTTTCCGCATTTCGTGCATGACAAGCGCGACGTGCTGCGATTCTCGGTCAATGTGATCGGGAGTCTTGGTGGCATTGGGGATCTACCGCTCTTGCGCAGCCTAAGCGAGGATTTGGATATCGGTGCATCGGCGATCGAAGCGATCCGGCAGCTTGAAGGACGAGGCAGCGGTATCGGTGGTTAGAAGGAGTGCTGGCAGCAGAACTGAAAGTTGGGCGCAGATGGAGTTCTAAAGTATGTACTGAGAGCTATCTACTTGAGCAATCGGGCGGCAGGATTCTCCTCAACAGCGCCAGCTTGAAAGTACCCAATCACACTCGCCACGGAACGGTGCTCCGTCATGGCCATCACCGCTGGCAAGGGCACGCCTTGTTTCCCAGCCTCAGTGACAAACCCCGAGCGCAGGCTGTGCGCTCCAAAATCCCCTTCCAAGCCCGCCAAATGGGCCCTGCGCTTCACGATCGCGGCCACAGAGCCGGGGAGCAGGGCGGGGCCGCATCGCCCCTTCCAGACTCGCCGGAAGATCGCGCCCTCTTGGATCCCCGCAGCCTCCAGCCAGGCGGCGAGCGCGTCTGCGCTGCGCCCCAAGATGGGCTTGTCGGGGGTCGAGTCTGCCGTCACCCCAGCCTGCTGGGTCTTTGAGTACTCCAGTCGATAGATGTAGCCGTCCTCGCCGACCTTGCGCAGGTCGCGCATATCAGCAGCAGCAATTTCGCTGCGCCGGCGCCCGCCGCTGGCAAAGCCAAAGCAGAGTAGGGCACGGTCACGCAGGCCCTCCAGGCTGTCATCGCAGGTCGCGAGCATGGCCTCGAGTTCAGCCCGAGTGATTGCGGTTTTCTTGGTTGGCCGCTCACCCCGTTTGACCGCAGCACGCCGTGCACGGCTGAGCAGGGTACGGATGCTGGGCAGCTCGCATGGGTTGGTCAGCCGTTTGAGCTTGTGGGCGGTTGAGAGTACCGCAACTCGCTGGATTACAGTCGACAGCTTAAGCGGCCCGACCTTGGCCTTGAGCCCTGCGGCCACCAGCGTCTGATCCAGCACCGGCGGCAGCTCGCTCACCAGCTCAGCTTTGCTTCGACGTTGAACATGGTCGACCAGAAACTGGATCACCACAGCCTCGCTGACCGGAAGAACCAGCTCGATCCCATAGCGTCCTCGGTGCCAGCCGGCCCAGTAGCGCAGGGCGGTGGCATAGCTGCGGGTGGTGTTGGCCGCAGCCGCTTCGGCGAGCAGCTCGCGCACCGCTTCGGCGGCCTGCTGGGCCAGCTGCTCTGGCAACACCAGATGCGTGGCCGTCGCCGGCAAGGTCGAGGATGTGGAATTTCGCTTCATAGTATGTAATGTATGCTATGCAATGGGGCTGCTACTGACGATAATCATCACTTATCACGAGTACGTTATCAGCAGAGTAGGGTGCCAGTACAGGAGACTTCGCATGGCCCGCGGCATCACCGAAACTGACGTCCATACCGCTGCCGACGAGTTGGTCGCCAAGTGCGAACGCCCAACCGTAGAGCGGATCCGGGCTCACCTGGGGACAGGCTCGCCGAACACGGTGACCCGCTGGCTGGAAACATGGTGGAACCGACTTGGCACTCGCCTGCAGCCAGCGCGTCCGGACCTGGAAGATGCGCCAGCGGTGTTGGTAGAACTCGCCGGGCAATGGTGGGAGTTGGCGCTGAAGCATGCCCAGGAGGCCGCCCGTCGAGAGCTTGCATCGTCCGAGCGGGCCCTAGCTTCCGAGCGTGATGCGCTGGAGGTCAGTTCCCGACTTGCGGCTGAAGAGCTGGCGCAAATGCGTGCAGAGCGTGACGTTGCAATCACCGGGGAGAGAATTGCAACGACCCAAGCTTCAGAGCTACAGCACCTGGTCGACCAGCTTCAGCTACAGATCTCTGAACTTGCAGAGCAGCGCGACCTCGAGCGTCGAAGAGCCGACCGAACCGAGACAGCGAGACAGCAACTCGACGTCCGGCTTCACGAGGCCCTAGAGACGGCGAAATCTGAGCGGGAGGACTGGACCGAGTACGTCAGATCTGTCGAGAATCGAGCGCTCAGCGATGTGGATCGAGCCCGCCAGGAGGTGAAGGAACTCCAGGTGCAGCAAAGCAAGGCATCCGAACAACACAGGGCCCTTGAGAAGCAGCTGCGTCAGGACATCCAGGCCGCCCAATCAGCGGCCGCCACGGCTAGTCAGTCTGCCGATATCCTGCGCGGCAAATGTGACGCGCTTGAGGGGCAACTTTCAGGGCTTCGAAATTTGCCAGCGCAGCTGGAAGTGGCGCTCAAGCGATCCAAAGAAGTTCGTCCGCCTGCGGCTCGCAGACGCCCAAAACAATAGCGCTGTGCCGCCTTCCAGGGCACACGAAAGAACGGGCCGGCTTCATTTGCGCCGGAGGCCAGTTCGCTGACTCCGCGCAAGTCGCGTTCTGCGAGCTAGCCAGGCAGCCCAACAGACGAATGAGACCGCAAATCCGACGATTACCATGGCAACCAGCATGATCTCTCGATCAGTGTCGTTCATTGAGGGAGTCTCGGAAGTTGAGCCTTTGCATCTATGCCATGGTACCTGACGCTTCGGAGTGCAAGTGCGGGCGCGATGGCTGCATTTGAAGTTCTTTCGAAAGAATCCTTAGCTTGAGCCCGCCCAAGCGCGGGCAGCATGGCTGCATCTTGGCTTGAAGCACTCGGCATGCCAGGCCGGAATAGGATCGTAGGATGATGAGCAAAGGCTCATGTTCTAAAGGCGCTGTGTTCGAACACGTAACACTTTTACCTGGCGCTTGGTAACAGATTTACCTGGTTCGTCAGCCGAGCCAGAGGCCCAGCCATTGCCATGCGGAGGACACGAACGCCGCCACAGCCCGATACATCATTTCGCATAATGTATATTATGTTCTCGCCAGACTGGCCCGGGCGACCGCCGCCCGGGCCCAACCCGCGCTGCAGGCTCCCCCTTCAAATGGGCGCCCCAACACCGGCAGAACCGCGCCCCACAGGCCGAGCCTTTCTCACCCCGTATCCAAACGCCCTCGTGTAGGCTCGGCGCACCACTTAAGGACGGGTTTGGCGATGCGCCTGGCTGATTTTATCGAACAGAATGCGCGGGAAATCCTCGACGACGCGGTGGCATTCGCCGAAACGCAGGCACCCGATACCGTCGAGTTCAGCGCAAAGCAACTTCGGAATCATCTTCCCCAGATTCTTCAGGCGGTCATAGACGATCTCAGATCGCCGCAGACAGACTCCCAGCAGCTCGCAAAGTCCCACGGGCTTGCACCGTTGAAACCCGGTCCCGAGTCCGCCGCGTCCTATCATGGCCGAACCCGCGCCATCGCCGGCTTTGGCCTCAACCAGATGGTGGCTGAGTATCGAGCGCTTCGGGCTTCGGTACTTCGGCGATGGGCATCCGACCAGCGGCTGGTCACTTCATCGATCGATGACATCCTTCGTTTCAATGAGGCCATCGACCAGGCGGTGGCCGAATCCCTTGCTCAGTTCTCTGCCGAGGTCGAATCCTGGCGGCAGATCTTCCTCGCGGCGCTCGGGCATGATCTCCGAGGCCCCTTGGCAGCGATCATCTTCTCGGCAGACACCCTGGCCAGTGGGCTGCAGGACCCAGCTTTGGCCAAGCAGGCCGAGCGGATCATCAACGGCAGCATGCGCATGAAAAAGCTGCTGGACGACCTGCTGGCTTACAGCCGCAGCAAGCTGGGCGATGGGATGGCCATTCATCCGGTGGACTGCGATCTTGCCCAATCGCTTGGCGAGGAAGTCGAATTGCTTCGCGCTGCCCTGCCCCACGTCCCTATCACGTATGAGGTTGAAGGCGATGCCCGCGGTTGCTTCGATGCCTCTTCGTTGCGCGAGGCGGTTCACAACCTCACGACCAACGCCGCAAAGTACGGCGAACACGGCACCGATGTGCGGATCAGCCTTGAGGGCCTCGCCGACCAGATCCTGATCACGGTGAGCAACACGGGGGCCGAACTGTCGGACGAAGCGTTCAACAGCCTGTTCGATCCCTTGCGCCGAGGCTCGCACAACGCGTCACAGGGAGAACACGCGAGCCTTGGCCTCGGCCTGTTTCTGGTGCGGGAAATCTGCCACGCGCACCGCGGCACTGTCCATGGACGATGGCGTGATGGCCGCACCTCATTCGTCATCACACTCCCGAAGAATGCTGATTGATGCGGCCGACCTGGCGACGGCACTACAGGAACCTGTGCATCACGAAGACATCGACCAACCCGCGCCTGCCATGCCGGAAGGCCTCTGGCAGCGTTCCAACCACCGCAAACCCCAGCTTCCGGTACAGCGCCACCGCCGGGCCGTTGGTGCTGACCACGTAATTGAACTGCATGGCCAGGAACCCTTCCGCCCTCGCCCGCTCCAGGCTGTGTTCCACCAGGGCTCGGCCCACGCCCCGCCCCTGTGTCGCGGCGTCGACCACATACGTGGCGCTGGCCACATGCGCCCCAAGGTCAGGGAAATTCGGGCCCATCTTGTACATGCCCACAACCCGGCCCTCCAGCACAGCTACATGAGGTGCCTGGGCCTGGAACCAATGCGCGCGAAACGTCTCGACGGCGAAAGAGCCAGCAAAGGGCAGCGCATCCTGCGTCGCAATGGCTTGCTCGAACATGCCCCACATCACGTCGAAATCGCCTGCACGGGCGGGCCGGATATCCATGCGACTCCTGCAGATCTGTGGTGGTGACCAGGCCGAACACTACCAGAATCCAACGCCTGCTCCGTAGCTGCTTCACGCGCCACCGCCATCGGCTCGGCAATAGTTGCAGATATTCCGGCCTTCAGAGCAGTAGATGTCCCCTGTTTCCGCGCATATCCCGCACCGGCTTCGACGGTGGCGTGTTCCTGCCTGCGTCCTGCTGGGCATCTACCTGCTGTACCTGCTGGCCGGCAACATCTTCCTCAACACACCGCTGTTTGACCAGGTCACCAACCGCAAGCCGCACAAGTTCGTGATGACCACTGGGCCGGCCATTACCGTGCTGCCAGGCCATGTCATCGCCTGGAACGTGCACATGCGCGGCCATGTGAACCACACGGTCTACGTGCTGCACGCCGACCGCGCCAGCGCTCGTCTGGCGGTGCTGCCCCTGTTCCAGCGCGAGGTGCGGGTGCCCCGGCTGCAGGCCACCGGGGTTTCGGCCGAGATCAGCCGCGTGGAAGAGGCCATCCCGCCACCGCCGCGCAGCGACCGCGGCTGGACCCTGCGCTTCGACGCCATCCACAGCGATAGTATCCGCAGCGCACGTTTCGGCAAGCTGCTGATCATCGGCCAGGGCCAGGGCACGGTGGGCTTCCTCAAGCAGCTGCGCGGCGGGCCGTCGGAACTGTTCGAATCCGAGGTTGCATTCAGCGATGCGGACACCAGTTTTGACGGCGTGCAGCTGTTGGGCGACATGGATCTCACCGCGCGCTTCAGCTATCCGCGCCATTATCGGGACCAGGCGCCCGGCCTGGCCAAGTTGAAGCTGCTGCATGCCCAGCTCGAGGTCGATGCCCGCAGCCAGGGCCTGCGCATGGACACCAATGCCACAACGCCGAAGATCTCCAGCGCACCAGTGCCCGGACGGCTGCAGGCCGCACTCCACCTGATCGATGGCCAACTGCAGCCCGGCGACCACGCGCTGTGGCAGGTGCCGCTCTACCTGGGCGACGGCGCCCCCGCTCGCGGCATGCTGGCGCTGCAACTCAATGTGGCCAGGGACCTGCGCCTGCAGGCCCGCTTGCCGCCAAAGTCCGGTTCAGGCAGCGAGGTGGATGCCGATCTGCATATCAGTGGCCGGGACATTCCCTTCCAACAGCCCGCACTGCTGCTGGAACGCAGCTCTGGCACAGTGCGCGGCGAATGGACGTTCACCTCGCTCAACTGGATCCCTGCCCTGTTCGTGCGCAAGCCGTGGCTGCAGCTGGATGGCGGCGGCACGCTGAAGGCGGACCTGCGCCTTCGCAACGGCGAGCTGACCGAAGGCAGCACCGTGGACATTCCTGCAGCCGAAGCCGTGGCCGAGGTGGCGGGTGTGCGCTTGGCAGGCACGGCCAGTGCCCACGGCGAACTGAAGGCCGGCACGCCCAGCCAGGCGCGGCTGGCCGTCCGGTTGCCCCGCTTCACCGCGCGGCCAGGCGATGCCAAGGACGTACGCCTGTTCGACGGCCGGGATCTGGCCCTGGACCTGACCGGCGATGGCCGCCTGCAGGAACTGCGCAAAGGCGTCCGCGCGCAGCTGCGCTTCAGTGAAGCCACCATCCCTGATCTGACCGCCTACAACCGTTACCTGGGCTCGCCCCAGGTGCGACTGCTCCGTGGCACCGGCACCGTGAGTGGTGATGCGACCCTCGATACCGACGGGCGCGTCGGCCATGGCACGGCCCGGCTGTTGGGGCGCAACGCCAGTGCAAAGGTGGCAGGGCTGGACATGGGCGGCGATATCGACGTGAACGCAACACTGCGCCGGGGAGACTTCAACCAGCGTCATTTCGATCTGTCCGGCACCACGGTCGAGCTGCGCAACGTGCAGGTGGCGGGCACGCAGGGCTCGACGGCATGGAAAGGCCGCGTGGACTTCAGGCGTGGGCGCATCGATGCGCAGTCGCCGTTCCAGGTGGATGCCACCACGGACCTCGATCTCAGCGATGCGCGACCGTTGCTGGCGCTGTTCGCAGAGCGCACCGACTACCCGCGCTGGACCTTGTCCCTGCTGGATTCCGGACAGGTACAGGCGCAGGCGACGCTGCGCTGGCGCCCTGGCCATCTGATCATCGATGGCCTGCGGGCCGAGAACGACCGCCTGTCGGTACGCGCGCGGCTGGATCTGCTGGAACAGCGCAAGCGCGGTGATCTCTATCTACGGTGGGGGCTGCTGGGTGCGGGCATCGAGCTGGACGGCGACCAGCGCCAATGGCATCTGGCCAAGGCACGCGAGTGGTTTGACCAGCAGCCTTCGCTGCTGCCAGCGGGCCAGGGCACGGGTGCTGCAGGCTCGTCGCCCTGAAGGCAACCGTCTGCATCCATTTGCGGCCCCGGTGCGTATACACCGACGCCCCAATTGACGAGTTGCACGCAATGAACAAGCGCACACAGGCCTATGGCCTTCTGGGATGGGTGGCGATCACCTTCGCCGCCGCCGCACTGGGCGCGTGGGCCTCGACGTCCGCCGCCAGCTTCTATGCCACCCTCGTCCTGCCTGCATGGGCGCCGCCTGCCGGTGTGTTTGGCCCGGCATGGACCCTGCTGTACGCCATGATGGCGATTGCGGCGTGGCTGGTATGGCGGGAGCGCGGCTGGCGCGGCGCGCGGCCTGCGCTGTGGCTCTATCTGGTGCAGCTGGCCATCAATGCACTGTGGAGCTGGCTGTTCTTCGGCTGGAAGCTGGGCGCCCTCGCCTTCGCCGACATCCTGGTGCTGGTGGCGCTGGTGTGCGCGACGATGCTCGCGTTCGTGCGCGTCCGCACGATGGCAGCCGTACTGCTGCTGCCCTATCTGGCCTGGATTTGCTTCGCCTCGGCGCTCAACTTCGCAGTCTGGCGTGCCAACCCCGGGCTGCTGTGATAGCGCGCCGCATCGTTTACGCCTGGGCCACGACCTGTGGGCGCCAGTTCCTCAACAGTGCCGGCTTGAACACCTGCTGCCCGCAGCCGGTGGGGCAACGCACCACACGCGCCGACGAATGGCTGACCAGGCCTTGTCCTTCTTCGGCCTTGAACACCGTCTCGCAGGACAGGCAACGGGCCACCAGCGAATACAGGTGCAGCAACCGGCCACTGGCGGGGTCCTGCAGGGCATCCACATCCAGCAGTTCGAACTGGCAACTGTCAGCCAGCATGCGGTACGGCGTAGAAGGCAGGGTCTGCAGGTTCACGGGCGTGGTATCCGACGGAAGTCGAGCCACCCTAGGGCAGCCGCTGTCGAGCCGGCGTGCAGCGCAGATGCACTGGCCGCGAAGCCGGCACAGACGCCTGCCGCATGCGCATCGCTGCTTGTATGAAGAATTCAGTTTCAGATGGAGGACACGCCACATGCACAGGGAGGTAGGCGGATACGCTCTTTTGCTTCACCATCCATGGTTACCGGATACACCGCTGGGTCGTTCCTGCCCTTCACGAATCATGAGTCCCGCCCTTGATGCCTTCTGCTGAGCCCACGCACGACGCTGCCCTGTCGCGTTGCGCGCGCGAACCGATCCATACCCCCGGCGCGATCCAGCCGTACGGTGTGCTTCTGGTGGTGGAACCGCACTCGCTGCAGGTGCGTGAGCGCGCCATCAGCCACCCCGCCCTGCTGCAGCAGTTCGGCGAGCCATTGATGCAACACGTCGCCGAGGTGCTGGGTGGCGTGCTGGCGCCGTTCCAGGCGGTGTTGCAGCAGGCCACGGTCGGCAGCAGCGCACACGTGGGCGCGGTGCATCTGGATGGCCATGGCCGCCACCAGCTGCTCGTGCACCGGTCTGCAACCGACCTTCTGGTTGAACTGGAGGCGCCGGTTCCGGGCCAGCCCGGTTCGCTGGAAGAGCTGTACCCGGCGATCCGCGAGCTGATGTCCGGCATCGAGACCGCCACGACGGTGGAAGACCTGTGCAGGCTGGCCGCCGCGCATGTGCGACGCCTCACCGGCTTCGACCGCACCCTGGTCTACCAGTTCGATGCAGGCTGGAATGGCACGGTGGTGGCCGAGGACGGCAACGGCCTGCTGCCATCCTATCTGGACCTGCGCTTCCCCGAATCGGACATCCCCGCCCAGGCGCGTGAGCTGTACCGCCGCAACCGGGTGCGCCTGATTGCGGACAGCGATTACACCCCTGCGCCGCTGTTGCGCGCGGAAGCGCATCGCGACGCGCCTCCCACCGACCTGAGCCTGGCCGTGCTGCGCAGCGTCTCGCCGGTGCACCTGCAGTACATGCGCAACATGGGCACCGGGGCATCAATGTCGGTGTCGCTGGTGCACGAAGGCCGGCTGTGGGGCCTGGTGTCCTGCCACGCGGTGCAGCCGCGCCGCCTGCCGTACCACGTACGTACGGCCTGTGAGTTCATGGGCCAGATCCTGTCGCTGCAGATCGCGCTGAAGGAGCGCGCGCGCGCGATCGAGGAACGCGTGGCCCGTCGCTCGGTGCTGGTCAAGCTGCTGGCACGCATGGCCGGGGACGAAGAGTTCATGGCGGCGCTGCGCCACGATGAGGCCAGCCTGCTGTCCCTGACCGGCGCGGCCGGCGCGGCCATCGTGCACAAGGGGGACTGCATGCGCGTGGGGCAGTGCCCGCCCCCCAGCGAGGTGCTGGCCCTGGCCGACTGGCTGGCCAACCAGCACGCCGGGCAGGAAATGTACTGCACCGATCATCTCGCCGGCGACTGGTCGCCTGCCGCGCACCTGACCGACGTGGCCAGTGGCCTGCTGGCGGTGTCGATCTCGCAGCTCCATCACAGCTACCTGATGTGGTTCCGGCCGGAGGTCGTGCGCACCGTGCGCTGGGGGGGCGACCCGCGCAAGACCGATGCGCCCGGCATGGCCCTGTCGCCGCGCAACTCGTTCGAGGCGTGGAAGGAGACCGTGCAGCAGCGCAGCCTGCCGTGGAGTGATGCCGACTGCGATGCCGCGCACGAAATGCGCACCGCCATTGTCGACATCGTGCTGCGCAAGGCCGAGGAAATGGCGGAGCTGAACGAACAGCTGGTGCGCAGCAACAAGGAACTGGAAGCGTTCTCCTATTCGGTCAGCCACGACCTGCGCGCGCCCTTCCGCCACATCGTCGGCTACTCGGAGCTGCTGGGCAGCTCTGCGGGCGAGCGCCTCAACGACACCGAACGTCGCTTCCTCGACACCATCGTGGAATCGGCGAAATCTGCCGGCACGTTGGTAGATGACCTGCTCAGCTTCTCGCAGATGGGCCGCTCGACGGTGGGCCGGGTGCGACTGGACATGGCTGCGCTGGCCGAGGACGTACGCAGGACGTTGGCCCTGGACTATGCCGGCCGCGAGGTGCAGTGGACGCTGGCGCCGCTGCCGGAAGTCGAGGCCGATCCGACCATGCTGCGCCTGGTCTGGCAGAACCTGCTGGGCAACGCGATCAAGTTCACCCGCGAGCGCGAGCAGGCGGTTATCGAGGTCGGCCACGAACGCAACGACGACGAAGACCATTTCTTCGTGCGCGACAACGGCTGCGGCTTCGACATGCGCTACGTGGACAAGCTGTTCGGCGTGTTCCAGCGCCTGCATCACGTCGAGGAATTCGAAGGCACCGGCATCGGCCTGGCCAATGTGCGCCGCATCATCGGCCGCCACGGCGGCCGCACCTGGGCCGAGGGCGAACCCGGCAAGGGCGCCACGATCCATTTCACCCTACCCCGTTCCACAGGAGATCACCCATGAGGGACCTGCGGCCGATCCTCCTGGTCGAGGACAGCCCCAAAGACGCCGAGCTGACGATGGCCGCGTTGTCGCGCTGCCAGCTGCTGAACGACGTCATCCACGTGCGCGATGGCGCCGAGGCGCTGGACTACCTGCGCTGCGAAGGCAAGTTCGCCGGCGCCATGCACGGTGGCCCGGTCGTGGTGCTGCTGGACCTGAAGCTGCCCAAGGTCAATGGCCTGGAAGTGCTCGAACAGGTCCGTGGCGACGCGCAGCTGAGCAGCACCCCGATCGTGATGCTGACCTCCTCGCGCGAGGAGCAGGACCTGGTGCGGAGCTACGAACTGGGCGTCAATGCATTCGTGGTCAAGCCGGTCGATTTCAAGGAATTCTTCGATGCCATCCAGGGGCTGGGCATGTTCTGGGGCATCACCAACCAGCCACCGCCGCACCGGCCCAACGGTTCGGGGCAGCACCATGCGTGATGGATCGCGCCGCAGTGAGCGCCTGCGCATCCTCATGCTGGAGGACAGCGCGCTTGACGCGGAGCTGATCAGCGCACAGCTGCAGCGCGCAGGCCTCGACTTCGAGGCCGAGCGGCTGTGGACCCGCAATGCGTTCATCGAGGCGATCGACAATCGCCCCTTCGACATCATCCTGGCCGACCACGTACTGCCTGGATTCGATGGCGATGCCGCCCTTGCGCTGGCGCGCGAGCGCATCCCGCACACGCCTTTCATCTTCGTCTCCGGCACCCTGACCGAAGAGCTGGCCGTGCAGGCCTTGACCCGCGGCGCACGCGACTATGTGGTGAAGCAGCGCCTGCAGCGCTTGCCGGATGCCATCCGTCGCGCGCGGCAGGAAGCCCACGAGCGCAACCAGCTGGTGCAGGCGCAGGCTGCGCTCAATGAGAGCCAGGCGCAGCTGCAGCAGGTGACCGACGCCGTTCCGGCGCTGATCGCCCGGCTCGACAAGGACCACCGCTACCGCTTCGCGAACAAGGCGTTCCTGGATTGGCATGGCGTGAGCCAGGCCGAATTGCTGGGACGCCTTGCCCGCGATGTCAGCGGCATCAGCGCCTTCGAACGTGCCCTCCCCAGCCTGGAACGCGTGCTGCAGGGCGAGCGTACCAGCTTCCAGGTCGAGCTCGTGCATCGCAGCGGCCAGTCACGATTCGTGCAGATGGACTGCGTGCCGGAGCATGCCGCCGATGGCAGCGTGGCCGGCTACATCTGCATGGGCAGCGACGTATCGGTGTTGAAGCAGGCCGAACTGGCCCTGCGTGAGGACAACCAGGCCCTGGAGCAGCAGGTGCAGGCGCGCACCGCCGAACTGCGGGCCAGCAAACGGCGGCTGCAGGCAATCTTTGAATCCAGCTTCCAGCATCAGGTGCTGCTGGATCTGTCCGGGCGCGTGGTCGATGCCAATGACGCTTCATTGGCCGCCGTGCTCGCGGACAAGAAGGACATTGTCGGCCAGCGCTTCGGCGAATCCCTGTGGTTCGCCAACACCGACGGCGTCGGCGCGGTGGTTGACCAGGCCGTCGCCGCGGCGGCGCAGGGTCGCAACTCGCTGCATTCCCTCGAGCTGGAACTGCCCACCGGCCGGCGCAGCTTCGACGTCTCGCTGCGCCCGCTGCTGGACGCCGACGGCGTGGCCACTGCCGTGGTATCGGAGGCGGTGGAAACTACTGCGCGGCGGCAGGCCGAGCATGCGCTTCGCCAGTCGCAGAAGATCGAGGCGGTCGGCCAGCTCACCGGCGGCATCGCGCATGATTTCAACAACATCCTGACGGTGATCTCGG
Organism: Stenotrophomonas sp. YJH_SMC_110; assembly: GCF_059369255.1. Taxonomy (NCBI): domain Bacteria; kingdom Pseudomonadati; phylum Pseudomonadota; class Gammaproteobacteria; order Lysobacterales; family Lysobacteraceae; genus Stenotrophomonas; species Stenotrophomonas sp. YJH_SMC_110. The sequence continues at coordinate 59,841 of NZ_JCAFSM010000005.1, read as the reverse complement.
GCAAAATCGAGCACGCCATGCTGCTCAGCGAACGGGCCGGCGAAGCCGGCGCGATGGCCAGCCGTGCCCTGGACAATGCCCTGAAGGGGGTTGGCCGTGCCGCCAGCCTCACCCAGCGCCTGCTCGCCTTTGCCCGGCGCCAGCCGCTGCACAGCCAGGCAGCCAACCTCAACGAGTGCCTGCTGGACATGCAGGACATGCTGCGGCGGGCGCTGGGCGAACTGGTGCAACTGGACATCCGCACCGCCGAGGACATCTGGTGCGTGGAGATCGACATCAGCCAACTGGAAGCGTCGGTGCTGAACCTGGCGGTCAATGCGCGCGACGCGATGCCGCACGGCGGCCGCCTGGTGATCGAAGTCGACAACAGCCACCTCGACCACGACTACGCCGCATTGTTCCCGGATGCTTCCCCCGGCGAGTATGTGATGCTGCGGGTGCGCGACAACGGCCACGGCATGGACGCGGCCACCCTGGCGCGCGTGTTCGAGCCGTTCTTCACCACCAAGCAGGTCGGCCGCGGCACCGGGCTCGGCCTGTCGATGGTGCACGGCTTCGTGAAGCAGTCCGGTGGCCACGTGCTGATCGATTCGGTGGAAGGCGGCGGTACCAGCATCACCATGATGTTCCCGCGCTCGCCTCTGGCGCTGCCTTGCGAGGCTCGCGTCCCGCAGACGGGCCTGGCCGGCTACTCGCCACGCGAGGAAACCGTGCTGGTGGCCGAGGACAACGACGATGTCCGTGCGCATACAGTCGATGCGCTGCGCCTGCTGGGCTACCGCGTGCTGGAAGCGCACGACGGCCCCTCGGCGTTGCGGCTGCTGGAACGGCCGGACACCAAGGTCGACCTGCTGTTCTCGGACGTGGTGATGCCGGGCATGTCCGGCTGGGAGCTGGTGCGTGAGGTGCGTGAACGCTGGCCGGCAATCGCGGTCCTGTTCACGTCAGGCTATCCACGCGACCACGATGCGGTTGGCGCGCTGGGGCGTGCAGCCGCCCTGCTGCCAAAGCCATTTACCCGCAGTGACCTTGCGCTGGCAGTGCGCACCGCGCTGGAGGCTGCGCCGCGCTGAGGTCAGGCGGACGCATCGCGCATGCCTGCCGCGATCCGGTTGATATCCGCGCACTCGATCGTGGCCGGCGGGTTTTCTCTTCCGGCCAGGGCGATCATGGCCATGCCCAGCGCCAGGTTGCTGGTCATCAGCGAGGGCGCGAGCGCACCGGCCAGTTTCATCAACGGTGCGCCGCCCCAGTACAGGGGTTTCAACAGGGCATGCCGGGTACCTGTCCCCGGCACCGGCCGGACCCCGCCCGGACGCAGCATCACCGCGCGCAGCGGCAGCGCCTGCAACGCCCGCTCGGTCTCGCCCTTCACCCGCAGCGGCATCAGCCGGCTTTGCGGGTCCGCGCCTGCGCCGGAGACATACAGGAAGGACCCCTGCGGATTCACCGCAGCCCAGGCGCGGGCCACTGCCAGTGTGGTGTCCAGGGTCACGCGCCGGTACTCGGCCTCGGCAGTGCCAACCGGTGGCGCACCGGCACAATAGAAGCATGCGTCGTACCCGGCCAGTTCATCACGCTGCGCGTCGATGTGCAGGAAGTCCGGGACCACCCGTTCGCTGCCGGGTCCGCGCAGGCTGCCCGGGCGCCGCACCAGCGCGGTCAAGCCGGCAACCTGCGGCGAACGCTGGCAGGCCAGGGCAACGCCCTGCCCCACCAGGCCTGCAGCGCCGGTCAGGAGAATCCGCAATGTCTGTGCCTGAGCCATGGCCAGGGCCGCACTAGAGTTTCACGAACCGCTGGATCTTGCGCGCCAGCCACCCGCTGAACACCAGCGGTGCATCCAGCGCCGACACGCAGATGCACGGCACCCCCGGCGCGGTCACCGGCTGATGCTCCACGTCTTCATCCAGGTCCGCCACGTCGCCGGGTGCGAACAACCCCAGCGCATCGTTGTAGGAACCGCGCAGGATCTGGGTCAGCTCGCTGCGGCCATGGCTGTGCATGGGCAGGCATTTTCCCGGGGCGATCTTCAGCATGATCAGCGAAGGCATCTGCTCGGCACGGATGCAGTGCACGCCGGGCGCCATCCAGCGCCAACGCAACCCACTGAGCGATGCCCCGAAGTAGGGGTGCAGCGAGGCAGGCAGATGGTCCGGGTCGGCCTCGGGCCGCTCCTTCGGCACGGGACGCGCGGCCTGGTCCATGGCAATCGGCATTTCCGCAGCCAGCTGCATCAGCATGGCCTCGCGCAGCTGTTCGCGGCGTGGATCAGGCGCGGGCGGCTGGGTCTGCTCGAGCAGCACCGAGCCGATCGCCTCGGCCTCGCGCAGGCGCTGGCGGCAGTGCGGGCACTGCTCCAGATGCGTACCAACGACCACGCTCAGTGGCGTGGGCAGCGCGCCTGCGGCATAGCTCATCAACGTCGATTCGTGCAGGTGGTGGCGCGGGTTCACAGCGCACCTCCCACTTTGGCCTGCAGCTGCAGGAACGCGCGCCGCAGATGAGACTTGACCGTGCCCAAGGGCATGCCGATCGCCTCGGCGATCTCGCTGTGGCTCTTGGCCTCGAAATAGGACATGCGCACCAAGCGCGCCTGCACGGCGGGCAGTTCGTTGATGCGCTGGCGCAGCCGGGCCTGGTCGGCAAACTGTTCGGCGCTGCTGCGTTCGATCACATCCAGGGTTGCTGCGTCCTCGACGGCTGCCTGCACCTGCATCCAGCTGCGCTCGCGGCGGATGCGGTCAATGTGCAGGTTACGGGCGATGCGATACAGCCACGTGCTCAGCGCACCCTGCGCGGGATCGAAGTCGGCCGCGCGCAGCCATAGCCGCAGCAGGCTCTCCTGCGCCAGTTCCTCGGCCACCGCGTCAGGCACGCCCAGGCCCCGCAGGTATACGCACAGCCGCGGCATGAAGTAATCATAGATCCGCATGAAACAGTCGCGGTCACGAAGCCGTGCCACGCCGTCCATGTCACCGGCCCAGTTCGTCGGCTCGCTGCTCGGCTGCTGGGAACTGGACACGATGCGTGCGGTATCGAAGTTGAGGGGGTTGCTGGCGGCGTCAGGGTACATCGGCGTTCGCGGCGGGCGGGTGAAGGTCTGTCCTCTTTACGCGCAGGGGCCGTGATTGGATGCAGCCGCTGCAGGCGCATCCAACCGCCCATCCCCGCCGTATGACCTCAGCCCTCCTTTCCCGGATGAACGCGATGCGTACCGCCTGGCTGCTGCTGTGCCTGCCCCATGTTGCGCTGGCCGCGCCCTGGCTGCGAAGCGAGGGAGTAGCAACGTCGTCGCGCGGCGACCTGCTCTACCGCGAGGTGCACTGGCGACGCGATGCGGCCGAGGGTGCCGAGCGCTGGGTGCTGTACCAATGCGCGGACGGGCGGCCTTTCGCCCGCAAGCACCTGCCGGCCAGCGCGGCCCCACAGGCGCGCGGCTATACCCTGGAGGACCGGCGCAGCGGCCAGAAGGCCGAGGTCGAGGCCGCCAGCGGCAGGGTCTCGATCGCGTGGAAGGAGGATGCCGGCAGCCCACCGGTGCAGCGCGAGCTCGACCTGCCGACCGGCGCGGTCATCGACGCAGGGTTCGACGCGGCGGTGCGCCTGCATTGGCAGGCGCTCATGCGCGGCGAGCGTGTGACCCTGCCCTTCCTGGTCCCAGCGCGGCAGCGCTACTTCCCGGTGCAGGTAAGGCGCATCGGCCCGCAGCGCTGGCAGGGGATCGATGCGCAGTCGATCGAGGTCAGCCTGGACACCTGGTACGGCGGCATCGCGCCACGCCTTGCGCTGGTATACGCCAGCGCTGACCAGCGCCTGCTGGAGTTCCGTGGCACCAGCAACCTGCGCGATCAACGCGGTGCCTATCCACAGGTGACGGTGCGCTTCATCGCCGCAGCGGCTGGTCGCCCCGCCAGCGAATGGCAGCAGGCCTGGGCGCAGCCGCTGACAGATCGCTGCACCGTTACGGCCAGGTGAAATCTAAATTTCCTGCCGCGCTCCGCATCCAGTGGGCCTTCTGCCGCGTAGAGGAAGACACGAAACCCGCCGAGATCCGCCATGGCCTCTGTAGCGCCCCTCCCCCGTCAACGCTGGCGCCTGCTGCGCACGCTGCAGCGCTGGTTCGATACCGGCAACGCCGCAGAGGCCACCGACGAGCGGCCGGGGCGGATCGACTGGGTGCGCGCCGTGCCCTTCGCGCTGATGCACCTGGCCTGCATCGCGGTGATCTGGGTGGGCATCTCGTGGACAGCGGTGATCGTGGCTGCAGCACTCTATGCGGTGCGCATGTTCGCCATCACGGCGTTCTACCACCGCTACTTCTCGCATCGCACCTTCCAGGCATCGCGGCCGGTGCAGTTCGTGTTCGCGGTGATAGGCGCCTCCAGCGTACAGCGCGGGCCGCTGTGGTGGGCCGCCCACCATCGCCACCACCACCGTCACGCCGACCAGCCGCTGGACCCGCACTCCCCCCGTGAGGGCGGCTTCTGGCGCAGCCACATGGGCTGGTTCCTGACCCGCGAGGCCTTTGCCACCGACCTGTCGCGGGTGCCCGACCTGGCGCGCTACCCGGAGCTGCGCTGGCTGGACCGCTTCGATACGGCTGTGCCGGTACTGCTGGCCGCAGCGCTGTATGCACTGGGCGCCGGGTTGGAGCGCTGGGCGCCAGGCTTGCATACCTCCGGCTCGCAATTGCTGGTGTGGGGCTTCTTCATCTCCACGATCGTGCTGTTCCACGCCACGGTCACCATCAATTCGCTGGCCCATCGCTTCGGTCGCCGCCGCTTCGAGACCCGCGATGACAGCCGCAACAATCTCTGGCTGGCGCTGCTCACCTTCGGCGAAGGCTGGCACAACAACCACCACTTCTTCCCGGGCACCGTCCGCCAGGGCTTTCGCTGGTGGGAAGTGGACCTGACCTGGTATGGACTGCGCGCGATGGCGGCGCTTGGGCTGGTCAAAGGGCTCAAGCCGATTCCCGAATGGGTGCTGGCCAAGGCGAGGTACTGACATGCGCATCGCGATCATCGGTTCGGGCATTGCAGGACTGGCCAGCGCCTGGTGGCTGGACGGCGAACACGACGTCACGCTGTTCGAGGCCAACGACTATCTGGGCGGCCATACCCACACCCACGACGTGCAGGTGGATGGCGTCCGCATGGCGGTGGACACCGGCTTCATCGTGTTCAATCCCCAGCACTACCCGCTGCTGACCGCACTGTTCGACGAGCTGGGCGTCGCCTCGCAGCCGACCACGATGAGCTTCTCGATGCACAGCGAGCGCAGCGGCGTGGAGTACAACGCCACCTCGCTGGATGGCCTGTTCTGCCAGCGCCGCAACCTGGTGTCGCCGCGGTTCTGGGGCATGCTGGCCGACCTGCGCCGGTTCTACCGCGATGCCCCCCTGTTGCTGGCAGAAGACGAGGGCCCAACGTTGGGGCAGTACCTGCGCAGCCAGCGCTACGGCGATGCCTTCATCGACGAGCACCTGCTGCCGATGGCCTCCGCGCTGTGGTCGTCCCCGACGGCCACGGTGATGGACTTTCCGGCGCGCTATCTGGCCCAGTTCATGGCCAACCACCAGATGCTGCAGATGACCGGGCGTGCACCGTGGCGGGTGGTGAGCGGTGGATCGGCCCGCTATGTCGATGCCCTGCGCGCCCGCTGGCGGGTGCATGAGCGGCTGGAGTGCCCGGTACAGTCGGTCGAGCGCATGCCGTGGGGCGCTCGCGTGCACAGCGCGGCCGGCGTGGAAGGCTTCGATGAGGTCATCCTGGCCTGCCACAGCGACCAGGCCCTGGCGCTGCTGCGTGACGCCGACCCCATCGAACGCGACGTGCTCGGCGCCATCCGCTACCAGGCCAACGAAGCGGTGCTGCACACCGACGCGTCATTGCTGCCGCGCAACCGCAAGGCGTGGGCGGCATGGAATGCCCATGTGCCCCGCGACCCTGCTGCGCCCTGCACGGTCAGCTACTGCATGAACCAGCTGCAGGGCCTGCCCGGCAGCACGCCCCTGGTGGTAACGCTCAACCGCAGCGAGGCAATCGACCCGGGCAAGGTGCTGCGCACCCTGCATTATGCGCACCCGGTGCACGACCATGCCGCAGTGCGCGCGCAACAGCGCTGGGCCGAGCTGCAGGGCCGCCGCCACACCTGGTTCGCAGGCGCCTATTGGGGCTGGGGCTTCCATGAGGACGGCATCCGCAGCGCCCGCCGCGTGGTCGATGCACTGCGCACCTGTGAACCGCACCACGTCATGGCGGCTCCCGGCGAGGTGGCCGCATGAGCGCCAGTGCGCTCTACTTCGGGCAGGTGGCGCACCGCAGGCACCTGCCACACCCGCATGCGTTCCGCTATCCGATCGCACAGCTGCTGCTCGACCTGGATGAACTCGACAGCGTGTTCGCCGGGCGCTGGCTGTGGTCGATCAATCGCCGCAATCTGGCCGAGTTCCGTCGCAGCGATTACTTCGGCGATCCCGCGCGGCCCTTGGCCGATGCAGTGCGCGACCACGCTGCATCAACCCTGGGCTACCGGCCCACCGGCCCGGTCCGCCTGCTCACCCATCTGCGCTTCGCCGGTCACGTGTTCAACCCGGTCAGCTTCTACTACTGCTACCGGGCCGATGGCAGCACGCTGGACTGCATCGTCGCCGAGATCACCAACACACCCTGGAAGGAACGTCACGCCTACGTGCTGCCGGTCGCAACGGCCACGCAGGAAGGCACCTCGCTGCGCTGGCGGTTCGACAAGTGCTTCCATGTCTCGCCCTTCATGCCGATGGATTGTCATTACGACTGGCGGTTCAACTGCCCTGATGAGGACCTGCGCGTGCACATGCAGGTCTGGCGCGACGGCGCGCGCCAGTTTGATGCCACCCAGGTCATGCAACGACACCCCCTGGATGGCCGCGGGCTGGCCCGCGTCCTGGCCTGCTATCCACTGATGACCACCCAGGTGGTGGCCGCCATCCACTGGCATGCGTTGCGGCTGTGGCTGAAACGCAATCCCGTACACGACCACCCTACCCTTGCCGAGAAACCGCGATGAATTCGATGATTCCTTCGGTCGCGCTGCCGCGCCCCGGCGCATTGGATGCCTTCCTGCGCCGCCGCCTGCTGGCCCAGCTCGCCCCGATGCGCGACGGCCGCCTGTGCGTGCGCGACGCGCTGGGCGAAGTCTGGTTGGGCGATGCCCGCGGTGAGCTGCATGTCACCGTCACCATCGAGGACCCGGCGTTCTATCGCAAGGTGGCGGCCCAGGGCAGCGTCGGCGCCGGCGAAAGCTACATCCATGGCGAATGGCGCTGTGACGACCTGGTCGCCCTGATACGGCTGCTGGTGCGCAACCGCGATCTGCTCGACAGCATGGAACACGGCCCGGCGCGCGTGGGGGGCTGGCTGCTGCGCGGCTGGAACCGCCTGCGCCGCAACAGCCGCGAAGGCAGCCGCCGCAACATCGCCGCGCACTACGACCTCGGCAACGACTTCTTCGCCCTGTTCCTGTCACCGGACCTGATGTACTCCTCGGCCCTGTTCGCCGAAGAAGGCGAGTCGCTGGAATCCGCCTCGCGGCGCAAGCTGGACCGCATCTGCCAACAGCTGCAGCTCAAGCCGGGCGACCGCGTGGTGGAGATCGGTACCGGCTGGGGTGGTTTTGCGCTGCACGCGGCGCAGCACTACGGCTGCCACGTCACCACAACCACGATCTCCGCCGAGCAGCATGCACTGGCCAGAGAGCGCGTCCGCGTCGCCGGGCTGCAGGACAAGGTCACGCTGTTGATGCAGGACTACCGCGACCTGCAGGGCCAGTTCGACAAGCTGGTATCGATCGAGATGATCGAAGCCATCGGCGCCGAATACCTGGACACCTACATGGCAACGCTGCAGCGCCTGCTCAAGCCCGATGGTGTCGCCCTGCTGCAGGCCATCACCATCGAAGATCACCGCTACGAGCAGGCACGGCGCAGCGTCGACTACATCAAGCGCTATGTGTTTCCGGGCAGCTTCATTCCGTCGATCAACGCGATCATGGCGGCCAAGACCCGATCCAGTGACCTGCAGCTGGTCGCCCAGCAGGATTTCGGTCACTCCTACGCACTGACCCTGCGCGCCTGGCGCCAACGCTTCCTTGCCCAGCTGCCCGCTGTGCAGGCACAGGGCTTTGATACGCGCTTCTGCCGGATGTGGGAGTTCTACCTGGCCTATTGCGAGGGCGGCTTCCTGGAGCGTTCGATCGGCGTTTCGCATCTGCTGCTGGCGCGCCCCGGGCATCGTCCCGCTGGCGCATCGGGTCAAGGCGGCTGAGGTGCGCCGGTTCTGGGCCAATCTGCTTGGCAACCAGCTGGTCTGGCTGTGCGCCGTGGCCGGCGCCGGGCGCGGCTGGCAATGGCCGGCGCTGCTGGCAGCGTCGCTCTACATCGGCAGCCAGCTGCTGACCTCGCCGCAACCTCGGCTGGATCTTCGGCTGATGCTGTTGGCGCTGGCCTGCGCGTGGCTGGTCGACGCCAGTGCCGCCGCCAGCGGCACCGTACGCTACGCCGCGGCCCCGCTGGGCTGGACGCCACCCCTTTGGATCATGGCGTTGTGGGCCGCGTTTGCGATGACGCTGACCACTTCGATGCGCTTCCTGCTTCGCCACCCTGCCCTGCCAGCCGCGTTCGGCCTGCTGCTGGCCCCGCTGGCCTATCTCTCCGCAGCGCGCGGTTTCGATGCGGTTCGATTCACTACGCCGCTGTGGCAAGGCCTGCTGGTACTGGGGGTGGGCTGGAGCATCGCGCTTTCGCTGCTGTGCATGGCCGCTCGTCGCGGCTCCCGCACCATCCCGCCGCCCTTGGCCGGAGCGCCGTCATGATCAATCTGGTGTGGGTACTGCTGTATGCCGTGCTTGTGATGAGCTGGGGCTGGGCCTGGCAGCGGCGCCACCGCAACATCGGCGTGGTCGATGTGCTCTGGGCCAAGGGCGTGGGTGCTTCGGCCCTGTTGCTGGCTTGGCTCGGCGATGGTGCGGCGGCGCCACGGATTGCACTGGGCGTGCTCGGTGGCCTGTGGGGCAGCCGACTGGCACTGCACCTGTGGCATCGGGTCCGCCATGAACAGGAAGACGGTCGCTACCGTTATCTGCGCGAGTACTGGCAAGGGCATCAAGCCAAGATCTTCGGCTTTTTCATGGCCCAGGCACTGCTGGTCGTGCTGTTCGCCCTGCCCTTCGTCGCGGTGGCTGCCAATCCACAGACCAGCATGACGTTGTGGGTCGTGGCCGCCGCACTCGTCTGGCTGCTGAGCGTCGGCGGCGAGAGCCTGGCCGACCATCAGCTGGCCCGGTTCCGCGCGAATCCGGCAAACCAGGGTCGCACCTGCCGCGCCGGGCTCTGGCGTTACTCCCGCCACCCCAACTACTTCTTCGAGTGGCTGCACTGGTTCAGCTATGTCCTACTCGCGGTCGGCTCGCCGCTGTGGTGGCTGGCGTGGTCCGGCCCGCTGCTGATGTATGTGTTCCTGCGCTACCTGAGCGGCATTCCGTTCACCGAAAAGCAGGCGCTGCGCAGCCGCGGCGACGATTACCGCGCCTACCAGCGCAGCACGCCGATGTTCTTCCCCTGGTTCCCTCGTCCTTCCAAGGAGCATTCCGCATGAGCGCGATTCCGTCACTGACCCCGGCCGACGACGCGGAAACCGGGCTGATCGCCTGGGCCGAACGCGGCCTGGTTCCCGATGCCGCGCTGCGCGCCGGCATCCGTCGCCTGTGCGCGCAACGCCTGCACGAGGAAATGCTGGGCGGTATCGAAGCACAGTCCGCACGCTTCGGCCGTCGCATCGCCGAGCTGGCCGACAGCCCGCTCGCGCTGCATACCGACGCGGCCAACCGCCAGCACTATGAGGTTCCGGCGGCCTTCTTCCAGGCCTGCCTGGGCAGGCGCCTGAAGTACAGCAGCTGCTACTACCCCACCGGGCGCGAAACGCTGGACCAGGCGGAGGACGCCATGCTGGAGCTGTACGGCCAGCGCGCCGGACTGGCCGATGGCCAGCAGATCCTCGAACTGGGCTGCGGCTGGGGTTCGCTGACCCTGTGGATGGCCGAGCGCTATCCCACCGCCGCGATCACCGCCGTGTCCAATTCGCACAGCCAGCGCCAGCACATCATGGCGCAGTGCCAGGCCCGGGGGCTGCACAACGTCGAGGTGATCACCCGCGACGTCAACCAGCTCGAGCTGCCAACCGCACGCTTCGACCGCTGCGTCTCGGTGGAAATGTTCGAGCATGTGCGCAACTACGAGCGCCTGCTGGCGCGCATCAGCCAGTGGCTGAAGCCCGACGGCGCGCTGTTCGTGCACATCTTCGCCCACCGCACGCTGATGTACCCGTTCGAGACCGAGGGCGGCGACAACTGGATGGGCCGCCATTTCTTCACTGGTGGCCTGATGCCGGCGGCCGACACGCTGCTGCATTTCCAGCGCGACCTGCGGCTTGACCAGCGCTGGTTGCTGGACGGCACCCACTACCAGCGCACGGCCGACCACTGGCTGGCCAACCAGGATGCAGCACGCGAGGCGGTGATGCCGGTGCTGGTCGCGACCTACGGCCAGGCCGCCGCGAAGATCTGGTGGCAGCGCTGGCGCATGTTCTGGATGGCATGCGCCGAGCTGTTCGGCTACGACGACGGCCAGCAGTGGCTGGTCGCCCACTATCTGTTCCGCCCCCGTTGAGGTGTGACATGCGCATGCGCTCGCTGCTTCCCCTGCTGGCATTGAGCCTGTTTGGTTCCGGCTGCAGTTCCACCGATACCCGTCCCCTGCCCCGCCCGCCCTCAGTGGACGTGCCACGCTTCATGGGCGACTGGTATGTGATCGCCCACATCCCCTCATGGCCGGAGCGCAAAGCTTTCGACGCGGTGGAGAGCTACGCATTGAAGCCCGACGGGCGCATCCAGACCACCTTCACCTATCGCAAGGGCAGCTTCGACGCCCCCCAGAAGTCGATGCACCCTGTGGGACGGGTCGAGAAGGACGGCAACGGCGCCATCTGGGGCATGCAGTTCATCTGGCCGATCCAGGCCGAGTATGTGATTGCCTGGCTGCGCGATGACTACGGCCAGACCATCGTCGCGCGCAGCAAGCGCGACTACGTGTGGTACATGGCACGCACGCCACAGGTGTCCGAGAGCGACTACCAGCAGGCCGTGCAGCGCATCGCGGCCATGGGTTACGACACCGCAAAGCTGAGGCGCGTGCCGCAGTCGGTGCGCTGAGCCATCGGTCATCCCCACGCAGCACCTGCTGACGGCAGGGCGTGTCGACATCTGCTTGCGCCGGATGTCGCATTCATCGCCGCTGCCGGACCCGTGCGTACAGCGACGCCGCACCTGCCCTGCCTGCAGTAGCTGGCGCTGGGGTCGCGAACACTCAAGACTCGACCGCGGCGGCCGCTAATGGCCAATGCAGGGCTTTGCGCGCCGACCACAATGGCCGACGAAGGGTGCATTCCGGTCGTGGCCGATTTCACAATGGAAGGAACAGGCAGTTGAAGGAAGAACGACGCAACACGTTGCAGGCCAGTCATCGCGCGATCCTCAGCTTCTGGCACAGGGTTGAGTTCTTCATACCCTACGATCTGCAGGGCCAGGTCCTTGAGTCGAAGGACGCGGATGGGAGCGTACGGCAGCTGTCAAGGGATCAGCTCGAGCGATTGGACCCGAAGGATCTGTGGTCCCCACCCCTGCCATTCGGTCGCAGGCTGAGCGGATTCGATGTCTACCTCGGCATATTCGACAAAGCCCAGCTGGCCGATATCACCCAGCGGGTACTGGCTGAGACGCCAAGCGGAGACGAGTCGCTGGAACAGGACGAACGGGCCGAACTGGAAGGCCTGACCTGCGCGGCCAGCCTGCGGGCAAGCGCCGAGGGCGTGCTGCAGCTGGGTGAAATCTCGGTATCGACCGTTCCGTGGGCACTGGGCACGATCTCCAGGCGTGGCTTGCAGGGCCTGGACTTCGACGCCTTCCAGGCAAGCCTTGAAGCACTCAAGCGCGACGTAGCAACGTTCCGCAGCGCCGCTGCCACCCCCGCCGGACAGGGTGAGGGCCCAACGCCCTGCAGCCCCGACGACCTGTTGCGCCTGCTCGACATCCTGTGCAACTGGTCGGGTCATGACCCTTCCGCGGGCGACGCGTCCGCTCCGCTGCTGGTCATCCGGGCGAAAAGCGTTGAAGACAAGCCGAAGCCGGAACGGGCAGCAAAAGCCACACCCCCAGGGCCGGACAACGAGCCAACGGCGGAAGCGGACGACGCCGAGGACGACGAGGCCCAGCCCGAAGAGGACGCGGAGATCAGCATCCTCAACAGTTTCTTCGTCGAGGATATCGCGCGGGCCATCGGCGCACTCGACCAGGGCAAGGCCAGTGCGCCCCTACGCGCCTATCTGAGCCCATTGCCTGAAAGCCGACGCGAAGACCTTTACACCCCAGAAGGCCATGCGCTGATTGCCGACCGGCTGCGCCCGCGCCACATCAATCGGGGCCACTGGCCCGGCGATCCTGCACACACGATGAGCCTGATGCAGCAGTTCGCTGTGAACAGCATCTTCGAGCAGGTGCGCGATTCAGGCATCTTCTCGGTCAATGGCCCACCCGGAACCGGGAAGACCACGCTGTTGCGTGAGGTCTTCGCTGAGAACATCGTGCGGCGTGCACGTGCATTGTCACAGTACGCGACGCCAGCCGCTGCGCTCGGCCCAGCCCGCGAAGTGAACTTCGAAGGTGAGAAGCCGTGCAGGGTCTCGCCACTGAAGGCCGACCTGACCGGCTTCGAGATGGTGGTCGCATCGTCGAACAATGCCGCCGTGGAGAATATTTCGCGTGACCTGCCGAAGAGCCGGTCACTGGGCAAGCCCGGAGGATCGCGCTGGCGCAACAGCACAGGGGACGTGACCTTCGACTACCTGCGGCCACTGGCCCGCAACCTGCTCGAATGGAACGGCAGGGGCGCCTATGAACGACCGGCGGCAGACAGCGATGCCTGGGGGTTGATCAGCTGCGCGCTGGGCAGGAAGGCCAACCGCGAGGCACTTGTGCGGGCCATCAGCAGGAGCGCCCCAAAAGATGGCAAAACCCCCGCACCGAAGGGCTACGACCGCGCCCGCCACCAGTCGCTCTGGGAGTGGCGGGACAACCCAGCAGCCATGAGCTTCCAGCAGGCCAGGGAGGCGTTCGGCAAGGCCGATGCGATCGTCAATGGCCTGGTCGAAAAGCTGGATCGGCTTGCCTCGCTCAGCCGTGAAATCAGCGGCAACGATGAGGAGAGCTTCTGCCGGCAAACGACTTCTCAGCTTCGCGATGCACAGCGCGCGCATGAGGAAGCTGCACAGCAGTGCCGTGCACTCGAGAGCCAGCGCAGCAGATCCGATGAACAGCTCGCCCTGCTCAAGGCGCAACGCATCCTGCTCAGGGAAGAGAAGCCTGGCTGGTGGGCCCGCATCTTTGACCGGCAGCGCGCGCACAGCCATGCGGCCGCAATGGTGCAGAACGCAGATCATCAGCACCGATGGACCCAGCGCGAGCTCGAACTCGGGACGCAATGTGATACGGCGCAACAGCACCTGGGCCAAACCGCGAGCACCCTGGCCGAGGCATCGGCCGCCGCGCAGGCACGGGCGCAGCAATGGGCTGGAATGACGCAACAGCTCGAACAACTGAAAGCCGAACTCGGCACCGCGTCCCATCCCGCCGACGCGGCCGAACTGGAAGATCAGGACTGGCAGATCAAGGGAGTCTGGAACAGCGAGCAGCTCAACGAGCAGCGCGCCAATCTCTTCGTGGCGGCACTGCAGCTTCACCAGGCCTGGCTGCACGAAGTGGTGCAGAAGGGCGGCGGCTTCGCCCAGAACGTCATTGCACTGTGCCACCTGCTGAGTGGCAAGCGGCTGCAGGAGCCACGCGATGCGCTGGCCATCTGGCAGAGCCTGTTCATGATCGTGCCGGTTGTCTCCAGCACGTTCGCCTCGGTCGCACGCCAGTTCCGACATCTGGGGCCGGACTCGATCGGCTGGCTGTTCATCGATGAAGCTGGCCAGGCCGTGCCGCAGGCGGCAGTCGGTGCACTGCTGCGCTCCAGGCGCGCGGTCGTGGTGGGTGATCCGCTGCAGATCGAGCCGGTGTTCACCGTGCCGGTCAAGCTGCTGCAGGCGCTGGGCCGAACCAGCGCACTGCCCGCAGGCGTGAACGTCTCGCCCGACAAGACCTCCGTACAGGTACTGGCCGACGAGGCCAACCCGCTCGGTGCCCGCATGGAGTCCGGCGGCTCGCCGCTCTGGATCGGCAGTCCGCTGCGCGTGCATCGTCGCTGCGTCGAACCGATGTTCTCCATTGCCAACACGATTGCCTACGAGGGGAAGATGATCTTCTCCAACCCCTGGGAACCCAGTGCGGCGCGGCCACCCGCCGACAGCCTGGACATCGGCAGCAGCGCCTGGGTACACGCCCCCGGCCGCACCAGCGACAAGCAGGTCGTGCCGTGCCAGATCGACCTGGTGCAGCAGGCGTTGGCCGCGCTCTACCACAGCACCGGGAGCCTTCCCCCGGTCTACATCATTTCGCCCTTCAAGCGCATCAAGAATGCCCTGCTCGAGCGACTGCGGAGCCAGGACGCCTGGCTTGGCCCGGATGCCCCACCCGGCACGCAGGCGCCACGCACCACCGAACTGCGCACGTGGTGCAGGGAGCGCGTCGGCACCGTGCACACCTTCCAGGGCAAGGAGGAGAGCATTGTCTGGATGGTCCTGGGCTGCGACACGGACACGGTGGGCGCGGCGCACTGGGCCTCCAGCAAGCCCAATCTGCTCAACGTCGCCGTCACCCGTGCCCAGCACCGCTGCTTCCTGATCGGAGACACCGCACTCTGGGGCGGCCTGCGCCACTTCTCAGACGCCCATGCCAAACAGTTGCCCCGCATCACCCCGGCGCAGTTCCTGGGTCGCATGTCGATCCCCCGCGTGCAGACTCGATAGCCCTGCCCTGACGGCGTCAACGACTCAGGTCAGGGGCGCAGGGTCACGCCGGCGTGACGCGTCACATTAATGGTTCCGGCAGCCACGACGGGACGCCTGCAGCACCCCATCCATTTACGTCACGAATGCGTAAGCCCCGGCCGATCAACTGCATCCATCGATCTTTAGGAATAGTCGTAAAAACGCAACGAATTCGATGTTCGACGCGACAGCGGCGCCAGAATGGCGGCCACGCCCATGGGCGCCGACCACCTCCCGCGCATGAATGGATTTCCTGCACCGCGTCGGCTTCGCCTGGCGCTCCTGGACGATCACGAAGTCGTCCGTCGCGGCACCGCCCTGCACCTGTCAGGCGATCTCCGCTTCGACATCGTCGCCAGCCACGGTTGCAGCAACGAACTGCTCTGCAGCCTGCAACGCACACCAGTGGATGTGGCCATCATCGATCTCACGCTTGCCCGTGACGACCTGGGTAGCCTCGAGCTCGTTGCGCTGCTGCGCCGGGAATTCCCGCGCACGCCATTGCTGGCCTTCGCCACGCTCTGCCCCACCACCAACCTCAACAGCCTGATCGATGCCGGACTCAACGGATTCGTCAGCAAGGCCGAACCGCTTGCTGCATTGTCCGACGCCATCGTACGTGTTTCCCAGGGCCTGACCCGGGTTCCACCGGACGTCAGGCTGGCCGGCGACCGCGGCGAGCTCAGCCGCAACGAGCGCGAAGTGCTGGGCCTGCTGCTGGAAGGCTTGACGGTCTCCGAGATCGCATTGCGGCGGCACCGCAGCATCAAGACTGTCAGCACGCAGAAGGTGGCTGTGCTGCGCAAGCTGGGATTGCGCAGCGACGTGGAAATCTACGCACTGCGCGAACGACTGGAGACACCGTGAGGCGCCAGCCGCCGTTGCGCCGCCGCTTCCTGTCCACGGGGCTGCTGGCGCTCCTTCTCCTGCCGGCTGCCTCGGCCGAAGATATCCGCTCGCCACGCTGGCTGCCGGGCAGCACTGTACGGGTCGCCACGACTCCCTCCCTGCGCCCCCTGCCCGCGGCCCTGGCCGATCCGTCATCACCGCCAACGCTCGCCCATGGCTATGCCAACCTGGTGGCGCGGCACGCCCAATTCCGTTTCCTGGAACACCCCTACCCGACAACCGCCGCATCAATCCTCGCTGTATGCCATCACGAGGCTGACCTGGTCATGGTGTTTGGCGGCGCAAGGCACCAGCCGCTGCCCTGCCCCGGCCTTGCCGCGTCCACCCCGTTCCGTGGCGGCGCCACCCTGTTGGCCGGACGCGCCGGCGAGTGGCTGCCACGGGAGATGCGCGAACTCGACGGCCGGGTCATCGCCGTCGTTGAAGGCGGACCCTACGCCAGCTGGCTGCACGCGCATCACCCGCAGGTCCGGCTGCGGCAGCTGCCAGACCGGCATGCAGCACTGGCGGCAGTCGAAACCGGCCTGGCGGACGTGGCGATTGGCCTGGAGCCCACGCTGCGCCCCCTGGTTCGACGCCATTTCAATGGCAGCCTGCGCCTGCAGCCGTTCGATAGCGGCGTCTCCACCGACCTTTACCTGCTGGTTCGCCGGGAAGACCAGCAACTGCTTGGGCGCATCGAACAGGCATTGCGGGAGATCACACTGGAAGAGCACGCAGGCCTGCTCCACCTATGGGCAGGCCAGACCCTGCCTGCCGCGGCCGGGAATGCACTGGACTGGATGCAGGCGTCGCCCCCGCGCGGGTGGCTGCTGCTGGCCCCACTGCTGATTGCCCTGCCGCTGCTGTGGCTCGCAATGCGCCACCTCCGGGCGCGCGGTGACCGAAGCAGCGCGCATGCCATCGGCGTGATCAGCCACGAGATGCGCAACTCGGCGCAGGCCGTGCTGACCTCGATCGAGCTGCTGGGGCAATCGACATTGCCCAAGGGCGAGCGTGACCTGCTCGCCGCTGCCAGCAGCGCCAGCCAATCCCTGCGCAGCCTGTTGAATCGCGCACTGGATTTTTCGCGCCTTGCGAGCGGCGCTTTCAAGCCGCATGCGCAACCCTGCGATGCAACCCAGCTGTGCCGGCAGGCTCTGGAGGCGATCCGGCCACAGGCCCAGCGGAAAGGCCTGCAGCTGCATCTCGATGCCCAGGGCGCATCCCCGTCGAACATCCTGGTGGACGCCGATGCGCTACGCCAGATTGCCAGCAATCTATTGGCGAACGCAGTGAAGTTCAGCGATTCCGGCCGCATCGAGCTGCGCCTGCAACTGATGCCGGCGGCGCGTCCTCGGGCGCTGCTGCTGGAGGTGATCGACAGCGGCATCGGCATCGCGCCGGCGCAGGTAGCCACCCTGTTCCAGCCTTTCCAGCAAGGCAGCAGCGGACAGCGGCGTGGCGGAAGTGGGCTGGGGCTTTCCATCGCGCGCGAGCTGGCCCGCGCAATGGGCGGCGACCTCACCGTGCACAGCGTGCTGGGCCGTGGCAGTCGCTTCATCCTGCGCCTGCCGGTGTGCCCGGCTGGCACCGGCGTGGATGCCCAGGACATGCCCGTGGGCGATACGCCACTGGCCGGACTGCACCTGCTGCTGGTCGAGGACCACGAGCTCAATCGCCACGTGATCGCCGAACAGCTGCGGCGCTGGGGCGCAGAGGTGTGCGCCGTGAAAGATGCGGCCAGTGCCCTGGCCGAACAGGCACGACAGCCCCGCTCCGTTGCTATGATCGACATTGGGTTGCCTGGCGCCGATGGTCACGTGCTGGCGCGCGAGCTACGCGGGTCTGCCGGGCGCACCGTTCGCCTGATCGCATTGTCTGCCCGCACCGGACGGCGTCATCGCGCACGCTGCCACCGCTCGGGCTTCGACGCGGTGCTGGCCAAGCCGCTGCGCGCCGCCCAGCTGCTGCCTGCGCTCGGCATTGCGCGACCAGAGGGCCCGGGCGCAGCCGCGCAGACGATTGACATGGACGCGGCCTACATCGCCGACATCCACGATGAGCTCGGCAACATGGAGCGGGTTATTGATCGAGCGGATGCATCGGCACTGGGCCATCACGCGCACCGATTGCAGGGCACGCTGCAGATGCTGGGCCAATGCGAGCATGCGGCCATCGCGGCGGAGCTGGTCGACCTGGCGCATGACGCCGCGCCGGACTGGGCCGATGCGCGGCGCCTGCTGGACGTGCTGAAGGCCGGACAGGGCTCCCGCCCAGCGGGAACCCTGCCAATGCCTTGATCAGGCGGCCAGGCGCTCGACCTGGCGACGGGTCAGGTCATTGAAGCGACCCAGCGACATCAGGTGCTGGTGGATCAGTGCCAGCCAGCCGCTGCGGTGCCACTCGACCACGGTGGCTTCCGGCAGCGCAACGAACTTCTCGACGTCCACCACCAGGAAGCCATTGAGGTTGAACTCGCGGCCATCCGGGGTACGCACGGTGGCGTTGCGCTCGACCAGCAGGCCGTTGTCGGTCAGGGCCTTGGAGAAGGCCAGGGTCTGTTCGTGCTCGCGGGTGTACTGGCCGCAGAACTCCAGCGCCTGCTGCACCATTTCGGTGGCCTTGCCGTCAACGAACAGCGGCTGGCCTTCCTCGCCGCCCTTGACCACGCGCGGGCTTTCTTCGTCGATGCCCAGCAGGAAGTCATTCTCCGCGCCGGTGTCGATGAAGATGAAGGGGTGGCGGCGCAGGTAGGCCGGAATATAGGCCTCGTCTTCCCACAGGCCGTCCTTGATGAACAGGTTCTGGTCGGACACGCCGACGGCAGCCATCGGAACCGCACCGGGGCCGGCGAACAGGATCGGGAAATGATGCAGCGCCAGCGAGAACTCGCCCAGCACCAGCGGAATGGCGTTGTTGCCGGCGGCGAACTCGAGCTTGCCCGGCAGGATGCGCAGATCGGCGTGCACATCGGCCTGCAGCGGCACCGGACGGGTATAGAACAGGGGAGCGCCGCTCGGCGCCGCTTCGGTGGTGGTGTCGCTGGTGGTGGTCATCTTGGGAACCGTTCGATCATGCGCGCCTGCCATCCCGGGCACGCCAGCGGGAACAACCTGAATCCCGCATTATCAACAAGCTCGATGACAACGGCCACCCCGCCAGCGAACTATTTCAGCTGCAGGGGGTAGCGCTGCCAGAGCACGTGGACCAGGAATCCGGCCAGTTCGGTGTCGCGCGCGCTCACCGCTGCACGGATCTTGTCCAGCAGCACCATGTCGCTGCAGGAGCGCACATCGGCGTGGTTGGCCTGCCCTGCCCGGCGCGCACGATAGCGTGCGGCCCGCTGCGCATCGCTCATCGCATACCCGAACTTGGGCGGACGACCGCGCTTGCGCGGCAGGGTCAGCTCCAGGGTTCCGGGGTCTTTGTCATCACGCATGAGAGGGGTGCGGGCGGCGGCGAGCAACGGGGGGTGCGAAATTTATCGTGAGGCATCACTTTAATCCAGCTTTTTCTGCAGTTTTGTTGCATCGCAATGCAAAAAAACGCATCGCGAGGGCCCCATCCACGCATGGCGTGGATCTAGTGCAGAGTTCGCGACCCGGTCACCCGGTAGATCCACGCCATGCATGGATGCGGAAACCCGAACCCACAAAAAAGGGAGCCCGCGAACGGGCTCCCCTCACCTTCTTCATGCAGCGCGCACCGGCTCGTAGCCATGCAGGTGCGCCTCGCTGCTGGCCCGCCCCTGGCTGAGCGAACGCAGCGAGGTGGTATAGCCCACCAGCTGCGCCAGCGGTGCGAAGCCACTGACCTCGGCGCGACCATCCTGATCGTCGATGCGGGCAATGCGACCATGGCGGCGGTTGAGGTCGCCGACCACATCACCCACCGACGCTGACGGCGAATGCACCGTCACCGCCATCACCGGCTCCAGCAGCTGCGTGCCGCCTTCGGCCAGCGCCGCCTTGATCGCCTCGGCGCCTGCGCGATGGAACGCCATCTCCGAGGAGTCCTTGGCATGGGTCTGGCCATCGACAAGACTGACCTCGATGCCGACCACCGGATGGCCCTGGGGGCCTTCCGACAGCGCAGCACGCACACCTTTCTCCACCGCCGCGATGAAGCTGCGCGGCACCACGCCACCGACGATGCGGTCGTTGAATACGACCTGGTCGTCCTCGCGCGGCGATACATCCAGCACCACGTGCGCGAACTGGCCCTGGCCGCCGGTCTGCTTGACCAGCCGCCCGACGACGCCGGTCATCGCACGCATCGGCGTCTCCTGGTAGGCCACGCGCGGCGCACCTACGCCTACGTCGACCTTCCATTCGCTGCGCAGGCGCTCGACCATCACCTCCAGGTGCAGTTCGCCCATGCCCCAGACCAGGGTCTCCGCCGTGTCGCGATCGGTTTCGACGCGGAACGAGGGATCTTCCTGGGCCAGGCTGGCCAAACCCTGTGCCATCCGGATCAGGTCGGCCGCACGCGCCGGCTCCAACCGCCACGCCAGCACCGGTGCCTGTGCCTGGATGTTCTCCAGGCGCAGCGGCTGCGCACGACCGCTCAGCGTTTCACCACTGACCGCATCCTTCCAGCCCAGCACTGCAACGATGTCACCGGCCACGGCCTGTTCGATGTCGTGGGTCTGGTCGGCCTGCACCCGCACCAGGCGACTGACACGCCGCCCCTGCGGATGCTGCGAACTGGCCACCGCATCACCCACCTTCAAGGTGCCCGAGTACAGCCGCACGAAGCTCAACGCGCCGTGCTGCTGGTGGGTGATCTTGAACAGCAGGCCGGCCAGCGGACCGTCCGGGTCCGGCGGCAGCACGACCTCGCCCTCATCGCTTTCGGCGCTGACGGCAGGGCGATCCAGCGGCGACGGCAGGTAATCGACCACGGCGTCCAGCAGCGTCTCGATACCCTTGTCCTTGAACGCAGCACCGGCCAGCACGGGCACGCCCGCACCCGCCAGCGTCGCCCGGCGGATCGCCGCGCGCAGCTGCCCGGCATCGATCACGCGACCTTCCAGCCAGGCAACGGCCAGTTGCTCATCGTGATCGGCCACGGCCTCGACCAGCGCATCGCGCTGGGCTTGCCACTGGGCCCGCGCCGCTTGGTCCCACGGGGTCACCGTGGTTGCGGCACCATCCTGCCACTGCAGCACGCGCTCATCGACCAGATCGACCCAGCCGTTGAAGCCACTTTCGCTGCCCAACGGCACGCCCAGCGCCCACGGCCGCGCCCGCAGTTTGTCCTGCAGCTGCTCCAGCACGCGCTCGAACGAAGCGCCGACGCGGTCCATCTTGTTGACGAAAGCGATCAGCGGCACGCGGTGGCGACGCGCCTGGCGCCACACGGTTTCGGACTGCGGTTGCACGCCATCCACGGCCGAGAACACGGCCACGGCGCCGTCGAGCACGCGCAGTGAACGCTCGACTTCGATCGCGAAGTCGATGTGGCCGGGGGTGTCGATCAGGGTCAGCCGATGCGGCGGCAGGTCGCGCGGCGCCCACTGCGCCTGCACGGCGGCAGCGCCGATGGTGATGCCGCGTTCGCGTTCGATCGCCGAGAAATCGGTGGTCGCGTTGCCGTCGTGCACTTCACCGACGCGGTGGATCTCGCCGCTTTTCCACAGCAGGCGTTCGGTCAGCGTGGTCTTGCCGGCGTCGATGTGGGCAATGATGCCAAGGTTGCGACGACGGGAAAGGACTTGGGTGTTCATATAGAGATTCCTGCAAAGCCAACTTCAGGGGCCGCGCCCCCCGGTTGGCGGCAGGGTGCGCGGCTAGCGTTCGGTCTCGGCGATCTGGTGCATGGCACGTTCTCCTTTGCGGTACTGGGTAGCGTCGGCTGGGTAGCGTCGACTGGGTAGAGTCGACTGTTAGTCGACTAACAAAAACAAAAAGAGCGCCCGGGGGGCGCTCTGTCGAAGGTCCAGCGATGGCCGCTTCAACGGCCTCGTGGGGCTCCAGGCAGACACGCCCGTTCCGCGTTGGCGCGGGTCAGGGTGAAAAACTTCAGGAGCGGCATCCGATTCATGGGGCGCATTCTAGACCTGCCAATCTGGCGCGCAAGTGAATATTGCAAACATAAATGGAACGATGAGGCCGACAATGATCGGGGTCAGATCCCTTTGACCCTGGGCAAAGGGATCTGCCTCCTCTCAGCCTTTACTTGCAGCCGTGCAGCGTGCGCGCCTCGGCCACGGTCGCCGCCTGGTCATCCCCCATCGAAATCCACCCCTTCAGCGACGTCGCCGGGTCAATGTGCGGCAGCTGCGGGCCACCATCGATCAGCACCTCGGTCCAGCTCCCCACCGGCGCCAGTTCGGACAGGCGTGCCGCCTGGTCATCCTCGGTGCTGAACGTGTCGTCCGGGCTCGCCGGGGGCGTCGTGTTCACGGTCTCGGTCTTGCGGGAATGCACACGCAGCGCGCCGCCCGGCATGCGCTGGGTGGTGACGTCGTAGCGCTCGATACCGTACGCCCAATGGCTTTCACCAATGCTGCGGGTCTCGCTTCCGTCATCCGCCACAGCCACCACCTCGCCCGCCGACCCGACCACGCCCGCGACAGCACCCAGGCCGGACATCAGCGCCTGGTAGACGATCATCTGCCGCTGCTCGGTGCTCAACGCACCGGCCTTGAGCTTGGCAGGGGGAATCTGCAGGTATGCCGCCTCCTTGCAAAGCACCAGCACCTGCTGGTCATCCCAACTCACGGACATTTCCTCGCTGGCGAAGTACTGCGTCCGGATGGACGCAACAGGAGAACCCGCGCCAGCGGAATGCCGTATCTCGATCAGCGAGGCATTCTCCGCCGCATCGGTCAGCGAAACCGGAGAGGTGGAAGCCGCAGTCGCAGCGCCTGCGAAGCCAACCAACACGGCCAGCAGCGTGCCGCGCGAAATGCTACAGATCATTGCATCAGTCCATTGAGGGAATACCGGTCAGACATGATACGCGGCGACGGCAGCAGATCCGGACTACGTCACCACCACCAACGGCACCCCGCGCCGCGGATGCTCCAGCACCACCACATCCTGCTGATAGACCCGCTGCAGGTTGTCTTCGGTGAGCACCTGCAGCGGCGTGCCATCGGCGGCCACCCTGCCCTGTTCCAGCAACACGATGCGGTCGGCATAGCCGGCGGCCAGGTTCAGATCGTGCAGCACCACGATCACGCACGCACCGGCTTCGGCACAGGCACGCACACTGCGCAACGTACGCTCCTGGTGGCGCAGATCCAGCGCCGCGGTCGGTTCATCAAGCAACAGCAGCGGCGTGTCCTGCGCCAGCACGCGCGCGAACGTGGTCCGGGCGGACTCGCCACCGGACAGCTGCTGCACTTCGCGCAGGCGTAGCGCCTGCAGTTCGGCGGCATCGATGGCAGCTTCCACCCGTGCATCGTCCACACGCGGATCCGGCGGATGCGGCAACCGTCCCATCGCCACCACTTCTTCCACGCTGAAGGCGAAGCGCACGCCATGTTCCTGCGGCATCACCGCGCGCTCGCGTGCCAGCGGCCCCGCCTTGTAACTGGCCAACGGCTTGCCCAGCAGGCTCACCTCCCCCGCATCGGCGCGCAGGTCACCGGCCGCCACCGCCAGCAACGTAGACTTGCCCGCGCCGTTCGGGCCAACCAGCGCGGTCACCGTGCCCGGCTCGAACGCCAGCGAGATGCCATGCAGGATCTCGCACTGCTGGCGGCGCACCACCACCTGGTGCAGTTTCAGCAGCACGCTCATGGCGCCGCCTTGCGGCGCTGCTGCAGCACCAGCCACAGGAAGAACGGCGCACCCAGCGCGGCCGAGAACAGGCCCAGCGGAATCTCCGCAGGTGGATCGAGCGTGCGTGCGGCGGTGTCGGCCACCACGATCAGCAGCGCACCGAGCAGCCCGGACAACGGCAGCAGCCAGCGATGACCCGGGCCGACCAGCAGTCGCGCCACGTGCGGCACCACCAGGCCGACGAAGCTGATCGAGCCCGCGAACGCCACCGCTGCGCCCACCAGCAGCGCACTGAACGCGACCAGGCGACGCCGCGTACGGGTCACGTCCAGCCCCAGGTGCTGCGCCTGGCGCTCACCCAGCGCCAGCATGTCCAGCGGCGTGGCCAGTCGCTGCAGCGCAAACACACCGAGCGCAAACAGCGGCACCACCGCGGCCACGTCGGCCCAGTTGGCGCGCGCCAGCGAGCCCATCTGCCAGAACACCAGCGACTGCAGCTCGCTTTCGCTGGCGATGTAAGTAAGGAACCCAATCAGCGCCGAGCAGAACGCGGCCATCGCGATGCCGACCAGCAGCAGCGTGGCATTCCCACTGCCTTTGCCGGGCCGGGCCAGCGCATAGGTCAGGCCGATCGCCAGCGCGCCGCCGACGAAGGCTGCCACCGGCACCAGCCAGCCGGCCGCACCGGCAGCGCCGAGAACAATGGCAGCCACCGCACCCAGCGCAGCACCCTGGCTGACACCGACGATGCCGGGGTCGGCCAGCGGATTGCCAAACAGGCCCTGCAGGCTGGCACCGGCCATCGCCAGCGACGCACCGACCATCGCGCCCAACAGGGCGCGCGGAATGCGCAGCTGCCAGACCACGGCCAGATCACGGCTGCTGACTGCCCCTGGGTCAAGCAGGCCCAGCTTCACCGCAAGCGCCTGCATCACCTCCAGCGGCGGCAACCGCAACGGACCCACGGCGAACGACGCCAGCACTGCCCCCAGCAGCGCCAGCAACGCCACCATCAACATCGTCCGCCCGCGACGGCGGCGCCGATCCGCCGGACTCATGCCTTCGGCAAGGCTGCCAGGGCCTTGGCCAGCGCCAGCGCGCCCGCACCAGAACCCACGCTGGTGTACTTCAGCTGCACATCCGGCATCACCCAGACCCGATTGGCCTGCCCGGCCGGCGTCTGCTTCAGCGTCGGGTACGCCTTCCACAGGCCTTCGGCACCGCCGAACAGCCGCAGGTCATGCTCGGTCACCAGGATCACCTCCGGTGCCGCGGCGACCACCCCCTCGTTGCTCAGCTGCGAGTAGTTCTTCACCCCGGCCTCGGTGCCGATGTTGATGCCGCCGGCCAGCGCGATCAGCTGCGCTGACGCGCTGTCGGCACCGGCAACAGTGGGCGAGCCGCCAGCGCCGGTGGCCGATACGTGGATCAGTCGTGGCGCATGGCCCAGGCCCTTGCCAATCGCTGCAGCCTCGTCGAGCTGGCGCTGCACCTGCGTGGCCAATAATTGCCCCGCTTCGGCCAGCCCTAGTGCGGCGGCGACCTTGCGCACCTTGTCCGGGGCCGGCTGCAGATCATCGATGACCACCGCCGGCTCACCGACTTCGCGCAGCTTTTTGGCCAGCTCGGTGTGGCGGCGCAGGCTGTTGCCGAGGAACAGCGAGCCCTGCAGGCTCAGCACGCCCTCCACGCCGGTGGTGCGGTTGAACAGGAACTGGTGCGGCGCGGCCAGGCCGGCCTGGGTGGTGGTGTTGGTCGGCGCGGCGAATACCTGCGCGCCCAGCCCCAGTGCTTCGATCACCGCGATGACGTCGTCGCCACCGGCAATGATCCGGCTGGTATCGGTCACCTCGATATCGGCGCCGTCATCGGAATGCACCTTGGCCGGCAGCACCGCCTTCTGGTCATGCACGGCCGGCAGCTCGGCACCGGCCACGCGCTGCCAGCCTGCCGGCAACGCGGTTTCGGCAGCGGCCGGTGCGGCGGGCGGCTCGGCGGCCTTCTGGCCATCAGGCGGTGTCGACGCGCCGCCACAGGCGGCCAGTACCAGCGAAACAGCCAACGGAAGCGCACACAGGCGCAGACGGGACGCGATGTTCATGCTCGTTCTCCTTGCTGGCAGGGCGGCGCGCACGCCGCCCCACCGTGTGACTTACTGCTTCGGGGTGATGCGGGTGATGCGGTCACCCTTCGGGTCCTCAGCGCCGCGCGACTTGTTCACCGCGAACACGTTGCCCTTGCCATCGGCGCGGACGTGGTTCGGCAGCGTGCCGCCATCAAGATTGGCGACCACCTTGCCGTCACCATTCACCACGGTGACCGTGCCAGCGCCACGGTTGCTGACATAGGCCAGGCCGGAGGCATCATCGAAGGCGACGTTCAGCGCACCGGCGCCGACCGGCACGTCATGCAGCACCTTGCCGGCAACCACGTCGACGATCAGCAGGTTGTCGGTGCCCTGCGAGGCGACGTACAGGCGGTTGCGTGCCGCATCGAAGGCCACGCCCGAGGCACTGATCGAATTACCCAGATCGATGACCTTCTCGACCTTGCCGCTGGCCACATCGATCACCGCCGCTTCCGGGGTGCCGATGCTGACGGTGAACAGCTTGCCGCCCTTCTCGTCCAGCACCAGGCTCATCGGGGTGAACGTGCCGTCGTCCACGCCGGATTCCAGCGTCACTGCCGGCAGCTCCTTGAAGGTCCTGGCGTCGAACACCGACAGGTGGTCCTCGCCCGTTGCCGAGGCGAACACCTTGCCGCGGGTGCCATCGACCACCACGTCGCGCGCGTGCGGCACAGTGTCGGCCGGGAACTGGTGGACCAGCGACAGGTCCTTCTGCCGGTAGACCGCGATCGAGTTCTGGCGGGTGTTGGTCACCCAGACATTGCCGTTGGTGTCATCCACGCCCACGCCGTAGACCGCGTACACCGCACCATTGGTGCTGCCCGGCACCTGCGCCGGGGTGATCGCCCTGGTCACCTTCAGCGACGTCGGGTCCAGCTTCAGCAGCTGCGACTGGGTCACCGGCGGGCGACCCACCGCCGAGGTCACGAACACTGCGTTGCTGGCGGCACTGTAGGCGGACTGGTACAGGCCCGGCACCAGCTTGCTGGACCGGGTGGCGAACTGCGCCTGGCCGGACAGCGGCAACTGCGGCGACACGCGCAGCTTCAGCACCGTGGCCGCAGCCGGCTGGCTGGCGCGCACCACCACCGGGTGGGTGCCCGGCACCGCGTCGGCCGGAATGCTCAGCTGGGTCTTGAAGTTGCCATCGGCATCGACCACCACCGGCTGTGCGTTGAGCACGCTGTCGCCACGCAGCAGGCTGACCTTCTGGCCCGGCACGAAACCACGGCCGACCACGTCGGCGGTGCTGCCGGGAACCACGTTCTCACCGCGTGAGACGACCTCACCCTTGAAGGTGGCGTTGGCCGGCTGGTCGAACACCGGCTGCGCGGTGGCGGTCACTGCCAGCAGCAGGCCGGCAGCGAGAGAGGTAAGACGGAGAGACGGACGGAACGACATGGCAGGCTCCTTGCACACGTAGGCCGCGCCACGTGGCGCGGGGGTCATCGGTTGCCTGGGCCGCTGCACGTCGGCAGCCTCGCCTGGGTAGTGGGGTCGCACGGCAGCGCGTGCGAAGGGATTCATTCGGCGGCGTTGTCACCGCCATTGGGCGCGCCATCGCCGGCGCTGCGATCGGTCACGCCGTACAGCTCATGCAGCGCCGCATGGAAGGACGCCGGCAGCATCGGGCCGTGGCCAAGGCCGGGGAACTCGCGGTACTGCACGCTCAGGCCCGGCACCTTGCCCAAGCGCTCGGACAGCTGCATCGCCGCATCCGGGGTGGCGCCACCGATGCGGCGCAGGTGCGCGACCACGCGCGGATTGTTCATGTCGCGCTTGCCGCGATCACCGACACGCTCGGCACCGCCCAGCATCAGCCAGAGCCTTGCCGGTTGGCCGTGCACGTTCTGCACGAACTGTTGTTCCGGATCCCCCAGCGCCGCACCCTGGCTCCACCACAGCGACGGGCTGGCGGCCAGATAGGACTGGAAGGCGGCCGGACGCGTGTACAGCGCATTGAGCACGAACAATCCACCCAGCGAGTGGCCCCACAGCGCTTGCTGCTGCGTATCGATGCGTGCGCGACGCTCGACTTCCGGCTTGATGCGGCGTTCGATCACATCCAGGAAGGCCGCAGCACCACCGCCGACCGCCTGGGTCGTACCGCTCTCATCGTCGGCACGGTCGATCCATGCGGTGTAGTCGCGGGTGCGCGCCTTGGAATCGATGCGCAGGTCGTTGTCGTAGCCGATCAGCACCAGCACCGGCGGCGCCTTGCGCGCGGCCAGCTCGGCCAGCAACGGCTGATCCAGGACCATCGCGACGGCGTTGCCGTCCAGCGCGTACAGCACCGGAGAGGGCACCTTGCCGGCCTTGGCCGGGATCGCCAGGTTCACCCGCCAACGGCGCTGCTGGTCCGGACTGTCCACCACGAAATGCTCGAAGCGATAGCTGGCCGCCGGCTCGTCGAGCACGGTGCGGCCGATCTTCTGCAGCGGGTTGCGCTGCTGTGCATGGGCATATGGGGTGACCAGGAGCAGACCCATCATCAAGGCGGCCAGGCCGCGGGCCAGCGGACCACGGCGCGAAGGCGGAACAAAGTGCTTCATCAGCGGCGGCAGAAGCGGCCCAGGGCCGCCGGTTCACAAGGGACCGCAGTCTACCTTAAACGCGAATGATTATCACATCGATCAAACGTCACGCTGTGTATCACGCGCGCGCATGCCCGGGTTGCGCAAGGGGCAGCAATTCCCCTATTTTGCCGCCCATCGGGGCATTGGATCGCCCCGCTTCCAGCGCAGCCATGGATGGCGGGCACTTGCCGCCATCCGGGTCGCGTTCATCTGCACACAACCGGCATGGGATTGGATCCCATGATTGTGAGACTCCCTTGAAGCACACCACCCTGATCGCCCTCTCCCTCGGCCTGCTTGCGCCGCTGGCCGCCCATGCCGCACAGGACCTGCCAACGCTCTACCAGGCCTTTGAAGAAGCCGGCAATTCGTCACTGGGCATGGACCAACTCAACCAGACGGTGACATTCACTGCCGTAGCCCTGAGCGTTTCCAGCAACCTGGCGGGCGAGCCGCTGATCGAGGCCGGCGACGACCAGGGCAATGTCCTGGCCCGACTGACCAGCGACGACGAACAGCAGGCGGCCAAGCTGGGCGCACTGGAAGAAGGCGCGACGTTCACCGCCAGCTGCACGCTGCAGTTCAGTTCCGGCACGGACTACCTGTCCTTCGGCGACTGCACCATCAAGTAAAGACGAAGCCGGCGAAATGCCGGCTTCTTTTCTTTGCCTCTTGTGGAGTCGAGCCATGCCCGACTCGCGGAATGTCACGGCCCCGAAGGCACCGGACCATAAGCATTTTCCTGCGGCGTGCCCGGCAGCAGCGCGAATACGAAGATCACCAGGCCGCCGAACGGAACGAAGGCCAGCAGGTACATCCAGCCCGACTGGTTGCAGTCGTGCAGGCGGCGCACGGTGACGGCGATGACCGGCACGAACGTGGCCAGCCAGAACACGACAAACAGGATGATCGACGCGATGCCCAGGACGTCGGACTGCATCACCAGCCCGGCAACGAGCGGCACCATCAGGACGGCGGAGACGATCAGCATGAACAGCTGGAACATCCAGTACTCACGACGGTTGGCACGCCCCTCGAACTGGGCGTAGCGCTGCAACGGCAGAATCATTTCCTGCACGGCATCAATCCTTGAAAAAGTGGCCGCGCAGTGTGCCAAAGACCGGCGCCGGGAACAATGTGGAGCCGAGCCATGCTCGGCTGCCATTGGCCCTGTAGAGCCGCGCCCATGCTCGGCTGCCGTTGCCGCAGGCGCTGCTGGCCCGGTCCAGAGCGGAGTCGAGCGCGGCTCGACGCTACATAAACCGGGTCAGCGACTCTTTGCCGCCCTCGCCGCTTCGCGCTCGGCACGCAGCCGGTCCAGCTTTTCCTTCAGCTTGATTTCCAGGCCACGCGGCACCGGGTTGTAGTACACCCGTTCGCCCATCGCATCCGGGAAACCCGTCTGGTCCAGCGCGATGCCACCCTCGGCGTCATGGTCGTACTGGTACTCGGCGCCGTAGCCGAGCTCCTTCATCAGCTTGGTCGGTGCATTGCGCAGGTGCAGCGGCACTTCTTCGGTACCACTCTCGCGCACGTCGGCCTTGGCCTGGTTGAAGGCGGCATAGCCGGCGTTCGACTTGGCGGTGCTGGCCAGGTAAAGCACCAGCTGCGCGAACGCCAGCTCGCCTTCCGGGCTGCCCAGCCGCTCGTAGATGTCCCAGGCTTCCAGCGCCATGCTCTGCGCGCGCGGATCGGCCAGGCCGATATCCTCGATGGCCATGCGGGTCAGCCGGCGCGCCAGGTAGGACGGGTCGCAGCCACCATCGAGCATGCGGGTCAGCCAGTACAGCGCGGCATCCGGGTTGGAGCTGCGTACCGACTTGTGCAGCGCCGAGATCTGGTCGTAGAACTGCTCGCCGCCCTTGTCGAAGCGACGGGTGCGATCGGCCAGCACCTGGGTCAGGGTCTGCGGCGTGATGCGCCCTCCCTCCCCGCCCGCCAGTTCCGCGGCGATCTCCAACAGGGTCAGCGCACGGCGCACATCACCATCGGCAGCGGTGGCGATTTCCAGAAGCAGTTCGGGGGCGACCTCGATACCCTCTTCGCCCAGGCCGCGCTCGCGATCACCCAGCGCACGTTCCAGCGCCTCGACGATGTCGGTGGGCGAAACGCCTTCCAGGACATGCACGCGGCAACGCGACAGCAATGCGGAATTCAACTCGAACGACGGATTCTCGGTGGTGGCACCGACGAACAGGATCGTGCCGCGCTCGATGTGCGGCAGGAAGGCGTCCTGCTGCGCCTTGTTGAAGCGATGCACCTCATCCACGAACAGCACGGTGCGCCGGCCCTCCGCGAAGCGTTGCGCGGCTTCGGCCAGCACCTGGCGCACCTCCGGCAGCCCGGACAGCACGGCAGAGATGGCACGGAATTCCGCATCGGCGTACTCGGCCAGCAGCAGCGCCAGCGTGGTCTTGCCGCAGCCCGGCGGCCCCCACAGGATCATTGAATGCACGCGACCGGATTCAACCGCGCGACGCAGCGCGCTGTCCGGCGCCAGCAGGCGCTTCTGCCCAACCATTTCGTCGAGAGTGCGCGGCCGCATGCGCTCGGCCAGCGGGCGCAGGTGTTCCCGATCGACGCTCAGCAGATCGGGACCAGGGAAGGAAGTTGAACGATGTCTTGCCACCCGGTCATTGTACCGCGCCGCCCAACGGTAGCGCCGGGCAGTGCCCGGCAGGCGGGACGCGGTGTCTGGTAGTGCCGGCCGCTGGCCGGCAGATCAAAAGCATGTCAACCAAGGTTGACACCCACCAAGGCGGTCCCGGTTGAAACCCACCAGAGCAGAAAGCGCCGGGCCATGCCGGCGATCAGGCCGCACGGGTGGTAGTGCCGGCCGCTGGCCGGCAGCCCCGCGATGTGTCGGAAATGAACCGAAGCCGGCGCAGCCAATCCACCGGTAAGCCGCTGATTCACATGGAGCATGCTTTCGCGGGGCCCTTGTGTCCTCATCAGTAACCGAGAATTTGGAACTCAACCATTCAGGACCCATTCGTGCGCGATCCCGAATCCAATGTCCTTGAGTTCATTGCTGGCTGCGCGGTCGATGCGGACATCTACTATCTGGCTGCAGCCCTTGGCCCTGGGCATGAATACTACGACCCGGATCCAGGCCCACCCACCCGCATGTTCGTCTTTGGCCGCACCCCCAAAGAGGAGTGGTTCTACCATGACCTGCAGGACTTCCAGGTGATGTCCACAGAGTTTGTCCCAGAGGAAGAAGGCGGTCGCCCCCGTCGTGTGCTTGCCCTGGATTTCCATGGGCAGCTGGAAGATTACTCCCGCGCTGGGGCAACGATCGAGTACGTCCCGGCTGAAGGCGCCGACTTTCCCGGAGGTCTTACCCGTTTGCGACTGCTGGGCGACGTCCTTTTCTGCGCGGGCACAAGAGGACAGATCCATCATCGGGGCGACGGCGGATGGCGGCAGCTTCCAACCCAATTCGCGACTGCCTTCTGCGAGGAGGACGAAGACGAGTCGGATCTGGATGACTTCGTCAGTTGGCTCGAAGATTTCGGCCACCTGCTCGAACTGGGCGATGCTCCCGCACTTCCTCGAGATCCGATGGAACGCGACGCAGAGCTTCGCCGGAGATTCGCCGATTGGCGAGCCCACATGACCCATGTCCGGGAGGATGGAGGATTCAACCAGCTACTCGCTGAGTTCCGCGTGGGCAGCGTGAACGACCTCTGCGGAACGGGCTTTGCTGACCTCTACGCAATCGGCTCCCAAGGCCTGATTGCGCACTGGGATGGCTCGAGCTGGACCGTGCCCGAACAAGTCACTACTGCGGAGCTGCTTCATGCTTGCAGGACCGACCAGGGCCGCCTCGTCCTTGTAGGAATGCACGGCACCATCGTTACGGGCGACATCTCCACTGGATTCGAGTGCCTCCAACACGAAGTCGGCGAAGGCATCAACTTCCACTCTGCGTGCCAGTACAGGCAACAGGTTTACATCGGCTCGGAGAATGGCGGCCTCTACGTCTACAGTCTAGAAACCGGCGTAGTTGAACCGTTGCTGGAAGGCATCCCCGAAGAACTGAGAGATGCAACGATTGTTGATATCAGTTCCGTCGGTAGCGTGCTGTGGGTGCTGACGCCCTGGGACCTGATTCGATTTGATGGCACCGCGTGGCAGGTGATCGTTCACCCGGACAACGGATGAGCTGGCCGAGCGCGTGCCAACCAAGGTTGGCACCCACCAGAGCGGGTCAGGTCGGATTGCGGCAGCGCCGAACCCTGCCCGGCGGATCAGGCCGCAAGGGTCGGTAGTGCCGGCCGCTGGCCGGCAGATCAAGAGCGTGTCAACCAAGGTTGACACCCACCATGACGGTGCCGGTTGACACCCGCCAGAGCAGACAGCACCGAACCCTGCCCGGCAGATCAGGCCACAGGATCGGTAGTGCCGGCCGCTGGCCGGCAGATCAAAGGCATGTCAACCAAGGTTGACACCCACCAAGGCGCCTCCGCCCACAGGTCAATTACCGATGACGTCGGTGCCCTTCGGCGGGGTGAAGCTGAAGGTACCGGCGGCAAAGCCCGGGTTGCGCTTCCAGCCGCTGAAGCTGATCACGGTGCGCTGGCCAACCGCATCGGTGATTTCCATCTTGGCCAGGCCCTGGGCATTGAAGCCCAGCGCGGCGTACTGGAAGCTGGCTTCGGTCTCGCGCTTCGGCGACAGCGACAGCCACTGCAGGCCGTCGCGCTGCGCAGCCTCTTCACTGACGTCGTACTGCTGTTCCAGCAGTGCCGGGTTGATCAGCGCGGTCAGCGGACTGTTCTGCTCTTCCTTGCCCTGCTCGCGCACGGTGGCCTGCTCCAGGTCCGGTTCGTACATCCAGACCTTCTTGCCGTCGGCCACGATCAACTGCTCGTGCGGGCGCACGTATTCCCAGCGGAACAGGCGCGGCGCCGACAGGGCCACGCGGCCACTGGTCGATTCCTTCACCTTGCCGCGGCTGTCGAACACCTGCTGGCTGAACTGGCCATCCAGGCCCTTCAGGCCACTGGTGAAGGTCTTCAGGTCATCGCGGGCGCCTGCCCAGGCGCTGCCGGCGGCGGCGCAGGCCACGGCCAGGGTGGTGGTGGCAAGGAAACGACGGAAGCGGAAGTTCATGCGGGAATCCTGTGGGCGCGGGCGCCAGGAAAGGTGGTTGCCAGTGTGCCCGGGGAAAGATGAATGGGCGATCAGGGCGACATTATGCCGCCCTGAACGTCCATCGGCGATTCAGCCGCCCGAGCCCGGCAGCTTGCCGTACAGCACCTGGCCACGGAAGCCACGCCGCACTTCGCGATACAACGCGCGGAACGCGGTGTAGTCCTGCGGCTGGCACAGCGCCTCCGGGCCACGCACCGCGTTCTGCTGCAAGCGATGGCGCACGATCACGTCCTGCCCCTCGCGGCTCCAGTCCACGCGGTACTCGCCAGCGGCGTTGGTGAAACGCTGGTTGGCCGGGATGGCGATGATCGGCGCATTGGCAGGGAACTGCAGGCGATAGGTTTCCTCGCGCAGGCTGGCATTGCAGTAGAACGGCGTCTCGTTGGCCGGCGCAGAAGCGGTGGCGTACAGGCCACGCACCGACTCGCCGCCCGGCGGATCCGGCACGGCCATGCCGCCGGCCACGCTGAAGTCGGCGTAGTCCTCGGCCTGGAAGGCCATGCGATAGCCGAACGGCCGGGTCAGGTCGACCGGCACGCCCTGGATCTGCAGCTGCCCTCGCCCGTCGAAACCGGACGCGGCCATGATCTGCTCCTCGGCGCGCGCACGGTTCTGCGCGTTGAGCTGGGAGAACTGGGCGCGCATGCCGATCTCGGCGTTCTCGCCCAGCTTCGGAATGGTCTCGCCGCGCAGGTTGCCGTTGGCGTCGAAGGTGAAACGCACCTCCATCGAGGTGGCGTTGCGCTGCGGCGTGTTGGCCGGGGTGCGCGCCAACGAGGCGTCGCGGGTACGCATCACCGGTGCGCCGAGGTCGCCTTCCGGCAGCTGCCCGAAGCGCGCCCACGCGGTGGTCGAATCCAGATACAGATCGAACTCGGGGATGTAGGTGATGGCGTGGTTGAAGCGGCCCAGCACCGGAATCTTCGGCAGCGTGGGGCCGCCGCCGGCACCGATCAGCACCGGCGAGCTGGCGATGCCCTTGGCCGCCAGCAGCGCCTCCAGGATCGTCACATGGTCCTTGCAGTCACCGTAGTGGTTGTCGAGGATGCTCTGCGCGCTGTTCGGCTCCAGGCCGCCATTGCCCAGGTACACCGCCACATAGCGGATGTTCTGCGCCACCCAGCGGTAAAGCGCATCGGCCTGCTCGCGCCGGTCGCTGATGCCAGCGGTGATCTCATCAGCCAGCGCCTGCAGCGCCGGGGTCACGTCGGCCGCCGGGCCGGCCTTGAGCTGGTAGGCGCGTCCCATCTGCGACCAGTCACGATAGGTGCTGGCCATGATGTTCGGGCCGAACTCCCAGCCCGCCGCCGACCAGTTCTGTGCCGGCATGGCTTCGCGCCGCTGGTAGCGCCAGCGCCACTGTGCCTGGCCGTTCTTCACCGTCGGGCGATCGCTGCCCTGCACGCCGCGGCTGTCGACGAACATCGGCAGGTTGGCCGGCGCAGTCAGGGTGACCTCGGCGTCTTCGTACTCGGTGAAGACGTTGAAGGTCTCCCACAGGCCGAAATAGCCCGGGAAGTACGGCGTGGCCTGGGTGCGGCGCACCTGGTAGTACAGGCGCGTGCCCGGGGCCAGGTTCGGGAACACGATCACCCGCACCTTGCGGTCGGCATACATCGCCGCCGAGGCGCTGGAGTAGCTCTCCTGGGTGTAGATGCGATCGGCCGGCACGTCGCGGCGCTGGCCGTCGGCGGTGATGGTGTAGGCGCCAAGCACCTCCAGGGTTTCCATCTTCTCGCTGTAGCTCAGCCGCACCTGGCTGAACTGCTCGACCGAGGCCTTGGTCTTGAGCAGGACTTCGTAGGTTTCGGTCTGCACATTGCCCGCATCCGGCCGCACCTGGTAGTCGGCGCGGTAACGGACAATGCTGAAATTATTGCTGGCTTCGGTATCGCCGCTGGTGGAAGGCGGCGCCGTGGCGGGCGCGGAGGTGGCGGTTTCTGCCAGTGCCGGGCCGGCAGCCAGGAAGGCTGCCAGCGCCAGCGCCAGCGCGCTTGGTACGGGGTGAAGCATGCGTCGGTTCCTTGGACGTCGTGGGGGATACGTCGGGCCTTACTTCGGCGGCGGCGGTGCCAGCACCGTGCGGTCGCCGTTGTGCTCGGGCGGGCTGACCACGCCGGCCGCTTCCATGGCCTCGATCAGTCGCGCTGCACGGTTGTAGCCGATCTTCAGCCGGCGCTGCACGCCGGAAATCGAGGCGCGGCGGGTCTCGGTGACCACCCGCAGCGCTTCGTCATACAGCGGGTCGGACTCGTCGCCGGCCGCACTGGTCTCGGGCAGGCCGGTGGCACCGACGACCACGCCGTCGCCCATCGTCTGCACCTCGTCCAACACCCCGTCGACATAGTCGGCCGGGCCCATCGCCTTGAGGTGCTCGACCACGCGATGCACTTCGTCATCGGACACGAACGCACCATGCACGCGCTCGGGCAGCGCGGTGCCCGGCGGCAGGTACAGCATGTCGCCGTGGCCCAGCAGGGTTTCCGCGCCGGACTGGTCGAGGATGGTGCGCGAGTCGATCTTGGAGCTGACCTGGAAGGCGATACGGGTCGGGATGTTGGCCTTGATCAGGCCCGTGATCACGTCCACCGACGGGCGCTGCGTGGCCAGGATCAGGTGGATGCCGGCCGCACGCGCCTTCTGTGCCAGGCGCGCGATCAGCTCTTCCACCTTCTTGCCGACGATCATCATCATGTCGGCGAATTCGTCGATGAAGATGACGATGAACGGCAGCGTCTCCAATGGACGCGGCGCCTCGCCCAGCTCCGGGTTCGGCTTGAACAGCGGGTCCATCAGCGGCTGGCCGGCATCCTGCGCTTCCTTCACCTTCTTGTTGAAGCCGGCCAGGTTGCGCACGCCCACCGCGCTCATCAGCTTGTAGCGGCGCTCCATCTCGGCCACGCACCAGCGCAGGCCGTTGGCGGCCTCCTTCATGTCGGTGACCACCGGTGCCAGCAGGTGCGGAATGCCCTGGTAGACGCTCAGCTCGAGCATCTTCGGGTCGATCATCAGCATCCGCAGGTCTTTCGGCGAGGCCTTGAACAGCAGGCTCAGCACCATCGCGTTGACCGCCACCGACTTGCCCGAACCGGTGGTACCGGCCACCAGCAGGTGCGGCATGCGCGCCAGATCGGCCACGGTCGAGCGCCCGGCAATGTCCTTGCCCAGCGCCAGGGTCAGCACGCTGGCCGACTTGTCGTATTCCTTCGAGCGCAACAGCTCGGACAGGTAGATCATCTCGCGGGTGACGTTGGGAATTTCCAGGCCGATCACCGACTTGCCCGGAATCACGTCGACCACGCGCACCGACTTCACCGACAGGCCGCGCGCGATGTCCTTGTCCAGCGAACTGATCTGGCTGACCTTGATGCCCGGCGCGGGCTCGATCTCGAAGCGGGTGATGACCGGCCCGGGGTTGGCGCCGACCACCTGGGCGTCGATGCGGAAATCCTTCAGCTTGAACTCGATCTGCCGTGACAGCGCGTCCAGGGTTTCCTTGTCGTAGCCCACCGGCTGCGGCTTGGGGTCGTCCAGCAGGGCCAACGGCGGCAGGTCCGAGCCGTCGCCGTTTACGCCACGGAACATCGGGATCTGCGTGTCGCGCTTGGCCCGGTCACTCTTCTCGATCACCGGTTCCGGGCGCGGCTCGATCTTCACCGGCTCGCGCTTGGCGCGGACCTCGGCATCGGCCTTGCGCACCTCCTGGCGCTCCTCGCGCATCACCCGGGTCTGCTGCCACTCGGTGACTTCTTCCTTCTTGCGCGCCAGCAACGGTGCCAGCGACATCACGCCGCGGCCGATCTTTTCCATCACCGTGAACCAGGACAGCCCGGTGGCCAAGGTGATCGAGGCCAGCAGCAACACCAGCACGAACAGGTTCGCGCCCAGCGCACCGAAGCCCACCGTGAGCGAATTGCCAACCAGCTTGCCGAGAATGCCGCCGGCGCTGGAGACATCGCCGCTGAACAGGCGTACATGCAGGAAGCCGGTGCCGGCGATAAGGAATCCGACCAGGCCGACCAGGCGCAGCGCCGGGTCCAGGTCGTTCTCGCCCTTGCTCTCGCGCTTGAGGCCGAACATGGCAATCCACGACAGCGCACCGAGCACCACCGGCAGCAGGAAGGCGATGTAGCCGAACAACTGCAGCAGCACGTCGGCGATCCAGGCGCCCGCGCGACCACCGAGGTTGTGCACCGGCGCGACCACGCTGCCGGTGTGCGACCAGCCCGGATCCGTCGCTGAATAGGTGAAAAGACTCGCCGCCAGATAGAGCAGGGCCGGCGCGATCGCGATCAGGCCCAGGTCGCGCCAGAGGCGCTGGCGGCGTGGATTGTCGGTCGTCGCCGCCGCGGCCGTGCGACGTGACGCCTTGCTGTCGTCCGACTTGGAGCGTTCAGGGACCTGCTTCGCCACCTTAGACCATACCTTTGGAATGCGCTGTTAGTGATTGATAATAAATGAGACGGCGTCAGTTTTCAGTTATGCGACTTCTGACCGGGCCCGGACAGGGGTGAAACCACCGCTGGATGACGGCGTTCTGTTCATCGGCTTGAATCGCCCTGCCCCAGCCGCCACTCTATGACCAGCCACGGATGCTGCGCAAACATCGCCAGCGCCTTGTCCCATCTACCTTTTCGCGAGTCTACATGAGCACCAGCCTGCCCTCCCGCCACCAGCGCCTCGTCATCCTCGGTTCCGGACCGGCCGGCTGGACCGCCGCCGTCTACGCCGCCCGTGCCAACCTGAAGCCGGTCGTCATCACTGGCCTGCAGCAGGGCGGCCAGCTGATGACCACCACCGAGGTGGACAACTGGCCGGGTGACGCCCACGGCCTGATGGGCCCGGACCTGATGGCGCGCATGCAGGCCCACGCCGAGCGCTTCGAGACCGAGGTCATCTTCGACCACATCCACACCGCCGACCTGTCGCAGCGCCCGTTCAAGCTGATCGGCGACAGCCACGAGTACACCTGCGACGCGCTGATCATCGCCACCGGCGCCACCGCCAAGTACCTGGGCATCCCGACCGAAGACGAGTTCAAGGGCCGCGGCGTGTCCGCCTGTGCCACCTGTGACGGCTTCTTCTACCGCGACCAGGACGTGGTCGTGGTCGGCGGCGGCAACACCGCGGTGGAAGAGGCCCTGTACCTGTCCAACATCGCCCGCAAGGTCTACCTGGTCCACCGCCGCGACACCCTGAAGGCGGAGAAGATCATGCAGGACAAGCTGTTCAGGAAGGTGGCCGAAGGCAAGATCGAGACCGTCTGGCACCACCAGGTGGAGGAAGTGCTGGGCAACGACGCCGGCGTGACCGGCGTGCGCGTGAAGTCCACCCTGGACGGCGGCACCCGCGACATCGATGCCCACGGCTTCTTCGTGGCCATCGGCCACCACCCGAACACCACCCTGTTCGACGGCCAGCTGGCGATGAACAACGGCTACCTGGAAATCCGTTCGGGCCTGGGCGGCAACGCTACCCAGACCTCGGTGGAAGGCGTGTTCGCCGCCGGCGACGTGGCCGACCAGCACTACCGCCAGGCGATCACCTCGGCCGGCTTCGGCTGCATGGCCGCTCTGGACGCCGAGCGCTATCTGGACGCGCAGGGCAAGGCCAGCTGAAGCGCTGATTATGCTCTGTAGAGTCGAGCCATGCTCGACTCAGGAGAAAGGCCGACGCGAAAGCGTCGGCCTTTCTCGTTACATCCCTGCGGCAGCCGTATTCTCAGGCAAGCCATTTCAATCAGGGCCGGCCGCATCGGGAACACAACGAACGGTGTGAGGCACGGGCTGCGACTTGACCCCATCCGCATCCAACACATGCGTCTCCCAGCCGAGCGTCCCCACGCTGTCGCGACCGCAGCTGAGTTGCATCCTGCTGGGCTGGTCAGGCGAATCGATGACCACCGTCCGTCCGCTGCAGTTCCACCCTGATGGGCACAGCGTATTGCGGGTGATCAGGCTGATCGGGAATTGCGGATGGCCCGCAAACGCCACGTCCACCTCGCGCGAGTCGCCGGATGGAACGTCGACATCTGCGATCGGCTGCCCGGACAGCGGCTCACACGTCTTTCCTGTTGCCCACAGGCGATAGCCCTTCTCCACCCCTTTCATCGACGCCGAGCGGAAGACGGGGTCCTGCAGCGCCTTGGCATCATCCGGATTCGTGTGAAACGCCGTCTCTACGATGATCGATGGCATGTGCGCCTCTCGGTTCTCCCCCTTGTTCAGCGCGTGCGGAGCGGGAGCCACGGTGAATGCCGCATACTCAGGTAGCGAGTGAATCAGCTCCTTCATCGAGCACAGGACACTCTCTGCAAGAGCAGCATCCATCGGCCTACCAGGTTGCACGATCACACGAGTACCGCGCGCGGCCCCCGAGGGTTCTCCATTGCTGTGCAGATGAATCGCTACCTCAGCTCCGTGGTGGTTTGCGAGAAGCGGCCGACTGTTGATGTCTTCACGCTCCTCCCGATCCCAAAGCGTACTGCCTGCGTACGTGTTCCATATCTTGTCTCGGCCGGATACTGCTCGGCAATCGCGTAGCGCGCAGCTATGGTCCACCACTCCTCACCACTCGGAGGATGAGTCGTTCCCGTGATCTGAACGCGCGGACGGACGACAGGCATTTGGCTCCTTTGCTCGATCATCGCCTTCAGCTCCGCAGCGTACGACGGAGTCAACAACCCCTCGGAGACGCCATTCCATTCATCCCTTGAGGTCACCCACCGGTTGTCCTTGTAGCTGTAGAAATACCCATGGCCGGCTGCGACAAATGCCATCCCGGACCCAGGCGTTCCACGCATCCGCCTCAGCGCATCCCCCGCTTTCCGCGCCGCATCGTCCGCAGCCTTTATCTCAGGAAAGTAGTATTCGATCTCTTTCCCGTCATACAGAAAAACGACACGACTGAACGGCGCCACCTGCTCGGCCCAATGCAGTAGTCCAAAACTGATCTCGCTTCGCTGATCCTCGAACGACGGTCCGTAATCGGCAGGAACGAAGTCACGATCCAGCGCCACGGTCACTACACCGTTGGCGATATCTGCTGATACGTCAACCCGGCGACTACGTGCCTGGCCATCCACGAGACGAACGCGCTCCAGAATGTCGCGCGCCTTCTGGGTCAAGAGGATGTCGAGCCCAGTGTCCTGCTCCACCGCAGGAGGAGCGTCAACGGCCTGCGCGGGGCTTATCAACAGTCCGCCACCCAGAAGAGACAGCAGGACAGAAAGGGATCCAAGGCGAAATTTCTGGTTCATTTTGGCTACTCCATGCAAAGAGTGAATGCACCGCTCCAGCGGCGCAGCTCACTCTGCCCCTGTGCATTCAGGCATTCCGCAACCAAGCGCACACGGATGGACAATTCAAACTTTCCTCACCCCCAACCGGAACAAACCAACCCAGCCTCGCCAACACCGTTCGTGATCCACCTGGCCTATCCTTGCCAACCATGCCCTCCGCCCGCTTCCTCGACTCCCTGCAGTCCATTCCCGCCACCGACTGGGATGCCCTGCACGACGGCCAGAATCCGTTCGTCAGCCACGCCTTCCTCTCAGGCCTGGAACAGCACGGCTGCCTGCGCGAGGATTGGGGCTGGCAACCCCGGCACTTCACGCTGTGGGAGGGCGAGCGCCTGATCGGCGCAATTCCGGGCTACCTGAAGTCCAACTCCCACGGCGAATTCGTGTTTGACCATGCCTGGGCGAACGCCTACGCCCGCCATGGCCGCGACTACTACCCGAAGTGGCTGGGCGCGGTGCCGTACTCGCCGGTCACCGGGCCGCGCCTGCTGGCCCGTCACGATTCAGAGCGCACCACGCTGCTGTCGGCGTTGCGCGATGCACTGCCGGCACTGGCCGTGTCATCGGCCCATATCAACTTCCACGCCGCAGCGGACGAGGCGCTGTTCGGCGATGACTGGCTGCTGCGCGAGGACGTGCAGTTCCAGTGGCAGAACCCGGGTGACTGGGCGACATTCGACCAGCTCCTCGGCGCGATGAACCACAAGCACCGCAAGAACATCCGCCAGGAACGGGCCAAGGTCACCCGCCAGGGCATCAGCTTCCGCGTGGTGCACGGCGACGAGGCCAGTCGCGCCGACCTGCAGGCGATGTACCGCTTCTACCTGCAGACCTTCCTGGAATACGGCAATGCCCCGGCGCTGACCGAGCCCTTCCTGCGCCATCTGGCCATTTCATTGGGACGCGGGCTGGTGCTGTTCCTGGCCGAGCAGGAAGGCCAGCCGATTGCCGGCGCGCTCTGCCTGCGCGGCGGTGACACGCTGTACGGCCGCTACTGGGGCGGCGCCACCCTGCCCGGCCTGCACTTCGAAGCCTGTTACTACCAGGGCATCGAGTACTGCCTGCGCGAAGGCCTGAGTCGTTTCGAACCCGGCGCACAGGGCGAGCACAAGCTGGCGCGCGGCTTCCTGCCTACACTGGTGCGCAGCCGGCACTGGGTAGCCGATCCGGATTTCGCCGAGGCGTTGCAGGAGTGGTGCCGGCAGGAGCGACGGGATGCGCGGCGCTACCAACAGGAGCTGCTGGGGCACAGCCCATTTCGCGCGGACGGGTGACCTGCCAACCAAGGTTGGCATCTACCGCGGCATTCACGCGGGGCCGAGACGAATACAATGCCGGCATGACCCGCCAGCTGCCCTGGCGCCTGGCCGACGCGCCGGACGCCCCCTTCCCGCCGGCCGAGACCGCCCTGCGCCAGCCCGACGGCCTGCTCGCCGTGGGCGGCGACCTGCACCCGGCGCGCCTGCTCAACGCGTATGCGGGCGGCATCTTTCCATGGTTCAGCGAGGGCGAGCCGATCCTGTGGTGGTCGCCCGACCCGCGCATGGTGTTCCGTACCGATGGCGTGCATCTGTCCAGCCGCTTCCGGCGCCAGTTGCGCGGCAGCACATGGGAGGTCACCGCCGACACCGCCTTCAGCCGGGTGATGCGCGCCTGTGCGGCGGCACCGCGGCCCGGCCAAGACGGCACCTGGATCAGCCCCGACATGGTCGAGGCCTACAGCCAGCTGCATGACCTCGGCTTTGCCCACTCCTTCGAGGTCTGGGACCGGCAGACGCTGGTCGGCGGCATCTACGGGGTGGCGATCGGGACGATGTTCTTCGGCGAGAGCATGTTCAGTGGCGCCAGCGGCGGCTCCAAAATCGCCCTGGCCGCGCTGGCATCCACGCTTCACGGCTGGGGCTGGGCGCTGATCGATGCCCAGGTGGAGAATCCGCACTTGCTGCGGATGGGCGCCGAGCACCTGCCGCGCGCGGCGTT
This sequence comes from Stenotrophomonas sp. YJH_SMC_110, assembly GCF_059369255.1. Classification (NCBI taxonomy): domain Bacteria; kingdom Pseudomonadati; phylum Pseudomonadota; class Gammaproteobacteria; order Lysobacterales; family Lysobacteraceae; genus Stenotrophomonas; species Stenotrophomonas sp. YJH_SMC_110. Next base: position 17,050 of record NZ_JCAFSM010000005.1, on the reverse strand, counting down.
CCTGCAGCACGTGCGCCACGCGGTGCGCCATGACGGCCGTGAAGGCCCCTGGACGCAGGCGGTCGGACGCCTGCCGGCACAGCGTTTGGCCGGGGGTTAACACAAACTTTGCAAGCTGGGCCGGTCACGCGTAAAATACTGCGCCTTAGGCCCAGCGTGGCCGTTTTCTGAACCGCACAGGACTACATGTCGAAAGACGATTCCATCGAGTTCGAGGGCACCGTCAGCGAGACGCTGCCGAACACCACTTTCCGCGTTCGCCTGGAAAATGGGCACGAAATCATCGCCCACATTTCCGGCCGCATGCGCAAGAACTACATCCGCATCCTCACCGGTGACCGGGTCAAGGTTGAAATGACCCCGTACGACCTGACCAAGGGTCGTATCACCTACCGCATGAAGTAAGCGGTCGGCGCGTTGCGCCACTGCGACAAGGCCAGCCCTGGTTGCTGGCCTTTTGTCATGCCTGCAATCCGGCCCTGCCGGAGGTCATCGTGACCGAACGCACCGTGGCGTCGGTCAGCCCTGCTTGCGGCAGATTCGCATCTTCATCCGTGGCCGCATCGTGGGGCCCGATCCAGTCCGGATCGCCATTCCCCTGCCCCGCCATGAACATGCTCACGTTGACCGCCCTGCTCGTCGCCGTTGCCGCGTCCGCCAGCGCATCGCCTGTGCGCGCCGCCGAGCCCCCCTCCACGGCCAGTGACTGCATCCAGCTGGGCAGCGACCAGCAGATCGTGCGCGCCGGCGTTTCGCGAAACATCCTGCTGCGCAATGGCCAGGACCACTATGTCGTGCACTTCCAGAACGACTGCTCCACTGCCGGCTACTCGCGGAAACTGAGCTTCATCACCGAAGGCCAGCAGGGCCTGCTGTGCAGCGCCGGCCGCAGCCAGCTGCGCACCGATGCCGACCACTGCCGGGTGGCGCAGATCGAACCGATCGACGAAGCCACCTTCCAGAAGAAGGCCCGCCAGCGCGGCCGTTGATGGCGCATATGACAAGGGCGGCCGAAGCCGCCCTTGTCATTTCAGGTGTACCGGGCCAGGCCCGGCGTCAGCTCACTCCACCGTGACCGGCAGCAGGCGCTCCGGCTCGGCCTGGGTCTCGACGACCAGCTCGTCGTCGCGGACATCGATGTTCACCTTGCCGCCGTTGACCAGCTTGCCGAACAGCAGCTCGTCGGCCAGAGGACGCTTGATCTTGTCCTGGATCACGCGGGCCATCGGGCGCGCACCCATCAGCGGGTCGAAGCCGTGGTGGGCCAGCCAGTCGCGCGCGGTCGGCGTGGCCGACAGGCTGACGTGCTTGTCCTGCAGCAGCATCTCCAGCTCGATCAGGAACTTGTCGACCACGCGCAGGATGTGCTCGAAGCCCAGCGCCTGGAACTGCACCACCGCATCGAGGCGGTTGCGGAATTCCGGGGTGAAGCTGCGGCGGATGGTCTCCATCGCGTCGGTGGCATGGTCCTGCTTGGTGAAGCCGATCGAGCGCCGCGAGGCCTGCGCCGCGCCGGCATTGGTGGTCATCACCAGCACCACGTTCTTGAAGTTGGCCTCACGCCCGTTGGTATCGGTCAGCACGCCGCGGTCCATCACCTGCAACAGGATGTTGAAGATATCCGGGTGCGCCTTTTCGATTTCGTCCAGCAGCAGCACGCAGTGCGGCGTCTTGACGATCTTTTCGGTCAGCAGGCCGCCCTGGTCGAAGCCGACATAGCCCGGAGGGGCACCGATCAGGCGGCTGATCGAATGGGGCTCCATGTACTCGGACATGTCGAAGCGGACCAGCTCGATGCCCAGCTGCAGCGCCAGCTGCTTGGTCACCTCGGTCTTGCCGACACCGGTCGGGCCGGCGAACAGGAAGTTGCCGATCGGCTTTTCCGGATTGCCCAGGCCCGAGCGGGCCAGCTTGATCGCCGAGGACAGCGTCTCGATGGCCGGGTCCTGGCCGAAGATCACCATCTTCAGGTTGCGCTCCAGGTGCTGCAGCACATCCTTGTCGGTGGCACTGACCTGCTTGGTCGGGATGCGCGCCATCTTGGCCACGATCGCCTCCACTTCCTCGACGTCGATCAGCTCCTTGCGCTGGCCTTCCGGCAGCAGCCGCTGGCGGGCACCGGCCTCGTCGATCACGTCGATGGCCTTGTCCGGAAGCAGGCGGTCGCCGATGTGCTTCACCGACAGATCCACCGCCGCCTGCAGCGCTTCGTCCGAATAGGTCACGCCGTGGTGCAGCTCGTACTTGGACTTCAGGCCCTGCAGGATCTCGTAGGTCTCGCCCACGGTCGGCTCGACGATGTCGATCTTCTGGAAGCGGCGGGCCAGCGCCCGGTCCTTCTCGAAGATGCCGCGGTACTCCTGGAAGGTGGTCGAGCCGATGCAGCGCAGCTCGCCGGAGGCCAGCGCCGGCTTGATCAGGTTGGACGCATCCATGGTGCCACCCGAGGCCGAACCGGCACCGATGATGGTATGGATCTCGTCGATGAACAGCACCGCATTGGGGACCTTCTTCAGTGCGGTCAGCACGCTCTTCAGGCGCTTCTCGAAGTCGCCGCGGTACTTGGTGCCAGCCACCAGCGCGCCCAGGTCGAGCGAGTAGATCACCGCGTCGGCCAGCACGTCGGGCACCGAGCCCTCGACGATGCGGCGGGCCAGGCCCTCGGCAATCGCGGTCTTGCCCACGCCGGCCTCGCCCACGTACAGCGGGTTGTTCTTGCGGCGGCGGCACAGGACCTGGATGGTGCGCTCGATCTCGTCGGCACGGCCGACCAGCGGATCGATGCGGCCCGACCGCGCCTGTTCGTTGAGGTTGCTGGCGAACTCGGTCAGGGCATCACCCTTCGGCTCGCCCTCCCCGCCTTCGATGCGGCCTTCGCCCTCGGAGGAGGAGGACGGCTGCTCGCCTTCCTCGCCCAGCTTGGCGATGCCATGGGACAGGTAATTGACCACGTCCAGACGGGTCACGTCCTGCTGGTTGAGGTAATAGACGGCATGGGAGTCCTTTTCGCCGAAGATGGCGACCAGCACGTTGGCGCCGGTGACCTCCTTCTTGCCCGAGGACTGCACGTGGTACACGGCCCGCTGCAGCACGCGCTGGAAGCCCAGGGTCGGCTGGGTATCACGGCCGTCATCTTCGGCCAGGCGGGACACGGAAGCCTCGATGGCCTGCTCCAGCTCCTGGCGCAGGCGTTCGGCGTCGGCACCACAGGCCTTCAGTACGGCCTGGGCGGACGGGTTGTCGAGCAGTGCCAACAGCAGGTGTTCGACCGTCATGAATTCATGCCGGGCCTCACGGGCGCGCTTGTAGCACTGGCCGATGGTGTGTTCGAGGTCTTTGCTGAACATGGATTACTCCGGCGGCAGATGGGGACAATATGCGGCCTGACTACGCGATTTCCATCACCCTAGCGGATTGCTGCGTTCAGATGGCGTTAGCAGTGCAGATCGCTTGATCTTCATTCACTCCAGGACAGCCCACCCAGCATGAGCGAACCCTACCTGAGCCGCTGGCGATTGCGGCGTGATGGCGCGGCCATCGAGACGCCCCACGCCCAGCTCTGGCCGGTGCTGACCGCCGACGGCGAACCGGCGATGCTGAAGGTCAGCAGCGAAACCGAGGAGCAGAACGGCCATCGCCTGCTGCGCTGGTGGGCGGCGATGGTGCCGCCCGCCTGCTGGCCCACGAGGGGCCGGCGATCCTGATCGAGCGTGCAGACGGCGATTCGCTGCGGCAACGTTCGATCGAGGGCGACGATGATGCCTGTACCACGATCCTGTGCCAGGTCCTGCGGCAGCTGCACCGGCCACGGAGCGCGCCGCCAGCGGAACTGGTCTGCCTGCGTACATGGTTCGCCGACCTGCTGCAGCCAAGGGCCGCGCTGCCGCCACTGCTGGAACAGTGCAGATCACTGGCGGAGCGGGTGTTGCGGGAAGAACACGAGATCCGGCCGCTGCACGGCGACCCGCACCACGACAACGTGCTGGATTTCGGCGCGCGTGGCTGGCTGGCGATCGACCCGAAGCGGCTGCTGGGCGACCGCGCGTTCGACTACACGACAATGTTCAGCAACCCGGACCGCTGGGCTGGAACGGGCGCGCCTGCTGCGCTGGATCGCCGCCAGCGCGGCACTGTCGGCCGTGTGGTTCCGGGACGATGGCGACCCCGCCGACATCGACGAAGCGGTGGCGCGGATGGCGCTGGAGGCGTTGGCGGAGGCGTGACCTCCGCGCGTGGTGGGCGCACTCCATCCGGGATCATTGCGCCGGGACGAAAAGCAGCCGAGCATGGGCTCGGCTCTACAGGTTTCTGCCTTGGTAGGTGCCCACCTTGGTGGGCACGCCGTGTTCGGAGTCGATGTACCCGGACGAGGATCGGCAGCCGGTCAGGCCTTTTCCATCGTGCACAGCAGCGGGTGCTGGTTCATCCGCGAATACTCGTTGACCTGGGCAACCTTGGTCTCGGCGACCTCGCGGGTGAACACGCCGCAGACCCCGCGGCCGCGGGTATGGACGTGCAGCATCACCTGCGTGGCCTTGTCCAGGTCCATGCTGAAGAACTGCTGCAGTACATCCACCACGAAATCCATCGGGGTGTAGTCGTCGTTGAGCAGCATCACCTGGTAGAACGGCGGCGGCGCCACTTCCGGGCGCGCGGGCTCCACGGCAACGCCGTGCTCGTGATGGGAATCGGGGGAGGACTCATGGGGCATCCATCCATTATAGAGGTTGCACCGCGCCTGCGTCGGCCCGCCGCAGATTGGACGGCACGCACGCCCAACGTCACAATTGCAGCTTCTTTCAACACTGCTTCACAGGATCTTCATGAAAAGGACCCTTCTGCCCGCCCTGCTGATCACCCTGGCCGCTGCCGGTGCTGCCACCGCCGCGCCCCAGGCCGACAAGTCCGTGGCCCGCCACCTGGACAAGCTGGGTTACACCTACGAGGTCGACGAGGATGGCGACTACCGCATGGTCTTCGACGTCGAGGGTGACCGCACCCAGATGGTCTACGTGCGCTCGGCGGTGGAAGACTTCGGCAGCCACAACATCCGCGAGATCTGGTCGCCGGCCTACAGCGCCAAGACCAAGCAGTTCCCGGTGGCCGTGGCCAACCGCCTGCTGGAAGATTCGCAGGACGCCAAGATGGGCGGCTGGGTAAAGCAGGACACCACCGCCATGTTCGTGGTGAAGATCGACGCCGATGCCACTGCCGACCAGCTCAGCGACGCCATCGATGCGGCCATCCGCACCGCCGACGCGATGGAGCTGGAACTGACCAAGAAGGACGAGTTCTGAGTTGAACGCCACGCCGGACCCGCGCTGGGCACCGCACGCCACCGTTGCCACCGTGGTGATCGACGGCGGCCGCGTGCTGCTGGTCGAAGAGACCATTGACGGCCGCCAGGTGCTGAACCAGCCGGCCGGCCACCTCGAGCCGGGCGAAAGCCTGGCCAAGGCCGCCCTGCGCGAGACCCGCGAGGAAACCGGCTGGACGGTGCAGCTGACCCACTTCATCGGCTGCTACCAGTGGACTGCCGGCGACGGCACGGCCTTCCTGCGCTTCTGCTACGCGGCGCACCCGGTTTCGCACGATCCGGCGCAGCCGCTGGACACCGGCATCGACCGCGCGCTGTGGCTGACCCCGGCCGAGCTGCAGGCCGCCGGCGAGCGCCAGCGCAGCCCGCTGGTGTGGCAGGTGGTGGCGGATTACCTGGGTGGCCAGCGCCACCCGCTTTCGCTGGTCCGGGAGGTCGCATGAGCACTCCGCGTGTGATGGTGGGCGTCTCCGGCGGCGTCGATTCCTCGGTCGCCGCCTGGCGCCTGGTACAGCAGGGCGAGGCCGTGGCCGGCCTGTTCATGCAGAACTGGGCCGACGATGGCAGCGGTGATTGCCGTGCCGAGGATGACCGTCGCGACGCGGTGGCCGTGTGCGGCCTGCTGGGCATCCCGTTCCACTTCCGGGACTTCTCCAGCGAGTACTGGCAGGGCGTGTTCGAGCACTTCCTGGCCGAGTACGCGGCCGGCCGCACCCCGAACCCGGACGTGCTGTGCAACCGTGAAGTGAAGTTCAAGCATTTCCTGGACGCCGCCCGCGAGCTGGGCGCCGAGCGCATCGCCACCGGCCATTACGCACGGGTGGCCCAGCGCGGCCACCAGTGGCTGCTGCTGCGCGGCGCCGATCGATCCAAGGACCAGAGCTACTTCCTGCATCAACTGGGCCAGGAACAGCTGGCAGCCACCCTGTTCCCGATCGGCGACCTGGAAAAGAGCGACCTGCGCCGGATCGCGCGCGACGTCGGCCTGCCGACCCACGCCAAGAAGGACTCCACCGGCATCTGTTTCATCGGCGAGCGCGACTTCCGCGAATTCCTCGGCCGCTACCTGCCGGCCAAGCCCGGCCAGATCCTCGACCCGGCCGACGGCAGCGTGATTGCCGAACACCCGGGCGTGTTTTATTTCACCCTGGGCCAGCGCGAGGGCCTGAACATCGGCGGCGTGCGTGGCCGCCCGGCCGCGCCGTGGTACGTGGTTGGCAAGGATGTGGCCAGCAACGTGCTGTACGTGGACCAGGACCGCGACAGCAAGTGGATGCTGTCCGACCGCCTGCGTTCGGAAACCGCGCACTGGATCGCCGGCTCACCGCCGGCACGGCGCTTCGAATGCACCGCCCAGACCCGCTACCGCCAGCCCGACGAGCCGTGTACGGTCCAGGTCCTGGACGATGGCAGCGTGCTGGTCACCTTTGCGCGCCCGCAGCGTGCCGTTACCCCCGGTCAATCGCTGGTGCTGTATGACGGTGATGTGTGCCTGGGCGGCGCGGTGATCGCCGCCACCGATGCGCCGCTGGAACAACGCCTGCGCACCACCCCCTCCCCTTTTGAGGTAATCGCTGCATGAGTTTCACTGTCGACGACCGCGTCCTGGCCTTGGCCGGCATTGCCCAGGCCCTGCAGCAGGTGCGCCGCATCGCCGATACCGGCCATTCCGACGCCGCCGCCGTGCGCACCGCCGTGGACAGCGTGTTCCGCGTCGATGCGTCCTCGCCGCAGGCGGTGTTCGGTGACCGTCATGCACTGAAGTCCGGCCTGCGCCTGCTGCACAACTACTTCCGCAGCCAGGGCCAGGACCCGATCCTGCCCAAGCTGGCCCTGTCGGTGCTGCAGCTGGAGCGCCGCTTCGTGCAGGATGGGGCGACCGTGAACAAGGTCGCCTCGGGCATCGAGCGCGCCCAGCGCCAGGCCACCGAACTGGGCGACAGTGGCCACCCGGACGTACTGGCCAACCTCGGCGGCCTGTATGCCGACACCATCAGCCACCTGAAACCGCGGGTGATGGTGCAGGGCAACCCGCACTACCTGGGCCAGGCCGGCGTGGTGGCGGAGATCCGTGCCCTGCTGCTGGCCGCGGTGCGTTCGGCGGTGTTGTGGCGCCAGCTGGGCGGCAGCTACTGGGACTTCCTGTTCAGCCGCAAGGCGATGATCGAGGCCGTGGACCGCCTGCTGGCCTGAGGGTGTGGGGTCAGAGCCCTTTTCCATGGAAAAGGGATCCGACCCCGTTGCGCCTGCCCAAGGGGTCGGATCCCTTTCCGGCACGGAAAGGGCTCTGACCCCGAGGCCGCCAAGGCGCCGGAAAACCGGCGCATTCAGAATGCACTTCGAGGCACATCGACGTTAAAGAGAAAGGGGGTACGGCCGATACATCCTCCGTGCACCTCCCGAGAACGTCCATGTACTCACGCATTTTCATCCGTCTGGCCGCCCCCCTGGCTCTGACCCTGCTGCTCCCCTTCGCCATCGGTTTCGAATGGCCGGCCGCCCTGCGCTGGGCGATCCTGACCACGATGACGCTGAGCTGGCTCGGCTTTGCGTGGTGGACCACCCGCGCACAGGCACATCGTTCCCCCGAGCACGCCCGTGTCCTGCGCGAACAGGACCAGCTGCTGACCGAGCTGCGCAACTTCGTCGGCAACGAGATCGACGGTTCGCGTGGCGAAGTGGAACGCGCCCGTGACCTGATCCGCCAGGCCGTCTCCAGCCTGGGCGGCAGCTTCGATGCCATGAACCGCAAGTCGCGCCAGCAGAGCCAGGCCCTGTCGCGCATCGTCGACCGCGCCGGTGATGAAGGCAATGCCGGCCTCGACGTCGCCCGTTTCGCCCAGCACGCCAGCCATCGCATGGAACAGCTGGTGGAAGCGCTGGAACAGGTGAGCGGCCAGAGCAGCACCACCGTGCAGCACATCGACCAGATGGCGCAGCACCTGGATGGCATCTTCGCGCTGCTGGAAGACGTCAAGTCGATCGCCGACCAGACCAACCTTCTGGCGCTGAACGCGGCCATCGAAGCGGCGCGCGCCGGTGAAGCCGGTCGTGGCTTCGCCGTGGTCGCCGACGAAGTGCGCAACCTGTCCGAGCGCTCGACCACCTTCAACGAGCAGATCCGCAAGCTGGCGCACAGCTCCAAGGACGCCATCGCCAAGGTGCGCGAGACGGTTTCGCACATGGCCTCGCGCGACATGGACCGCTCCCGCGAAGCCCGCCAGGAAGCAGCAGCGATGCTCGACAACGTCGCGCAGATCAACGCCTCGCTGGGCGACGGCATGCGCGAAGTGTCCGAGTGCGCCCGTGCGATCGATGGCAGCGTGGCCGAAGCCGTGCGTGCCCTGCAGTTCGAAGACATCGCCACCCAGGCGCTGGGCGGCGTGCACACCCACCTGGACCGCCTGACCGCGATCAACCGCGAAGCGGTGGCCCTGCAGGAACTGCTGCACCGCAATGGCGGCGTGTTCGACGAAGAGATCGCCACCGCGCTGCAGCGCACCGGCAACCGCCTGCGCGAGCTGCGCAGCGAATGGGAACGCCCGCCGCACAAGCCCGTCGCCCAGCAGAGCATGGGCGCCGGCACCGTCGAGCTGTTCTGATCCTGATGTCCGCTGCCCTCGCAGGCAGCCCGCAAGGCCCCGGTTCGTCCGGGGCCTTTGCCTGTAACCTGCCATTGGATGCATCCTGTACGCGCACCATGACCCTGATCCGCGCCCTGCCCGCCCTCACCGACACCGAGCGCCCGCGCAATGCGAGCGTGCGTGAGCAGCTGCAGCGGCTGGAAGACGTGGCCCGCGAGGAACTGCTCGAACTGCAGCAGCTGGCCGATGCGCGCCCCACCCCCTCCCGAGCCGACGATGAACTGCTGGGCCTGGCATGGGACCTGGGCCTGGATGGCGAAGCCCTGAAGTAGATCCACGTCCTGCGTGGATCGGCCGTCCCGCATGGCATGATCCACCGGTCCCGTTCATGGAAGACCGATGGCCATCGCCCTGATCGCAGTGCTCCTGATCGAAGCCGTCCTTCTGATGGCCTGGGTGGCCGGCTATTTCAGCTGGGGCATCACCCTGTTCAACGAACGCATTGCGGCGTCACCGGCCATGCAGGCCCGGCTCTCGCTGGGCAGCCTGGAACGTGACCTGCCGCAGGACAGATGGCTGCAACTGGCCTTCCATGCGCTGCCCGATGGCAGCATGGCGTTCCGCGAGAGCTTCGCACCGAGCTTCGGCCTGCGCTACTTCCCGGTGATGCGTGGACGCATCGTTCTCAACGCGCGACGGCACGAGGTGCGGGTGATCGGCCTGTGCAGCTGGTTCGTGGCAATCCTGTCACTGCTGCTGTTGCCACTGGTGGCGATGCGCCCGATGGTGGCACCGATGCTGCTGGTGCTGCCGCTGTTCCTGGCCAGCTACCTGGTCCAGAAGCGGCGCTATGCGGCCATCGTCGAGGCCCTGCGCATGCAGTTGAAGGCGGAGTTTCCCAGGTAGTTCCACGCCATGCGTGGATGATCGCGAGCGCCAGGGCATCCGTGCCGGCCAACGGTCGGCACCCACCAGAGCTGGGCGCACCAGAGTCAGGCCACACCGCGCCGGCATCCGCCAGCGCAGACCCTCAGCGCACCAGCACCGCTTCGCCGCTGGCGTCGGTGCGCATTGGCGCCGGGCGCTGCTGGCGCAGCCACTGCGCCAGATCACGCGGGCTGAGCGGGCGCGAGTACAGGTAGCCCTGGATCTCGTCGCAGCCCTGGCGGCGCAGCATGTCTTCTTCCTGGTGGGTTTCCACGCCTTCGGCCACCACCTTCATGCCCAGCGCGTGGCCCAGGTGGACGATGGCCTGGGTGACTTCGGCCGTGCCCGAATCATGCAGCATGCCCTGCACGAAACTGCGGTCGATCTTCAGGCGCCCCACCGGGAAGCGGTTGAGGTAATTGAGGTTGGAGAAGCCAGTGCCGAAGTCATCCACCGCCAGCGGCACGCCGTGCCGTTCCAGCACGTCGAAGCAATGGCGCAGGATGTCGGTATCACGGATCAGCGCCGACTCGGTCAGCTCCAGTTCCAGCCGTTGCGGCGGCCAGCCATGGGCATGGCAGATCTCGATCACGCGCTCGGCGAAGCCGCGATCACGCAGCTGCACCGCCGACACGTTGACCGCGATGCGATCAAAGTGCAGTCCGGCACGGTCCCAGGCGGTCGCCTGGCGGCAGGCCTCGTTCAGCACCCAGTCGCCGATGCGCACGATCTCGCCGCACTTTTCGGCAATGGGAATGAACTCGGCCGGGCTGCAGTAGCCGATGCCGGGGCGGTGCCAGCGCAACAGTGCCTCGATCGCCGGTGGCTCGCCGCGGTGGGCGTGCAGCAGCGGCTGGTAGGCCAGGCTGAACTCGTCGCGCTCGATCGCCCCATGCAGGGCATGCTCGACGTCCAGCCGGCGCTGGATGCGGGCCAGGGCGTCCTGGCTGTAGTACTGGTAGGTGTTGCGCCCGGCTTCCTTGGCCGCATACATCGCGGCGTCGGCCGCGCGCAGCAGTGAGTCGAAATCGGTCTGCGCATCGCCCAGCATCGCGATGCCGACGCTGGCGCCGACTTTCAACGTGGTCTCGCCACGGCGCAGCGGCTCAGCCAGCGAGGCAATCAGCTTGCGGGCGACATGACCGGCATCTTCCGGCTCGGCCAGGTCGCGCAGCACCACGATGAACTCATCGCCACTGAAGCGGCCGAACAGGTCGTTGTTGCGCAGGTTCTGGTGCAGGCGGGTGGCTGCGGCCTTCAGCAGCGCATCGCCGGTGGCGTGGCCGAAGCTGTCGTTGATGGTCTTGAAGCCGTCCAGGTCGATGAACAGCATGGCCAGCGAGGTACCGCGGTCGCGTGCTTCCTCGATGGCTTCGGCGGTCTGTTCGCCGAGCAGTACGCGATTGGGCAGGCCGGTCAGCAGGTCGTAGTGGGCCAGCAGTTCGATGCGCTCGTTGGCTTCGCGCTCGCGGGTGATGTCACGGAACAGGACAACGAACCGCGGCGGCAGGCCGTCACGGCGGTCCAGTTCGATCAGCACCTGCACCCAGACGCGCAGGCCGGACTGGCGGTAGAAGCACAGGTCCAGCTGCTCGGGCAGGCCGCCGTTGGCGATACGGGCGAGCGCCGCCTCGAACGCGTTGCGCGAGTCCTCCGTGTACAGCGCCAGCGCCTGGTCGAGGGTGATCGGTTCCTTGCGCAGGCCATGGATGCGGTAGCACTCCTCGGTCCATTGCATGCTGCGGGTCTGCACTTCGATCTCGCAGCCGCCGATGCGGCCCAGCGCGGAGACCCGGTTCAGCAGTTCGGTGCGCCAGCGGATCAACGCATCGGTCTGGTGCTGTTCGGTGATGTTCTGTACCTGGCCGAGCAGGCGCTTGGGTTGCCCGTCCATGTCCAGCAGCGGCTGCATCCATAGCCGCAGGTGCTGCGAAGGCTCATGGCCGCGGGTCAGCTCCAGCTCGAGGTTGGCAGCGCGGCCATCGCGCCACAACCGCCGCCATGCCGCGCGCAGCGCGCCGCGGGAGCGTGGATGCAGCTGCTTCAGCCACCGCCGCTGGCCCGGAACGGCGCCCTGCTCCAGTGCCAGAAGCGAACGCAGTTCCGGCGACCACCAGAAATGCCCGCTGTTGGGATCAAACGACCAGCTGCCCATGCTGGCGATGCGCTGGGCCTCGCTCAGGTGCAGCTGCTGTTCCTGCAGCAGCGATTCGAGCTGCTTCTGCTGCTCGATATCGGTATGCGTGCCAACCATGCGCAGGGGCTGGCCATCGGCGGTGCGAGCGACCACGCGGCCGCGATCGAGCACCCAACGCCACTGGCCATCGGCCTGGCGGAAACGGAACTGTGCGCTGTACTGCTCGCTGTGCCCGCGCAGGTGCTCGTCGAGCGCGGCGCGCACCTGGGCGATGTCCTCGCCGTGCACGCGAGACAGCAATTCAGTGGCGGTCTCGTCGCCCAGCGCCGGCGTGCGCGCCACCCGGTCACTGGGGATGTCCCAGTCCCACAGGCTGTGGCCGGCGCTGTCCAGTGCCAGCTCCCAGCGCCCGCCCGCATCGACCGGCACCGGCTCGGGAATGCTCAGGGTGAACGCCAGCAGGTTGCCGGCACCGTCGTGCACCGCACGCAGGTGACCGTCGTAGTGCCCCCGCGGGCCGCCCGGCAGCGTGCAGGCAACGATGCCACCATCGGCGGCCATCAGGCGCAGATCTTCCAGCATCGGCGCATAGGTCGCCACGGTGGCCGGCAGGCCATGCTCGCGCGCGGCCGGATTGGCCGCCAGCGGGCGCCCGGCACGGTCGACGATGACCAGCGCCGACGCAAGCGGGTGCTGCAGCAGGCTGGCGATGATCCCTTGGTCCACGCGATCTTGCTCCGGATGACACGCCCGTCAGCGGGGCACGCAGTGGTTAACGGCGCCTGCGGCGGATAATTGAGTGGTCACGGCACGCTGCGGGGTAAGATGACCGGCGCCCCTGTCACCCGCCCCGTCCATGCCCGCAGAACCGACCGGCAACGCCCCAGTTCCCGACCCGCGGATGGCGCAGGCGCTGAGCCGTGACCGGCGCCGGGTGGTGCTGAGCTACCTGGTGATGGCGCTGGCCTGGATGATCTCCACCGACAGCGTGGTGCAGGCGCTGGTGCCCGATCCGCAGCAGGCGGCCCTGTGGCAGGGCCTGAAGGGCTCGTTCTTCGCGCTGGCCAGCGCGGGCCTGCTCTATCTGCTGCTGCGCCCGCTGGCCGAACACGTGCTGCATACCCATGCGCGCCAGCAGGCCTCCGAGCTGCGCCTGCGGCAGATGTTCGAGGGCAACCCCGGGCCGATCCTCGTCTACGACCTGGACACGCTGGCGATCCTCGATGCCAACCCCGCCGCCTGCAGCGCCTTCGGCTGGGACCGCGACGAGCTGCTGGAACAGACCATCGACGCCTTGTGGCCGCCGGGCCAGGACCAGGCCCTGCAGACCAAGCTGGAGGCGATCCGCGAGGCGCCCGAGGAGCTGTGCATCCTGCGCGCTCAGCTGCAGCTGCGCGATGGCGCGCTGCGGCAGATGGAGCTGCGCTCCAACGCCATCAGCTACGACGGCCACAACGCCCGCCTGCTGATCGCCATCGACCGCACCGCCGAGGATCTGGCCCAGCTGCGCCGCGACCAGGCATTGGCCCGGGTGGAGGAAGCCCATGAGCTGGCCCGCATCGGCGCCTGGGAACTGGACCCGTCCACCGGGCTGGGCCGCTATTCCAACCAGGTCTATCGCCTGCTCGGCCGCCGCCCGCCCGAGGCCCGGCGCTGGCACCGCTTCGATGAGCTGCTGGTGCCGGCCGACCCGGCCACCGCCACCCAGACCGAACAGCTGCTGGCCGAACTGTGCTCCGGCGAGCCGGTACAGGTGGACGTGCTGCTGCCGCTGCTGTCGATGGACGGCCGTGCATTGATGGTGCACCTGCGGGCGGCCAGCGGTATCGACGAAGCCGGCCGCAGCCGCGTGCTGGGGACGCTGCAGGACGTGACCGAGCGCGAGCAGTCGCGGCGCCTGCTGCGCGAGCGCGAGGAACAGTTCCGCGAGCTGGTGCGGGTACTGCCCGACGGCGTGGTGATCCTCTCCGACGAGCACGTGCTGTACGCCAACGCCTGGGCCGCCGGCCTGTTCGGCTACGGCAGCCACACCCTGCTGGGCGAGCCGCTGTCGGCACTGGTCGCTGCCGCCGACCTGCCACGGGTGCGCAGCCAGCTGCGCGCCGGCCAGCCCCACCTGGGGCCGGGCCACAGCAGCGTGGTGGCCATGCAGCGTGCGGACGGCCGCAGCTTCCATGCCGGCCTGGCGGTGGGCGAAGTGCGCTACGGCGGTCGTGACTGCAAGCTGCTGATCGTACGCGACCTGAGCGATTCCGAACGCACCCGCAGGGCGCTGGAAACCAGCAATCGCGAGCTGCAGGCGATGGCCGGGCGGCTGTTCTCGCTGCAGGAGGACGAGCGTCGCGCGATCTCGCGCGACCTGCACGATGACATCGGCCAGGCCATTACCGCGATCAAGCTGTCGGCGCATGCGGCGCAGGATGAGGACGATCCGAAGCGTCGTGGCGAGGACCTGGCGCAGATCGTCAGCCTGGCCGACACCACCGTGGCCAAGCTGCGCGACATCTCCACCCTGCTGCGCCCGCCGCAGCTGGATGCACTGGGCCTGGAGGCGGCGCTGAGCTGGCAGGCGCGGGTGCTGTTCCGCTCTTCGCCGGTGGAGCTGCTGGCCGAGATCGAGCCGCTGCCGCACCGCCCCGACAACAGCATCGAACAAGCCTGCTTCCGCATCGCACAGGAAAGCCTGACCAATGCGCTGCGCCATGCGCGCGCCAGCCAGGTCCTGCTGCAGCTGCGCGACGTCAGCCAGCGTGGCCTGCACCTGCAGATCCGCGATGATGGTGAAGGCTTCGATCCGGACGGCCCGCGCGGCCTCGGCCTGATCGTGATGCGCGAGCGCGCGCAGAGCGTCGGTGGCCACGTGCGGATCGAATCCGCGCATGGCGAGGGCACCCTGATCGACGTCCACCTCCCCTACCAGGCGACCAGCATGGCCGCCGTCGATTCACCGGAATACTGAGCCTATGTGGAATCCCAACCTGCCCCCGGTCAGCATCGATGATGCCCCCGACCGCCTTGGCGCCGGCAACCCCGAGCTGCAGGCGATGGTTGCCGAGGCGGCCTCCGGCGGCATTGCGCTGATGCTGATGCACGTGGACATCGACCACTTCGCATCGGTCAACGAGAACATGAGTGCCGAAGTGGGCGATCAGGCGCTGGTACTGGTGGCGCAGCGCCTGCAGTCCTACCTGCGCGGGCGTGGCAAGCTGTGGCGGCATGGCAGCGACGAGTTCCTGATCGCGGTGCCCCGCACCGCGGACCTGCCGCTGCCGGAGGACTTCGCTGAAGAGATCCGCCAGCAGATGGAACTGCCGCTGTCGGTGCTTCCATACACGCTGTTCATGACCGGCAAGCTGGGCGTGAGCCTGTGCCCGGAACATGCCAGCAGCGCCTCGCGCCTGCTCGACCATGCCGAAGATGCGCTGTACCAGGCCGCCCGCGAAGGCGGCAATGCCGTGCGCATCCATGCCGTGGATACCCCGCCGAGCGCGCACAGCGAGAGCATCATCGCGCGCCAGATCGTCGATGCCATTCCCAATGGCGAGCTGAAGCTGCGTTACCAGCCGCTGGTGAGCGCCCGCGACGGCCACGTGGTCGGCATGGAAGCGCTGCTGCGCTGGCAGTCGCCGACCCTGGGCATGCTGGTGCCGGAGCGCTTCATGCGCACCGCCGAGCGCCTGGGCATCATCGTGCAGATCGGCACCTGGGTGCTGGAAGGCGCATTGAAGCAGGCGCGGTTGTGGCGCGACCAGGGCTTTGATGACTTCACCATCGCGGTGAACGTGTCCACCCTGCAGCTGCTGCGGCCGAACTTCTTCGCCGAGGTGATGTCCCTGCTGCAGGCCGCGGGCGTGCCGGCGCACATGCTGACGCTGGAGATCAACGAGAGCGCGCTGACCAACAACGTCAATTTCGTCCATGAAACGCTGGCCAACCTGCGCAACGAAGGCATCAGCCTGAGCCTGGACAACTTCGGCACCGGTGATTCCAGCCTCAGCGCGCTGGTGCGCTACCCGGTGGACAAGCTGAAGATCGACCGCAGCTTCATCAAGAGCGCACCGGCTGGCAATCGCGAAGCAGCCATTGCCCGCGCGATCATTGCCATGGGCCACCAGCTGGGCATGACCGTGATTGCCAACGGCGTGGAATCGCAGGCCCAGCTGGGCTTCCTGCGCCGCAACGACTGCGATGTGTTCCAGGGCTACCTGTTCGGCGAGCCGATGTCGGCCGATGCCGCCGGCATGACCCTGCGCCGCCGCTACCTGCGCCCGGAAGCCTTCGCCGAAACGCGCCCGGACCGCACGTTGCTGCTGCTGGATGACGAGGAGAACGTGCTGCGCTCGCTGGTGCGCCTGTTCCGCCGCGACGGCTACCGCATCCTGGCCGCTGGCAACGTGCGTGACGCCTTTGATCTGCTGGCGATCAACGACGTGCAGGTGATCCTGTCCGACCAGCGCATGAGCGATATGAGCGGCACCGAGTTCCTGGGCCGGGTGAAGATGCTGTACCCGGATACGATCCGCCTGGTGCTGTCGGGCTACACCGATCTGAACACGGTGACCGATGCGATCAACCGCGGCGCGATCTATCGCTTCCTGACCAAGCCATGGAACGACGACGAGCTGCGCAAGCACATCCACCAGGCGTTCCGCACGTACGAAGAACAGCGCCGCAGCAATGCCGGTCCGGCACCGGTGGAAACCGGGGATGGTGGCGAGGATCGGCCGCTGCGGTGACGATCGGGTAGAGCCGGCCGCTGGCCGGCTGCCTTGGGTGCCCGGCTTCAATGAGGTTGCCGGCCAGCGGCCGGCACTACCGTCGATAGGCCCCGGTAGAGCCGGCCGCTGGCCGGCTGCTCTGGGTGGCCGGGTTCAATGAGGTTGCCGGCCAGCGGCCGGCACTACCATCGATAGGCCCCGGTAGAGCCGGCCGCTGGCTGGCTGCCCTGGGTGTCCGGTTTCAATGAGGTTGCCGGCCAGCGGCCGGCACTACCATCGATAGGCCCCGGTAGAGCCGGCCGCTGGCCGGCTGCTCTGGGTGTCCGGTTTCAATGAGGTTGCCGGCCAGCGGCCGGCACTACCATCG